>JASEFA010000001.1 GCA_030019365.1 Bacillota bacterium
TTCTGGTGATGTTCACCTCGGGCGTTCTCGGAGGTGGGCGCTATTTGACGCTTACGGGTTGTCGCCCGGGTGGCCGCCGCGCAGGGTGCTGCTGGGGGGAGGTTTGTTACATCTGGCTGACCACTTTCTTTTGCACCCAGACGTACCAGCCCCGCGCCTTGAGGCGGGGGAAGAAGGGCTCCGGGTCGAGCTGCTCGGGCACCAGCACCCCCCGCCGGGTGATGTGGCCCTCGGCCATGAGCTCCACACCCACCACCGCGGGGATGGCCGTTTGCCACACGGTGGCGTTCACCCCATGCTGACGGAAGACTTCCTCGTGGTCCAGCAGGTTGTACAGGAAGTACTCCGCCGGCAGCCCGTTCTCGGTGCCGCGCACCAGGGTGCCCACGCACATGTGACCCTTGATGCGGCCCCCCAGTTCCGCCGGTTTGGGAAGGAGGGCGGTCACCACATCGCGGGGTGCCACCAGGGCATCGCCCACCCGGATGGGATCCTTGCTGTGCAGGCCCAGCATGCGCAGCACCTTGAGCACTTCCACGTAGCCGGGGTCGAGGGCGTACTTGAAGTCCACGTACCGCAGCCCCTTTCCGATGTGCAGGGGGAGGGTGCCCACGTCCTCGTGGGGCACGGACCGCACCACCAGGGGACCCACGGGCGGAGGGAAGTCGAATGTCTCCACTCCTGTCTCCAGGGGTTCTCCCAGCACGTACTCGCCGTCCCGGTAGATGTACGAGGGCTGCAGGCATTCCTCGATGGAGGTGTCGGGCGAGAAGTAGATGGCCAGCCGGTACCCTTCCGCCACGGAGCGGTCGCCGTCACGGATCATGATGGCCTCCACCGTGTCCATACGGTCGGCCGCCCAGCGGGCGAACAACCCGGTGGCGCCCGGGTCCACGCCCAGGCAGAGGATGGCTGTGAGGCCGGCTTCCCGGAAGCGCCCGTCGTACTCCAGCTGCTGCCAGATGGTCACCCGGCCGGGCAGGTTGACGGGACCGTCGGAGGCCATGTCCAGGTAGTGACATCCCGCCTCCAGGCACGCCTCCATCACCACCAGGTTGAAGCGGGGTATGGCGGCGTTGACCACCAGGTGGAGCCCGGACATGGCCTCCCGGACCTGCTGCCGGTCAGCGGCATTCACCCTTACGGCGGTGGCGCGGTCCCCCAGCCCGGCGGCCACCTGCCGTGCCCGGTCGTGGTCCACGTCGCCCACCGCCAGCCTGCCGACGGCGGGCGAGCGCGCCAGCTCGCGGGCGATCACCGTGCCCACCCCGCCCGCCCCCAGTATCAGGACGTCGAACCCCATGATGTTTCCTCCTCCGATAGTGAGATGTCTGCCCAGGGTGGTGCGCAAGGTCCGTGCCAGAGGAACTCCCGGGCGCCATACGGCCCGGGTGAGAGAGACCGTGTGCGAGATACGCCCTGGCACCAGAGGGATTACGGGGGGTTGGGCCGGGGGGGGGGGGGGCCAGCCCCCATGGCAGGCGAGTCTGTTCTCAGGTATGATAATCGCAGTCGTGCGATCGCGCTTGGCCGCGTAGTGATGAGAACGGCCGGGCCCACCGCAGGGCGGTGGCGAGTGGTCACGAGGACGGGCGAGGCGACCGCGGGGCGGGGCCGAGGGGGGTGAAGATGGTGTCCGAGCTGTGGTCGATAAGGGTGACGTGCCAGCAGCTGGCCGAGGTCATATCGGCCGCTTTCGGCGTGGAAGCGGAAATCGTGGACGACGAGCTACGCATAGTCGCCGGGGTGGGGAAGGACGTGGGGCGGGTGGGCCAGCACCGGGAGGGGGGTGATCCCGGCGCCGGGTACCTGTACGGGCGGGTGCTCCGGACCATGCGGCCGGAGATCGTGACGGACGCGTCCTCGGATCCCACCTACGACCCTTCGGTGTTGCGGGGCGAGACCGAGGAGCTGGCGGAAATATGCTGCCCCATCCTTCTGGACGGTCAGGCCCTGGGCGTGCTGGCCATGGCCGCCATGACCCCGGCGCAGAAAGCCATCCTGATGGAGAGACCGCAGCAGATGCTGGCCTTCCTGGGCAAGGTGGCGGACCTCTTGGCCAGCAAGGTCTCGGAGCTCAGGCACCACTCCCTGCTGCAACTCCAGACCCTGCGCCTGGAGGCCATGGTGGACACCCTGGTGGAGGGGGTGATAGCCGTCGACGACCGGGGCCGGGTTACCCACTGCAACCGGGCGGCCCGCCGCATCCTGCGCCTGGGGGACAGATCCCCCGTGGGCCTTCCTCTCGAGAGCGTCTGGCCGGGTGCTCCCCTGCTGAAGCTGCTGGAAGGACAGCCTGCCTACCTGGAAAGGGAAGAGGTATTTGCCGCGGGCAAGGGCGAGGTCCACCTGCTGGTGTCGGCGGTGCCCATCGCCGCAGGGGGCAGGACCATGGGCGTGGTGGCCTCCTTCCGGGACATGCGGGACGTCCACCGGCTGGTGTACAACATGTCCCAGCCCTTCCAGCCCTGTACCTTCGAGGACATCATAGGAGCCAGCGAAGCTCTGGCCCGGGTCAAGGAGCAGGCGCGACGGGCGGCGGTGGGAAACGCGCCGGTCCTCATCACGGGGGAGACGGGAACGGGGAAGGAGATGTTCGCCCGCGCCATCCACGGGGCCGGGGCCCGCTCCGCGCGGCCCTTCGTGAGCGTGAACTGCGGGGCCATTCCCGAACCCCTCCTGGAGAGCGAGCTCTTCGGCTACGAAGCCGGTGCCTTTACGGGCGCCCGCAAGGAGGGCAAGCCCGGGAAGTTCGAGCTGGCCCACCGCGGGACCATTTTCCTGGACGAGGTGGGCGATCTCCCCCTGCACATGCAGGTGAAGCTCCTCCACGCCCTGCAGAACCGCTGGATCGAGAGGGTGGGCGGGGTGAGGGCGGTGCCGGTGGACGTGCGGGTGATCGCCGCCACCAACCGGGACCTGGAGGCCATGTTGCGCCAGGGGGAGTTCCGTGAGGACCTCTACTTCCGGCTCAGCGTCATTCCCCTGCACATCCCGCCCCTGCGGGAGCGCCAGGGGGACATCCCGTTGCTGGTACACCACTTCGTGGCCAAGCACACGGCCAGGCTGGGCCGGCCGCCGCTGGAGGTGGGCCCCCAGGCTCTGGAGCTGCTGCGCAGTTACCCCTGGCCGGGAAACGTGCGGGAGCTGGAGAATGTGATCGAATACGCCGTCAACATGGAGGCGGGTCCGGCCATCACCGGCCAGAGCCTTCCCCTCCGGATAGGGGGGTCCGGGGGGAGCGGAGCGGCGGTGTCCGGCGGTCGCCTGCAGGAGGAGGTCGAGCGGCTGGAGCGCGATCTCATCGGGCAGGCCCTCCGCCTGTATCCAGAGCGCACGCAGGAGAGCAGGAAGAAGGCGGCCAGCCTGCTGGGCATCAGCCCGGCCACGCTGTACCGCAAGATGCAGAAGTACGACCTGGAGGGCGGCAGGCAGGCGCCCCCCGGTGAAGACCAGAGTGCGGAGGGATGAACGGTGAGGATTCTGGTGGTGGGCGGGGCGGGGGCCATGGCGAGGGTCACCATCCGGGACCTGCTGGCCGATGCTGAGGTGGAGGCGGTGATCGCGGCCGACCGGGACGGGCCTGCCCTGGCGCAACTCCGTTCCGTCGTGGACGATCACCGCCTCGTTGTGGAGCAGATCGACGTGAGAGACGAGGCGGGCCTGGTTGTGCTGATGAAGAGAGCGGACGTAACCGTCAACGCCACCTGGTATCGGTTCAACCTGGTGGTCATGGGGGCGGCCATCAAGGCGCGCGTGCCCCTCATCGACCTCGGGGGCCTCTACCACATGACGCGCAGGCAGCTGGCCATGGACCCGCAGGTCAGGGAGGCCGGCATCCTGGTGATCCCGGGGATGGGCTCGGATCCGGGCACCTCGAACGTGCTGTGCCGGTGGGCTGCCGGCAGGCTGGACCGGGTGCGCGAGATCCACATCCGGTACGGGTCGACCGCGGGCGGGCAGACCTTCGGCTTCGCGGCCAGCACCGTCCTGGATGAGGCCAGCCGGCCCGCCGTGGTGGTCAGGCACGGGCAGGTGGTGGAGGCACCGCCCCTCTCCGATCCCGAGGAGGTCCGGTTTGATCCCCGCCTGGGCCATCTCACCACCTATACCATCCTCCATTCCGAACTGGCCACCGTTCCCCGCAGCATTCCCGGCCTGCAGGAGATGACCTACAAGGACTCCTGGGATGCCGCCGCCATCGCCAGGGTGCGGGCCCTGGTGGAGCTGGGTCTGGCGTCCGAGGAGCCTGTCGCCACCCCCTGGGGCATGGTGGCCCCTAGGGACGTGCTCCTGGGCATGCTGCGCCACACCTTGCGGGAAGAGGAGCCTTCACCGGGGTGGGACGAGCTCCTGGTGAGAGCGGTGGGCACAAGGGACGGGGTCGAAACCGAGGTGAGGGTGGAGGTGGTCTCCGCCGGCGACCTGGAAGGGAACGTCACCGGGCTGGCTTACCTCACCGGGGTTCCCCCGGCCATCGTGGCCCGCATGGTGGCCAGGGGCGAGGTGAAGGGAGCGGGAGTGCTGCCCCCGGAAGTGTGCGTGCCTCCCGAACCCTACCTGCGGGAGCTGTCCCGGCGCCGGGTCGAGATATTCGAGACGGTACGGGCCCGGCGGCGGATTCCCTGAGACGGTCGCCCCAGTGGCGAGAGGGCGGACATGGTCGTCCTGTCGGACGACATCTACACCGTACCGCGCGACAAGATCAAGGACATCCGGGTGGTGGCCACCATCAGGGCAGGCCGGCCCGCGTGGGGCGATCTGCAGGCGGCACTGCCCTCGCCCCCGCCCGGTGTCTCTCTTCCAGGACGCGGTGGGCCTTGACGGCGAAGGCGAGAGAGACCAGGCGTTCTCCTTCGAAGGCGGGCAGCCGGACGATCTCCCTGATGCGCTTGAGGCGATACTTCAGGGAGTTCCGGTGTACGAAGAGCCGGGCCGCTGCCCTCTCCAGATGGCATCCGCTGTCGAGGTACACTTCCAGGGTATGCACCAGCTGGGAGCCTCGCCTGCGGTCGTATTCGATCAGGGGGCCGATCTCCTCTCTCACGAAGCGCTCCAGCTCGGCCTCCGGCCCGATCCGCGCCAGCAGCCGGTGCATGGCCAGATCCTGGTAGAAGACGGTGCGGTTGCCTCCCCCCAGGGTCCGCCCCACCGCCAGGGCATCCTGGGCCGCGGCGAAGCTCTCCGCGATCTGGGAGGGGCGGGTGCACAGGAGCCCTATGCCGAGCGAGACGGTGAGGCCGGGGAGAATGGGGCTGACGGCTTCCCGCACCCGGGCGGCGAGATTCGTCACCGTGGCCCGCACGTCCCCGGGCAGGGGGTGGGGGTACGACGGCTCGGCGACTGGGAGCCCGCCATCGGGCAGCCGGGCCACGATCACCACGCTGTCGCTGCGGGGAGCCACCAGGTGGTCACCAGGCAGCCTCCTGCGGACCGTCCCGGTCACCACCTCCAGGAAGCGGTTCTTCAACTCCTGGATGGCCTGCTCGGAAAGCCGCCCGGACAGGCAGTACGACTGAAAATCATCGATGTCGACGATGAGTACGGTGTGCTTTCCCTCCGGCCGCCAGCCCAGGTACCGGGCCCTCTGCCCGATCACCTCCTCGGTCAGGGCACCCTGCAGCAGGTCCTCCAGGAAGTCCTGGCGGCTGCGGCGGCGGGTGAACACGGCCTCCAGCACCGGGGTGATGATGTCGATGTAGCTGGCGCCCTCGGGGATCTCGATGATGGGGAAGTCGCAGGCCTCTGCCACCTGCAGCACTTCCGCAGGGGTACCTTTGAGGAAGCTCTGGGTGTCCAGCACCAGCCCCGCCGCTCCGTGCCCGGCCAGGTAGCGAATCAGGTCCTGCTGGGCCGGCGGGTTGTTCCTGATGGCGTAGAAGCTGGTCAGGTACAGGATGTTGGGTCGCACCCAGGGCCGGATGTCCGGCATCTCGATCACGTCCACGTGCTCGATGAGCCTCCCCAGCCCCCGGCGGCCGGCCAGCACTCGGGCCCGTCCCAGCTTGCCTATGTGCAGCGCTTCCATTACGGTGATGGACATGCATGTCCCCTCTGCCATGATTCGCACCCGTCTGCCTGCCTTCCTGTTCAATAGCGACAATCTTCCGGCCGCAACTTTGTCCCTAGGGGAGAAGAGGAGGGGAGGGAAGAGGGGCGGGTGCGCCGAATCCGTAACTCCCGAGCAGGTTACCCGCCGGGTCCCCCGCAGTCGGACCGGTTGTCGGCACAGGCTCCCCATATACACAGAGGGCCGGCCGCACCGGCGAGTGTCCGGCGCGGGGATAGAGCGGAGGTAGCCGGGCACCTATGAGGGGATCGGTGGGACCTCAGAGTGAGCCGGGCCGTAGGGAGGCCCGGCCACTCTCAAAGTGGGGATAGACACGACAAGGGGGGGATGACGGTGAAGACCTGGAGAAGATGGGTGAGCCTGGTGGCGGTCATGTTCCTGTCCCTTTCCCTGCTGGCCGCCTGCAGCAAGCCGGCCGCCAAGGAACCGGCGAAGCCGCAGGTGGCCGTGTATGCCAACTCCAGCGAGGTCATGGTGTTCTGGGATCCCAGCGACAGTTTCTCGAACGAAATCATCGCCATGAACACCATGTATGAGACCCTGCTCCGCTATGACCCCGTTGACGACAAGTTCCTTCCGGTGCTGGCCACCGACTACTCCAAGTCGACGGACGGGCTGGAGTGGACCTTCCACATCCGCAAGGGGGTGAAGTTCCACACCGGCAACCCCATGGATGCCGTGGCGGTGAAGTACTCCATCGAGCGCACCATCAAGCGGGGCAAGGGGGCGTCCTTCATATGGGATGCGGTGGATAAGATCGAGACGCCCGACCAGTATACGGTGGTGTTCAGGCTGAAATACCCCGCACCCATGGACATCGTGGTCTCCTCGGGCTATGGTGCCTTCGTCTTCGACCCCCAGGCCGTGCAGCAGCACGGGGAGGACTGGTTCGCGGCCGGGCACGAGGCGGGCACCGGGCCCTACATGCTGGAGAGCTACGACAAGGCCGCCGACCTGGTGCTCACCAGGTTCCCGGACTACTGGCGCGGTTGGGAGGGGAAGCACTTCGACAAGGTGGTCTTCAAGCAGGTGACTGAGCCCACCACCCGGCGGCAGATGATCGAGGCCGGGCAGGCGGACTACGCCAACCAGCTGCCCCTGGATCAGATCGCCGACCTGAAGCAGAACCCCAGGGTGCGCATCGCGGTGACGCCCTCCTTCCAGAATCTCCTGGGGATGCTCAACACGGCCAAGAAGCCCCTGAGCAATCCGGACGTGCGGCGCGCCATTTCTTACGCGGTGCCGTACCAGGACATCATCTCTTCGGTCATGCTGGGGTATGCCTTCCAGGCGCGGGGTCCCGTGCCCAAGGGATTGTGGGGTCACTCCGACCAGGTTCCGCAGTACACCTATGACCCGGACAAGGCCAGGGCCCTGCTGGAGAAGGCCGGGTACGGCAAGGGCGGCTTCAAGCTGCTGCTCACCTACACCAGCGGTGACGAGCAGGAGCGCCGGGTGGCGGAACTGCTGAAGGCTTCACTGGTCAAGCTGGGCATCGACCTGGAGATCCGGGTGATGAACTGGGAGCAGCAGTGGGATCTGGCCAAGAACCCCGACCCGAACAAGCGCCAGGACATCCTGCTCTTTTACTGGTGGCCCGACTACGCCGACCCGTACAGCTTCCTGGTCAACCTGTTCCACTCGGAGCCGGAAGTGGTGTTCAACCTGAGTTACTACAAGAATCCCGACTATGACCGGCTCATCGAGGAAGGCCACCGGGTTTCCGGCATCGACCGGCAGCAGGCCATCGCCAAGTACGTGGAGGCGCAGAAGGCCCTGGTGGACGATGCCGGCGCCCTGTTCCTGTACGACCAGCAATACGTGCGGCCGCTGGCGGCGTCGCTGCAGGGCTTCGTCGACAACCCGGCTTACCCCCACGTGGTCTGGTGGTACGACTGCTACCGCGAGGAGGCCAAATAGGGCCGCTCGGGCTCTGATAGCAGAACGGGTGTAATGGCGGGGCGGGGTCGACCCCCGCTGCTGGCGGGGCTGGCGCCGCCCCTCTGGGGGGTGAGGTGTTGCGCAAACTCGAGATGAGCGAGGTCAGGGACATGCTGGAGGGCTGCGCCCTCCTCTCCACCGGCGGGGGAGGAGACCCGGCCCGGGGCTGGGAGATGATCAGGCGTGAGTATGAGGCCGGGCGCAGCTTCCTGCTGGCCTCGCTGGAAGAGTTACCCGATGATGGCACCACGTGCTCGGTGTATTACACGGGGTCGACCGCGCCGAAGAGTCCGGAGTTGGTGGTCCGGTTCGCCGGGCTGCCCCGGCCCGAGGACCCGCCCCCCTACCTGGCCCTGCGGGCCCTCGAGCGCCACCTGGGCCGCGCGTTCGCCGCCCTGGTGTCCATCGAGTACGGGGGCCTGAACACGGCGGTGGCCGTGGCCATGGCGGCGCGGGCGGGAATACCCCTCCTGGACGCCGACGGCGCCGGCCGGGCGGTACCGGACCTGCAGTTTTCCACTTACTACCTGAAGGGATTGCCCATCCACCCGCTGGCGGTGTGCACCAATTACGGGGAGACGGCCGTGCTGGAGGACGTGGTGGACGATTTCCGGGCCGAGGACCTGGTGCGCGCGCTGGCGGTGGCCAGCGGCGGACTGGTCGCCACCGCGGATCACCCCGCCCGGGTGGCCGACCTGCGCCAGGGCGGGGTGATCCCGGGGGCGCTCAGCCGGGCCATGGCGGTGGGCAGGGCGCGCCGGCAGGCGGGAGAAGCCGGCAGGGACCCCGTGGAGGCGGTGGCGGAGGCAGGCGGGGGCGAGGTGCTCTTCCGGGGGGTGGTGAGAGCGGATCCCCGGTGGGAAGACAGAGAGGGCTTCCTGTTCGGAGAAATGGAGATCGAGGGGACCGGTGCCTGGGCGGGCAGCTCTTACCGCATCTGGTTCAAGAACGAGAACGTGATCTCGTGGAGGGACGGCCGCGTGGATGTCACCGTGCCGGACCTGATTTGCGTGTCGCGCGGGGAAGACGGGGGACCCGTCCTCAATCCCCACGCGCCCCCAGGGACCGAGGTGGCGGTACTGGGCTTCCCGGCTCCCGAGGAATGGCTGAGCGAGCGGGGCCTGGCCATCCTGGTGCCGCGCTTCTTCGGCTTCGAGGTGGAGTGGGATGCCGGGCGTTTCCCCGGCCGGTGCCCGCCAGCGCAGGACCACCGCAGCGACGTGAGAGCGAGTGCTGCGGAGCAGGGGGCCGGCCCCGTGTAGCCCCGGCCCTTCGGCGGTGCCGGTCCGTGTGCGGCCGTGAGAAAGGCAACTGCCCGTCCGGCGGCGTGAGCCGCGCAGCCGGCGGGCGGGGGTGGGGGGAAAGCAGTGCAGAAGCTCGATTGGGAAGACATCCAGGACCTGCTGCTGGGCTGTGCGGCCCTGGCCACCGGGGGTGGGGGCCGGCTGGAGAGCGGGCTGTCCCTGGCTCGCGCCTGCTGGGAACGGTGGGGTCCGGTGACCATGGCCGATCTGGACGATCTCGGGGAAGACGACCTGGTGGTTTCACCCTACTTCGTGGGGGCGGTCTCGCCCGCCGCGGAAGAGGGCCGGGAGGATACCCGTCGGCTGGAGACATATGAGCCACTGCTGGCCAGCCAGGCCCTGGAGCGGTTCCTGGGCAGGCCCGTGGCGGCGGTGGTGGCCACCGAGCTGGGGGGCGGGAACACCGCCGCCGCCGTGGCCGTGGCCCTCATGATGGACCGTCCCCTGGTGGATGCCGACCCCGCCGGCCGGGCGGTGCCGGAGCTGTTCCACTCCACCTTCTACCTGGACGGGGTGCCCATCGCGCCCTTCGCCCTGGCCAGCTCGATGGGCGACCTGGCCATCGTGGAGAGGGTGGGGGACGATTTCCGGGCGGAGGCCGTCGCGCGGGCCTTCGCCGTGGCCAGCGGCGACCGGGCGGGCGTGGCCGACCACCCCGTGCCGGCGGGCGTGGCGCGACGCTCCCTCCTTCGGGGTACTCTGGGCAGAGCGCGGGAAGTGGGGGCCGCCTTGCGGGGCGCGCGGCGGAGCGGTGCCGACCCGGCGGCGGCAGCCGCGCGGGCCGGTGGGGGTAGGGTGATCTTCCGCGGTACGGTGGCGGAAGACAGCACGTTCCGTATCGCCGGCGGTCTTACCCAGGGCGAGGTGAGGGTGGCCGGGCGGGGTACCTACCGGGGGAGGACCATGGCGGTCCAGTTCCGGAACGAGCACATGGTGGCCAGGCTGGACGGAGCGGTGGTGGCCACCGTTCCCGACCTCATATCGTTGCTCGCCGAACACGGAGGGGCTCCGGTCCTGAACCCCGTCATCCCGGCCGGCCTGGAGGTGGCGGTGGTGGCGTTTCCGGCGCCGGACAGGTGGCGCACGAGCCGCGGCCTGGAAATATTCGGGCCCCGCTACCTGGGGTTGGACGAAGAGTACGTCCCCGTGGAGGAACGGTGCCGCCTGCACGGCCTGGGAGAAGCCGGTTGAGCGCTGCCAAAGGGCGGCACGGCCTGGAGGGGCTGGCTAAGCGCCCCCTACCAGTGGCTCCTCTACTCGGGGGTATACGAACAGGCCACGTCGGCCAACGAACGCCTGCGCTACCTGTGCCTGTGCGGCATGACCGCCGACCACTGGCCGACCTGCAGGCCAGGCTGGGGCTCTCCTACCTCCTGATCTCCCACGACATCGCCGTGGTGGAGCACATGTGCGACCGCGTCGGGGTGATGTACCTGGGGGTCCTGGTCGAGACCGGACCGGTCGAAAAGGTGCTGGGCCGGCCCCTGCACCCTTACACCCAGGCCCTCATTGGCGCGGTGCCCGTCCCCGACCCCCACAGGCGAACCATGGGGACTCCCCTCGAGGGTGACGTGCCCGACCCCTCCTCTCCGCCCCCTGGATGCCGCTTCTGGCCCCGCTGCCTGCGGGCTGAAGACGGGTGCCGTCGCGAAGTACCCGTCCTCCGTCTCTTTGAACCCGATCACGAGGTGGCCTGCCACCTGGCGTGACTGTCGGCTTTCCCCCGCGGCGGGTGGTGCGGAGTCGCCGGGCGCCCCTTCCTGCTTTGCTTCATAAGCTGGTGGGGAGAGGAGTATGGGGGGACGCGCATGAACGCCACCGTCGTGGTACGTAACAGGGCATCGATTCCGGTTCCTGCCGATTCAATTGCTGCCTGGCGGGCTGTCTGCCAGGCTCTTGGGCACCGGCTCTTATGGGACGAGGCCGGCGGGATCCTGCACGTCGATTCCCATCTGGACGGGTGGACGGTGGTCCTCGACCCCGCCCACGGGGGAGGTGACCGGGGCGGCCGCGGGCCCGCCGGTCACTGCGAGGCGGATTTCGTTCTCGACGTCGCCCTGCGCGCCGCACCCCATTTCTCCCGGTTGGGGGCGTATGTGGTGCTTACCAGGGACCGGGATCATGCCGTTTCCCTGGCGGACAGGGTGGCTGCCGCAAGGGGCGGGGCCCGGAGCCTGTTCATTTCCCTGCACACCAGCCCTTGCACCGGTGAACACCGGGTTGAGGTGGTGCATCATCTGGCCGGTTGGCCCCGGGCCGGGCAGATGGCCACCCATCTGGCCCGCTGGCTGAGCCGGCAAACCCAGGTGCCCGACCGCGTGCGGTGCTGCCTGCTGCCCGGGTCGGAAGAAGGGTACGGCGCTGTGCTCTGGCGGGCCGGGGCCCGGCCCGCGATGCCGTGGTGCCCGCCGGCGAGGCTGGCCGTGCTGGCGTACCTCGGTTGCCATGGTGACGTGCTGGGCGAAAGCAGGCTGGCCGACCCGGTATACCGGGAGGCATCCGCCCAGGGCCTGGTCCTTGGTGTCCTGGATTTCCTCATGGAATACCCGCTTGAGGAAAGAGGGGGAATGCGCTTGTTGGAACCCGCTGGTTCCTCACCTTTGTTCGCCGGTCTGACACCCGGCGCCCCCGCCCCGGCCGACTCCGCCCCAGCGCCTGCCGCCCCCGGCCTGCCGGCTCCCGCTCCCGCCGGAGCTGCCGCTCCCCCCGCCCATGCAGCGCTCCCCAGCCCCGTCGCTGCTCCCGTCGCGACTCCCGCGGCTGCGTCGCCCGCTACGGGTCCCCCGGCCCCGGCGCCTTCCGTGCCCCGCCCCGCGCCGCCACCGCAGGTCCCGCGCGTGGTGGGCGGCACCGTGCTGGTGCCGGGGACGCCGCCGGCTTATATCTTCGCCGCCCGAGTGACGGGCAGCGTGCAGGTTCCCGCCTTGTGGCCGCCTGCCCAGGCGGGCCGTCCTGGGGCGGGTGTCGTCCCCCAGCCGCCTTCAGGCCAGGTACCCGTGCGGCAGCCCTTCGGCTGACACCGGCGCGCCTACGGCCGTGAGCCGGAAGAGACCGCGTGATCCCGAGTACGCCTGGCCGACCGCGATCAGTGCCAGTTTCCTCGTGGCACGCGGTTGACACGGGGGTTGTCCTCAGCGAGTATATAGGGGATCGGTTTGGTGGAAAGGAGTTGCGCCATGCCTCATGCCACTGGTTCCCGTTCTCGCTCCGTCCTGCCCCTGCGCCTGGTGACCTGGGGGGCGATGCTCATCGCCCTGAGCGTGGTGCTCACCAGGGTGGCCAGCATTCGCATCCCCGTGGGGGGCGTGGAGGCCATCCGCATAGGTTTCGGAGCGCTCCCCATCCTGATGGCGGGGGTCTGGGGCGGTCCCGTTTTCGGATTCATCGTGGGTGCGGTTGCCGACCTGGTGGGTTACGGGATCAACCCCATGGGAGCGTATGCCCCTCTTATCACCCTGGGTTCGGGGATGCTGGGCCTGGTGCCCGGCCTGGTGCTTAAGCTGTGGCCGGGTAGGGAGCCCGGATTGGCGCGGATCGCGGCCGCCGTGGGGGTGGCCCAGGTGCTGGTGGGGATGGTGCTCACACCCTGGTTCCTGCACCTCAGTTTCATGATCCCATACGCCGTCCTGGTCCCTCCCCGCCTGGTGTCCAAACCCCTGGAAATAATCGTGTTCACTCTCATCATCCACCTGGTGTCGGTTCCCCTGGCTCGCCGGGGAACGCTGCCTGCGGTTGCGGGCAGGTGAGCTGTGGAGCATCCCCCGTACAGCCGCTTTGCCACCATCTACGATCAGGTGATGCAGGGTGTGGACTACGAGATGTGGGCCAGGTACGTGGAGGAGTTGCTCCGCGTCCACGACCTCCGCGCGGTCACCCTGGTCGATCTCTGCTGCGGTACGGGGAGCTCCACCATCCCTTTTGCCCGGCGGGGCTACCGGGTGGTGGGAGTCGATCGCTCCCGCCCCATGCTGGAAGTAGCCAGGAAGAAGGCGGCCGGCCTGGGGCTGGACATCCCTTTCGTGGAACAGGACGCCAGCTCCATGGACCTGGATGAGGTGGCGCGGGGCGGGGATCCCCCGCTCGCCCCCGGGGGGTTCGACCTGGTGGTCAGCCTTTTCGACAGCCTGAACTACGTTCCGTCCCTGGACGACCTGGAGGCAGTGTTCGGGCGGGTGGCGCGGGCGTTGCGTCCCGGAGGGGCGTTCATCTTCGACCTGAACAGCCCGGAGAAGCTGGCCACCATGGACAATTCGGTGAGCCTGCTCGAGGGCGACGGGTATGTCCTCTTCTGGCGCAACCGGTTCCTGCCCGCCGAGAGCGTGTGGCAGGTCACCCTGGACGGTTTCCTCCGCCAGGGAGGGGGGTGGGAGAGATTCCGCGAAGTGCACCGGGAGAAGGCGCACCCCCTGGCCGAGGTACGGGAACGCCTGCTGGCAGCCGGCCTGCAGGTATTGGGCCTGTATCACGCGTATACCCTATCACCGGCGCGCCCTGGCGCCGATCGGGTTTTCTTCCTGGCGCGCCGCCCGTCCCGGCGGGGTTCCCGGCGGCGCTGAGCGGTGCTCCGGGGGGCGTGGCGGTTCCGGGCGGGGCTGGGCGTTGCGACGGTGCGGGTGGCGGTCCGGATGGGGCGGGGGGACGGGAGTAGCAGGCATGGCGCGATTCGTCAGTGAGGAACTGGGGCCCGGTGTGCGCTGGCACCATTTCCCCACGGCCAAGTTCAAGGACCTGTCCCTGAGCGTGGCCTGGCGGGTGAACCTGAACCGGGATACGGTTACCAGGGTGGCCCTGGTGCCCTCCGTGCTGCGCCGGGGCACCAGGTCGTTCCCCACTGCCCGGGAACTGGCCCGGCGCTGCGAGGAGCTGTACGGTTGCAGGATCTCCTCCCGGGTATACCGGCTGGGCGAGCAGCAGGTGTGGTGGGTGGGCCTGGACTTCCCTCATCCCCGCTATGTGGGGGAACCGGGGTACCTGGACGGTGTGCTGGGCCTGCTGGCGGAGCTGGTGTGGGAGCCGGTGACGGAGGGAGAGGGATTCCGCCCTGATTACGTGGCGCAGGAACGGGAAGTGCTCCTGCGCGCTCAGCGTGCCCGCTTCAACAACAAGGCATCCTGGGCCAACCTGCGCTGTGTGGAGGAGATGTGCGCCGGGGAGAGGTACGCCCTGCACCCCCTGGGCCGGGAGGAAGACCTGGAGGGGATCGATCCCGGGAACCTGTACGCCACCTACCGCGAGGTGCTGGCAGGCGGGTGGCTGGACATGGTGGCGGTGGGCGACTGGGCATCTGTCCCGGATGGCCTCGCTCCCATGGCCGGGGAGCGGCGCCCCGGGGTACTGGCGCCGGTGGAGGTTAAGCCCGCCCGTCCCGCGGTGCGGGAGGTGGTGGAGCACCAGCCCGTGAGCCAGGCCCGGCTGGTACTGGGGCTGCGCACTACGGTAACCATGGCCGATGGCCTCTTCCCCGCCCTGCTCTTTCTGGACGGCCTGCTCGGCCGTTACGCCCATTCCCGGCTTTTCGTCAACGTCAGGGAGAAGGCTGGCCTGGCGTACTACGCCAGCACCATCCTCGACCCGGTGAAGGGCATCGTCCTCATGGTGGCAGGCATCGATGCCGCAGCCTTCCCCAAGGCACGGGACCTGTCGCTTGCACAGCTGCACGCGCTGCAGCGGGGTGAGATTTCCGATCAGGAGTGGGAGGCCACCTACCGTTCCCTGCGGGCGGAGGTGGCCACCCTGAGCGACGACCCGGGTGGACTGGCCTGGGGGATGATGGAGGGGCTGACGGTGGGGCGGGAGTTCAGCCCCGGCGATCTGGCAGCCGCCGTGGACCGGGTGACGCGGGAGCACGTGGTGGAAGCGGCCCGGCGGGTGCAACCCGATACCGTCTACTTCCTCACCAGCGAGGGGGCCGCATCGTGAACACGCTGGCCGACCTGGGGGAGAAGCTCATCCACCACCGGTGGGAAGACGATCTGGGCGTGTACATACTGCCCCGCCCCGGCTTCGTGCGCAGGTACGCCAGCCTCACCGCCGGATTCGGGTCGGTGGACCTCCACTTTGCTTCTCCCGACGGGCGCACCCGCACCGTCCCCGCAGGGGTGGCCCACTTCCTTGAGCACAAGATGTTCGAGGACCCCGACTCGCCGGTGCTGGACCGCTTCGCCCGCCTGGGTGCTTCCGCCAACGCCTACACGTCCTACGAGGTCACCAGCTACCTTTTCTCGTGTGCCGACTCGTTTTGGGAGGCGCTGGACCTCCTCCTGGGGTTCGTGCAGGAGGCCCGCTTCACTCCGGCCGGGGTGGAAAAGGAGAAGCCCATCATAGAGCAGGAGATCCGCATGGGCCTGGACAGCCCCCACCGCACCATCGTCCAGAACCTCAGGCAGCTTCTCTTCGGGCGGCATCCGGTGCGGGAGGATGTGGCCGGGTCTCTCGAGTCCCTGCGCCAGATCAGCTTCGACGACCTGGAGCTGTGCTACCGTGCCTTTTACCATCCTTCCAACCTGGTCCTCTACGTGGCCGGCGACCTGGAACCCGGGCAGGTCCTCGAACATGTGGATCGTCACATAGCGGGGCGACGACCCGGACCGGCCCCCGGGTACCGGCGCCTGGGGGTCACCGACGATCCCCGGGCCGGGAATGGGGATCAGCCGACAGGCGGGTTCGGTCACGTGGAGAAGCGCATGGCGGTGGCCGTTCCCCTGCTGGCGCTGGGTTTTCGCGATCCCGCCTTCCCCGGGGGAGGGGACATGCGGGGGCGCCTGGCGGGGGAGCTGGCGCTGGAAGTCATCTTCGGCCGGGGCTCCGAGCTCTTCCACCGGCTGTATCAGGAAGGTCTCATCGACGACTCCTTCGCCGCGAGCTACGCCTCCGGGCGCGACTGGGCATTCACCGTGTTCATGGGACGCACGCCCGACCCCGGGAGGCTAGCCGATCATCTCCGGGAGGGATTGGCGGCGGCCCGGCGGAACTGGAGGGAGGAAGACGTCCTGCGCTGCCGTCGGGCCGCCGTGGGGCAGTTCGTCTCCCTGTTCGATTCCCCGGAGGCCCCCGCCTATCTGCTACCTGAACTGCACTTCTACGGCCTGTCCCTGGATGACTACTACCGGACTTTGCAGGTGCTGGACGCCGGCGACGTCGCCACGTACCTGGACCGGGCCCTGGCACCCGAAATGGCCGGTACCTCGACCG
Organism: Bacillota bacterium; assembly: GCA_030019365.1. Taxonomy (NCBI): domain Bacteria; kingdom Bacillati; phylum Bacillota; species Bacillota bacterium. Next base: position 16,507 of record JASEFA010000001.1, read on the forward strand.
TCCTGCCTATGTGACAGCGGGCCGCGTGTGTGGGACGACACCTATGGGCTGAGGGGGGCAGAGAAGCGGCATGGAGACGGTGGTGCTCACCGGGTCTACCCTTACGGCGCTGGAAGTCGAGGGGGTGGCCCGCCGGGGCTGGAAGGTCAAGGTGGGGGAAGAAGCAGCCCGGCGGGTGAAGGCGGCGCGGGACGAGGTGGAGCGCCTCGTCGCCGAGGGGCGCGTGGTATACGGGGTGACCACCGGGTTCGGGCGGCTGGCCGACGTGGCGGTTGCGCCCGACCAGGCAGCCGCCCTGCAGCGCAACCTCATCCGCAGCCATGCCGCCGGGGTGGGTGATCCCCTTCCCGAGGACGTGGTGCGGGCCGCCATGACCCTGCGGGTCAACGCCCTCCTCAAGGGTTACTCGGGCATCCGTCTCGAGGTGCTGGAGACCCTGGTCCAGATGATAAACCGGCGCGTGCACCCGGTGGTGCCGGAAAAGGGATCCGTGGGCGCCAGCGGCGACCTGGCTCCCCTGGCCCACGTGGCCCTGGTGCTGACGGGGGAAGGCGAGGCATTTTACCGGCGGGAGAGATTGCCCGGAGGAGAGGCTCTGCGCCGCGCGGGCATCGAGCCCGTGACACCGGAGGCCAAAGAGGGGCTCGCCCTCATCAACGGCACCCAGGTGATGAGCGCCCTGGGATGCCTGCTGGTGAGCGAAGCCCGCCGGCTGGCGGGCACGGCGGACGTGACCGCCGCGCTCACCCTGGAGGCACTGCGGGGGCAGATCACGGCCTTCCATCCCCTGGTACAGGTGGCGCGTCCCCACCCGGGTCAGGAGGAGGTGGCCCGCAACATCCGGCGCCTCACCGAGGGGAGCACGCTGCTCACCGGCCCGGGAGAGGCGCGCGTCCACGACGCGTACTCATTGCGCTGCATCCCCCAGGTCCACGGGGCCTGCCGCGACGCCCTGGCCCATCTGGCGGAGGTGCTCGAGCGGGAGATCAACTCGGCCACCGACAACCCGCTGGTGTTCCCCGACGAGCGCCTGGTCATCTCCGGCGGCAACTTCCACGGCCAGCCCGTGGCCATGGCCCTGGACTACGCCGGCATTGCCCTGGCCACTTTCGGCGCCATCTCGGAGCGACGGCTGGAGCGCCTGCTCAACCCGGGGCAGAGCGGGCTTCCCGCTTTCCTGACCAGGTCGGGGGGGCTGTGCTCCGGGTTGATGCTGGTCCAGTACACGGCTGCCGCCCTGGTCTCCGAAAACAAGACCCTGGCCCACCCGGCCAGCGTGGACTCCATCCCCACCTCTGCCGGCCAGGAGGACCACGTTTCCATGGGTCCCTGGGCGGCGCGCAAGGCCCGGCGGGTGCTGGGCAACGTGGAGTGGGTGCTGGCGGCCGAACTTCTGGCGGCCGCCCAGGCCGTCGAGTTCCTGGAACCCCGCGGGCTGGGCGCGGGTACCGCCCCCGTGTGGCAGCTCATCCGCCGCCACGTACCCCCCCTGGAGGAAGACCGCCCGCCCGCACCCGACCTGGCCCGGCTGAAGGACCTGGTTTCCGCAGGCGAGATCCTGCGTGCGGCCGAAGAAGCCGTCGGCCCCGTCGCCTGACCACCAGGCGGGCGAGCGCCAATGGCGGTGCGCCCTGTCGGTATTGATCTTGATGTGGTCTCAGGGTGATATTCTCGGGCTTCTCCTGGCCTGAAAATAATCCTCCGCCCGGCAGCATAGCTGTAGGGCGAGAGGTGACCGGGATGAGGGGGAGGAGGCGGAGACCGGGGTACACTGCAGCGCTCGTTCTGGTGGCTCTGGTGGCGGGGGTGTTGGTGGCGGGGGGTCCCGAGCGGTTCAGTCGCTACGAGCACCAGGTGGTCTGGCAGGCGCCCTGGGGGAAGGAAGAGGGCCAGGTAGCGTGGGCGGAGGGAAAGGACGGGCAGCGCTACGGGCCCCGTTCTTTTGCTCTTCACCCCGATGGGCGCATCCTGGTGCTCGACACCTTCAACCAGCGCATCCTGGTCCTGGACGAGCGGGGGCAGTTCAGCGGGACGGCGGGGCTGGACGGGATGGGGTACGACGATGTGGCGGTGTCCCCGGCGGGTACCGTGTGCCTGGCGGACAACGTCAAAGGGGAAGTGGTGTGGCTGGATAGCAGCGGGGCTGTGACCGGGCGGGAAGTCATGCGGCCGGAAGGAATGGACGTCTACCTGATCGAAGAACTGGCCGCCGGGCAGAGCTCGGTGTTCGTCCAGGAGGCCGGCTGGACTCCCTCCGGCTTCTTTCGCCGGGTAACCTTCCTGAAGGGGCGGGGCGAATCCAGGGGGACGCTGGCATCGGTGCTGGTGAACGTTTCGGGCGTGCGGGAAGGCGCGGAAGGGGTTATCTCCGAAGCGGTGCGGGGGACGGCGGTGGCGCCGGATGGGTGCCTTTACCTGGATCTCCTCTGCACGGACGGGTTCATGCGCCGGGTGCAGGTGCTGTCGCCGCGGCTGGAGCCCTTCGGAGCACTGGAGCTGCGCACCGGCACGTACATGGGGCAGGGTTCTCTGGTGGGGGTGGACGGGAAGGGCTACCTGTACTACCTGCTGCACACCGGCGAGCGGACGGGGCTGTATCGCTTCGACCGCAGGGGCCAGCTCACCGAGGTGCTCGATATTCCCGCCTCGGAATATACCCGGCTGAAGAGACCGGTGCGGGTGAGCGCCCGGGGGGACGTCTACTTCCTGCGGGCGCGCGAGGAGGGCCTCAGCCTGGAATCCTACCGCCTGCACCGGGCGTGGCGGTGGCGCTGGCGGCGCTAACACCCGCCCGTGCGCGCGGCGCGCGCCGGCCGGCGCCGCAAGTCTCGGCCCGCCACGAGCGCACCGGCCGGCCTGCGGACGCGGGCGCGGCGGAGGGACGAGCCCGGATGCAAAGGGTGCCTGCGTGGTCAGGGCGGACCCATTGCCGGGCATTGGATGAGAGTGGGGTGGCTGGAGGGTGGCTGAACGGTGGACAAGCTGATCGAGTGCGTGCCCAACTTCAGCGAGGGGTGTCGCCCGGAAGTGGTGGCCGGCATCGTGGATGCCATGCGCGGGCACGGGGTGATCGTGCTGGACGTGCACTCCGACGCCGCCCACAACCGCAGCGTGGTGACGGTGGTGGGCACTCCCGCCCAGGTGCTGGATGCTGCTTTTTCGGCCTGCCGGGAGGCGGCCCACCTTATCGACATGGAGCGGCATCGGGGGGAGCACCCCCGCATCGGTGCCACCGACGTAATCCCCCTGGTGCCCTTCCAGGGGACAAGCCTGGATGAATGCGTGGGGTGGGCGCGGGAGCTGGGCAGAAGGATAGGGGAGGAACTTGATATCCCCGTGTACCTTTACGGCGCCGCTGCCACCCGGGCCGATCGGGTACGGCTGGCGGACGTCCGCCGGGGGGAGTACGAGGGGCTGAAGGAAGCCGTTGCACGCCCCGAACGGCAGCCCGACTTCGGGCCTGCTCGCCTGCATCCCCGGGCGGGAGCGGTGGCGGTGGGCGCCCGTCCCTTCCTGATCGCCTTCAACGTCAATCTGGAGTGCGACGATCTCGAGGTGGCCCGGTCCATTGCCCGGGCTGTGCGGGAATCCAGCGGAGGGCTTCCCGCCGTGCAGGCGCTGGGGTTGCGGCGAGAGGATGGCAGCGTACAGGTATCCATGAACCTGCTGGACCACCAGCGCACCTCGCTTGCCGCCCTATACGCCCGGGTGGAGGAAGAGGCCTACCGGCGGGGGGTGGAGGTGTCGGGGTCCGAACTGGTCGGTCTGGCGCCGGCTGAAGCCCTGCTGGACGTGGTCCGTCACTTCCTGCGCGCTCCCGGTCTGGCCGTGGATCAGGTGCTGGAGGTGCGTCTCTGGCATGCCGGACACGAGAGCTGATCTGCTCGTAATCGGTGCTTCCCAGGTGGTCACCGTGGCGGCACCCCCGGGGGTGCCCTCCGGACCCAGGCGGGGAGGAGCCATGCGGGAGGTGGGCGCCATCCCCGGGGGCGCGGTGGCTGCTTTCCGGGGGCGCATCGTGGCGGTGGGGGAGGAGGCCGAAGTCCGCCGGCGCGTCGATCTCGAGCCGGGGGCGACCGTGGTGGACGCCGCCGGGGGAACGGTGTTGCCGGGGCTGCTGGACCCCCACACCCACGCCCTCTTCGCCGGATGGCGGGCGGACGAGTTCCGCCTGCGCCTGCGCGGGGTGCCGTATCTGGAGATCCTGGCGGCGGGAGGAGGGATACTCTCCACGGTGCAGGCCACCCGCGCTGCCCCGGCGGAAGAGCTGGCCCGCCTCCTGCAGGGGCGGCTGCGGTCCATGCTCCTCTCGGGGGTTACCACCGTGGAGGTGAAGAGCGGGTACGGCCTCTCCTGGCCCGACGAGCACAGGCTCCTTTCTGCGATGGCCCGCGTGGCCCAAACTCAGCCGATTGAGATAGTTCCCACTTTCCTCGGAGCCCACGCTGTGCCGCCGGAATACAGAGGAAACGCCGACGGATACGTAGAACATATCGTCCGTGTCATGCTGCCGGAGGTGGCCCGGCAGGGGCTGGCGCGCTTCGTGGACGTGTTTTGCGACGAAGGCGTGTTCAGCCTGGAGCAGAGCCGGCGTATCCTGAGCGCCGCCCGGAGGTTGGGGCTCGGGGTCCGGCTCCACGCCGACGAGCTGGCTCCCCTGGGGGGTGCGGAGTTGGCGGCGGAACTGGGGGCGGCTTCCGCAGACCACCTTCTCCGTTCCTGCCCGGAGGGCTGGAAGCGGATGGCCCAGGCGGGGGTGGTGGCAGTGCTCCTGCCGGGCACAGCCTTGTTCCTGGGGAAGCCGTACGCGCCGGCCCGCGACATGATCCGGGTGGGGGTGGCGGTTGCCCTGGCCACCGATTTCAACCCCGGCACGTGTCCGATCGCCTCGCTGCCCCTGGTGATGGGGCTGGCCTGCGTGGGGATGGGCATGGAGCCCGAGGAGGTCGTGGTGGCGGTGACCGCCAATGCCGCCCGGGCGGTCGGGCGCGGGGACGACCTGGGCAGCCTGGAAGAGGGGAAGCAGGCGGACCTGGCGGTGTTCGATGTGCCCGGGTACGAGCACATCCCCTACCGCATGGGGGGCGCCCCCGTTACCTGGGTGGTCAAGCGGGGCAGAGTGGTGGTGGAGCGGGGTCGGCCGGTCGATCCGGCCGGGGGGTGATACCGTGGAAAGTGGCGAACCGCGCCCAGGCGAACGCCCAGCCGCTGGGGAGCCCGAGGTTGTCCCGGGCGAGGCTGCGCCGGTCGGAGCACCCGAGCCCCGGGCGGCCGGGCCTGCCCGCGAGCGGAGGATGGGGTGGCGGGATTGGGCGCTGCTCTTTCTCATCTTCCTGGTGGGGATGATATCGGCGCGGGCCTGCCGGGGCGGGTAAGGCCCCGGCGCGCCGCAGACCGCCGGGTGGGCCGGACGTCAGACCGTGGGCGGGCCCGGTGCTCCGGCGTGGGCGGGTGCCGGTACATGGCGCGGGCGGAGGTGGGGATTTGGGGAGTTTGCGCGAGGTAACGTTGGACGAGTTCCTGGCCCGGCTGGGATCGGACGCTCCCGCTCCCGGGGGAGGGGCGGTGGCAGCCCTGGCGGGAGCGCAGGCGGCGTCCCTGGTGGCCATGGTCGCCCGCATCACCATGGCAAGGAGGCCCGATGCTGCTGTTGACCTGGGGCCTACCGTGGAGAGGGCGGAAAGCCTGTCCCGGGAGATGGCAACCCTGGTGGACCGCGACACGGAAGCTTTTCTGGAGGTGATGTCTGCATATCGTCTTCCCAAAGATGATGCCGGGCGGTCGGGGGCCATCCAGGCAGCCCTGCGGCGGGCGGCCGAGGTGCCCCTGGAGACGGGGCGCCGGTCGGCGGAGGTGATGGACCTGGCCCGCATGGTGGCCGAGCGGGGGATCCCGAGTGCGCGCACCGATGCCGCGGTGGCCCTGCTCATGGCCCGCGCTGCCCTGGAGGGAGCGGCCCTCAACGTGCTGGTGAACCTGGCGGCGTTGAAGGATCGCGGGTTCATGGGTGGGACGATGCGGGAAGTGGCAGAACTCAGGGAAAAGGGTCGGGAGACGGCCGCGCAGTTGGACGCGGTGTTCGCGGGGCTGGTGGACAAGCTACCGGAGGTCTAAGGGGGGACTCAAGTGAAGAGCGACATCGAAATTGCGCAGGAAGCGAAGATGAAGCCCATCGTGGAAATCGCCCGCGGGATGGGCCTGGAAGAAGACGAGATCGAACTGTACGGCAAGTACAAGTGCAAGGTTTCCCTGGACGTGCTCAAGCGCCTGGAGAGCCGGCCCAACGGAAAGTACGTCACCGTGACCGCCATCACCCCCACTCCTCTCGGCGAGGGCAAGACGGTCACCACCATCGGGCTGGGCCAGGCCCTGAACCGCATCGGCTACAAGACCGTGAACTGCATTCGCCAGCCCTCCCTGGGTCCGGTGTTCGGCATCAAGGGAGGCGCCGCCGGCGGCGGCTACAGCCAGTGTGTGCCCATGGAGGACTTCAACCTGCACTTCACGGGCGATACCCACGCCGTGGCCCTGGCCCACAACCTGCTGGCGGCGTTCATCGACGCCCATATCCTGCACGGCAACCATCTCAACATAGACCCATTCTCGATCACCTGGCCGCGCGTGGTGGACGTCTCCGACCGGGCCCTGCGCAAGATCATCATCGGGTTGGGTGGCAATCAGAACGGCTATCCGCGCGAGACGGGCTTTGACATCGCGGTCGCTTCCGAGGTGATGGCCATCCTGGCCCTCACCACCGGAATGAAGGACCTGCGCCAGCGGTTGGCCCGCATCGTGATCGGGTTCACCCCGGACGGTAAGCCGGTCACCGCGGAGGACCTCAAGTGCGCCGGCGCCATGACGGTCCTGCTCAGGGACGCCATCAAGCCCAACCTCATCCAGACCCTGGAGAACACCCCCGTGTTCGTGCACGCCGGGCCCTTCGCCAACATCGCCCACGGCAACAACTCCATCCTGGCCGACCAGATCGCCCTCAAGCTGGGCGACTACGTGGTCACGGAGTCTGGGTTCGGCGCCGACATCGGGGCGGAGAAGATGTTCAACATCAAGTCGCGGTACAGCGGCCTGAAGCTGAACGCCGCCGTGGTGGTGTGCACCGTGCGCGCCCTCAAGATGCACGGTGGTGCCTTCCGGGTGCGGCCGGGCCGGCCCCTGGACCCCGATCTCATCGCCAAAGAGAACATGCCCGCCCTCGAGAAGGGCTGTGAGAACCTGGAGAAGCAGATCGAGAACGTGCTCATGCACGGTATCCCGGCCGTGGTGGCCATCAACCGCATGACCACCGACCGCGACTCCGAGATCGAGTTCATCAGGCAGAAGGCCCTGGCCGCGGGTGCTTCCGATGCCGTGGTGAGCGAGGTGTGGGCGAAGGGTGGTGCAGGCGGCGAAGACCTGGCCCGGGCGGTGGCGAAGGCCTGCGAGGGCCCCAGCAACTTCCACCACCTGTACCCGCTGGACATCCCCATCAAGGAGAAAATCGAGAGCATCGCCACCCGGGTCTACGGTGCCGATGGCGTGGACTACCTGCCCAGGGCGGAGCAGCAGATCAAGCTTTACACCGGCCTGGGCTACGACCGGCTGCCTGTCTGCATGGCCAAGACCCACCTTTCCCTGACCGCCGACCCCAACGTGAAGGGGCGCCCGCGCGGGTTCCGTGTTACCGTGCGGGAAGTGCGGGCCTCGGTGGGTGCCGGCTTCCTGTACCCGCTCCTGGGCGAGATGAGCACCATGCCCGGTCTCCCCAGCGAGCCCGCCGGCCAGAAAGTGGACATCGACGAGGAGGGCCGCGTGGTCGGCCTGTTCTGAGCGCGCGTCAGCCGGCTTTCTCGCGCAGCGTGCGCACCGTGGCGGGAGCCCGGGAAGGACAGCCCGGGCTCCTCGCCCGTGAACCGCGAAAGGAAGCGCGCAAATAAGATCGTTTGCGTTGAGCCGCTCCTTGATGTTGACGTAGAATCCTATATCCTGGAGCAAGTGCTGGACGACATCGGCGCTGCTATCAGGAGTGTGGAGTGGCCACCAGGCTCCGGTTCCTTCACCCTTCGGGACGAACCGGGCAAGAAGAGGGGCCAGGGAAATGGAGTCAAACCCATCAAGGAACGCTGCATGAAGGAGCTGGAGTCGCGGGGCTGGCAGCGGGAGGTGCGGGTGAAGTTGTCGGGGGTCCGGGGCCAGATGGGTCCGGTAGCGGGGGAGCGTCGGCCGGGGCCGTTGGACGCCACGAAAGTGACGACCGCGGGGCTCTTTGGTGTGGAGTGGGAAACGGGGAACATATCCTCCAGCCACCGGGCCGTGAACAAGATGGCTCTCGGCATACTCAACGGAGTGCTCACCGGCGGCATCCTGATCTTGCCCACGCGGAGCATGTACAGGTACCTCACGGACCGGGTCGGGAACTTCCCCGAGTTCGCGCCCTACTTCCCGCTCTGGCGGTCCTTGAGGGTCAAAAGGGGCTTTCTCGCTGTGATCGCCGTGGAACACGACGCCGTCAGCAAGCTCGTGCCCCGCATACCCAAGGGAACGAACGGCAGAGCTTTGTGGTGATGACTGACGCCACGCTAGCGTCGCTGCAGCATCAGGATGTACTCGCTGCGCATGGTGTTGGCAATCCCGGTGATCTGCCGGCTCAATTTCCGCACCGGGCGAAGGCCGTGACTCGTGGCCAGCTCCGCCAGGAGTTCGTCCGTCCCTGGGACGGCATCGGGTGCTACACCCAGGGCCTTGGACAGCTGGTTGTTGTTGGTGCCCACCACGACAGTGCATACGCGGCCGGGGCGGAGCACCCGTGCGCACTCCGAGAGTACCTTGTCCATGTCTGACCTGTACAGCTCGTATTTCTGGGGCAAGGTCTTCCCTCTCAGGCCCACCATCTTTTCGCGCAGCTTCGCCGTATCCACCCCCAGGAATCCCAGGTGAAACGAGTCGTTCTCCAGGTAATCGATGGCAAAGCTATAGGGAGGGGAGAACAAGACGCCATCGACGCTCCTGTCCGGGAGGGGCAAAGACCTAGCGTCCCCCTCTAAAGCTGTGGCTTCGGCCAGCTCGGACTCCGTCCCCGAGAGGACCCTCTGGATTTTCTCGCAAACGAAGAGGTACCGCCCAAGTACGGCACGGAACTGGTCATATGGGGCCTTGCGGTTGCTGCGTTCGGCATAGCCAGCGCTGTCGAGGTATGCCAGCAGTAGAAGGTTGTACACCTCCGGTACTTCGCATCCCTCCGGAAGCTGGTGGTCGGCGCCGCTCAGGGGGGACTCCGGAGTATCACCTTCTCCCAGGAACCACTGCATCTGAGCTTCGCGATAGCGAGCCTTGCCCCCGCCTTCGGGACGCCCGGCTACCTTCGTGAAGTATTCGAACACTGCCCTGCTCTCTTTCGACGCGGCTCTCACCGGGCGAAGAGGCACCGTGAGGGCGTCCAGCTTGGCCTGGGTCATGAAGCGGCAGAAGGGGCTGGCGTCCAGGCCGACGGACTTGATGCCCATGAGGCGAGCTTCGATCAGCACTGTTCCTGAACCCATCATGGGGTCGAGGATGGTGTCGCCCGGTTTGAGACCCATCGCGTTCACGAGCCCTTTGACCATCTGGGGATGGAATTTCCCACGGTAGGGGAAGAGCCCGTGGGTGGCATAACCGGTCTTGAATTGGTTGCTTTCGAAAAAGGACTTCAGTCGCGATGAGGAGTACTGGGGGAGGCGGACAGGCTCGCCTCTGCACATCAGGAAATGTCTGGTCAAGGTGTTGCCCACCCGCGCGAAATAGGCGCCGTTGCGGATTATCTCCTCTAGCGTCAGTACGCGGCTCTCATAAAATGCCAACTCTAGCTCGTAAACCTCGTTCAGCTGGGGGACAAGTTCCAGGTGATCCGGGAACAGATGCGAAGATACGGACATCGACAGGACCTCGGCCACGTCTCGACAGGCTGCTACATCTTTCGCCGGCAGTACCAAGATGCCCGTCCCCCCAACTGCTACATTTTCCCACAGCTGTTACCAACAGTATACCGGGCGGCAGTGCGGACGTCAACGTGTGTCGGTTGGCGTTGGTCCGCCCAGTCGGTTGCGCCAGGCTACAACTGCGCGCAACTTCACAGGCGAAAGTCAGTTGGGCTGGCCCGTGCCGGCAGGGTTTTTTAGTTTGAGTACAGAATTGACGCGTTGGTAAGCATAGCTCAAAGTCCAGAACTACTCACGGCACGTGGGAAGGGAGGAACTGAGCCTGGTGGCGGAAGGGGAACTGGAGCTCGTAGTAGGCAATGAGATCTACCGGCTGGGGCGCCGTGATCTGACCTGGCTGATCCGGCAAGAGGCGGGAGGAGGGAACGCGGTTGCTCGACCTGCTCATCAAGGACGCCAGAATCGTGGATGGATCGGGAAACCCCTGGTTCCGGGGTCAGGTGGGGGTCTGCGCGGGTCGGATTGAGACGGTGTGGCGGCGGGAGCGTGAGGTCCCGGCCGCACGGGTGCTCGATGCGGCAGGAATGGTACTGTGTCCCGGGTTCATCGACCTGCACAGCCACTCTGACTACAGCATCTGGGTGCACAACCGGGCGGAGAGTGCCCTCCGCATGGCGGTTACCACGGAAGCCGTGGGCCAGTGCGGCATGACGGTGCACACGCTGGCCCGCGAACTGGGCGAGAAGGTCCGGCGCACCATAGCGACCTTTGCTCTGGTCGACGCGGATGAAGTGGACGTGTCCTGGGGTACCCTGGGCGAATGGCGGTCGGCACTGGAGTCCCGCAGGATAGGGATCAACCTTGCTCCCTTTATCGGCCACGGCACCGTGCGCGAGTCGGTGATGGGCCTGGAGGGAAAGGGCGGGGAGCGGTGCGAGCCGGGGCTCGAAGAGCTGGAGAAGATGAAGGCCCTGGTAGCTGAGGGCATGGAGCAGGGCGCATTCGGTCTTTCCACGGGCCTGCGCTATGCCCCCGGTCGGAATGCGTTCACCGAAGAGGTGATCGAGCTCGCCCGGGTGGTGGCCCGGTACGGCGGAGCGTACACGTCGCACATACGCAGCGAAGAGGAATACCTGGTGTGGGCGGTCGGCGAGCTGATCCGCATCGGCCGGGAGGCGGGCCTGCCCGCCTGCGTGTCCCACCACAAGGCCATGCTGCCCGAGAACTGGGGGAAGGTCTTCGAGACCGTCCGCATGCTTGAGCGGGCCCGGGCGGAGGGCGTGGATGTGATCTGCGACCTTTACCCGTGGACGCTTGCCCGCCAGGCCAACCTGGGAAGCTGGTTTGCCGGGCACATCCTGTCTCCGGACAGCGCGACGGTCGCAAGGGAAGAGCTGCTCTCCCGGCTGGGTGACGACGGCCGCTGGGCAGAGGTGAAACAGGCCGCCCGGGCAGCCTTTGCCAGGGAAGTGGAGGTCAACGGACACCGGCGGCGGTTCCTCGCCCGCCGGGGGGTGATGGTGCCGGACATCTGGGACCCCGAGACCTTTGACTACATCGTGTGGTCTCCCGGCCACCCGGAGGTCGAGGGGAAGAACTTCCGGCAGGCGGCGGCCGTCCTGGGGTACCAGGATTACTGGGATGCGGTGCGGCGGGTCTACCTCGACGATCGGGGATTCACCCAGGTGGCGGCGGGCGGGATGGCCGAAGAAGACGTGGGGCACGTCCTGCGCTGGCCCTGGTCGTGTGTTTCCACGGATGGGTTCGTGCTCGATTCGCCTCCCGATCTGGGTAACCCCGGTTGCGGCGTGCACCCGCGGCAGTACGGAACTTACCCGAAGGTGCTAGGCCAATACGTGCGGGAGACGGGGGGCCTGCGGCTGGAAGAGGCCGTCCGGAAGATGACCTCCCTGCCGGCCGGGTTCCTGGGACTGCGGGACCGGGGGGCGGTGCGGGAAGGGATGTGGGCTGACCTGGTGATCTTCGACCCGGAGACAGTGGCCTGCACGGCCAGCTATCACGAACCTGCCCGCTACCCTGTGGGGATCGAGTACGTGCTCGTCAACGGGGAGGTAGTGATCGATCGGGGGCGGCACACCGGGGCCCTGGTGGGCAGGGTCCTGGCCCGCTAACCTCCGGCGCGCTCCCGATCCAGTCTCAAGAGGAGGTGCACGCGATGGAAAAACCACTGGCAGTACTCGGTGGCGGCAACGGGGGTCACTGCATGGCGGCGGATCTGAGCCTGGCCGGTCACCCGGTGAACCTGTACGAGCTACCCGACTTCGCCAGCCGCATCGACAGGGTATTGAAGACGGGGGAGATCAGGCTCACCGGGATAGGACGCCAGGGAACGGCCCGGTTGCACAAGGCCACCACGGACATGGCCGAAGCCCTGCAGGACGTGGAGATGGTCAACGTGGTGGTTCCCGCCTTTGGCCACCGCCGCATGTTCCAGGAGATGCTTCCCCACCTGCGAGACGGCCAGATCGTGGTGATGTGGGCGGCCGACTTCGGTTCGCTGGAGCTGGCCCGCTTCCTGGGCCAGAACGCCCCTGGCCTGAAGCTGGACGTGGTGGAGACCAACACCCTACCGTACGGCACCCGGCTGGTGGAGCAGGGATGGGTGGACCTTCTCCTGGTGGCGCCCCTCATCACGGCCTCCGCCCTGCCGGCCAGCAGGAACGGATCGGTGCTGCCGCGAGTCCAGCGGTACTTCCCCATGGTGCAGGGCGCCCCCGACGTGCTCTCGTGCGCGTTGAGCAACCCCAATCCCATCGTACATCCCCCCGGATCGCTCCTGAACGTGGGGCGCATCCAGTACAGCGGTGGCGACTTCTACATGTACCGGGAGGGGATAACGGAGGCGGTGGCCCGGGTGATCCGGGTACTCTTCGACGAAGTCGCGAAGGTGGCAGAGGCTTACGGGACGACCGTCCTGGAGTACGAAGACCGGGACTTCCGCACCACCGGCAGTATCATGGCGGTGGCATTCCAGGCGCCGTTCGACACCCTGGGCGTGATCGGCCGCATCAAGGGCCCCAGCACCATCGGCGACCGCTACATCACCGAGGACCTGCCCCAGGGTCTGGTGCCCATCTCCGAGCTCGGTCGCAAGGCGGGGGTGAGCACCCCGCTCGTCGACGCCATCATCACCCTGGGCTCGGCCGTGTGCGGCCGGGAGTTCTGGGCCGAGGGCAGGACCCTGGCCAGTCTGGGCATCCACGACCTCTCGCCGGCCGAGATCATGCGGCTGGTCAGGGAAGGCGGCTAGGAGGGAACGCGGTAGGCAGCGAGCACCGGGATTCGTACACCTTCGTACCCGTCTGGCTGGGTGTGAGCGTTTGGGGAAACAGCAACCGCATCGTTCGACTGTGGCGCTCAAGAGCTTTGGCGGCATTTTGGGGTGATATGTCTCGGCGCTGAAAAAGGACAAACTCCGCAGGCTCCTGAGTACGGGTGTCAGGGAGGCCCGGCTTCGGTCGTCTGGCCCGAGATCGTGCTCGGCGGATGCTGCTGGGAATCCTGCGGCGATGTGGGTTTGCAACGCGCCGGGCGCCGGGGACGTCTTACCTGGTGGGAGCGACGGGGAAGGGGGGATGGGTGTGACGAAGAAGCTGGTGGCAGGTGTAGCGGTGGTGGCCGTACTGCTGGCAGCGGTGCTGGCGTTGCGCGGGCCCACCGTGGCGGCGGCGGACGAGACCAAGGTGGATCGGCTGATCCAGGTGAGCGGCACGGGGAGGGTGGACGTGACGCCCGACACGGCCACCCTGGAGGTGGCCGTGGAGACCACGGGGGACACGGCCCGGGCCGCCCAGGAGGAGAACGCGCGGGCCATGCGGGGGGTCATCGACACCCTCAAGAAGCTGGGGATTGCGGAGAAAGACGTACAGAGCACGCAGCTTTCCCTGTACCCCGTTTACGACTCGGCGAAGCCCCAGCGGCCGGAGGAAGAACAGAAGCCGCCCCGCATTGTGGGCTTCCGGGCCCAGAACAGCGTCCAGGTGACCGTGCGCAAGCTGGACGACGTGGGCAAGGTGGTGGACGCGGTGGTGGGCTCGGGTGCCAACCGCATCCAGGGGATCTCCTTCGGCCTGAGTGACCCCAAGCCCTGGCAGGACAAGGCGCTGGAGCAGGCCATCGCGGACGCGCGCAGGCAGGCCGAACTGGCGGCCAGGGCGGCCGGGGTGCAGATCAGGGGCGTGCGCAACATCAACGTCTACGGCGGAGGTGTCCCCATCATCCGCAGTGCCAAGTTCGCGGAAGTGGAGGGTCTGGCGGCCCCACCGCCCGTGATGCCGGGTGAGATGACCATCCAGGTCAACGTGAGCATGACCTTCGAGTTCTAGCAGAGCTGGTCGGCGCGAGGGATTGGCGATGGGGGGGGACGAGGCGGCGGATCATCCGCCGCCTCACTGTTCCCGCACGCCACGACAGGGAGCGATGGGGGCGGGGCAACGTGGACCGGCAGGCTGACGTAGAGGGCGCAGGGCAGGGAGCGGTGGCCGGGTGTGGAATAACTATCTGCGAACGCAAGCGGGAGGTGGTGACGGTGGAGATCCAGTGGTTGGGGCACGCCTGCTTCCTGCTCACCAGCCCGGGGGGGACGCGGGTGGTAACCGATCCCTTTGACCAGCAGGTGGGGTACAAGGTGAAGACGGTGGGAGCCGACCTGGTGACAGTGAGCCACGAGCATTTCGACCACAACCACGTTCAGACGGTGAGCGGTTCGCCGCAGGTGGTGAGGGCGTTGACGCCGGCGGGGGATTGGGCGAGCCCGGCAGCCTCGGTGGGGGACGTGACGGTGAGCATGGTGCCCACCTATCACGACGCCGAGAAGGGGGCGAAGCGGGGGAAAAACGGGTGCTTCATCCTGGAGATGGGTGGCCGGCGGGTGGTGCACCTGGGTGACCTGGGACACCTCCTGTCCCCCGAGCAGGCGGGGGCTTTCGGCTCGGTGGATGTCCTGCTGACCCCTGTGGGGGGCTTCTACACCATCGGTCCGGCCGAGGCCGACCGGGTGATCGGGTTGCTCCGGCCGCGCGTGGTCATCCCCATGCACTTCAAGACGGCGGCGAACGCCGGCTGGCCCATCGGGGGCGTGGAGGATTTCCTGCGCGGCAAGCAGGGCGTGAGGCGGATGGGTGGTTCGGTGGCAAAGGTGGAGAAGGCTGAGCTACCTGCCGGTACCGAGTACTGGGTGCTCGAGCCGGCCTGGCTATGAAGGAGGCGGAACCGGCGGCGTCACCCGCGTGGGGCGATCAGGTGAAACGGGCGGGGCACCACCTGCCCCTGCTGGTGGCGCTCAGTATCGGCCATCTCCTGACCGACGTGAACCAGGGCGCGGTGCCCGCTCTGCTCCCCTACCTGCGGGAGGCCTTCGGCCTCTCCTATGCCGCGGTGGGGAGCCTGCTCATGGTGTCCAACATCACTTCGTCGGTGGTGCAGCCCCTCTTCGGCTTCTACAGCGACCGCGCCCACCGCCGCTGGCTGCTTCCTCTGGGGATCGCTATGGCCGGGCTGGGCGTGGCGGCGGCGGGCTG
Source organism: Bacillota bacterium (assembly GCA_030019365.1). Lineage (NCBI taxonomy): Bacteria > Bacillati > Bacillota > Bacillota bacterium. The sequence goes on from JASEFA010000001.1 coordinate 31,955, forward strand.
GGTGCGTCCGCCCCTGGTCTACCTGGCCGTGGCGCTGAGCGGGCTGGGGGTGGCCTCCTACCACCCGGAAGGGTCGCGGATTGCCCGTTACCTGGGGGGAGAGCGCCGGGCCACCGGGATGTCGGTGTTTTCCATAGGAGGGAACGTGGGATTTGCCCTGGGGCCGGTGGCGGTGACGGTGGTGCTGGGGGCGGGTTGGGGGATGCGGGGTACCGCCCTCATGATCCTGCCCGCCCTGGCGGGCGTGCTTGCCTTCACGGCCCTGCTGCCCGCCCTGGGGCACTGGGAGGAAGCCATGGCCGCCCGCATGGCGCGGACGGAGGGTATGAAGACCAGGCCGCGCTGGCGCGCGGAGGTGCTGCTCCTCACCATCGTCATGCTCCGGTCCCTGTTCCAGTTCGGGCTGATAGCGTATCTGGCCTTCTACTACGTAGAGGTGCTGGGGGGCACCAAGGAGATGGCGGGCCGGTTGCTGTTCGTCTTCCTGGCCAGCGGCGCCCTGGGCACCCTGCTGGGGGGACCCCTCGCCGACCGGGTGGGCATGCGCACGGTGCTGGTGGGATCGCTCGCCCTGATGTCCCTCCTGCACCCCCTGCTCCTGCACGCGGGGAGAGTCCTCATCTTCCCGGTGGCGGCCCTGATGGGGCTGGCCGTGGTTTCCACGTTCAGCATCACCCTGGTCATGAGCCAGGAGTTCCTGCCCCACCACGTGGGGATGGCCTCCGGGCTGAACATCGGCCTCTCCATCGGCCTGGGCGGGGTGGGGGCAGCCATGCTGGGCGCCATTGCCGACAGGTGGGGCATCCCCGCCACCTTGTGGCTGCTGGAAGCATTCCCCCTGCTGGCTGTGGTGCTGGGGCTCCTCCTGCCCGAACCCCGGCCTCGCTGGCGGCGGGCGGCGTCGTGAGGCTGTGAAGGAGGGGGCCATCGTAAACACGGATCGCGATCTGGAGCTGGCCAGAGACCAGGTAAGGGGCGGGCTGGCATCGGTGGCCCTGGCCGGTGGGGGAGTCCTGCTGGGCCGGGCGGGCGGTAACGGTCTCATTCCCCTCGTGCAACTGCTGGCCCGGCTGGGCTGGGAGCCCGCACGGGGAGGCTCGGCCTGGCCGGTTGCCCCCGCCCTGGCCGACCGCGTGGTGGGCAGGGCGGCAGCCGTGTTGGCGGCTCAGGCCGGGGTGAAAGCGGTGTGGGGAAGGACGATGAGCGCGCCGGCTCGCGATCTCCTGATGGAGCGGGGTGTGTACGTCGAGGCGGAGGAGGTCGTGGCCTTCGTGTGGGGACGCCGGCGCGGGGAGATGTGCCCCATGGAGGGCCTGGTGGCTCTGGCGGGGGACCCCGCCGACGGCAGCGCGATCCTGTGGGCCGCGCTGGGCAGGTCTGGGCGACCCCCGTGGGTGGAGGAGATCGGGGCTCGCCTGCGGAGCGAGCCGGCGGGGGAGCGGGTGCTGGGTCGCTTGCTGCTGGGCTACGAGGAATGTGCCTCCACCAACGATGTTCTGGCCCGGCTGGCCCGCCGGGGCTACCCGGAGGGCACGGTGGTGATGGCCCGGTGCCAGACGGCGGGACGCGGTCGCCTGGGCCGGCGCTGGGAATCGCCTCCGGGCGGCATCTGGATGTCGGTGCTGCTGCGGCCGCCCCCGGAGTTGCTCTGCACAGGGGGGGTGCTGCTGGCCACGGCCTCCGTGGCCGCGTGCCGCTCCCTGGCCGGGGTGGTGGGCCTGGAGGCGGGGATCAAGTGGCCCAACGATGTCTACTGGGCGGGACGGAAGCTGGGCGGGGTGCTCGCCGAGGTGGGGGCGGGCCATGTGGTGCTGGGGATCGGCCTCAACGCCGACTTCCCCCTGGCAGCCCTGCCGGTCCCCGAGCAGGAACGGGCCACCACCGTGCTGGAAGCGACCGGAGGGGCTCCTTTGCCCGATTTGGCCGCTTCCCTTCTGGACCATCTGGACCGGGCGTACCGGGAGGTGCGAGCCGAGGGCCCGGGTGCCCTGTTGCGGGAGTGGCGGCGTCGTGGTACGGTGCTGGGTGAGGAAGTAATCGTCGGGGGCAGAGAGACCTTGACCGGGGTGGCGGAGGACATCGACGAGGAGGGCGCCCTTCTGGTGCGCAGGCCCGACGGTGAACTGGTGCGGGTGATAGCGGGGGATGTATCCCTGCGCACTGTCTGCTGAGGGAGTTGATGAACAGGGATGCTGCTGGCGGTAGACGTGGGCAACACCAATATCGTGTGGGGGGTGTACCGGGGTCGGGAGCTGGCTTTCCACTGGCGCACCACCACCACCCGTCAGGCGACGGCCGACGAGTTCGGCATGCTGCTGCACCAGCTGTGCAGCTTTCACGGCCTGGGGCTGGCTGCCGTGCGGGCCTGCGCCATATCGTCGGTGGTACCGCCCCTTACGCCAGCCCTGGAGGAGATGGCCCGTCGCTACCTGTGCATCGCGCCTCTGGTGGTGGGTCCGGGCATCGAGACCGGGATGGAGATCCGGTACGACAATCCCCGCGAGGTGGGGGCGGACCGCATAGTGAACGCGGTCGCCGCCTTCGCCCTGTACGGCGGGCCCTGCATAGTGGTGGACCTGGGCACGGCCACCACCTTCGACGTGGTGTCGGCGCAGGGCGAGTACCTGGGGGGCGCCATCGCCCCCGGCATCGAGATCTCGACCGAAGCCCTTTTCGAGCGGGCGGCCCGGCTTCCCCGCATAGAGCTGGTGAGGCCCCGCGCCGCCATCGGCAAGAACACGGTGGCCAGCATGCAGGCCGGCATCGTGCTGGGCTTCGCCGGCATGATCGACCAGCTGGTGGGGCGCATCAAGGAGGAACTGGGCGGGGAGGCGCGGGTGATCGCCACCGGCGGGCTGGCGGAACTGGTGGCGCAGGAGGCCCGTACCGTGGAGGTGGTCAACCCCCTCCTGACCCTGGAAGGGTTGCGCCTGGTGTACGAGCGGAACTGTCCCCGGGAGGGGGAGGCGCGGATAGGGGCTGGCAATGTGGACCGGGCGGGACCCGCAGCCGGCTGAACGATAGGAAACCCGGGGAGGGCGAAACTGAATTGCCGCTGCGATACGAAGCTGTGCTGTTTGACCTGGATGGTACCCTGATCGATACCCGCGACCTGATCCTGGCTTCGTTCCACCACGCCCTGCGCCGGGTGCTGGGCCGGGACCTGCCCGACGAGGTGCTGCTGGCCGGGCAGGGGACAACGCTCATCGACCAGATGCGCTGCTTCGATGGGGACCGGGCGGAAGAGTTGACCCGCGTGTATACCGAGTTCAACCTGCGGGAGCACGATGCCCTGGCCCGGGAGTTCCCGGGTGTGCAGGAGTTGCTGCGTGACCTGTACGCCATCGGGGTCCACCTGGGCGTGGTGACTTCCAAGAGGAGGGAAGGAGCCCTGCTGGGGCTGCGCCGGTTCGGCATCGCCCCCTACCTTACGGCGGCCGTGTTCATGGAGGATACGCGGGAGCACAAGCCCTCGCCCGCGCCGGTGCGCGAGGCGCTCCGCCGGCTGGGGTGCGCACCCGCGCGGGCGGTGATGGCGGGTGACAGCCCCTACGACGTGCAAAGTGCGCGCAGTGCTGGGGTCGAGGCGGTGGGTGTGGCCTGGGGCTCCCATCCCCCCGCGTCCCTGCGGGAAGCGGGGGCAACGGTGGTAGTACACGACTTGGGAGAGCTACGCAACTATCTCTGGAAGAACGTTACGGGGCAGGGCAGAAGGGCTTCAGAGTACGGCTGGCTGACTGCGAGCCCGTGTCGACCCGCAACCCGTCGACGGTGCTGAAGTCCGCCCCCGCTGTGTCCGCGCCGCTGGGGATGGCGGATACGTTGTGCACACATACTGGCGCCGGGCGGAATCCTGCCGTCCAAAGCTGCGTTTGCGCCGCCGAAATCGCGGTGGTCCTGCGAAGAATATAAGGGGACCAGCTATTAGCCCCCAAAAAAGGCAAACCCGGCGAAAGCCGGGGGCGCAAAGCTACGGGGCCTAAGGCGTAATGCTATGGCAGCCCGGCCGCTGGGGGATCTTGTGATTCCCTACCGGCCTGCTGGCTGCCGCTGGGAGGTGGTTGGCAGGTCGGTTCTCTTGTTCTGAGCAGTTGGCCAGGCTTCCCAACCCAAGCCCCTCTCCATGGGCGGGAGTGGGGGCCAGTTCGATCCGGGAAGGAGTGAGGAGGATGAACAAGCGAGCTCGGGGGTTCCTGGTCCTGTTGCTGGTAGCCGTTTTCCTGCTCGGGGCGGTGCACACGGCGCTGGCAACCGGAGACGAGCCGGTGGTTGGGTCGGGTGGCGAGCAGAGCCCCGGGACCGCCGGCGCCGACGCAACGCTGGCATCCGGCGAGGACGAGCACGAGGACGATGACGCAACGCTGGCATCCGGTGAAGACGAGCAGGAGGACGAGGGGAGTGACTCCGCGTCTCTTGCGGCCGAGCCCGGCGACGAAGAAGAGGAATTCCGCTTGCAGGTCGAAGCAAATTTGGAACAGGCGGTGGCCTCGGACGAGGAGAGCGAAGACGAGCCTGACGAGCCTGATGCGGGAACGCCGGCGGGTCTTGCGAAGCGAATAGCAAAGCTGGAGCAGCAGCGAGATCAGAAACCTGAAGATGCCCGGATACTATGGAAGTTGGCTATGGCATACAGGGCGGCGGGCGAGTACGACAAAGCCATATCGGTGCTTAAGGACATGAAGAACCTGCCCGGTTCCGGCGCCAAGGTAGCCGTCATGCTGGCCCTGTGCCTGCGGGCCACAGGTGACGCACAAGCCGCTCTGACCGAGCTAGAGAGCCTGGACTCTACGGTTCCGGGGGCAGTGTATGCCTACCGGGCGATCCTGAAGGATCAGGTGGGCGAGGTCGAGGAAGCACTCGAGGACATGGAGGACGCGGTCGCTGCCGAGCCGGAGCAGGACGGCATGTACGCCAAGCTCGGTGAGCTCTACGAGAAGACGGGCCGGCACGGTGTCAAGGTCTTCGTGAAGGGCAAGAAAGTTCCGTTTGACGTTGAGCCCTTCATAACGCCCCAGGGTAGGACCATGGTACCCTTGCGGGCCATTGTCGAGTCGCTGGGCGCGGACGTGAAGTGGGATGGCGAGCTGCGGCTGGTGACTGTGGCCAAGGGGGATGTCACCGTCGTGCTGCCCGTGGGCTCGCTACGGGCCATGGTAAACGGCACGGAGGTCGCGCTCGACGTGCCGGCCGTAATCGTGGGGGACAGAACCATGGTACCTGTCCGCTTTCTGTCCGAGAGCCTCGGGGCTAAGGTGGGATGGTTCACGCAGGGACAGGTTGTGTCGGTCAACTGAGCGTATGGCCGTGGAGCATCGACCGGGTCCGGGGCATCGTTGCCCCGGACCCTTCCGCTCTGGCAATGCCTTCTCGATCTAATCATAGAGCTACAGCCACTACCTGTGAAGGGATGTGTGAGGGTGAATCCCGGCCCCGACCACCTCGTAGCGCGCGCCCAGGCCGGGGATGCGTGCGCCCGGGAAACCCTCTTGCGGGATTACCAGCCCTTGGCGCTGCGCCTGGCGGCACAGGTGCGAGGGAGGTTCGTAACGGAATCCAGCGACGACGCGTCGGTAACCCTGGTCGCCTTCAACGAAGCGATCGACAGCTACCGGCCGGATCGCGGGGCCGGCTTCCTCAGTTTCTGCGAGACCGTGATCAGGCGCCGGCTGATTGACCACTACCGGCGCCAGTCCCGGCAAGCCCGGGAGATCCCGCTTTCGGCTCTGGAGCAGGACGACGACGAGGGGAACAGTTACTCACCGCAGCAGATGCAAGCATCCCAAGCCGCGCACCAGGCCTACGTGGAGGCCTGGGAGAGGCGGGAAGAGATGGCCCGCTTCGAGGCCAGGCTGAGGCAGATCGGACTTGGCCTGGGGGAACTGGTTCGAGTGTCTCCCAGGCACCAGGACAGCCGGCAGCGCGCGCAACGGGTGGCCCGCTATCTGGCCGAGCACAGGGAGCTGGCCAGGCAAGCACTGGCTCAGCGCAGGCTGCCGGTCCGTGAACTCGAGAAGGCGCTGGGGTTGGGACGTGACATGCTGCAGCGCAATCGCAAGTACATCCTGGCTCTGACCCTCGTTCTGACTGAGGAATTTCCTTACCTGCAGGACTACCTGCGCCCGCGATCACCCTCGCTGAAGGGGATGGCGAAGTGAAACAGGGAACCGTGCTGAAGATACAGGGGAAGAGGGCCATCGTGCTCACGCCCGACGGCGAGTTCCTCCGTACCCCCACTGGCCGGGAAGGCTGGTGGCCGGGGCAGGAAGTAACCTGGCCGGACCGGGAGCCGCGGGCCTGCTTGCGCCCGGCCGTGGCCCTGGCCTGCGTGCTGGTTCTCCTTGTGGCCTGGAGCGGGTTGGCGTACCGCCACTGGCGGGGACTGGGCCCGGTGGTGGCTTACGTGTCGGTGGACATCAACCCCAGCCTGGAACTGGGCGTAGACGCCCGCGAGAGAGTGTGCAGCGCCTGGGCGTTCAATCCTGACGGGGAAAGGCTGCTGGCGGGATTGGCGTACCGGCGCCGGAGCCTGCTGAAGACGCTCTCCGATCTCACCCTCCGCGCCGTGGAGCAGGGTTATCTCGGCGGGGACCGTCCGGGGGCGGTGCTGGTTGCGGTCGTGCCTGCCGAAACGACAGCAGGGGTAGATCCTGCCCGGTTGCGCGAGGAAGCCGTAACTACCGCTCGCCTGGTGCTCGAGCAACGGGGTCTCAAAGTCGATGTCAAAGGATGGACTGCCGACCGGCAGGTCCACGAGGAGGCCAGGCGTCACCACATCTCGGCCGGGCGGATGGCCCTCTATCTGGCGGCTCGTCGCGCCGGGGCGGAAGTCACCCTGGAACAGGTCTGCCGGGAACCGATATCCCACGTGCTGAGCCTGGTCACGGAGCGTGCCGGCCAGAGAGAGCAGGGCATACGGGAGTCCGCCCGGGGTGAAGGCCGGCACGGGGAAGGTGATCGATCCCCGGCCGTGCCGGGCAACAAGCCGGACTCACCGGCCGGGCAGAAGACGCGCTCGAAGCACGGGCCGAGTCCTTCTGGAGGAAAGCCCGGCCCCGGCTCGGATGAAGGCGCACCCGCTCTGGAGAGCGGCCCTGGCACGGCTTCCCCGCCGCCGGAGCAGGCAACCGAGGAACCACCGGCTGACGAAGACGAGAGCGGCGCTCAGGGTACCCAACCACCCCCGTACCCGGAAACGCAACCGGACGACGACGGTCAGACGGGAGTCTGCCCGGACGGGACATCCCAGGAGCAGACCGAGGAGCAGACCGAGGAGCAGACCGAGGAGCAGGCCGAGGAGCCGCCCCATTCCATGAATGACCCGCTGCCGCCGGAAAGCGGCGAGGGGCACGGCAGGTAGGAAGTTCCACCTGTGGTGGCGGGTCGCCAGGGCTTCTCCGGCGATTGTTGTTGCTGACACCTGGGTGGCCGGGGGCCGACCGCATGGCAGGGCCCCGACCGCGTTGCGTTGACTGCCGGCATCCCCCGCAGTACCATTAACGCGGGACGGGGGTGAGATGTGGATGGACAGTAGCAAGATCGAACGAGCGGTGCGCATGATCCTCGAGGCGATCGGCGAGGATCCTGCTCGCGAGGGACTGCGGGACACCCCCCGGCGGGTCGCGGCGATGTACGAAGAGGTCCTGTCCGGTATCGGCCGCGACCCGGGGGAGGAACTGCTGGTCGAGTTCGACGAGCGACACGAGGAGATGGTACTGGTAAAAGACATCCCGTTCTACTCTGTATGTGAGCATCACCTGCTCCCCTTTTTCGGCCGTGCCCACGTTGCCTATATCCCCAAGGGGAAGATTACCGGCCTGAGCAAGCTGGCCCGGGTGGTGGACGTGGCAGCCCGGAGACTTCACGTGCAAGAGCGTTTGACTTCATCCATCGCGGATATGATCATGGGTAAATTGCAGCCACAGGGAGTTGTCGTAGTGGTGGAAGCGGAGCACCTGTGCATGAGCATGCGGGGAGTTAACAAACCGGGGGCCCTGACCGTCACTTCAGCGGTGAGGGGGATATTCCGGCGCAATCCCGCCTCAAGGGCGGAAGCTTTCATGCTCCTAAGGGGACGGTGAAGGCGTTGGATGCATATAATCCCAGGGTCGTGATCATCCCCGATCTCCCCCACGCTGGCGTCGAGATGGACCTGGTGGGCGTGGACGAGATAGGCAAGAAGTTGATGATGCCCAAGGCCGTGCACCGGGTGGCAAAGGTTGAAGGCCTGACCCCCAAAGCCGCCAATGTCCTCAAGCAGGAGATGCTGGCGCGAGGAGGGGATGCAGCAGTGGCTCACGGCACGGCCGACTGGTCCGTGGGTACCACTGACGTACTGCTGATGGGCACCCTGCGCCAGTACCAGCACCTGGTGAAGAAGCTAAAAATCCAGCCCTTTGGTTTGGCCCGCCTGGCTGCGGAGCTGGAAGCGTTGCTGGACCATTGGGAGAATGCGGCCGGTCCGCGGCGTCTCAGCTGTCGTTCGCACACCCTCGAGTTCGGTTCCCGGACGCTGGTCATGGGCGTCCTGAACGTGACCCCGGACTCATTTTTCGACGGTGGGCGATACTCCCATGTGGAAGCCGCTGTGGTGCGGGCAAGGCAGATAGTATCCGAAGGGGCAGACATAGTGGACGTGGGAGGAGAGTCAACCCGTCCCGGGTCCGAACCGGTGACAGCGCAGGAGGAAATGGACCGGGTGTTACCGGTGATCGAGCGTTTGGTCGAAGAGCTGTCCGTCCCCCTATCCATCGATACCTGCAAAGCTAGCGTGGCCATGGAAGCCCTGCGGCTGGGAGCCCACATGGTCAACGACGTGGGCGGCCTGCAGTTCGATCCCGAGATGGCCGCAGTGGTGGCCACGCACCAGGTTCCCGTGGTAATCATGCATGGGTTGGCCGAGCACCGCGGTCGGGATTGGCCGGAGTACAGTTCGGTGATGAGCGCCCTGTGCCGTTTCTTCCGGGAAAGCATCGACCGTGCGATCCAGGCCCGTATCCCGGAGGAACTCGTCATTGTCGATCCCGGCATTGGCTTCGGCAAGAAGCTCCCGTACAACCTGGAGATCATCGCCCGGCTGCGAGAGTTGAAAAGCTTGGGCAGGCCCATCCTGCTGGGGACCTCGCGCAAAAGCCTTATCGGGCAGGTGCTCGACCTGCCGGTCGGAGAACGGCTGGAAGGAACTGCAGCTACGGTGGCCCTCGGCATTGCCAACGGCGCCGACATCGTCCGGGTGCACGACGTACGAGAGATGGTGCGCGTCGCTCGCATGACTGATGCTATCGTGCGCTGCAACCCGGCGAAGCCAGATTGACCCCGCCCCGTAACCGGGATCGGGCCGAGAGGCAGGCGTGGCCGCGACGGGGGAGGCAGTGAGGGGCGAAGTGGTTGACCGCATAATCCTGAAGGGTATGACGTTTTACGGGAGGCACGGAGTGCTTCCGGAGGAAAAGGACAAGGGGCAACCTTTTGTGGTGGACCTCGTACTGTATCTCGACCTGGAACAGGCGGCGCTGGCTGATGATCTGGGCTGCACGGTGGATTACTCGCGGGTCTTTGAAGCGGTGAGGCAAATCGTGGAGGGCGACCGTTTCGACCTCATAGAGGCCATGGCCCGGGACATATCCGAGCAGGTGATGGCCCGCTTCCCCGTCACAGGGGTCCGGGTTCGGGTGAAGAAACCGAAGGCTCCCCTGGGAGGGATTATCCAGTATGTAGCGGTGAGCATGCGGAGGTGGCGGGGGCGGGATCGTTGACTGTGGCTTACCTGGGCCTGGGGGCAAACCAGGGCGAGCGCGAGACCATGCTGGCCCGGGCGGTGGCCCGCCTGCACGCCCACCCGGCCGTACGCATAGTCCGGTGGTCTTCTCTGTACGAGACGGAGCCGGTTGGACCTGAAGGCCAGGGATGGTACCTGAATGCCGTCCTGGAGGTGGAAACATCACTGTGTCCCGTCGAGCTGTTGGGCGCCTGCAAGCAGATTGAGCGGGACCTGGGAAGGCGGCCGGGGGTGCGTTGGGGGCCGCGTCTCATAGACATCGACATAGAGCTCTTCGGGCGTTTGCGCACCCGGACCCGGGAGCTCGAACTCCCCCACCCCGAACTGCCCAAAAGGGCTTTTGTGCTCGTGCCTCTGGCCGAGGTTGCTCCAGAGGCCGAGATTCCCGGCCTGGGCAGCGTGAGATCCGTCCTGGCTGGCTGTAATGATCCACACCGCGTGAGGTTTCACCGCGGCCCGGTATGGCTGGACTTGAACGAGGCGTTTTGTTCTCTCTGTGGAAGAGGGGGAGCTGAGAGTTGAACGGACTTCTGGCCGGGCTGGCAGGCATGACGGCGGGGCACCTGATCATGATCGGGATCGGAGGCCTGCTCATCTGGCTCGCCATCCGCAAGGAGTATGAACCGACGCTGCTTTTGCCCATCGGCTTTGGGGCCATTCTGGCCAACATCCCCTTTTCGGCGGCGGTCATGCCGGGGGGCGTGCTGGAGCTGCTGCACCGGGCCGGGATTGCCACCGAGCTGTTCCCGGTGCTCATCTTTGTGGCGGTGGGGGCCATGATGGACTTCTCCCCCGTGCTGCAGAATCCCATCCTGATGGTGTTCGGGGCCGCCGCTCAGTTCGGCGTATTCTTCACCATGCTGCTGGCGGCTACGGCTGGCTTCCCGCTGAAGGAGGCGGCCGCTATCGGGGTGATCGGGGCCGCCGACGGTCCCACCTCCATCTACGTGGCCTCGGTGTTTGCCCCGCGTCTGCTGGGTCCCATCTCGGTGGCGGCATACTCGTACATGTCTCTGGTACCCATCATCCAACCGCCTGTCATCAGGTTCCTCACTTCCCGGGCCGACCGGCGCATCTCCATGACTTACCGGCGCCAGGACGTTTCCCGCACGGCGCTCATCCTCTTCCCCGTCGCGGTGACGGTGATCGCCGGCCTGGTGGCGCCCATCAGCGTCCCCCTCATAGGCATGCTCATGTTCGGTAATCTGATCCGGGAATGCGGGGTGGTGGAGCGGCTGTCGCGGGCCGCCCAGGAGGAACTGGCCCACCTGGTGACCCTGCTCCTGGGGATCACCATCGGGTCCACCATGCGGGCGGACACCTTCCTCACGCCGGGCACCCTGCTCATCCTGCTCATGGGGCTGGCTGCCTTCGTCATGGACACCGCCGCGGGAGTGGTGTTTGCCAAGCTCCTCAACCTGTTTCTTCCCGAGAAGATCAACCCCATGGTGGGGGCGGCGGGGATATCGGCCTTCCCCATGTCGGCCCGGGTGATTGCCCGCATGGCATTGAACGAAGATCCTCAGAACTACATCCTCATGCACGCGGCAGGGGCCAACGTGGCCGGGCAGATCGGTTCCATCATGGCGGGCGGGCTCATCCTCGCCCTGGTGAGGTGACGGCCGTGGCCTGGATCAACTGGGATACGGTGCTGGCCAGCCTGCGGGTGACGGGGTTGGGGATGGCCGGGATTATGCTCACGGCCCTCGCCTTCTGGGGGGCCATCGTCATCCTGCGGCGGGCGTTTCCCCCCCGACCCTCCGGGGGATCACCCGGCCGGTACCAGGAGGCGGATGGCACCCTCCAGCACCCGCAGGGTGAGAGGTAGCTGGAAGGGAACGGGGTCGCCGTCGATGTGCACGGGCAGGGGGCGTTCGGCGCTGATGACCGCCTCTCGCCCCGAGAGCAGGTGGATGCCGGGACGCCCGGCGTGCTTGCCCTGGAAAGAGAGGACCATCATCTCGAGGATGCGCGGCGCCGATATCCCGGATGCCACGCACAGGTTCAGGCGCCCGTCCCCCGCATTCGCCCCCGGGCATATCTTCATGCCCCCGGCCAGGCGCTCGGTGTTGGTGCAGGCCACCAGCCAGGTGCCGTCAGAGTGCACCGGGACGCCGTCCAGCACCACCCGGCTGTCGGTAGGGCGGAAGGTGACCAGGCCGCCCACGGCCCCGAAGGCGTACGCCAGGGGCCCCAGGCGCTTCAGCCAGCGCCTGGAGTGGGCGAGGTGGGCCACGTGGGCGTCGAAGCCGATTCCCACCGAGTTGATGGCATAGCGCCGGTTGCCGCGGGCGTCTTCTACCGCGAAGGCATCCACCGGGTTGGGCCGGGAGCTTTCCAGGATGGCGCGCAGCACGCTTTCCCAGGACAGGGGGAAGCCCTGCCCGCGCACGAAATCGTTGCCGGTGCCCGTGGGGATCGCCCCTATGGGCGTGTCTGGCCGGGTGCTGGACAGCACGCCGTTCACGATTTCTCCGGTGGTGCCGTCCCCCCCCACCCCCACGATGGCCGCACTCCCCTCATGGGCAGCCCGGGCCGCCAGGTCGCGGGCTTCGTCGGGCGCGGTGGTGAAGGCGGCCCGGAAGGGAATCCCTTTGTCGGTGATGATGCGTTCCATGAGGGGCCAGAGGCGGGCCGTGCGGTTGCGCCCCGCTACGGGATTCACGATGAAGTACCAGTCCACCCTCGGCGCCACCTCCTCACCCGGGCGACTGTACCCTACCAGTCCAGCATTCGTTGCTGGCGGGCAAAAACCTCTCGTCTAGAAAGAGGGCGGCGACATGACCGTCAGCATGACTGCCTCCTGGTCACCCTCGTTAGCGTACTTATGCGGTACCAGCGAATTGAAGTGAACGCTGTCGCCCTCTGCCAGCTCGAAAGCCTCGTCCCCCAGAAAAAGCTTGATCCGGCCGGTTATCACGTATGTGAACTCCTCCGCCGGGCCGTATCCATGGGCGAGAGGCTGATCGCAGCTGTGGGCTCCGGGGGGCAGATGGGTCATGGCCGCCTCCAGGTTGACGGGTCCGTGATTTCCGGAAAGCAGTTCGAAGGCAACGTTCAGCTGCGGCCACTTCACTATCTTGCGGTCGCCCGGCCTGACCACGGTCGAATAGCGCTGGCCCCCGCACGCCAGCAGCCCGAAAAGCGAGGTGCCCAGACCCTGGGCGATCTTGCGCAGGGAGGAGAGGGAGGGGAGGGTCTGACCGTTTTCCACCTGGGACAGGAACCCCAGGCTGAGCCCGCACTGAGAGGCGAGCTCCTGCAGGGTGAGATTCTGCTCCTTGCGCTTCTGGCGGATGACCTTTCCGAGCTGAGGGTACTCAGCACTCACGCCGCATCACCTTCCTTTCCCCAGATTCGCCATTATGTTCCCGCCCTCCTGCGCCGGCAGATCCCCCTCCTGGTTTCGATTTATGTTTCATCGGGGGCAGGGATTTTGCGTGTCGCGAAGAAAAGTGGGCACCAGGGACGCCATGATTGCGTGGGGAGGTTGGCAGGCTGACCGTGCCGGTAAGATCGTTGCAGTCGCCGTGGGAGTTCCGGCGCCTCGAGGAGCTCCAGGGGGAGATCTGGGGTCTCCCCGAGCGTGAGGTGGTGCCCTACCACCAGTTCGTCGCCGCTGGCAAGGCGGGCGGGGTGGTGCTGGGGGCGTTCGAGGGTGAAATCATGGTGGGTTTTTCGTACGGGTTCCCCGCCTGGGAGCAGGGACGGGCTTATCTGTGGTCCCACATGACGGGGGTTCTGCCCGGGTACCAGGGCAAGGGATGGGGACCCCTCCTCAAGTGGGAGCAGCGGCGGCAGGCTCTGGCCCGCGGTTACACCCTGATCAGGTGGACCTTCGATCCCCTGCAGGCCCACAACGCCTACTTCAACCTGCGTAAGCTGGGCGCGGTGGTCACCTCTTACCTGCCTGACTGCTACGGAGAAATGGGAGATCGGGTGAACCGGGGGCTGCCCTCGGACCGCCTGCTGGCCGAATGGTACCTGGATTCCCCGTGGGTGAAGGTGCGCTGCGGAGAAGAACGGGGCAGGGAGGTCGCTTCGTGGCCCGGGGTACGGCGGGTGGTGGTGCCGGAGCGGATCGGTGACCTGAAGGGCAACGACATGATGGCGGCGCAGGGGGAGCGATTGCGCGTGCGTCAGGAACTGTCGAACCTGCTCGGGGCCGGCTACGTGGCATGCGGATTTGCGCGGGGAGCCTACCTGCTGGTGCCGGCACCGGTGCCGGAGATCGTCAGCAAAAGGGTGCACGAGGTGCGGGGGTGAACGGGCCGGTCCGGGGAAGGAGGTCGGCAACATGAAGATCGAGCGGGTGGAAATGCGCCTGGTGAGCATGGTGCTGAAGGAGTCCTTCACCACCAGCTTCGGTACCGTGGAGCGCAAGGAGTTTATCGTGATCACGGCCCATGCCGGCGGGATACGTGGCTACGGCGAGGTGGCTGCCCTGCCGGCGCCGCTGTACAGCTACGAGACCACGGGTACCTCCTGGGTGATACTGGAGCAGTTCCTGGTGCCGGCCGTCCTGGACCGGGAGTGGTCTCATCCCGCCGAACTGCCCCGCTTCTGGAAGCACCTGCGGGGGCACGGCATGGCCAAATGCGGCCTGGAACAGGCGGCCTGGTGCGCCTGGGCGGAGGCGCAGGGTGTTTCCCTGGCCCGCGCCCTGGGAGGGACGCACGAGCGGGTGGAGGTGGGCGTCAGCATCGGCATCCAGCTTACCCCGGCCAGGCTTCTCCAACTGATCGAGGATTACCTGGGGCAGGGTTACCGGCGCATCAAGGTCAAAATCAAGCCGGGCTGGGACGTGGGGGTGGTGCGGGAAGTCCGCCGGCGCTTCGGCGACATCCCCCTCATGGTGGACGCCAACTCCGCATATACGCTGGCGGACGCCGCCCACCTGCAACGGCTGGACGAGTTCGGCCTCATGATGATCGAGCAGCCCCTCGAGGAAGACGACCTGGTGGACCACGCCACCCTGCAGCGCAGCCTGCGCACGCCCGTGTGCCTGGACGAGAGCATCACCAGCCCCGCTGCCGGCCGCAGGGCCCTGGACCTGGGGAGCTGCCGCACCATCAACATCAAGGTGGGGCGGGTGGGAGGGCCCACGGCAGCCCGGGAGCTGCACGACCTGGCCCGGGCGGCGGGGGCCCCGGTCTGGTGCGGAGGCATGCTGGAATCGGGCATCGGGCGGGCCCACAACCTGGCCCTGGCTTCCCTGCCCGGATTCACCCTGCCGGGTGACATCTCCGCTTCTGACCGCTACTGGCACCGGGACCTCATCGTTCCCCCGGTGGCGATGGCCACCGATGGAACTATTCCCATCCCCGACGGTCCCGGCCTGGGGTTCGCGGTGGACGAGGAATACCTGGAGACCCTCACCCTGAAGAAGGTGGCCATGAAGGGCGGCTAGGGGAGGCCCCCGCCGCCCGCCCCCGGCCCCGGACCCACTCCGACACCCGGGCCGCCATCCCCTGGGGATCTTCCAGGAACAGGGCGTGGGCGTGGCCGGAGAACTCCTCCCAGGTGCGGTGGTCCTCACCCAGGCGCGAGAATACCTCCCGGCCCGCGCCGTTGTCGACCACCGGGTCCTCGTGCGAGATCAGGAAGAGGACGGGGACGTCGAGGCGTGGAGCCAGGCGAGCAGCCTCTTCCCCGGCCCGCACCAGTTCCGCCGCGTAAGCTGCGGTCAAGCGCCGGTTGAGCAGAGGATCCCGCCGGACGATTTCCCCCGCCACGGGGTTGCGGGTGAATGCCAGAGGGGTCCCCCGGGGAAGCCGGAGGCGGGGCAGCACCCGCGCTAAGACCCGCACTGCCGCCAGGGCCCGGTGGGACACCCCCGCCACCCGGAAGGCGGGGGCCGAAAGCACCAGTCCGGCCACGTCCCCGATTCGCGCAGGCGCGTCGGCGGGGCCACGCCCACCGCCCGTCGGCCCGCAGGGTAAGTCGCCTGCGGTGGAAGCGTCGCGTCCCGCGGGCACAGCGGCCGGGGCGGCCGGGCCGGCCGAGCCGCGTCGGGCGGTGTGGAGCAGGGCCAGCACCGCGCCGTAGCTCTCCCCTGCCAGGAAGGTGGCGGGGGCCGGGCAGACGGCCTGCGCCCAGGAGAGGGCCACGTCGATGGCGTCCAGGTACGTGCGGTAGGAGCGCGTATGGGCGGCTACGCCGTCGGAGAAGCCGTGGCCGGGGAGATCCAGTAGAGCGGCAGCGATTCCCCGGGCGGCCACCTCCCACGCGAAAGGAAGGTACGGTCCCAGGTACGATCCTGCCCCGTGTACCACCAGTACCAGGGCCTGGGGCTGTTCGGGGGCTATCAGGCTCACGAAAACCATGTGGCCGGGTGGTCCGGCAAATGCGGTCAGGTAGCGCACCGGCTCCCCTCCT
The DNA here is from genome assembly GCA_030019365.1 of Bacillota bacterium. Classification (NCBI taxonomy): domain Bacteria; kingdom Bacillati; phylum Bacillota; species Bacillota bacterium. Next base: position 48,108 of record JASEFA010000001.1, read on the forward strand.
GCGGCGCGGGCGATTGGTGGCGGGCCTCAGACCCTGCCACCCCACTCATGATAGCATAGGAAGGGCGTCCCGGCGGCAATCTACCCATTGATTCCCGCACCTGGTTCCTGGCCAGGTGGCGTGGGTGTGTCAAGGGGGAGGGGTGGATGTGCAGAACAACCTGGGCGCCTCCGACCGCACGGTGCGCATCGTGGTGGGGGTAGTGCTGCTCGCCCTGCGTTTCTTTATCCCGGTGACGGGGTTCCTCGGGGGCCTTTTCGTCTTGGTGGGAGCCTATCTGCTGGTGACGGCCGCCATCGGCTTCTGCCCCGTCTACCGGCTGTTCCGCTACTCAACCGTCGGGGAGGAACGGCAGCAACCCACCGGCTGAGGGCCGACGGTACCGTCGCAGTGCCTATCCACTCCGGCCCCGGAACTGGGCGGGCGTGGTGACGCTCTGCCACCGCCCCGGAAGTGGGCGGTGGGGAGGGCGGGGAGGACACCGAGACGAAGGGAGCGAATTAGCCCCCGGGGGGTTTGGGTTGGCTGTTTCGCGCCGGGAACAGATCCTGGCTCTCCTCAGGCAGGCCCGGGGACCGGTGACCGGGTCCGAGCTGGCACGCCGCCTGGGTGTGAGCCGGCAGGTGATCGTGCAGGATATTGCCCTCCTGCGCGCCGCCGGGGAGGATGTCCTGGCCACCCCCCAGGGGTACCGGTTGGGTCCGGGTATGCCCGCCCGGCCATACCGGGCCGTGATTGCGGTGGGACATACCCCCGCGCAAACCGGGGATGAGTTGTACACCCTGGTGGACGCGGGGGTTCGCGTTCTGGACGTGGTTGTTGACCATCCCATTTACGGGGAGCTGAGGGGCCTTCTCCTCCTGGACACCGCGGAGGACGTGGCGGCATTTCTGGAGCGGGTGGCGGGCTCGGGGGCGGCCCTGCTCTCCAGCCTCACCGGCGGCGTGCACCTGCACACTTTGGAGGCTTCCCACCCCGACGCCATCGAAATTGCCCGCACCCGGCTGCGCGAGAAAGGTTACCTCCTCGAGGGCTCCTCCGTAGCGCCGTGAGCTCCTGGGGTCTTGTCATCTGTAAAGACACCTGCTATACTGAGGTCCGCAGATCCAGGGGTGACGGAGGTGGGACCATGCGGGCAAAGGAAATCGTGGTTGGTGGGCTGCTCACGGCACTGGCCCTTTTGATTCCCATCGTTTTCCGAGGTTACCTTCAGGTGGTGATACCGCCCTTTTCCGCCACACTCTTTTCCCACGTACCGGAGATGCTGGCCATGCTGGTGAGTCCGGCGGTGGCCGTCTTCGTGGGGCTGGGTTCTACATTCGGCTTCCTCGTGACGTTGGGGCCGGTGGTGGCGGGACGGGCTTTCGTGCACGTTTTCTGGGGTGTCCTGGGCGCCGTTCTGGTGAGGCGGGGCTGGCCGCTTTGGTCGGCCCTCGCGGTGGCTCTTCCCGTTCATGCCCTGGGCGAGGCCCTGGTGGTGCTGGCCTTCGGTTTTCCCGCAACCTTTGCTCTCATCCAGGTGGGGGTGGGGACGGCACTGCACCACACCGTGGACGCCGTGGCCACCCTCGCGCTGGCCAGAGTGCTGGGTACGGCCCTTGCCTCCACGGCTCTGCCCGTGCAGGCGGCCGTCCGGCATCGCTAGTTCCCGCCCGGGCGGTGGTGGGGATGAAATAGAACGGCAGAGGGCCGTTCGCGCAGGCGAAAAACAGAGAAGGCGTGGCTCGATACCGGCCACGCCTTCTGCTTTACAGCCCGGCCGTTACTTCCTGGGCTTTTCCACGTCGACGGTAAGGCGACGCGGCTTTGCCGCCGGCTGGTAGGGCACCGTGATCTCCAGGACGCCGTTGCGGTAGGCGGCCTTGATCTTCTCGGTGTCGGCCTCGGCGGGCAGGGTCAGGCACCGCTCGAACGAGCCGTAGCGCAACTCACGACGCAGCCAGTTCTCCTTTTCGACCTCCACCTGCTCCTTGCGCTCACCCCTGATGGTGAGGCGATTGTCCTCCACCGTCACCTCGACCTGCTCCGGGTCCACGCCGGGCAGTTCCGCCCTGATGAGGAGCTCTCCTTCCTTCTGGATCACGTCCAGGGCGGGCGCCCACCCGGTGGCTCGCACCGGCGCCAGGGGTTGGTCCCAGGTGCTGAAGGTCCGCCGGAACAGGTCCTCCAGGTTCCGCTGAATCTCCACCAGGTCGCGGAAGGGATCCCACCGCATCAACGACATGCTAGATACCTCCTCCCTGAGAGGATCTTTCTTCTGATGGACATTATATGCATGCTCTCCGTCTTCGTCAAGAGATCTATATCAAGTGCGATAGGGCTCTGCTGTGGCGGAGGAAGGATTTGCGGCAGGAGCTAGCTGCTTCCAGGGCGAATACCCGGTAGGAGGTGGTGCCCTGCCCGGTAGAGCAGGCTGAGGTTCGGGTGACCAGGCCAATGCGAGGAGGGCGGGACATGAGCGTGGCAATAGTGGGCGTGGGCGCCACGCCGCTGCGGTCGCTATCTCCGTCTGCTTCCTTCCGGGAGCTGGTTTACGAGGCAGCGGTCAGGGCTTACCAAGACGCCGGCATCGCGCCCGAAGACGTGGACACCTTTGTGGCCGTATCCGAGGACTACTGGGAAGGCACGGCCATCTTCGACGAGTACGTGCCAGACCAGCTGGGGGCTGTCCTCAAGCCCGTGCACACCATCTGCGCCGACGGCATCACCGCTGTCGGGGCGGCGGTGATGCAGCTTGAGACGGGGCGGTTTCGCATCGCCGTGGTGGAGGGGCATGCCAAACCGTCCAACGTGCTCTACCCTTCCCATATCGAGGCCTTCGCCCTCGACCCCGTCTTCGTGCGTCCCCTGGGGCTGAACCCGCGCTTCGTGGCCGGGCTGGGGATGCGCCGCTTCCTGGCCGAGCGCGACTACACGGAGCTGGATTGCGCCCGGGTGGTGGCCAAGAACCGCCGGCACGCCCTGGATAACCCCTGGGCCGCCCACCCGGCCGCGGTCGAGCCGGAGGACGTGCTGGCCTCCGAGCCGGTGGCGGAGCCCCTCAAGGAACTGGACGTGTCCCCTTACGCGGACGGGGCAGTGGTGCTGGTGCTGGCCACGGAGGAGGTGGCCCGGGAACTGCGGGACGACCCCGTGTTCATCCGGGGGATCGGCTGGGCCCAGGACACGCCCGACCTCAGTCAGCGGGACTGGGGACGGGCGGTGTACTGCGAGCTGGCCGCCGCCCGGGCCTACCGCAGGGCCGGCATCCGGGACCCGGTCCGGGAGCTGGACCTGGCCGAGGTGGATGACACCTTCTCGTACAAGGAACTCCAGCACCTGGAGGCCCTGGGGCTGGCCCGGCCGGGGGACGCGGCGGCCATGTTGCAGGAAGGTTTCTTCTCGCGGGGCGGCCAGCTGCCCGTGAACCCCTCCGGCGGCAACCTGGGCGCTGGTAACCTGCTGGATGCCTCCGGGTTGCGGCAGGTGGCGGAAGTGGTCTGGCAGTTGCGCGGCGAGGCGGGCGCCCGCCAGGTGCCGGGTGCCGAAGTGGGGCTGGCCCAGTCGTGGCGAGGCATTCCCACCGCCGCCGGTGCCGTGGCAGTCCTGGCCCGCTAGGAGGGGGTGAGGCGCAATGGGATATCAGAACAGGGTAGCAGTCGTGGGCGCCGGCCTCACCCGCTTCATGCGCCGGGCCCAGGAGACGGGTAAGGAGCTGTGCTTTGAGGCTGCCCGCATGGCCCTGGACGCGGCCGGCCTGCGCCCGCGGGACGTGGAGGCCGTGGTCATGGCCACCGCGCCCGACGTCTTCGACGGGGTGCACATGAAGGGAGAGTACCTGGCCGACGGGGCGGGCGGGTTCCGCAAGCCCTACATGCGCTCCTTCGTGGGGGGCGGGTCAGGCGTGTTCGCCGCCATCCACGGGTGGTACCATGTGGCCTCCGGCCACTTCGACACCGTGCTGGTGGTGGCCGAGGAGAAGATGTCCTCCTGCCTGCCCCACCCGCAGGCTGCCTTCAACGGCATCTACGACCAGTTCCTGGAGCGGCCCCTGGGGGTGAACCTCCTCTGGATATTCGCCCTGGAGATGAACCGCTACATGCAGGTGCACAAGATCCCCCAGGAGACCATCGCCCTGGTCTCGGCCAAGAACAAGAAGAACGGCCTGGACCACCCCTGCGCCCAGGACGGCATTCCCGGTGATTACACGGTGGAAGAGATCGTGGGCTCCGAGGTGATGGTGTGGCCGGTGACCCGGCTCATGGTGTCGCCGGTGACCGATGCGGCCGCTGCCATGGTCATGGTCTCCGAGCGGGTGGCCAAGCGTATCACCGACAAGCCGGTGTGGGTCAAGGGAGTGGGGTGGCACCTGGATTCTTCCTACTGGACGAACCGCGACCTTTACTATCCCAAGTACGTGGAGTACGCCGCCCGCATGGCCTACGACATGGCCGGGATCACGGATCCCAGGCGGGAGATCGACGTGGTGGAGGCCTACGACCCCTTCGCATACAAGGAGCTGCACCACATGGAGGGGTTGCTCCTCTGTGACAAGGGCGAGGCACCCCGCCTGCTCGACAAAGGCGTCACGCAGCGCAACGGCGAGCTGCCGGTGTGTCCCTCGGGCGGCCTGCTGGGGGTGGGCAACCCCATCGCCGCCGCCGGCTTGATGAAGGTGGCGGAGATATTCTGGCAGCTGCGGGGCGAGGCGGGGGCACGACAGGTCTCCCGGCCCGTGCGCACCGGGCTGGCTCAGGCCTGGGGTGACCTCATGCAGGTGGGCACCGTGGTGGTACTGGGGGTGTGAAGATGAGCGTGCATATACACGACTATCCCGGAGTCCCCCTCAAAGACCGCGACATCGGGGATGGAAGGGTGCTCACCACCGAGTGGCACGTCAAGGCCCAGTACGCCTGGGACACCGGCGCGGCCCTCAGCAAGTTCTTCCGCGGTCTCAAGGAAGGGAAAATTTACGGGCGCTGGTGCCCCGGCTGCGACCGAGTAATGGTGCCGCCCCGCATGTTCTGCGAGTGGTGCTTCCGCCCCACCGTGCGCTGGGTGGAGGTGGGCGACACCGGGCGGGTGAACACCTTCTCGGTGTCGTACGTGAACTGGGATGCCAGCCGCTCCGCCGTGCCGCGCGTGCCGGCGGTGGTCGAGCTGGACGGGGCCAGCCCGGGGATGGGCATCATGCACCTCCTGGGCGGGGTGGGTGATACCCTGGAGGAGATCCTGGGCCGGGTCAAGGTGGGCATGCCCGTGCAGGCGGTGTGGAAGCCGCCGGCCGAGCGGCAGGGGGCCATCACCGATATCCTGTACTTCGCGCCGCGGCCGGGAGGTGAGGAGTGATGGCCGGCCTGGAGAAGCCGTCCCGCAGGCAGGACGCGCCGCCCCTCTACGGCGACCAGGGGGTGTGGCACCAGTATACGTACGGTATCGCGGGGGAGAAGTTCTTCCGCGGCCTAATCGACCAGAAGCTGCTGGCCGCAAGCTGCCCGGAGTGCGGGCGCCGCTACCTCCCCCCCCGGATGTACTGCGCCGAGTGCTTCCGCCGGACGGAAGAGTGGGTGGAGGTGAAGCCGCCCGGGGTGGTGCAGAGCTTCACCGTGCTGCACCGGGACCTGGAGGATGCCCCCCTGACCGAGCCGCAGGTGGTGGCGTTCATCTCCTTCCCCGGTACCTGCGGGGGCATCATCCACCTGCTGCGCGAGGTGCCCCGCGACGAGATCTGTATCGGCCTCCTGGTGGAGCCGGTGTTCGCCGGCGAACGAAAGGGGAACTGGCAGGACATCCGCTACTTCCGCCCTGCCCGCTCTTCCCGCTAACCAGCCCTTCGCTCCGGTGGGCGTCTGTCCAGGCAGTCGCGCAGTCCCACCGGGCGGGTCCGGTGGAAAGGCATAAACTGCCCCCGCTGGGAGCATCCTCAGCACAGAGATACTCCCCACGGGGGTGATGGAGTGGGAAGCAGAATTGGAGCAGGGGTCCTCGGGGGGTTGCTGGGGACCGTCGTCATGCTGATCGTGTTCTCGGCGGCGTTTTACCTGGGGGCCATTGCTCTCAACTATCCCGCGTCCCTGGGAGGCTGGATCATCCCCCACGCGGGCACGATGGCCAGGTTCTGGGTAGGAGTGGGCCTGGCCGTGGCCATCGGGGTGGTCCTGGGCCTGCTGTTCGGGGTCATATTCCCGGCCCGGGCTGCCACCTCGGTGGGAATACTGTACGGAGCGGTGTGGTGGCTGATCGCCGGCCTGGTGCTCTCGGCGTTCGGGGTGATGAGTGCCTTCTGGCGCCTGGGCCCGGCCGTGGTCGCCATATCCCTGGTGGGCTACATGATCTACGGTGGGCTCACCGGCTATCTCGTGGAACTCACCGCCCGGCGCCGGGTGGGTGCCGCTACCTGAGCGGCGGGTGGGTGCGGCCGACTGATCATCCGGCCGGGGTGCGGAGGATTTCCGCAAGGGGAAGCCGGCCGTCCGGAGGAGCGCGATCAAGGGGACGGTCCCCGCCGGTGGGCGATGCGGGCGGCTGCTGCTGCCACCAGGGCGGAGATGAGATCATCCAGGAACGTGTTCACCTGGCCCACCCGGCGGTCGGCCCCGCCAATGGGCCCGGGCTTCACCTTGTCCAGGTAACCGAAGTTGGTGAGGCCGATGCTGCCGTACACGTTGACGATGGAAAGGGGTAGGATCTCGTCTATCCCGTAGAGAGGGTCGTCCCTCCGGACCATGCTCCCCAGGGGCTCGGGAAGCAAGTCCTTTTCCGCCAGCATGTCCAGGGCCAGGCCGGTGAGCACCGCGTTCTGGACCTCCCGTTTGTCCAGCACGTGCCACAGGGAATCCTCGCACTCGTCCAGGGTGAGGTCGGGCGCATACGGCCTCTGCAGATCCAGGACCACCTGGGCCAGGGCGGGGATACTCACCCCCCGCCGGGCCAGCAGGGCGGCCACCACCTGCCGCGCGGGTAGGGAAGCCGGTTGGGGCTGAGATACTGCCACGTTCGCACACTCCTCGGGCGAGCATTCGTCACGGGAGAGCCTCTTACCTCTTGGTAGGACCTGTGCGGGAGCAAAAGGCCGGCGCCCCCGGGAACGGGGACCCGGCCGGGCGGGACAGATGCTTACCACGCCTTTCCTGCGCAGCATAGTCCTCTTTCCTTCCAAAGCAGAGGCCAGGGTGAGGTTAACATAACCTTGAGGGCGACGCAAACGAAATTCCTGCCCGAGCAGGAATTCTTTTTCCGCTCGCGAAGCCGTGATAGGGCTTCCCCCGGTTGATGGGGGGAGGGCATGCGGGAAAGATGGGGGATGGGAAGGTGCCGGGACGTACGATAGTGGTGGTGCAGGCCCACCAGGACGACGCCGACTTTTACTGCGGCGGCAGCGTGGCCAGGTGGTGCCGTCAGGGTGATCGGGTCCTGTATGTGACCGTGACCGATGGCAGCAAGGGTACTCTTGACCCGGAGCAGGACCCTGCCGCTCTGGCTGCCACCCGGCGGGAGGAGCAGCAGCGGGCGGCCGAGGTGCTGGGCGTGGCGGAGTGTGTGTTCCTGGGTCATCCCGACGGCGACCTGGTTCCCGACCTGGCCCTGCGCGAGAAGCTGGTCGCCATCTTCCGCCGCCACCGCCCGGACCTGCTGGTGACCCATGATCCCTCCTGGAAGAGCTACCTCCTTCACCCCGACCACCGGGCCACAGGGGAGATGGCCATGTATGCCGCCCTGGCGGCGGCGATGCCCCTGTTTCACCGCGAGCATCTGGACCAGGGGCTGGTGGCCCACGAGATACCGGAAGCCCTCCTCTTTCACTCGCCCGATCCCGACTACATGGAAGACGTCAGCGATTACGTGGGGATAAAGGTCAAGGCGCTGATGTGTCACCGGAGCCAGTTCTACCTGCTGGGACAGGCCGAGGCGGCCCTGGGGATTTCGCTTGACCAGTTGCAGGCTGTGTTCCAGAGGGGGCCGGAGAACCTCCCCGTGGGAGTGGTCAAAGAGAGGTTCAAGCGGGTGCCCATGAGCGCGGGCGGCCCCGCCCTCTGAGCGGCTTCGGCCGGGCCGCTTCGCGCCTGTCATGGGGGCACCGCGCCGCGGCTCCGGCCGCGCGCGGGATGGTCACCTCAACCCGAGTGGTGCGGCAGAAGGGCCACGGTGGCGCGCGCGTTTTCCCACGCCAGGTTGCGGAAGCTTACGGTCTTCTCCTGCACGTGCCGGTGGAGGTCCCCGTCGGCGAGCACCCGCCGGGAGGTCTCCACCAATCTGTCCCCGTGCAGGTCTGAAGGAGTGCCCGCCTGCGGGCATCCCAGCTCGGCCAGGAAGCTATCCACCTTGGGATCGTAGCTGATTCCCACCACCGGTACCCCCGCTGCGGCGGCAAAGACGAGCGCGTGCAGGCGCATGCCGATCACCAGGTCGAGGTGACCCATCAGCCCCAGCAGCTCGCGGGGCCCATAGCGCGCGGCCAGGACCCGCGCGGGCTCCTCCATGGCGGCGCGGATCTCCTCTATGGCGGCAGTGTCCTGGGGGTGCTGCATGGGGATGAATACCACCGAGGCACCCTCTGCGGCCAGGCGGTCGAGGGATGCGCCCATCTCGGTGACGAAGCCCGGTGAGGCCGGCCACGAGCGGGGGGCAACCCCCACCCGGGGACGGGGCAGGCTGTCCCACCCCTCGGCCTTCAACGTCCGGGACAGGTCACCCTCAGGTGTGGGAGACAGGAGGAAAGCGGGGTCGGCGGTGAGCAGGGGGGCGCGCGCACCGAGGCGGAGGGCTTCCTGCCAGGAGTGCCGATCCCGCAGGCTGACCAGGCGGGCGCGGCGGAGCAGGGCCGCCGTCACCGTGCGACCCAGGCGGGAACGGATGGGTCCCAGGCCGTTGGCGTAGACCACCACCGGTTTGCCCAGGGCCAGGGCCAGGGCGAATACGGCCTGGTAGTATAGCAGGGAGCGGAAGCTGGTGACGTCCTGCAGCAGGCTGCCCCCGCCGAAGACCAGCAGGTGGCAGCGGGCCAGGGCCCCCAGCAGGGCGGGAGGAGAGAACCGGTCAACGGTATCGACACCGAGGCGGGCGCGGGTGCGGGCCGGCTGACCCGAGAGGACGGTGAGGTGGACGTCGGGCGCCAGGGTACGGAAGGCGTACACCACGGCCTCGGCAATGGCCTCGTCGCCGGCATTGTCGTATCCATAGTACCCCGCTATCACTACCCGGTCCAAGTTCCCACCTGCACAATCCCCGGTCCAGGCTCCCACCGGCGTATCCCCGGGTGAGTATGGTGCTGTCGGCCCCCGCTTACGTCCTCCGGGTCCGCACCGCCCGAAGGTATGTCTCTTCGACGCGGGTGGACACCGCCGCCAGGGAATACCTGGATTCCACCAGGGCGCGTCCTTCCCGACCCAGGCGCGCTGCCAGTTCGGCATTCTCAAGTACCGACCTTACCCCCCGCACTACGGTGGTCAGGGGGTCGAGGTGTCCGTACCCGCGGGCGCAGAAGTTGGTGGCCACCAGGTCTTCGCAGGCCGCTGGCTCGGCCAGCCCTGCTACCTCCGCCAGGCCGCGCGCCCTTTCGCTTCCCTGGCCGCCCACGATGATCACCGGGCGGGCGCAGGCCATGGCTTCCAGGGCCACCCGGCCACTGCCCAGTACCAGGGCGGCCAGGCTGTACCAGCGGGGCATCTCCTCCTGGCGCCCCATCCACCTCACTGCCGGCCGGCCCACCTCCCGGTTCACCCGGTCCATCTCGGCGAGAACGCGCTCCCGCTCGGGACCGTCGCCCAGGACCAGGAGGGATAGGCGGGGGTCGGCGAGGAACGCAGGGGCAGCCCTGAGGACGGTGAGGGTTCCTGCCACCACGTCTCGTTCCAGGCGGCCGGCGTGCAGGATGGCGATGTCGCCGGGAGAAAGGCCGGCCCGGAGACGCACGGGGGAGGGGTCCAGGTCGGGTCGAAAGGCGGATACGTCTATGCCGTTAGGGATTACCAGCACGCGCCCGGGGTCCACCCGAAACCGCTGGCAGATATACCGGCGCACGTCCTCGCTTACCGCGATGGTCAGGTCACCGGCCCGGGTGACGAGGGACCAGGGGAAACCGGCTGCGTAGATGCCGTGATAGGTGGTGACCAGGGGCACCGGGCCCCGGACCAGGTCGCACAGGAAGGCGGGGATGCGGGCGTGGGCGTGCACCACGTCGGGAGGGAAACGATCCATGAGGCGCCGCAGGCCCCGCGCTCCCCTGAGGAGGTGGAGGGGATGCCGTGAGCGAAGGGGAACCAGCTCGTGGGGCACGCCGGCTTGCCCGAGCCGGTCCACCAGGCTGCCCCCGGCCGATGCCACCACCACCTGGTGTCCGCGTTCCCTGAGGGCTGCGGCCAGGGAAACCACGTGGGTTTCCGCCCCGCCCAGCTCCAGAGCCATGGTGGTGAGGAGTATGCGCACCGGCATCACCGCCGCCATAGTGAAAGGCCCGGTCCAGTATAACACAGCAGGCCCCGGCGCTGGGGAATCCGGGGCCCGCAGTCAGGGAATAGGTTCGGGGTTGACCGCCCGATACGGGATGGCATCAATCAGGTGGTGCGCTCGGCAGGGACCCCCCGCGTGCGCGCGAGCACCCGGGCCAGGGCCGTCTTGAGATACGGCAACAGGAAGCGGTCGACCCCCCAGTAGTAGGCTGCCGGCCCGGCGATGATGATCAGGATGGCGGCCGTGTACATCACCGGGTTGGTGCTGGCGGTTCCGGCCAGCATGTAGTTCAGGTTCATGAGGGCACCGAAGAAGGCGGCCACCAGCGTCAGGCCCCCCACGATGAGCCCAACGCCCACCAGGAGTTCCCCCAGGGCCACCAGCTTGGCGAACCAGACCTGTTGCCCGCTCTCGGCCAGCCAGCGGATGAACGTCTCGTACCAGCCGTACTTGATCGCAGGCTTGGCACCGGGCAGCAGGCCGGCTGCCCTCATCCAGTAGCCGCGGATGGCTTCGCCCGTGACCATCCACTTGGGGTCCGCTACCTTGTGTAGCCCGGCCTCCAGCCACTGATACCCCAGCCACAGGCGCAGGAGCAACCACACCGGGCGCCAGCGCTGATCACGGAACACGATCGTGACCTCCTCAGGAGGGAGGCAGTTTGATGCGATAGCGGCACACGTCGGCCCCTTCCGCCATGCAGGCGTCCCGGACCAGGGGGAGGTCGATGAGACGTTCCAGGAGTGTGAGTTCGTTGTGGCAGATCTCGGGGAATTCCCGGGACACGCGGGCGATGGGGCAGTTGTGTTCGACGATCACCGCTTCGTCCCCGGCTTGGGAGAATTCCACCATGTGCCCGGTCTGCTCCAGCAAGTCTGCCAGCGCCCTCACCCGCGCGCGCGGGGGCAGCTGCCGGAGCTGGGGACCGTGCAGGTGATCGGTGTACTCCGTCCGCCAGTCCCAGATGGCCTGGAGGCCTTCCTCGTCGTACTGTTCCCGGATGGCCTTCAGGACCAGGATCAGGAAAGCATCGTAGAGGCGGGGGAAAGTCTCCTGGCCCTTTTCCGTGAGGCGGTAGACGCTGCTCGGGCGTCCCACCCCGCTGCGGCGCAGGTTGGCTTCCACCAGGCCCTCGGCCTCCAGCACGGCCAGGTGCTGCCGTGCCGCCATGGGGGATACGCCCAGCTCCCTTCCCAGGTCGGCAGCGGTCATGCCGCCGGAGCGCTTGAGGAACTCCAGGATGCTGCCCCGGGTGCCGGTCGGTTGAGCCGCCATCGGATTCCCTCCCATGTGCATCTTATCACATTACTATAGTTTGTCAAGATGTATGATGCGTAAGGGCACGGCCCCCACCGCGGTATCGACCGGGGGGCCGCACCCCGGGAGGCGCCAGGCGCGGGCCTGTGGCCGCCGCCCGGCGAAAGAGACGACCACGTGGACCACCCCGGGCCACAAAGCCTGCTCCCGGTCGCGGGCGGACAGGGCGGGCGAGCCGGTGGGATGGGAGTGGTAGATGCCTAACATTTCCTCGCCCCGCCTTTCCACCTCCGCGAGAGCCCGGTAGAGGCACTCCGGTTCGGCCAGGTAGCTGTGCTGGGGATCGGGCGCAACGTTGGGCAGGGGGAGGGCACACGCCACCGTGTTCCCCAGGCCCGACAGCAAACCGCACGCTTCGCGCGGCATCTCCCGCCGGCAGTGGTCCAGGACGGCCTCCCAGACGGGCTCGGGAACGTACAGTATCTGGCGATTGCCAGCCGGCTCCCTTTTCACGGGCAGGACCCGGAGCCTCCCCTGGGGAATTGCTAGAGGAACTCCAATTGATAATGGGTTTCGCCATGGTTCCCCAGGATACCTGCCATATTTGCGCGAAGGACCAGCCGATGTGTGAAATCGGAGGAGGGAAGCAGTCGTGGCGGCAAGGGACGGGGCGTGCGCTGCCGGGACAGGCGCTGGGGCAGAGGTGGACCGGGAGGCATTGCTCAGGGCGTGGCAGAGACTGGCGGGGAGGGTGAGGGAAACTCCTCTCGTCCCCGCTCCCGAGTTGGGGGAGCGGGCCGGGGGCGCGGTGTGGCTGAAGGCCGAGAACCTGCAGGCCGAGGGTTCCTTCAAGCTGCGCGGGGCCACCAACCGCATGCTGGCCCTCGAGGAGGGGGGCTGGCGGGGCGGAGTCGTGACCGCCTCGTCGGGCAACCACGGCCGGGCGGTGTCCCGGGCCGCGCGCGAGTTGGGCTGGCAGGTGGTGGTGGTGATGCCGGAGGATGCGCCCCCGGTCAAGGTGGAAGCATGTGGCCGCCTGGGTGCGCGGGTGGTGCTCCACGGCACCAGCTCCACGGCGCGGGCCGAGCTGGCCGAGCGACTCGCCCGCGAGGAGGGCCTGGCCTTCGTGCCCTCCCACGACGACCCCGATGTGGTGGCCGGCCAGGGCACGGTGGCCATGGAGATCCTCGGGCGCCTTCCTTCGTGCCGGGTGATCCTGGCCCCCGTGGGGGGTGGCGGGCTGGCGAGTGGAGTGGCGCTGGCGGCGCACCACTTCAGCAGCGGTGTGGAGGTGTGGGGGGTGGAGCCGGAGGGCTCGGCGTGCATGTACCGGTCGCTGCAGGCGGGTGAGCCGGTGACCCTGGAGGCGGTGAGCACGGTGGCGGACGGACTGCGGTCGCGCCGCCCGGGGAGCATCCCCTTCGCCCTTGCCCGCCGCTACCTCAAGGGAGTGCTGCTGGTTAGCGAGGAGGAGATCCTGGCCACCATGAGGTACCTCGCCCGGGAGTGCCACCTGGTGGTGGAGCCCTCGGGAGCGGTGGCAGCCGCCGCCCTGTGGGCGGGAAAGCTAGACCTGGAGGGACGGGTGGCGGTGGCGGTTTTGAGCGGGGGGAACGTGGACGCGGCATTGCTCTGCCGCGTGGTCGGGGAAGGGGCATAGAGTTGCGGAGCCTGAAGGACATGCTGGCGCGGATGTTCCTGGGACGCCGGTCCCTCGACTGGCCTGGCCTGGACGAGCGCGCGGAGGGTCATCGTCAACTCGGGGAAGAGCCCGGGCGGGAGGAGAGCGAGGAACGGGGCGAAAGGGCGGGCGGAGGACTGCCCCCGCTGCGGCCGGACTGGCGGGATATAGTGGCCTTCACCATTGCCATGTACCAGATCCTGGCGGTACCCTTCCTGTTGTTCTGCGGGGTGGCGCTGTTCATCTACCTGTTGCTCTGGCTGTGGGCGCGCTGACCGGGCCTGCGGTCATGCCGGCGTGCCAGTAGGAATGGCAGGGGCCGGTGGTGAATCTAGTAAGCTCGGGAGGTGGGACCTGCCCTTTGCCAGAAGAGAATACGCCGCCCGAGTCTCGCCTTCATGGAGGGATGATACTTGCGCATCGTGGTATGTGCCAGGCAGGTGCCGGACACCGAGGCGAAGGTTGCAGTGGGCAAAGACGGCAGGTCCATAGACGAAACCGGGATAACCTTCATCATCAATCCTTACGACGAGTTCGCCCTGGAAGAGGGGCTGCGCATCAGGGAGAGGCTGGGGGGGCAGGCCACGGTCACCATGGTGTGCGTGGGACCGCCCCGGGCCGAGGAAGCGCTGCGCACCGGGCTGGCCATGGGTGCCGACGGGGCCGTCCACATCTGGGATGATATGTTGGCGGGCACCGATGCCGCCGCTCTGGCGGTCGTGCTGCAGGCGGCGGTGACGCAGGTCGGTTTCGACCTCATCCTGTGCGGACGGGTGGCCATCGACGACGCCTCCGCCCAGGTGGGGCTGCGCCTGGCCGAGAGGCTGGGGATTCCCCATGCCAACGCGGTGACCCGACTGGAGATCCAGGGCCAGAAGCTGGCGGCCCACCGGGAAGTGGAAGGCGGGGTGGAGGTGGTGGAAGTGCCTCTGCCCGCGGTGGTCACCGCCCAGAAGGGTCTCAACGAGCCCCGCTATCCCACCATTCCCGCCATCATGAAGGCGCGGCGCAAGGAGATCGGGCGACCCGGCCTGGCCGGGCTGGGCCTGGATGCGCAGGCGGTCGCCGGCGCCTGCCGCAGCGAGGTGCTCTCCCTGGCCCCGGCGCCGGCGCGCAAGGGTGGCCGCCTGGTGGCGGGCGAGCCCGAGGAGGCGGCCCGCACCCTGGCCCACCTCCTGCGCGAAGAAGCAAAGGTGCTGTAGGGGGTGGGGAGTATGACCGGCATATACGTGTATGCTGAAACCAAAGAAGGTGAGTTCCGCAAGGCGACCGGAGAAATCCTCTCCCGCTGCCGGGCGGTGGCGGACGCCACCGGCCAGCCCCTGGTGGCGCTGGTGGTGGGTCCCGCTCCCGATGATGCGCCCGCGCGCCTGGCCCCCTTCGGCGCCGACCTGGTTCTCCATGTGGACGGGCCCGGTCTGGACGTGTACACCAGCCAGGGCTACGTCTGGGCACTGGCCTCCTGCCTGAAGGACCGCGAGCCCATGGCAGTGTTCTTCGGCAACACCCCCCTGGCCCGCGACCTGGCTCCCCGGGTGGCGGAGCGGTTGGGGGCGGCCCTGCACGGCGACTGTACCGGGCTGGCCTGGGAGGGCGGTCGCTTCGTCTTCACGCGGCCCGTGTATGGAGGCAAGCTCTACGCCCGGGCAGTGTCCAAGCCGGGGTACCCCGTGCTGGCCACTTTCCGGCCTAACTCCCTGGGGATGGCGCCGGCGAACGCTACCTCCCCTGCCTGCGAGCGGGTGCAGGTGGAAGTCCCCGCCGGTACCGTCACCGCGGTGGTGAAGGAGACGGTACGCCAGGTGGCCGGCCGGGTGAGCCTGCAGGAAGCGGAGATCATCGTGTCCGGGGGCCGGGGGGTGGGCGGACCCGAGGGCTTCCGGGTAATCGAGGAGCTGGCCGACGCGCTGGGAGCGGCGGTGGGGGCTTCCCGGGCCGCCGTGGACGCCGGTTGGATCAGCTATGACCATCAGGTGGGCCAGACCGGTAAGGCGGTATCGCCCAACCTGTACATCGCCTGCGGCATATCGGGGGCCATCCAGCACCTGGCGGGGATGTCGTCGGCACGCTGCATCGTGGCCATCAACAAGGACCCGGACGCTTACATCTTCAAAGTGGCCGACTACGGTATCGTGGGAGACCTGTTCCAGGTGGTGCCGGCCCTCGCCCGGGAGCTGCGCGAGATGCTGGCCAGGGCCTAGGAGCTGGTGGTCATGCCCGCACGCACCATATACTGGAACATACCCGGGCATCCTTGGTTGTACCTGTTCTTCGTCATCGCCGTCGTGGTGCTGGCCTGGGGTCTGTGGGGACGTTACCGGGTGATCCGCCGGGGTCCGCGTCAGCCCCTGTGGGACCAGGCCGGCCGGCGGCTGTGGTCCCTGGTGGTGGACGGCCTGTTCGAGCGCCGCTTCTGGACGGACCCCTATGCCGCGGTCATGCACCTCTGCATCATGGGGGGCATGCTGGTGCTCCTGTTCGGAACCGCCGTCGTCCTCCTGCAGGCCGACTTCCACCTGCCCGTCTTCCGGGGCACCTTCTACCTGGGGCTCTCCCTGGCCCTGGACGTCTTCGGGGCGCTGGCGGCCCTGGGGCTGGTGATGGCCCTGGTGCGTCGCTACCTGGTCCGGCCCGCCCGGCTGGACAACCGGGGGGAAGACGCCCTCATCCTGGGCGGGCTGCTGTTCGTGGTGGTGAACGGCTTCGCCCTGGAGGCCCTGCGGCTGGCAGCCGCCCCCGACCCGTGGCAGGGCTGGACCCCGGTGGGCGCTCTCCTGGCCGCGCCCCTGGCCGGGGTACGCGCGGCCACCCTGATGGCCTGGCACCGGGTACTCTGGTGGGTCCACCTGAGTACGGCCCTGGCCCTGGTCGCCTGGTTGCCCTTCTCCAAGCTGCTCCACATCGTCACCGGGCCGGCGCACCAGCTCCTGCGGGACCTGGGCCCGCGGGGAACGCTGGCGCTGGTGGACTTCAGCGACGAGACCCGCGAGGTTTACGGGCTGGCCAACCTGGACGAGGTGGGGCCGAGGGGCAGGCTGGCCCTGGAGGCCTGTACCCGCTGCGGGCGCTGCCAGGAGGTATGTCCCGCCCACCTTTCCGGTAAGCCCCTCACCCCCAAGCAGGTGGTGCTAGACCTGCGCGCCGAGCTGGAGGCCGGCCTTCAGTGGTGGCAACGCCGCGCGGGTGGTTCAGGCCAGGCGGCGGGGCGCACGATACCGGGCCAGGTGGTGGAGGCGGACGTCATCTGGTCCTGCACCACCTGTGGTGCCTGCCAGGAGCACTGCCCGGTGTACATCGACCACCCCCCTCTGCTGGTGGAGATGAGACGCTACCTGGTGATGGTGGAGGGAGATTTCCCTTCCGAGGCTCAGCTTGCCCTGCGCAACGTGGAGACCAACTACAACCCCTGGGGGGTGGGCTGGGCCGAGCGGGGCCGGTGGGCCGAGGGGCTGGACGTCCCGGACTTCGCCGGCCCGGCGGGGGCGCAAGCCGACGCCTGGCTTTACTGGGTGGGGTGCGCGGGGGCCTTTGACGCCCGCAACCGCAGGGTGGCGACCAGTCTGGTCCGTCTCCTGCAGCAGGCCGGGGTCCCCTTCGGCATCCTGGGTACCCAGGAGCGATGCTGCGGCGACCCCGCGCGCCGGCTGGGGAATGAATACCTGTTCCAGATGCTGGCCGAGCACAACATCGCCGCCATGTCCCGCGCCGGGGTGCGGCGCATCGTCACCGCCTGCCCCCACTGCTACCACGTGCTGGGCCGCGAGTACCCCGCCCTGGGGGGCCAGTTCCAGGTGGTGCACCACACCACCCTGCTGGCCGACCTGGTGAGGGAGGGGAAGCTCGCCCCCGTCGCCCGGGAGCCTCTGGAGGAACCGCTCGTCTACCACGATTCCTGCTACCTGGGAAGATACGCGGGCATGTACGACGCGCCCCGCCACCTCCTCGACGCCCTGGGGACGGGCCGGGTGGAGCTTTCCCGGGCGCGGGCGCACAGCTTCTGCTGCGGGGGCGGGGGCGGTCGCACCTTCCTGGAGGAGTCCCTGGGCAGGCGCATCAACCTTATGCGCAGCGAGGAGATCGTGGCCGCCCGGGCGCGCACGGTGGCCACGGCCTGTCCCTTCTGTCTCACCATGCTGGAGGACGGTGCCAAAGAGAGAGGAGGAGCCTTCACCGTGTACGACGTGGCCGAGTTGCTGGCCCGTCGTCCGTGACGGATGGGGAGCCGCTGCCGGGCCCGGGCCGGTTGCTGCCGGTGGGCCGGGCCGGCGGATGGGGGCGGGAAGGCCGCTTGCGACGAGATGGCTGCCCCCGGCGGGTCCCTCCCCGGACCGACCGGGGGCGGTTGTTATTGCCCGGCCGCAGGAGGTGCAGGCGCGCCAGCAGTTCGCCGGCCCAGGTGATGATTTCCCCGGAGCGGCGGATGGCCAGGCCCTTGCAGGCGGCCTTTCCCCCGATGGTGAGGGCGGCCACTCCGCTCACCACCACCACCTGGGGGACCAGGTCACCGGCATGAGGGTACATGGTCACCAACCGGAGCACCAGGGTGGAAGCGGCTGCCCCGCTCAGGGTACCGCAGATGTCGCCGATCACGTCCGTGCAGAAGTTGTTTACCTTATCGGCATGGCGAACCAGCCACAGGGCCTGGCGGGCTCCTGGCCTTTTCTTGGCGGCGCGGGCGTGCAGGGGTGCTTCGGAGGCGGCGGCCGCAGCCACGCCCACGATGTCGAATACCACGCCCACCGCCACCACCGCCAGGATGGCGGCCACTGCGGGCGCAATGCCCAGCCGGGAGGAAAGAGCCTGAGTGGGAAAGGACATGCCCAGGGAGATCCCGAACGCCAGGGCGGCCATCGCCGTACCGTAACGCAACCCCCGGCGCGCCTGCGACCGGTTAATGCCGCCGCGCGCCGGACGGCGTCTGGGACCTCTGTCGTCTTCCGCCAATGCGCTCAGTCACCCCCGCCGTAATCTATATTTTCTTCGTCCCCCTCCACTTCCTTCCGATCGCAAAGCGGGAGGAGAATTGCGCCGGGGAGCGAAAAGAAAAGAGAACGAGGATCGGGGGAGGGCTGAACTTGGAGAAGCTCATCGAGGTCAAGGACCTGAAGACCTACTTCTTCACCTCCGACGGAGTCCTGCCCGCCGTGGACGGGGTGACGTTCCACATCAATCGGGGCGAGACCCTGGGGGTGGTGGGGGAATCCGGCTGCGGAAAGAGCGTCACTTCGCTCTCCATCATGAGGCTGGTGCCCATCCCTCCCGGCAGGTATGTGGGCGGGGAGATCCTGTTTGACGGTGAAAGCCTGCTCAAGAAGTCCGAGCCCGAAATGCGCAAGATCCGCGGCAACGACATCGCCATGATATTCCAGGAGCCCATGACCTCCCTCAACCCGGTGTACACCATCGGTGACCAGATCGCGGAGGCCGTCCAGCTGCACCAGGGTCTCAAGCGCCGGGAGGCCATGGCCAAGGCCGAGCACATGCTGCACCTGGTGGGTGTGCCCGACCCCCACCGGCGCATCCGGGAGTATCCCCACCAGCTGTCGGGGGGCATGCGGCAGCGGGCCATGATCGCCATGGCCCTCTCCTGCAACCCCAAGCTGCTCATCGCCGACGAACCCACCACCGCCCTGGACGTCACTATCCAGGCCCAGATCCTGGAGCTCATGAAGAGCCTCAAGCGGGAGCTGGGGATGGCCATCATGCTCATCACCCACGACCTGGGAGTCATCGCCGAGATGGCGGAACGGGTGGTGGTCATGTACTCGGGGAAGGTGGTGGAGGAGGCAGCGGTGTACGACCTCTTCCGCGAGCCCCTGCATCCCTACTCCGAGGGGCTGCTGACCTGCATTCCCCGTATCGACCGGGCCCGGGGCAGGTTGAACGTCATCGAGGGGGTGGTCCCCAACCCGCTGGAGTTCCCGCCCGGGTGCCGGTTCCATCCTCGCTGCCCCTACGCGCAGGACGTCTGCCGCGTCCAGGAACCGCCCCTGGTCGCGCAGGGTTCCCGCCGCATAGCCTGTCATTTCACTCCGGCCCAGCGGCGGCCGGCCCGGGAGGTGGCATAGGTGAGCGTGGTGCTCAAGGAAGAAGTGGGTCCGGCCGCTTCGCCCCAGGGAGACTTCCTGCTGGAAGTGGTGGATCTCAAGAAGTACTTCCCGATCTACGGGGGCGTGTTCTCCCGGGTGGTAGGTTACAACTACGCCGTGGACGGCGTGTCCTTCCGCGTGAAGCGGGGAGAGACCTTCGGCCTGGTGGGCGAGTCGGGTTGCGGCAAGACCACGGCCGGGCGGACCATCCTGCGGCTGACGCCGGCCACCTCGGGCAAGGTGTACTTCGATGGACAGGATGTCTACGCCCTCTCGCCCGCCCAGATGCGCCGGCTGCGCCGGGAGATGCAGATCATATTCCAGGACCCCTATGCTTCCCTCAACCCGCGTATGACGGTGGGGGAGATCATCGGTGAGCCCCTGGAGATCCACGGCGTGGCCCGGGGCGCGAAGAAGCAGGAGCGGGTCAGGGAGCTGTTGCAGGTGGTGGGGCTGCAGTCTTCCGACGGCCGCCGCTACCCGCACGAGTTCTCGGGCGGGCAGCGGCAACGCATCGGCATCGCCCGCGCCCTGGCCCTGAACCCCAAGTTGATAATCTGTGACGAGCCCGTTTCCGCTCTGGACGTGTCCATCCAGTCGCAGATCCTGAACCTGCTGGACGAGTTGCAGGATCAGTTCGGCCTGACGTATATCTTCATCGCCCACGGGTTGCATGTGATCAAACATGTGTCCGACCGGGTGGGCGTCATGTACCTGGGCAAGCTGGTGGAAGTGGCATCAGCCGACGAGCTGTTCGCCGAGCCGTACCACCCTTACACCGAAGCCCTGCTGTCCGCCATCCCCGTTCCCAATCCCGAGGTGCGGCGGGAGCGCATCGTGCTGGAAGGCGACGTGCCCAGCCCCATCAACCCTCCGCCCGGGTGCCGGTTCCACACCAGGTGCCGGTACGCCCAGCCCCAGTGTCGCGAGGCGGAACCTCCCCTGCGGGAGGTGGGTAGCGGCAGGATGGTAGCCTGCCACCTGCGTCCCTAAGATCGGTCGGGTTCGCCACGGGCTTGCGCCGCTACCTGCCGCGGGGGTCAAGGGAAAGAGAGGGGGAGCGGGGCATGGAGGGAGGCCGCAAGCGGCTGAGCACGGCGCGCATGCTGGCTTACAGCCTGGGTTCCCTGGGAGCATCCGTCCCGGGCCAGGCTTTTTCCACGTATGCGGTGTTCTTCTATGTCGACGTCCTCAAGCTGCCGGCGCTCTGGGTTGCCACCATCGGCATGACGATCTACGGGATCTGGAACGCGGTCAACGACCCTCTCCTGGGGTACCTGTCTGATCGCACCTCCACCCGCTGGGGGCGGCGCATTCCCTGGATCGCCGGAGGTCTCCTGCCCCTGGTGGTGTTCTTTATCCTGGTATGGACGCCGCCCGCCCTGGCGCCCGGCGGGCTGTTCGCCTACTTTATGGTGGTCATCTTCCTGTACGACTTCTTCTTCACCCTGGTGGTGCTGAACTGGACGTCCCTCTTTCCCGAGATGTTCCCCAGCCTCAAGGAGCGGGCGGTGGTGTCGGCCTGGCGGCAGATCTTCGGTAACCTGGGTCTCATCCTGGGGGTGGCCCTGGCCCCCATGCTGTACAGCACCATGGGCTGGGCGGGCATGGGTATCGCTCTGGGCGTGGTCACCGGTGCGGCCCTGGGCGTCTCCCTGCTGGGCAGCCGGGAGGACCCCTCCCTGCGCGGAGAACCCCTCTTGCTGGGCCCGGCCCTGCGCTTTACCCTGGCCAACCGGTCCTTCCTGACCTATGTGCTCACCAGCCTCACCGTGCAGTTCGCCTTCGTGGTGCTCCTGGCCACCCTGCGCTTCTATACCAAGTACGTGCTGGGGCTGAACGAAGGCCAGCACACCATAATGCTGCTGGCCTGTTTCCTGATGGTGTTCATCCTGCTGCACCCCTGGGGCCGGATCACCGTGCGGCTGGGACCGCGCAAGACTATGATGGTCGGCATCGTCATCTTCGGGATCACGCTCCTGCCGGCCTGGTTCGTGAGCGAGTTCGTAGGGGGCGTGGTATTCGCCGCCTTGCTGGGCGTGGGCCTGCCCGCGCTCATGCTGCTCCTGGACGTGCTCATCTCCGACGTCATCGACGAAGATGAGCTGCGCTCGGGCGCCCGGCGGGAAGGCATGTACTTCGGCGTCCATGCCCTGGTCATCCGCCTGGGAATCTCTTTTCAGGGCCTGGTGATGGGTGCCGTCCTCACGTTCACGGGGTACGATCCCCGCCTGGCGACCCAGACAGCCTCCGCGCTCTGGGGCCTGCGTTTTCTCATGGCCGGCGTTCCCCTGGTGGCCCTGGTTCTCGCTTTCGTGTGCATAGTGCTGTACCCCCTGCACGGGGAGCGGCTGGCCGCCGTGAAGGCCGAGATCGCCCGGCGTCGCGAGGGCTGTGAGGCTTGAGCGGCGGGAGGGGCTACACCGCTTTCAATCCCCTGGAGATACCCGCCTTCCGGTCCCGGATGCTGGGGCCGGGGTTCATGGGGGGAAAGGCGAAAGGCCTGTTCCTGGCTGAGCACGTGCTGGCCGGGCGGGGTCTGCTGGGCACGCGGGTGCTGATACCGCCCACCTGGGTGCTGCCCACCGGGGTATTCGAGCAGTTTCTAGACGGGAACGATCTGTACCGGTTCAGCCCGGGTGCCCGCACCATGGAGGAGTACGGGGAGATCGTGGCCGAGTTCGCCCGGGCCTCCCTGCCGCGGGCGGTACGGGAGCGCCTGGGGGCATGGCTGGCCGGGGTGGAATACCCGCTGGCCGTGCGTTCTTCGGCATTTCTGGAGGACAGCCTGCGCTACTCCTTCGCCGGCAAGTACCACACGGTTTTCATCCCCAACCGGGGACCCCTGGAGGTCCGCCTGGCCCAGCTGGAGGGGGCCATCAAAGAGGTGTACGCTTCGGTGTACGGGCCCGATGCGGTGGCCTACCGCCAGCGCCGGGGCCTGGGGGACGACAGCATGGCCGTCATGCTGCAGAAGCTGGTGGGCAGGGAGCACCGGGACCTGTTCTACCCCGAGATCTCGGGGGTGGGGTTTTCACGCAACTACCGGTGCTGGAGCGAGCGGGTGCGGCCCCAGGATGGGGTCCTGCGCCTGGTGTTCGGCCTGGGGACCCGGTGCACGGGGCGGGGGTACGCCCGCCTGGCTTCCCTCACCAATCCCGACCTCCGGCCCGAGGGCAACGATCCCCGCGACGTGGCACGGTACTCCCAGGAGATCTTGGACGCGCTGCACCTGCCCTCCGGGCAGCTGCAGTCGTGGAACATCAATCAGCGGCCGGACGTGATGGCCTGCCATCCCCGTTTCGGGTGGTATGCCCGCCTGTACCTGCCCGACCGCAACGAGCTGGTTCCCCCGCCCGCATTGCTCCCTGCGGGGCCGGCCGGTACCAGGTACGTTTTCAGCTTCCCGGACCTGGGCCGGCATTTCCGCCCGGTGGTGGACACCGTCCGGGACCTGTTTGCCCTCCTGGAGGAGCCCGAGGCCATGGACACCCCCGCGGACATCGAGTTCACCTGGGACCCGGGCTCGGGGGAGTTCTACCTGGTCCAGGCCCGCCCGCTCTCCAGCTACGAGGAGTTCCGGCCCGTGCCCATCCCGGACCGGCTGCCCGGTGAGGTGATCCTGCGGGGCGACCGCATGATGACGAACGGGCGGCTGGAAGCCGTAAACCACCTGGTGTACGTGGACCCCGAGCTGTACCGGCAGACGGCTGACAAGGCGCGGGTTGCCAGGGAAGTGGGGAGGGTGAACGAAGGACTGGCGGGAGACCGCTACATCCTGGTGGGGCCGGGCAGGTGGGGGACCACCCACCCGGCCCAGGGGGTCCCGGTCCAGTACAGGGAGGTGGCCCACGCCGGGCTGCTGGTGGAGTTGGGTTCGCGCGAGGAGACCTTCATCCCGGAGCTGTCTTATGGCACCCATTTCTTCGCCGACCTGGAGAACGATCGCATTCTCTACCTTCCCGTCTTCACCCACCTGGCCACCAACCTTTACCACCGGGACTGGTTCTCCCGCTCTGCCGCCGGAGAAACCGGTCACCCGGCAGTGAAGGTCTACCGCGGCAGGTTCTCGGCCTATCTGGACGGTCGCCAGCCTCTGGGGATCGTGGTTTCCCATCCCCTCTAGCGGGCGCGCCCATGCCTGCCCACCCGCGCGCGGCACTGCGTCCGCCGGCCATGCGCGGGCGGGTGCTGCCAGCTCCACTTGCTCCGCCTCCGGGTCATCGTGTATGCTGGGAGCGCACGAATCGGGGGGGATGGGCATGAAGCCGGTCAGGGTGGAGCGCCTGGGCATGGACATGGTTTCCGACCAGGTGGTCGTATTCCTGAAGGAGCTGGACGGCGACCGTTCCCTGCCCATATGGATCGGGCACCTGGAGGCGGGCTCCATCGCTCTGGCCCTGGAAGGAGTGCAGCCGCCCCGGCCCATCACCCACGATCTCTTGAAGAGCATGCTGGAGGCAGTGGGAGCGCGGGTGAAACGGGTGGCGATCAACGAGCTGCGCAACGAGACGTTCTATGCCTTGATCGAAATCGAAGCAGACGGGCACACCTTTGAGGTGGATTCCCGCCCCAGCGACGCCCTGGCCCTGGCCCTGCGCGCGGAGGCTCCCATCTTTGTGGCGGAACAGGTGCTGGAACAGGCCGGGGTACGCTCCAGCGAGGGAGAGCAGAGTGGATAGCATCGTCATCCCGGTGGCCAACGGGGTGCTCCCCCGTCCCGACGGCGGATTGGTGACCGGCATATTCGTGAACCCCTATGCGGCCCGGGTGCTGCAGGAGGCGGAACCGGGGGCCGACATCCTGCTGTGCCCGTACGGCATCGCCAGGGGCAGGCTGTACCCGGTGGGGGTGATGGTCTCCGTCCGGGAGGCCTGGATGCAACCGGTCTACGTGGGCGATCCCCGCGGGCCCTACCGGAAGGTGGTGGCCCTGTTTGCGCGCGTGAGCGGGCGAGGGCGCTTCCGGGCGGGGGCGTTCTGGCGGCGGGGGCAGACCTTGATGGCCTCCCGGGTGGAAGCCCTGGACGTGGCTGCCCTCCGGGCAGAGGGGTATCCCGTGCTGGACGGGGCCGGGTGGCAGCCCCTGGGCGGGCATACCCGCTTCCAGGGGCCGGACGACGTGGTGGTCACCCTGGAGGGGGTGGAGTACGCCTCCGGCGGGCCGGTGGAGGTGGCCGGCAACGTGGGAGGGATCATCCCTCCCGATCAGGCCCACACCGTGGAACACGGCATGATCCGGGCCCTGTCCCGGTACGCTTTCTGCACGCCCCGCCTGCTCCGGGAGGCGTTTGCCGAAGAGGGCAGGGAACTTGAGCAGTCCCTGGACCTCGGCTTTCGCCTGCGCCTGCCGGAAGTGTTCGGGGTGACGCAGACGGGAGCCTGTGGCAATCCTCTCTCCGACCTGGCCCATTTCTACCTGGCCCGGGAGCTGGTGGAGAGGCTGGTCGAGGGGGAGTCCTTGCCCCGGTCCCTGCAGGCGGCCCGGAACGTGACCATGTCGCGCCTGGTGGAGGATCTGGAGCTGACCGACCGGACCCCGTTCCGCGTCCCCCGTGCCCTGAAGCACGGTATGTTCCACGATAACACTCCCATGGACCTGAGCACCCTCAAGCGAGTGCTGGCGCGATTTCCCGCCTCGCCCTGGTCATAGCTCCGTGTACCCCGCGCGGCCCGGTGCGGGCGTCCGGCGCCACACGGCCGGCCAGGCGCGCCGGGGCGGGCGTCCGGAGGAGGTGGCCCCGTGGACCTGGTGCGCATCGGTGAGAAGGTGCTTAGCCGCCAGAAGCTGGCGGAGGCCATCGACCGCATCCTGGAGATGCGGGCCCGGGGGCTGTCCCAGCAGGAGGTGGCGGACCGAGTGGGGGTGGACCGCACCTTCGTTTCCCGCCTGGAGACCCTGGGTGAGGTGCGCAAGGGCCGGACCATTGCCATCGTCGGTTTCCCGGTGGACAACCGGGCCGAACTGGAGGAGGTGGCTCGCGAGGAGGGGGTGGACTACACCCTGCTGCTCACCGACCAGGAGCGCTGGGAGTTCCTCGAGAACAAGAGCGGGGTGGAACTGTTCAACGAGATCATGTCTATCATCTACGCCGTACGGGAGCACGACGTGGTCATCCTGCTGGGCTCCGACCGCCGCGTGAGTCTGATGAAGGGCCTCGTGGATAAAGAAGCCGTCCTGGTTCCCCTGGGCGCATCCCCCATGACCCGGGGAGCCCGGGTGGACCGCGAGAAGCTGCGTGCCGTCATCCGCTCCGTCAAATCCCCGTGACGCGGCTGAAGCAGTACCTGCCCGGGGCTTTCTCGCGCAGAATTGATGGCTGCATGCGGTCATAAGATATCTCGTGCCCGGGTGCGCCGGACCTCCTTGCCCGGCGGGGCAACAGAGGTACCGGTGGGGGCCGGGTGTTCCCGGCAGGAGGAGAATGGCCGTGGGCTTCGCCTGCGTATTTGCTTCCGCAGCGGGCGGTGGTCCCTGCGGGGGCATGCTCGCCACGGCGGCCAGGGCGGTGGGCGGCATGGACCTTCCCTGGCGACGCCGGGTGGTGCGGGTAACCCGGGCGGACGGGCGGGAGGGGTGGGCGGCCCTCCTCCCCCGGGATTCCTCCCCTCGCCGGGTGAGCCGGACAGTGGCGCGGCTGGCCGGCACGGGAGCAGGGGAGGTGAGCCTGGCTCCCCGATTCGGCCTTCCCTGCCGGGGCCTGCACCTGTGGATGGCCGCGTGCCTGCGGGCCGCCTTGCTGCTGGCCTCGGTCCGGGGAACGCCCGCGCGGGCCCTGGTGGTGGGGGCCGATACCGCAGCGGGGCGGCTCGCCCTGAGCTGGCTGGGGGCCAGGCTGAGACACATCTGCGTGGGGGATGCGCCGGGATGGCGGCATATGCGGGATGGGGATCGGCTGCTGGCCGACCTGGGGGTGGCAGTGCGGTGGGATCCGGTCGATGGCCCCGGGCCCCCCTGGGAAGGGGATCTGGTGGTATGGGCGGGCGAGTCCCGTATCCTCGAGCGGGAGGTGCGCGCACCGGTGTGGCTGGGGGCGTGCTGGGTGCCGTGTTCGGGTACGGAGATGGTGGTGGAGGATGCCCTCCTCTCGGGCCCCGGGATGAAGGGCATACCCGCCTGGTGGTGGAAGGAGTGGGGCTGGCGGGAAGGATTCCTGCCCGCAGGAGGCCTGGAGGCGGCGCTGGGCGGCGCACCCTGGATGCGGGCGCACCCGCTCGACCGGGTGTGGCGGGCGGCCCGGGAGCGGGGGTGGTCGCTGGCGGGGGCCCTTGTGGCCCAGGGCGGCCAGCCGGGGAGGTCGCGCGGCGCGGGGCGGGTGGTGTGGTTGACAGGCATGGAGGCTGCGCATATAATCGGGAATGCCATTGACTGAGCACCGGGCCGCCGGCCCGGGGCCTTCATATATTGCCGGTGGAGTCCGATTTATCGAGGAGCAAGACTCCCGGGGAGGAGAAGATGAGGTGGCCCAGAAAGAAATCGTTCTTTCGCCGGAGGGCCTCCAGAAGCTGGAGAAGGAGCTGGAGTACCTGAAGTCGGTTCGCCGGCGGGAAGTGGCAGAGCGGATCAAGCAGGCCCGGCAGTTTGGTGACCTGGACGAGAACTCCGAGTACGAGGACGCCAAGAATGAGCAGGCTTTCGTGGAGGCGCGCATCGCCGAACTAGAGAACGTGCTGCGGTATGCCCGCGTCCTCAACCGGGAGGCCATCGATCCCGAGCGGGTGAGCCTGGGGGCGCAGGTCACCCTGCGGGACCTGGAGACGGGGGAGGAGTTCACCTACACCATCGTTTCCTCGGCGGAGGCCGACCCGGCTGCCGGTCGCATTTCCGACCAATCCCCGGTCGGACGCGCGGTGCTGGGGCAGAAGGTGGGCTCGCAGGTGGAGGTGGTGGCGCCCCTGGGCCGCTTCCGATACGAGATTGTGGCGTTGGGGAGGTAAGAAAGGAGCTTGGGTTCCGGAGAAGGCATCGCGGGAAGGGAAGATGCCGGGGCGGGCCTCGCGGAGGGCCGGTTGACCGATGTGCTGGAGGCCCGCCGGGCCCGGCTGGAAGAATGGAGGGCGAAGGGGGTCGACCCGTTCGGGGGCAGGTTTGAAAGGACCCACTTCGCCCGGCAGATTCAAGAGGGGTTCACGGCCCTGGAGGGGACCGAAGTACGGGTGGCGGGCCGGGTGATGGGCCTCAGGGTCCATGGCAGGGCCAGCTTCGCCGACCTGCAGGACCTCACCGGCCGCATTCAGGTATATGCCCGCGCCGACGTGCTTCCGGACGGGCAGTATGACGACTTCACCCTGCTGGATACCGGCGACATCATCGGGGTGTGGGGCAGGGTGATGCGCACCCGCCGGGGCGAGACGTCGGTGCAGGCGGAAGGATGGCAGCTCCTGGCCAAGTCCCTGCGGCCTTTGCCCGAGAAGTGGCACGGCTTGCGCGACGTGGAGCTCCGGTACCGCTACCGGTACCTGGACCTCACCGTCAACCCCCGGGTGCGCGACGTTTTCCTCACCCGGACCCGGGTGGTGCGGGCCATCCGCAGCTTCCTGGACGCCCGCGGGTTCTACGAGGTGGAAACCCCCGTGATGAGCCCGGTGGCGGGCGGAGCCACCGCCCGGCCCTTCGTGACCCACCACCACGCCCTGCACCTGGACCTCTACCTGCGCATCGCCCTGGAGCTTCACCTGAAGCGACTCATCGTGGGCGGTCTGGAGAAGGCTTACGAGATCGGGCGGGTGTTCCGGAATGAGGGCATATCCACCCGTCACAATCCCGAGTTCACCATGCTGGAGCTCTACCAGGCATATGCCGACTACGAGGACATGATGGAGCTCACGGAGCAGATGGTCTCCCGCGTAGCCGCCGAAGTCCTGGGCACCACGGTCATCACCTACCAGGGCCAGCGCATCGAGCTGGAGCCGCCCTGGACCCGCCTGAAGCTGTGGGACGCCATGGGTCGCTTCGCCGGCCTGAGCCCGGGGGACATCCGGGACGACCGTGATGCTGCCCGGGTGGCTGCCGCCCGGGGGCTGCGCATGGACAGGCCTCCCACCAAGGCGGGAGTGATCGAGAAGATCCTCGAGGAGCAGGTGGAACCCCACCTGGTACAACCGGCATTCCTGCTGGATTACCCGGTGGAGATGTCCCCTCTGGCCAGGCGGCGGCCCGATGATCCCTCTCTCGTCTACCGCTTTGAGGCTTTCGTGGCCGGACGGGAGATAGCAAACGCCTTTTCGGAACTGAACGATCCCATCGACCAGAGGGAACGCTTTGCGCAACAGGCGGCCATGCGGGCGCGGGGCGATGAGGAGGCCCACCCCTACGACGAGGACTTCCTGCTCGCCCTGGAGTACGGCATGCCGCCCACGGGGGGGCTGGGGGTGGGCGTCGACCGCCTGGTGATGCTGCTTACCGATTCGCCATCCCTGCGCGACGTTATCCTCTTTCCGCTCCTGCGCCCCCGTCCCGCCGAAGACTGACAGCCGCCTTCGGTGCGCCACCGCCGCAGCGGGCACGGTGGCGGCCCAGGGTGGCGATATGGGGCGTGGCCGGCGGCGGTGTTCAGATGCGGATGGTCTGCCAGCGGCGGCTGCGGAAGCGGGAGGTGACCAGTACGGCGCGAGCCCACTGGTCGCAGGCGATGGCGCCCCAGACTCCGTAAAGGCCCAGCGGCAGCACCATCACGCCCAGGTAACCCAGGGACAGACGTACCACCCAGATCCCCACCAGGGTCATGTATAGAGGCCAGCGGGTGTCGCCTGCTCCCCGCAGGGCCCCGGCCAGCACCATGTACAGGGCCAGTCCGGGCTGGGAGATGGCGGCTATGCGCAGGGCCGAGCTGGCCAGGACCGTCACCTGGCCATCGGTGGTGTACATTCGGGCGAGGGAGAGGGAGAATAGCGCGAACACCAGGGAGAGGGCCGTGACCAGACCGAAGGCCAGCACGCGGGCCGCGTAGGCGTAGCGTTCCGCCAGCCGCAGCCTGCGCGCTCCCAGGGACTGCCCCACCAGGGCGGTGGCGGAGATGGCGAATCCCATGCTGATGGGGAAGGTCAGGTTGGTCAGGTTGACGGCGATCTGGTGGGCGGCGTAGGTGGTCATCCCCAGGGAGGTGACCACCCGCACGAACATGAGGATTCCTAAGGACATGGCCAGTTGCTCGGCGGCGCTGGGGATGCCCACGTTGAGGATGCGCCGCAGCAGGCCGAAGTCGGGGCGGTAGCGGGACCACGAGGACAGGTGCAGGCCGCAGCGACCGGTGGCGGTGGCGATCAGGAAGACGGCGGATCCCCACAGACCGCTCAGGATGAACGATATCCCGGCGCCGGTGAGGCCCAGGGCGGGCGCGCCCATCCTTCCCCCCACCAGAAGATACGCCGTGAGGACGTTGAGGGAGGTGCCCACGGCGTTGACCATCATGGGAGTGCGGGTGTCTCCCGCACCCCGGAGGCTGGCCCCCAGGCACATGGCCAGGGAGCTCGGGGGAATACCCGCGAAAAGGAGCCTGAGATACGGCGCGGCCAGGGCGGTGGTGGGGGCGTCCAGCCCCATGAGGCGCAGGGCGGGACGGGCCAGCATGAACCCGGCCAGTCCCACCAGGACGGCCAGGGCGACGGTGGCGGAGGCCGCCTGGCGGGCGGCGTCGCGGGCGGTATCGGCATCCCCCGCCCCCATAGAGCGGGCCACCACCGTGGTGGCGCCCGCCCCCAGGGCGAAAAACCCGGACACCAAGAACCACTGCAGCTGGTTGGAGACGCCCACGGCGGCAATGGCCTCGGGCCCCAGGCCTCCCACGATGGTGAGGATGAGCATCTGGGCGAAGCCGAAGAAGAGCTGCTCGGCCACCGAGGGCCAGGCGAGCCTCAGGACATGGCGCGCCAGGACCGCGCCGGGCGCTCCTTCGCATATGGTGACGAACGAAGGCAGGGCATTACTTCGGGCCACGGAATACCTTATTGGCCGCTCCCGCCCGTTTTCCTCCCGCGGGGCTGCCCGGTCTTCAGGGGCGCGCGGGCCGGCGGGGCTGCGCTCGCCCGAGGCGCGGGCCCGGGCCTGCGGGGGGCTGGGGTTATTCGAGGGGCTGGACGGGGCCGACGTGAACGGTGATGCCGCGGGCGGCCAGCTCCTCCAGGAAGAGGTCGGGAGGAACGGCTCCTTCCGCTTCCGGGGCGATGACGCCCGGGCGCCTGATCTGGCCCCGCCCCACCATAAGGGTGCCGATGGCCAGGGGTACCCCGGTGAGATTCATCATCCGGTCTGCGGCGGCCAGTTCCACCCGGGCCGGGCGGCCGTCCTTTTCCCCCCGCACCTCCACGTGGATGGCCGAGAGGGGACGGGCGGGCCTTCCCAGCTTCTCCAGCAGCGGGAGCAGGGGTTTGATCACCCGGCCCAGGGCATCCTTGCGGGCCGGAGTGGCAGTGAGTCCCAGGCGGGCCACGGTCACGGCCAGCCAGTTGAGGAACCCCTCGGTGAGACCGCCCCGCAGGGATACCTCCTGCAGGCCGGGGATGAAGCGCGGGATGGTGACCGGCTCGGGGTGTCCCACGTGGTAGACGGGCACCGCCCCGATGGGATCGGGGAAGGTGACCATCTTGCGGCCGGTTCCGGCCGCCGCCCGGGTCATGGTACCCCCCGAGAAGGTGGGTACCCGGCCGGTGAAGATGTGCATGGTGTGCAGCACCACGGCGTATCCTTCTGAATCGGCCGACGCCCCGCACCAGGCCACGTGGACCTCGCGGGCGGAGTCCAGCATGTCGACACCCTTGCGGGCCAGGACGTTGGACAGCCCGGGGGTCCACCCCAGGCCGGTGAGGATCGTTACGCCGCGCTGGCGGGCCTCTCCGTCGAGCTCCAGCACTGCCTCGGCGGCATCGTAGTCGTCGCAGATGCTCACGTAAGGCCTTCCCGCGTCGATGGCCCCTCTGGCCACCTGGACCTCGAAAAGGTAGAAGGGCCCGATGGCCCCCGCGGCCACGTCATGCTCGGCGATGAGGCGGGCGAGCGCATCGTGGTCCCGGGCGTCCACGGCGCACGCCTGCGCCCGGGGTCCGATGGCAGCCGCCACCTGCTGTGCCTTTTCCAGATTACGGTCCGCAATGGTCAGGACTTCCACTTCTGCCGCCCGTCCCAGCTCCCTGGCCGCCCGGCTTCCCATGTCGCCCGCTCCGCCCAGCACCACGACCTTCACCGAAAGAGCCCCCTTTGCTGAGCTTTTTTCCTTTGAGGGAATTCGCTGACGGAGGGTTCTTTCCTGCCACCCCCTGCCAGTGCGGGTCAGAGGACCTTGCTCAGGAAGGCGCGGGTGCGGTCGTGCCGTGGCGAACCGAATACCTGCTCGGGCGGGCCCTCTTCCAGGATGACACCGTGTTCCAGGAACATGATGCGGTCGGCCACCTCGCGGGCGAAGCCCATCTCGTGGCTGACCACCAGCATGGTCATCCCCTCCCGGGCCAGGTCCTTCATCACCGCCAGCACCTCGCCGATCATCTCGGGATCGAGGGCGGAGGTGGGCTCGTCGAAGAGCATGAGCTTGGGGCGCATGGCCAGCGCCCGGGCGATGGCCACCCGCTGCTGCTGGCCGCCGGAAAGCTGGGCGGGCAGGCTATTCACCTTGGCGGCCAGGCCCACCTTGGCCAGCAGCTGCCGCCCCAGCTCCTCCGCTTCCGCCCGGGGCATCCCCAGCACCTTGGTGGGAGCCAGGGTGACGTTTTCCAGGGCGGTCAGGTGGGGGAACAGGTTGAACAACTGGAACACCATGCCCACCTGGCGCCTGATCTGGCACACGGGGGCGTGTCGCTCCGTGATGGACTGGCCGTCGATATATACCTGGCCGGAGGTGGGTTCTTCCAGCCGGTTGACGCAGCGCAGGAGGGTGCTCTTCCCCCCTCCGCTGGGTCCGATGACGACCACCACCTCCTGCCTGGCCACTTCGAAGCTGACGCCTTTCAGCACCTCGAGCCGGCCGAAGTACTTGTGCAGGTCCTTCACCATCAGCATGGGCCCGTCCATGATCTGTCACCTCCCCTCGCGGCGGTGCTCGCGCTTGAGCCTGATCTCCATCCAGGCGACCAGGCGGGTGAAGGGCAGAGTCATGGCCAGGTAGAGCAGGGCCACCAGGATGTAGATTTCGAACGGGCGGAAGGAGCGCCCTGCGGAGATCATGCCCCGGAACATGAGCTCCTCCATGGAGATGATGGCTACCATGGAGGAGTCCTTGAGCATGGCGATGAACTCGTTGCCCAGGGGAGGGAGCACCCTCCGGAAGGCCTGGGGCAGGATCACGTACCGGAAGGCCTGTACGGGCGTCATGCCCAGGGACAGGGCCGCCTCCGTCTGTCCCCGCTCGATGGACTGGATGCCGGCCCGGAATATCTCGGTGACGTAGGCGCCGCAGTTGATGCTGAGGGCGGCGATGGCGTCCACCACCATGTTGGGTTTGTATCCGAAAAGTTGAGGGAGCCCCCAGTGGATGAGCGCAATCTGGGCCAAAAGGGGCGTCCCGCGGAAGAAGTCAACGTAGACTGCGGCCGGCCAGGAGACGATCTTCAATCGGGAAAGGCGAGCGACGGCTGTGAAGAGCCCGATCGCGGTTCCCAGGGCGGTGGTGATCACCGTGAGCCGCAGGGTGAGCCACGCCCCGCCCAGCAGGAACGGGAAGTAACGCTCCATGACTTCCAGATTGAGGGTCACGGGTGTCGGACCTCCCCTCACGCAAAGGGGAGGGGTGTGGAGCCACGCCCCTCCCCTTCGTTTGTGGGCCGGGATCTCACTTGCCGAAGAACTGGTTGTACAGCTCGTCGTACCTGCCACTGGCCTTGATGGCGGCCAGGGCGCGGTTGATCTTGGCGTGCAGATCGGTGTCTTCCTTGCGCATGGCCATGCCCAGGTATTCCACGTTGATGGGCTGACCGATCACGAAGGGATCGCCCGGGTTGGCTTTAACGTGCTCCACCGCTACCGGCAGGTCGAGCACGCAGGCCACGGCGCCGCCGATCTTCACCTCATTGATGGCATCGGGGGTGCTCTTGAACTTCTTGATGTTCACCAGCTTCTTACCCTCGCCCTTGAGCTTCTCGTTGAGCTTCTCCATGGCGAACTGGCCGGTGGTGTTGACCTGCACGGAAACGTCCTTGCCGGCCAGGTCATCAGGCCCCTTGATGCCCGCGTCCTTGTGGGACATGATGACCTGCCCGGACTTGAAGTAGGGGTCCGAGAAAGTCACGGCCAGGGCCCGTTCGTCGGTGATGGTCATACCGGAGATGATGAGGTCGATTTCCTTGGCCAGCAAAGCCGGGATGAGCCCGTCCCAGGCCATGTTGCGGATGTCGGCCTTGAACCCGGCTTCGTCGGCAATGGCCCGGATCAGGTCCATGTCGAATCCCTTCAACTCGCCCGTCTTTTCGTCTACCCACTCAAAGGGCGGGTAGGCCGCTTCCGTCCCCACCTTCACCACCGGTTTCTCCGGCTGGGGCGGGGGCTGCTGGGCTGCCGGCGGCGCCGCCGGTTGCTCAGCCTTCTGGGCGCATCCGGCCAGTCCCAGCAGCAGGCCGGCCGCCAGCAGCAGGGCCAGTGCCTTTTTCACGATGGATCCCCCCTCCGGTGAATATCGCGCCGTTTTCTTTTCGCCGCGGGGAGGACAATTCCTGCCTATGAGGGCATTTCTCCCCAAAAGTCGATGGGGAGGGGCTGCCGCTGCCTTCCGGATAGGAGGGAGGCTTCGCGGAGCACGACCGGTCCCTGGCCAGCATCGACCACCAGGGAGGGATAGGTGAGCACCTGGGCCACCATGGCACCCCGGGGCGGGCCCAGGAGTTCGACCTCCAGCTTCCCGCGGGCGAGTTGCTCGGCAGGGGGCCCCGTCAGGCGGAGCTCGTACCCGGCCGTCCTCTGCTCACCGGCGCTGACGAGAAGGTAGATCCGGCGCCGGTACGAGGTGACATACACCCCCGGCGCCGCGCTCTCGACTCGCTGGCGCAGTTGATCGGGGACTTCCTGCCGGGCCAGCACGCGGGGCATCTGCGCCGACACATCGACCACCTCACCATCACGCTATGCGGGTGCGGGCCTCAGGCTCCTTTTGCCGGGGGGAGCGGCGGGGGTTGGGTGGGCAGGCGGCGCTTGTGTTCGGAGACCAGGTGCATGCGCTCGATGCACCGGCGTACGTCCACTGCCGCCTCGCCGGTGAGCAGGTAGCGGTCCAGGTCGGAGTAACTGAGGCCCATTTCCCCTTCGTCGGTCTGACCGGGCCACAGCCCTGCGGTGGGAGGTTTGCTGATGATGGGCTCGGGAACGCCCAGGTGGCGGGCGAGCTCCCGCACCTGGCTCTTGACCAGACCGGCCAGGGGCAGGATGTCCACGCCTCCATCCCCGTACTTGGTGAAGTACCCCACGTGCAGCTCGCTGAGGTTGCCGGTTCCCACCACCAGGAGGTTGTAGGTGTTGGCGTAGTAGTACAGGGCGATCATGCGCAGGCGGGGTTTGAGGTTGGCCAGGGCCAGGCGGTGGCGCTCGGGGGGACCGCCGGCGGGCAGGGTGGCGCGGAGGGCCCGGTAGGGCTCGTCCAGGGGTATGGTGACGGGCTGGAGGCCGAGGGCTCCGGCCACCAGGTCCGCGTCCTGCAGGTCGGCGGGGTCGCTCTCGCAGGGCAGGATGAGGGTGTGGGCCGCTTGCGGGAAAGCCCGCCTGCAAAGGGCGGCGACCGTGGCCGAGTCCACGCCGCCGCTCAGGCCCACCACGGTTCCCCGGGTTCCCGATTCTTCCACCTGTTCCCGTATCCACCGCACCAGGTGCTCTGCCAGTCTCGCGGTGTCCATCCCGTTCCTCCTTTCCAGGATCACTCAGTAGTTGTACGTGTCGGGCGGCGGGTCCTCCCTGCTATGTCAGTTCCGTGACGGGGACCGCGCCGGGCACGCCAGGTGCCCTAACTGGGAATATGTCCCTCAACAATGGGTACAATAAGGGGCGACGGTTACCATATTGTAGGAGAAGGAGTGTAGCAGGATGGAGGACGCGGAGAAGCTGTTCTACCAGGACATGCGGGAGAAGCGGGTGTCGGCGGCCGGTGCCCGCCACAAGAAGGGGAAGAAGGGGCGCGTGGGCAGGGTGGTCACGCCCTCCGACGTGTCCGGTCCGGAGTACCGCCAGGGGGGGCAGACGCTCAGCTACAACGTGACCGAGCTGGTGGGGGTGCTGAGCCAGAGCCCCGCCCTCAAGGAGGCGCTCCTGGGTCGACTGGACGAGGAGTACCGCACCTACCGGCTGGCCGTCGAGCGCACCGTGGAGGCCGTGAACCAGCTGCTGGGGGCAGCCCTGCAGTCGACCCACCGCCAGGTCCACGAGCTGGCGAATCGGGTGCAGGCGCTGGAGAACGTCCTGGCCGAGGACCGGGGGATGGCCTACGGGGTGGACGGCCCGGCGGTCGCAGATCCCCTGGAGGAGATAGCGGGCGGGAGCCACCGGGGTGCGCCCGGGCGGCCCGCGCGTAAGCGCATCCGCTGGGGGTCTACGCCCGAGGAGATCAAGAGCACCACCTTCCGGGTCCTGGAGGGGCTGCAAAAGAGCGGGGAGCGCATCACGGTGGGACTCATCCGGGCGCGCACTCCCAGCATGATGCGCTGGCTGTATGGCGAGAAGGCGGTGTTCGCCGGTCTCAGGGGCCTGATGGAGGAATACCAGCAGCACATGTCCCACGCCGCCGGGTCGTAGCCCGGCGGCCCGGAGCCGCAGCCTGCAGCAAGCGCGGTTCGCCTGGCGCCGTGGCCAGCGGCCTGCAGGTGAGCGGGGGTCCCGGGGCGAAACAGCACGGTGAGAAGCCCGGCGGGGGGCGAACGCGACGAGAGCCGTGCTGTTCGACTTTGGTAGCACCCTGACCGTGTGCCCCGCCTGGATGGACCTGGAACTCGACACCCTGGTGGACGTGGTCCTGGCCGGTCTGGCCGGCAGGGGGTGGCCGGTTCCCCGGGAGGTGGACCACCAGCGGGGCAGGCGGATGCTCCGGCACCTGCGTGAGGTAGCCCGGACGACCTGGATGGAATGCCCCGCCCGGCGTTGCGTGCAGGCTATCCTGCCCGCGCTGGGTGTGCCAGTTCCGCCCGGTTCCGTGCTCGACCGGGTGCTGGAGGACGTTTACGGGAGGCTGCTCCCCGAGGTGAGCTGGGTGCCGGGCAGCCGGCAGCTTCTGGCCTCCCTGGCCGGGGAGGGAGTGGCCCTCGGCCTGGTGTCCAACGCTGCATATGCCCCCCTTATCCGCCGGGTGCTGGGCGAGGCCGGGGTCGCCCTCCTCTTCGGGACGGTAATCATTTCTGCGGAGCTGGGGTGGAGAAAGCCGCACCCCGCCCCCTTCTTGCGTGCCCTGGGGGATCTGGGGGTGGCTCCCGGAGAAGCGTGCCACGTGGGCGATCACTTCCACCAGGACGTGGTGGGTGCGGCCCGCGCCGGCATCCGGCCCGTGTGGATCAGCGCCGCGGGCGGGGACGGGACCGGGTACCCCCCGTTGTACGACCGGGCGGCGGGTGTCCCCGAGCCCTCCGGGCCGGCGACCCTTGCCCGCCTTCCCGGTGGGGCGACGCCGGTGGTGGTGCCCGACCTGCGCGGGGCGGCGGAGTTCGTCCTGGGCGCGATCAGGGAGAATGGTAAAGAAGGGCCACGTCGCTGAGGTCGGTGGTGGTGCGCACGGGCGGAAGGGTGCGCATGAGGAAGCGACCGTAGTGACGGGTGGCCAGCCGGTGGTCGAGGACCACCACGGCGCCCCGGTCTGACCGGCTGCGGATGAGGCGCCCGAATCCCTGTTTCAGCTTGATGGCTGCCCGCGGCAGGCTGTATTCGCGGAAGGGGTCCTTGCCCAGGGCCCGCAGGTGCTCGCAGCGCGCTTCCACCAGGGGCTCGTCCGGCACCTCGAAGGGTAACCGGGCGATGATCACGCAGGAGAGGGCTTCTCCAGGCACGTCCACTCCTTCCCAGAAGGAGTCCACCCCGAAGAGCACCGACCCCGGGTGGCGCCGGAATCCTTCCAGCAGGGCATCCCGGGACGCGTCCCCCTGGCGCAGAGGGGTGTATCCCATCTCCTCCAGGTGGGGCGCCACCTCCTGGTACACCTGATTCATGGCCTGGTACGAGGTGAAGAGCACGAAGGCCCTTCCCCGGGAGATGGCCACGATTTCCCGCACCTTCTCGGCCACGTAGGAAAGGTACCCGGGCCGACCGGGGTCGGTCGACCTGGCGTCCTCGGGGACGCACAACAGCGCCTGCTCCCGGTAATCGAAGGGGGATCCCAGCACCAGCCCCTCATACTCCCCCAGGCCGAGGGAAGAGGCGGTATACGAGAAGTCTCCGCCTGCAGCCAGGGTGGCTGAGGTCAGGATCGCGCTGCGCGTGCGCGAGAACAGCAGATCGGCCAGGACCTGGGCCACCGAAACGGGCGCACAGCACAGGGCCACCCCCCCGTAGCGCATGCCCGGGGTGGGCTCCAGCCAGTACGCGCAGTCAGGGTCGGCCAGCGCAGCCGCCTGCTCCAGTTCCTCCCCCAGGGTGCGGCAGCGGAAGGCCTGGTTGGCGGCCAGCCGGGAAGTTTCTTCCGAGAGGCCCATTTCGGCCAGCTGGTCCAGAGCTTCGGCCAGACGAACGAGGTCGGCCAGGGGTCCCTCGTATCCTGCCAGGGGTGACCGGAGCCGCAGGGCCCGTCCTCCGCCCGGGGCGGCGGCCAGCATCCGGCCCAGGTAATCGAAGAAGCGGGCGGCGGAGTCGCGCAGCCCCGCCAGCACCCGGTCGTAGCGGACGAGGGTGCGTTCGCTCAGGGCTCGTTTCACATCGGGTCGGCGGACGAGATCCTCCACCGATTCCGCCAGCCAGGCCAGGCGGTAACCGGTGAGCCGCGTGCCCAGGTGATCTGCCGCTACCCGCTCCAGGTGGTGGGCCTCGTCGCATATCACCACATCGTGGGATACGAGCACGCCCGCGCCGCCCGTTTCCCGGCGCACCCTCAGATCGGCGCAAAGCAGGGCGTGATTGGTCACCAGCAGGTGGGCCTCGTCCTGACGCCTGCGCGCCCGCCGGAAGAAGCATTCCTGGCGGAAGGGGCACTTCTCTCCCACACACTGGTCGCTATCGCTCTGCACCCTGGCCCACACCTCACCCGGGACGGGAAAGGGCAGATCGGCGCGGTCGCCGCTGGCGTCACGCTGGCCCGCCCACCGGGCCAGTTCACTGACGGCTTCGTCTGCCTGGTTGGCCACCACGCCCAGGCTGAGTTGCTGCTCGCGCGCCATGCTTTCGGCCTGCAGTCGCCTCCGGCACAGGTAGTGGTTTCTCCCCTTGACCAGCACTGCCCGGAGGGGCGGGGCGTCGAGGCCTTCCAGGACGTGCTCTACCGCAGGGATGTCTTTCCCGAGCAGCTGTTCCTGCAGGTTGATGGTGTGGGTGGTGATGACCACGTGTTCGCCCCGGCCCAGGGCCCAGATGGCGGCGGGGAACAGGTAGGCCAGGGACTTCCCCACGCCGGTACCGGCTTCCACCAGGCCGTGGTGGCCCTCCTGCAGGCATTTCCATACCAGGCGAGCCATCTCCAGCTGCTGCGGACGCTCTTCGTACGCCGGCAGTACCCCGGCGAGCAGCCCGCCCGGCATGAAGATAGCTTCCAGGAGCGACTCATCGAGGGTTAGGGCCAAGAGATTCCCCCCTGTCCGGCTAGATTTTGCCACAGGTCCCCGCCAGGCCGCAACGCATGCCGGTGTGTGGTCGGCAGGCCGGTTCTGCTTGCGGGTTGCGAACGGGCGTGTGAAAACCCCTTGACAGCAAGAGCGAACACCTGTTATACTAGAACTGCAGTTCGAATGAACAGGGAGGGCGGGGCAGCATGGATCGTGTGATTTACCTGTGGCTCCAGGGCGGTATTGCCCTGGCCCACCTTTTCGCCCGCACGGAGCCCGCGGACGGGGGGAACACCCCGGTGGCGCCCCCGCAGGGAAGCGCGCTGCCGGAGACCCGCCCGGAACCCCTTCTCGTCTGTCACCAGGGGCGGCTGGTCGATACTTCTGCGGAGGTTTCCGGCCTCCGGGTGGGGGAGAGGCGTTCCCGCCTGGGGCAGTTCTGCCCGGGGGCCTCGGTGGTGGCGTACGATGCCGGGGTATGCGGGGCTCGAGCCCGTGATTTCTGGGATCTGGGCACCACCCTTTCGCCGGTGGTCGATCCGGAGGCGGAAAACCGGGTGTACCTGGGGTGGAACACGGCGTGGCCGGAGCGGCTCGATCGCGGGGTAGTTGCCCTGGCGGAGAAGGTGGTACCCGCCCTGGGATACCGCCTGCTGGGAGCCCTCGCCTCCAGCAAGGTGGTGGCCCGGGGGGCGGTGCAGTGGCTCTACGATGCCCTGGGTGAGGGCAGGCCCCCCCGGTTGCCCGGGTCGGACCGGGGTAACCGGCTGGTACCGGTTGGACGGGGGGGTGCTGCGGGCTGGTGGCTGGAACTGGGCCTCCGGGGGGAAGCGGAGTTCTGGGCCTCCCTTCCCGTGCGGTACCTGTGGCCGTTACCGGAAGACGTGGTAGAGCGATTCCTGCGGCTGGGATTGTATCGCATCGGGGATGTGGCCGGGTTGGGGGCGGAGACCCTGTCCCTCAAGTTCGGTGCCCTGGGGGGCGATATCGCCCGCCTGGCCCGGGGGGAAGGGCCGGATGATGTGCAGTCCCGTCATCCGCCGGAGAGGGTAGAGCGCCAGCTCAGCTTCACCGCCCCGGTGTACGACTACGGGACGGTGGCCAGAGGGTTGAGATGGCTGGCCCGGGAAGCGGCGGCCGCCCTGCAGCAGAAGGGATATGGCACGCGGGATCTGGTGCTGGAAGTGGAGTGGGAAGGGGGTGTGCGCACCCGGGAGGAGCGCCGGTTGCCCCGGGGGGAAGGTGATCCCGCGCGGCTGGCCCTGCTCACCGGGCTGCTCTGGGAGCGGCTGCTCCTGGGCGGGCGGGGACGGCCCGCTGCCACCGCTGGCCGGGCCGGGCCCGCCCTGCCGGCGGCGCGCGGTCGCGTTCCGGGTGGAGGGGTGCAGGCGGTGCGGGTGGTGGCAGGAGGCCTGGAAGAGGCGTGGTTCGGGCAGTTGCAGCTTTTCCCCGGCGACCAGCCCACTTCCTCGGAACCCGCCGCCGAAAGGTTGCAGGCGGTTCTGGAGAGCCTGCGGGAGAGGTATGCCCGCGAAGTCGTGCGCGTGGGGATGACCCCCACCCGTCGCCAGTTGATGCTCTCCTTCTACGCCTGACCGCCACCCGGGGTGGCCTTCCCGGCGACAGTGCGCCCTAGGCCGGTACCTCCTGATGGCGCATGGGGGGAGTCTTGCCCGTGCCGTACCATGCTCCTGTCGTGCGCTGGGCCCGCGAACAGGGGCTTCCCCTGCCCCTGGGGATCGTGCGCGACCACCGTTTCCTGCCGGTGGTGGACGTCCTCGATCGCTGGGCGGAGACGGGGAGGTGGTGGGAAGGCGAAGAAGGGGAAACCATCTATTTCCGGGTCCGGCTGGCCGATGGCAGCGTCCGCGAACTGAGCTGCCCGGTCGGTCGCAGGGCTACAGGGGGCGGGGGATCCTGGTTCGGCGGGAGAGCCAGTGGGTCACCGCTAGGGCCACGAGCAGGGACGAGCCCCCGCCCATCGCAAAAGCCCAGCCCGCTCCCCAGCGGTCGGCCAGGGTACCGGCGAACAGGTTCCCCAGGGGGCCGGTGCCCTGCATGAGCATGCTGTAGACGCTCATGGCCCGTCCCCTCATCTGGGGCGGTACGCTCACCTGAATGGTGCTGTTGGCGGAAGCGGTGAAGGTTATCATGCTCCAGCCCACGACCACCAGGAGGGGCACCAGGACCGGGAAGGACAGTCCCCACGGCATGGGGCCGGTGATGATCCCCAGGACGGTTTCCACACCGGTGAAGGCGAACAGGGCTCCCCAGAGGAGCCTGGCACGGGGCCCACCCTGGCTGATGGCGGCCAGGGCCAGCGCCCCAGCCAGGGCCCCCGCGCCCTGGGCGGAGAGGAGAAAGCCGAAGCCCTCCGACCCGGTGTGCATCTCCTGGCGGGCCAGCACGGGGAGGAGCGTCTGGAAGTTCATGGCCAGCATGCTGGTTGCTCCGGCCGTCAAGAACACGGCCAGCACGTAGGGGCTCCGCCATATGTAGGAGAGACCCGCTCCGATATCCTGGAGCAGCACCATGCGACCGGGGGTGGGGTGCTCTTCCAGGTTGATCAGGGCCAGGCTTAAGAGCACGGCCAGGAAGCTGACCCCGTTGGCCACGAAAGCCCAGCCCGTACCGGTGGCGGCGATGAGGAGCCCGGCCACCGATGGTCCGATGAGGCGGGCCACGTTGAAGCTGGTGGAGTTGAGGGCGATGGCGTTCAGGATGTCTTCCCGCCCCACCAGGTCCATGATCATGGACTGGCGGGCCGGGGTATCGAAGGAGGTGATGACACCCAGCAGGGTGGCCAGTATCATGATGTGGGCCGCCGTGACCCGCCCGGTGAGGGTGAGCGCAGCCAGGACGAAGGCCAGGATCATGGCGGCGGCCTGGGTGACCATCACCAGCTTGCGGCGGGGGAGGCGATCGGCCACCGCTCCGGCGGGGAGGGCCAGGAAGAAGATAGGGGTGAACTGGAGGGCTCCCACCACCCCCAGCAGGAAGGGGGAGTTGGTCAGCTCCAGCACCAGCCAGGACTGGGCCACGCGCTGCATCCAGGTGCCGATGAGGGAAATGCACTGCCCTATCCAGTACAACCGGAAGTTGCGGTGTCTGAGAGCGGCAAAGGGGCTGCGGATGGCCAATCGCGATCCTCCAGTTACTTCGGGAACCTCAATTTCGCCTATTCCAGAGGACGTCCCCTCATTCCTGCAGGAACCGGTCGCTGGATGGGGAAACCATTGATGCCGGGAGGTGAGGGCTTGAAGGCACTTTTGCAAGCGCTGGTGGCGGGCAAGCCGGCGGACTACGTGGAGGCCCGCTACGAGGAGAGCACCACCGTACGCGTCGTTTACCGGGGGCCGCGGCTGGAGACGGTGGCAGAGTCCGTCCTCTCGGGGGGAGCCGTCCGGGCTCTGGTGAACGGGGGCTGGGGCTTCGTCTCCTTCAACCGCCCCGATGACGCCGGGGAGCTGGTGGGCGCTGCTCTTACCGCTGCGGGGCAGGTGGGCCGGGAGCGGGGCGAGAAGGTTGTACTGGCGCCTGTCGATCCCGTGGAGGCCGAGGTGCGCCTGGACCCGGGGGAAGACCCCCGCCAGGTGAGCCTGGCCCGCAAGGTGGAAGTTATGGGCGACTACAACCGGCGCATCATGTCCTGGGGTCCGCCCGTGAGCAGTTCGTCGGTCATGTATCAGGAGAAGTTCACCCGCCTGTGGCTGTGCACGTCGCACGGTACCTGCATCTATCAGGAGAAGCTGGACCTGAGCGGCCTGGTGGCGGCGGTGGCCACCCGCGGGGGTCTCACGCAGATCGGGCGGTACGGGTTTGGCTCCTCCCGCGATTTCGGGGCGGCGCGGGGGCTGGAGCCCCGGGTCGAGGAAGTGTGCCGGCTGGCCGTCGAGCTGCTGGATGCGCCGGTGGTACAGGCGGGGGAGTATCCGGTGGTCTGCGATTCCCGCCTGGCGGGGGTGTTCGTGCACGAGGCCTTCGGGCACCTGAGCGAGGCGGACGATCTGGCCGAAAACCCGGCCCTGCAGCAGGTCATGAAGCTGGGGCGGCGCTTCGGGGCCGGGATTCTCAACATCTACGATAGCGGCCTGGACAGGGGGGGCCGCGGATATCTCCCTTACGACGATGAGGGCACGCCGACCGAGAAGACCTACCTGGTGAGGGAGGGGGTGCTGGCGGGCCGGCTGCACTCGCGGGAATCGGCGGGGCGGTTGGGCGAGCGTCCCACCGGGAACGCCCGCGCTCTGGACTTCCGCTTTCCACCCATCTGTCGCATGCGCAACACCGGTATCGATGCCGGGACGGCATCCTTCGAGGATTTGCTCTCCGGCATCGACCTGGGGGTGTACGCGGTGGACTCCTATGGTGGCGAGACCAATGGCGAGATGTTCACGTTTACGGCCGGTTACGGTCGCATGATCAGGAACGGCGGGTTGGCCGAGCTGGTGCGGGAGGTCAAGCTCACCGGAAACGTTTTCCACACCCTGGAGAACATCGACGCCATCGGCCGGGACGTGGGTACCGAGGAGGGTCCGGGCGGTTGCGGCAAGGGTGCCCAGGCCCCCCTGCCCGTCAGCCACTGGAGTCCGCCCATCCGTATCCGCCGGGCCGTGATCGGGGGGAGATGACGGGATGAGCAGCCACAGGGAGGGCCAGTTTGCCCACGAGTTTGCCTTCATGGAGCAGGCGCTGGACCTGGCCCGGCGTGCGGGCGCCGCGGCGGAAGTGTACTTGATCTCGGGAGAGCGGCTGCCGGTCAACTTCGAAGCGGGGCGCCTCAAGCGCATAGAAAGGACCCGTCATCAGGCCCTGGCCCTGCGGGTGATCCACGAAGGCCGGATGGGCCTCAGCTCCACCACCGTGACCCAGGAACCCCCAAAGCTGGTGGAGAGGGCTCTGGCCGCGGCCCGGTTCGGCCCCGAGGTGGAGTTCGGCTTTCCTGCGGAAAGCCCAGGCACCGACCCGGGAGATTGGTGGGACGGGCGGGTGGCCGCCCTGGAACCGGATGTAATGCTGGAGTGGGGGCGCGGCTTTGT
The DNA here is from genome assembly GCA_030019365.1 of Bacillota bacterium. Taxonomy (NCBI): domain Bacteria; kingdom Bacillati; phylum Bacillota; species Bacillota bacterium. The sequence goes on from JASEFA010000001.1 coordinate 92,236, forward strand.
AGAGCAGGTGGCGGCGGTCGAGGGGGTCCTGGCCCACGCCACTGTGGCTCGCCATGCCACCGTCACCCGCGTCATGAATACGGTCGGGCTGGATGCTTTCTACCGCAAAACCGGCCTCACGGCCGTGCTCATCGCGGAGGTAACCGAGGAGGGAAATTTCCTGCACGTCTACGACTGGGACTCTTCAACCGGTCTGGACGTGGATGTGGCGGCTATGGCTGCGGAAGTGGTGGATGACCTGCAGGTGGCGAGGCGGAATGTGGAGTTCGCCACCGGCGAGTACCCGGTGGTGCTGGCTCCCCGGGCGGTGCGGGACCTGCTGGGACCCATCATGGCGTGCGTCGACGGCCGGGCCGTCCAGCGGGGCATATCTCCCTGGCAGGGGCGACTGGGGGAGGCGATGTTCCACCCTTCCTTCACCCTGCTGGACGACGGTCGCCTGCCCGGCGCGGTGGGGAGTGCCCTCTGTGACGACGAGGGTGTCCCCACCCGGCGCACGCCCATCATCGAGAGCGGCGTGCTGCGCAGCTTCCTCCTCGACCTGGAGTCGGCGGCGGCACTGGGTATGGCACCCACCGGCAACGGGTCGCGGAGCGATCTGGCCGACGGTCCTCCCGTCCCCAGGCCCACCAACCTCCTCATCCCGGCAGGCGAGCGGCCCCGCGACGAGATGCTGGCCGGGGTGAAAGATGGCCTCCTGGTGGAGAACTTCATGGGGGCCTGGTCGGGGAACCTCTACGCGGGCGTGGTTACCGGAAACGTGGCCCTCGGTTACCGACTGCGGCACGGAGAGCGGGTGGGCCGGGTGAAGGACTGCATGTTCTCGGTGAATGCCTTCACGGCCCTGAAGGAGGCCCTGGGGGGTATCAGCCGGGAAACCAGGCGGCTGGGCAGTGTGCGCTTCCCTTACCTGTTGCTGGAACGGGCCACGGTCACCGTCCGCTCCTCTTGAGGCGGTCACCTTCACCCGCCGGTGGGCCGGGGGAACGCCGAGGCCCGGGGCCGGGTTCGGGGGTGGTACCGGGCGGTATGCTTCAGACACCATAGAGCTTGTAGCAGTGAAGACACGGGGAGGGCGGCGGAGGCGGCAGGGGCGGGGCGGAGCGGTCCAGCAGGGCGTCGGAGGCGAATCCCATCTGCCCCCACTGGTGACGGCGGGCGAAGGCCTGGCGGAAGGCACGGGCTTCCCGTGAGCTCCATGCCGGGCCCAGTCCCCGGGACACGTTGCCGAAGGTGAGCCGGGGGACGTTCTCCGATATCCCTTCGAACAGGCGGGGAAACGGCGCCCGGCAGGGCAGAGCGAGGTAAGCGCAGGGGGATGCCGGCTATGCGATCCAGGGAAGAACCCAGGCGCAGGGAGTCGTTGGTGGCGGCACGGGCCCCCGCCACGGAAATGGCTACGAGATCGACGCCCAGGCGGCAGGCTTCCCGGCTCGCCTGCTGGTCAAGGAGTACGGCGTTGGTGGTGAGGGATACCCGGCAGCCCGCCCCTTTCAGAGCGGCGGCCATATCCCACAGCCGGGGGTGGAGCAGGGGTTCGCCCCAGCCCTGCAGGTGTACGAGTTCCAGGCGGGGTGCGTCGGACAGCAGGGCGGTGAAGGACTCCCAGGGCAGGTGAGTGGTGATCCAGGAGTCAGCCAGGGCGGTGCGGGGGCAGAACCGGCACCGGAGCTGGCAGGCTGAGGTTACCTCCAGCTGGACTATGCGGGGAAGCTGTGGAGACCGCATGCATCTCCCTCCGCCGGTCCTTCGACGGCGGTGGACTCCGGTCCTCCCGATAGATGAAGTTCGGGGAGACCGGGGCCGCGCCACTACCAGGGCGGCGGAGGTCCGCCCGCGCCGGGCCGGCACCGGCTGCCGGGGCTGCGGGGGCGGAGGGTGACTGCAATATGACGAGGACGTGGTCGATATAGGGGGAGAGGTGGGAAAGCGTGCCGGTAGTGAAAGCTGGCGATCTGGAGCTGTACTGGGCCGGGAACCTCCGGCCCGAAGGCGGCATGCTGGTCATGGTCCACGGTGCCGGGGGCAACCACTCTCACTGGTTGCCCCAGATCGCCCACCTGCGTACGGTTCCGGGGTGGAGCGTGGTGGCTTTCGACCTGCCCGGCCACGGGCGATCGGGAGGGGAGCCGCGATCCAGCATCCCCGCCTATGCTGAGGCAGTGTACCACGGGGTGGAGGCTCTTCTGGCATCGGGCAGGGGCCGGCGGCCAACCCCCGTGGGGGAGCAGAGTGGCGAAGAGGCAAGCGCCGCGGGGGAGTGCCCCCTGGTGGTGGCCGGACACTCGATGGGAGGAGCCATAGCCCTGGAGATGGCCCTTTCCCGGACCGGGGTCCTGGCCGGGCTCATCCTGGTCGGCACGGGGGCGCGCCTGCGTGTTCTGCCGTCGGCCCTGGAGAAGATGTCGCGGGGAGAGCGTGACGAGACCCTCCTGGAGATGGCGTATGCGCCCGGGGCACCGCTGGAGTTACGCGAGCGGGGCCGGGCAGAATTCCGTTCCGTACCGGTCCAGGTGCTGTACCGGGACTACAGCGCCTGCGACCGCTTCGACCGCATGCAGGAAGTGGCCTCTCTCCGGCTTCCCGCCCTGGTGGTGGTGGGGGCCGAGGACGCCCTCACCCCCACCAGGTACTCCCGGTACCTGGCGGACAGGCTGGGTGGCACTCTGCGCGTCATCCCGGGGGCCGGGCACATGGTGATGCTGGAGAAGCCCGCTGAAGTCAACCAGGCCATGGGTGATTTCCTGAAGCCCCTGAGGGGATGAGAGATAGGCGGCCCGGGGATTGGGGCGAGGTCAGCGATGCGCGTGGCGGCCCTTAGCGAGGAACTGGAAGGCGAAGTGGTGGCGCGGCCCGTGTGCACCGCGTCGGGCCAGGTGCTGGTGGGGGCGGGAGTTACGCTGACGCGATCCCTGATCGCAAGGCTCAGTGAGCGGGGATTCACCCGCGTGGCGATCAGGGACTGGCTGCTCGACGATGTGGCGATCGACGATGCCGTCTGCGAGGAGACGCGGGCCATGGCCACGCGCGCCGTGTACACCGTCCTGGAAGGGGTGGCCCGCGGGGAGAGGCCTGACCCGGGGAAGGTGGCAGAGGTGGTCAGGGCCGTGATATGGGAGCTGCGGCAGAGCGCGGACGTGGTGCTCAGCCTCTCCGCGCTGCGCTGCCACGATGACTACACCTGCGTTCACTCCGTGAACGTGTGCATCCTGGCGGGAGTCCTGGGCATCGCCATGGGTCTTCCCGACGGTGAGCTGACCGACCTGGCTCTGGGGGCCATCCTGCACGACCTGGGCAAGATCCGCGTCCCCAGGCCCATGCTGGGCAAGCCCGGTCCGCTGGGGGAGGAAGAGTGGGTGCAGGTGAAAGCTCATCCCATGGAGGGATATCACCTGATGGTGCGTTGCGTGGGGTCGGGCTACCTGGCTGCCCACGCTGCCCTGGATCACCACGAGCGGCTGAACGGCTCCGGGTACCCCCGCGGCCTGACGGGCCGGGAGATCACCCTGATCGGGCGCATGGTGGCCATCGCCGACGTCTTCGACGCCATGACCAGCGACCGCGTTTACCGCTGCCGGGTCCCGCCCCACCTGTGCCTGGCCCACCTGAGGGAGCAGCGGGGGGAGCTGTACGACGCCTCCCTGGTGGACCGGTTTTGCGAGCGCATCGCCCCCTATCCTGTGGGCAGCCTGGTCAGGCTGAGCACGGGGGAGCTGGCGGCCGTGGTGGGATGTGAAGCCGGCAACCTCTCGTCTCCGCGGGTGCGGCTGGTTTCCGACTCCGAGTTTCGCCCCATCACCCCGCGGGAAATCGACCTGGCGGCTGTCCCCGGGGTGACCGTGGTGGAGGCCCTGGACGATTACCCGCACGCCTTCAGACAGCGCATCCGCCCAGCTTGCCCCGCCCCCTCATGATGTATATAATAATGTAGGAGGTGGGGGATTTGATCCGCAAGCAGCTGTATATCCCCAAGAGCCAGGACGCGCTGCTCAAGCAGCGGGCTGTCCAATGGGGAGTGAGCGAGGCCGAGCTGGTTCGGCAGGCGGTTGAGTCCTACCTTGCCCCCAGGATACACCCCCCCCGCGACCTCTCGGCCTGGGAGCGGGAGAAAGCTTTCATCAGTGCGAGGGCCGAAGAGCTGGAGGGGATGGGCGAGCCCGCCGGGTGGAAGCGGGAGGAGATCTATGATGGGCGGCGTACTGGTTGATACCAACGTGGTGGTGTACGCCTACGCTTCGGACGCCCGCAAGCGGGCGCGGGCCGTGGACGTGATGGATTGCCTGGTGCGTGGGGGCGCCGCGGTCCTGAGCACACAGGTCCTGGCCGAGTTCTCTGTGGCGGCGCGCCGGAAGCTGCAGCCTCCCCTGACCTGGGCTCAGATTGCCGCGCGGGTCCAGAACTACCTGACGTCGTGGCGCGTGCTGGAGGTGACGGGGCCTATCATCATGGAGGCCGTCCGGGGTGTAGAGCAGCATGGATTCTCGTACTGGGACGCCCAGATATGGGCCACCGCGCGCCTTAATCAGATTCCGGTGGTGCTCAGCGAGGATCTGGGCAGCCGGAGCACCCCCGTCGAGGGGGTTCTGTTTGTGGACCCGTTCGCTCCCGATTTTGACCCGGTCGGTTTCATCAATACCCTGCTGTTCTGAGCGGGTTCGAGCGGCAACCTGTCTTCGGTTTGGGATGGTTCCGGCCACCGCCCGGCACCCAGCAGCGCATCCCCGCGCCAGACGCCGCCGTCGGGCCCCGCCGGGCCTTTCCTTTACAGGGGGGTGGCGATTCGTTATAATGTGATTGCAGTATGGGTTGCTGAAGGGCCAAGGTTATAGCTTGACCACTCAGGCGGAACGGCTGGATTCCCCGCGGGAAGGGGTCCGAGGCCTGATGGCAGTGGCGATGGCCACCGTGCCCGCGCTGCATGGGCGGCGCGGGTGGTGGCGTGACGGGGGAAGTGAGCAGGTGAGCTACGGGGCCGGGTGCGTAATCCCGGCCCTGCTACTTTTGTATACAGAAAGTTCGCTTAGTTTTTGGACAGGGGGAGGATGATGCCTGCCCGCACCGAAGACGAGAATCGAGCGAATCTGGGCTGAGAGAGCAGGGGGTGTGCGAGAAAGTGGAGGTCAAAGAGGAGAAGACCAGGTTCGACGGGGTGAAGGTGGAGGTGCTGGGGCCCACTTACGAGCCGGGCAAGCCGGCCGGCCAGGAGGAAGGCAGCTGGCGCCGCAAGCTGCACGACCGCGAGGAGATGCTGAAGTACCTGAAGACGGGCGAGCGTTACTGGTACAGCGGGGACTGGTACGGCAGCGAACGGCGCAAGAACCCGGCCTAGCCGGTGAAAAGACCGGACCCGGCAGGGGGTAACCCGGTGGGGCCGGAAACAGAATGGGGTGATTTGGTTGGCTTTTTCCATTCCCACCATCACGTACACCGGCAAAGTGAAAGAGATTTCCCTGGGACCGCCGGAGCGGGCGGTCAGGGTGGGGGATGCCGGTTGCTACCCGTTCCACCTTTTCGAGGGGCAGATGGGCAACCCGCCCCGCATTGCCATGGAAGTGTATGATGTGACACCGGAAGAGTGGCCCCCCGCCGCCCTGGAACCCTTCGCCGACGTGCTTTCCGATCCGGTGGCCTGGGCGAAGAAGTGCGTGGGTACCTACGGGGCGGAAATGGTTTGCCTGCAGCTCGTCAGCACGGATCCCAACGGCCTGAACCGCCCCGCCGGGGAGGCTGCCGCCACGGCCAAACGGGTGGCTGACGCCGTGAGCGTGCCCCTCCTCGTTTGGGGTTCGGCAGACGTGGAGAAGGACGCCGAGGTCCTGCGCCAGGTGTGCGAGGCGTGCGAGGGCAAGCACCTGGTGGTGGGACCGGTCCAGGACAAGAACTACAAGAAAATCGGCGCACCGGCCATCGGTTACCGCCACACGGTGATCGCCTCCACCCCCATCGACGTCAATCTGGCCAAACAGCTTAACATCCTCCTGGGCAACCTGGGGGTGCCCGATGAGTTGCTGGTGATGGACCCCACCGTGGGTGGCCTGGGGTACGGCCTGGAGTACACCTACTCGGTGATGGAGCGCATGCGCATGGCCGCCCTCACCCAGCAGGACGACCGCCTGCAGTTCCCCCTGGTGTGCAACCTGGCCAAGGAAGTGTGGAAGGTCAAGGAGGTCAGGCTGGATGACCCCAACCTGGGCGATGCCGGGAAGCGGGGCATCCTCATGGAAGCCATTACGGCGGTTCTCCTGGCACTGGCCGGCGCGGACGTCCTCATCATGCGGCATCCGGAAGCGGTCCGGCTGGTGAGGGGATACCTGGCCGAGATGATGGGCGCGGCCGCCTGACATGGGAGTGCCCGCGGGTCGGCTGCCGCGGCGAAGCGCCGGCAGGCCTCGGGCGGGAAGGAGAGGTAGTAGATGGCTGAGAACACGGACCGGAGCGTATGTCCGGCCACGGTACAGTTGCTCGGCAAGGCCCAGCAGGAGGGCGTGAGCACCGCCTTCTTCCGGGCGGATCAGGTGAAGCCGTGTCCCATCGGGGCGGACGGCAGTTGCTGCCGCAACTGCGCCATGGGGCCGTGCCGGGTGCTCCTGCCCCGCGGCAAGTCCGACCTGGAAGTCGAAGTGACCGGCGTATGCGGGGCCACCACCGATACCATATCGGCCCGCAACTTCCTGCGCATGATCGCGGCCGGGGCGGCCGCCCACTCCGACCACGGACGGGCGGTGGCGGAAACCCTGATCGCGGCCGCCAAGGGAGAGGCACCGGGCTACTCCGTTAAGGACGAGTACAAGCTCATGAAGCTGGCCCTCGACTTCGGCATCGAGGTGGGAGACCGCCCCATCGAAGACATCGCGGTGGATGTGGGCCGGGCGGCCCTGGCCCAGTTCTCCCAGCAGGAAGGGGAGCTGGCCTTCATCAAGAAGGCGCCACTGAAGAGGCAGGAGATCTGGCACAAGCTGGGCGTCGTCCCCCGCGGCATCGATCGGGAAGTTGTGGAGGCTCTGCACCGCACCCACATGGGGGTTGACCAGGACGCGGAGAGCCTGCTCATGCACGGGATGCGGGTGGCCCTGGCCGACGGGTGGGGCGGCTCCATGATCGGCACCGAGTTGCAGGACGTGCTCTTCGGCACCCCCCAGCCCATCCTGGGTCAGGTGAACCCGGGGGTGCTCAAGCCCGACCATGTGAACGTGATCGTGCACGGGCACGAGCCCCTGCTCTCAGAAATGATGGTGATGGCAGCGGAAGATCCCGAGATGCTGGCCCTGGCCCGCGCCAAAGGGGCCCAGGGGATCAACGTGGCCGGGATCTGCTGCACGGCCAACGAGATCCTCATGCGCCACGGCATCCCCATCGCCGGCAACTTCCTGCAGCAGGAGCTGGCCATAGTCACCGGTGTGGTGGACGCCATGGTGGTGGACGTGCAGTGCATCATGCAGTCTCTGCCCAAGGTGGCCCAGTGCTACCACACCAGGATCATCACCACTTCGAACCGGGCCCACATCCCCGGTGCCACCCACATCGAGTTTCACGAGCACGATGCCCTGAATGCGGCCCGGGCCATCGTGCGGGCGGCCATCGAGGCGTTCCCGCACCGCACCGGCCGGGTGGAGGTCCCTGCCCACCAGGTGGACTTCGTGGCCGGTTTCAGCCACGAGACCATCGACTACCTGCTGGGTGGCATGTTCCGCGCTTCCTACCGGCCCCTCAACGACAACATCATCAACGGTCGCATCCGGGGCGTGGCGGGCGTGGTGGGCTGCAACAACCCGCGGGTTGAGCACGACGCCGTGCACGTGGCCATGGTCAAGGAGCTGATCAAGAACGACGTCCTCGTGCTGCAGACGGGCTGCAGCGCCATCGCCTGCGCCAAGGCCGGCCTGCTCACCCCGGAGGCCGCGGGCCAGCACGCCGGGGGCGGGCTGGCGGAGGTGTGCGAGACGGTGGGCCTGCCCCCGGTCATCCACATGGGGTCGTGCGTGGATAACAGCCGCATCCTGATGGCGGCCACGGCCATGGTGAAGGAAGGCGGCCTGGGCGACGATATCAGCGACCTGCCCGCCGCGGGGGCGGCCCCCGAGTGGATGAGCGAGAAGGCCATCTCCATCGGCCAGTACTTCGTGGCCTCGGGCGTGTTCACCGTGTTCGGGGTGACCTGGCCCACCACGGGCAGCGAGAAATTCACCCGCATGCTCTTCGAAGGGCTGGAGGAGAAGGTAAAGGCGCGCTGGGCTTACGAGCCCGACCCCATCAAGGCGGCCAGGTGCATGATCGAGCACATCGATGCCAGGCGCAAGGCCCTCGGCATCGACAAGGCCCGCGAGCGCGTGCTCTACGACATGGCCATGCGCCGCGAGCTGGAAGCGCTCTGAGGACGGGGGGAGAGTCATGTCCAAGATCATCGCTTCGGCAGCCATCCGTGGTGCCCACAAGCTGGTGGCCCGGGCGGAAGAGAAGTGGCAGCAGGCTATGGACCGCTGGGGCCCCAGGCAGGAAGTGGGCTTCCCCAACACCGGTTATTACCTGCCCGTGGTCTACGGCATCCTGGGGATGCCGGTGAAGACCCTGGGCGACATGGAGCCGGTGCTCAAGAGGGCGAAGTCGCTCCTTCCCCCGCCTGTACGGGAGCATGTCCACCTGCCCTACCTGGGTCCGGTCCTGGACGCCGGCATGGCCACCATGTTCGCGGAGGAGATCATCGAGGCCGTCCGCTACCTGGAGGAGCCCGACTTCTACACCAAGCAGGAAGAGCCTACCGACGGCCGCATCTGGCTGGGGGCAGCGGACGACATCATCCTGCGCCGGCGCGGCATCGAGTTCGTGGACGGCACCGCCCCCGGGTTCGCCGCCGTGGTGGGGGCGGCCCCCTCGCCCGAGGTGGCGGCCAGGATCGCCCAGGAACTGCAGGAGAAGATGCTTTACGTGTTCATGGCCGCCGAGCACAACGGGGTGCACTTCGGCGAGCAACTGGTGGAGGCGGGGGTGCAGATCGGCTGGCCCACCCGGCTGGTCACCTTCGGTCCCGACATCACCTCGGCGGTGTTCGCCATCGGCTTTGCCACCCGGGCGGCCATGTCCTTCGGGGGCGTGGAGCCGGGTGACTTCCGCAAGATCCTCATCTACAACAAGGACCGCATCTTCGCCTTCGTGCTGGCCATGGGCACGGTGAGCGACGAGTGGTACGCCACTGCGGCGGGCGCCATCAACTGGGGGTTCCCCACCATCGCCGATACCCCCATCCCCCAGATCCTGCCCACGGGCGTGTGCACCTACGAGCACGTGGTCTCCAACGTGCCCCACGACCACATGGTGGCGAAGGCCATCGAGGTGCGCGGGCTGAAGGTGACGGTCACCAAGGTGCCGGTACCGGTGGCCTACGGGCCCGCCTTCGAGGGCGAGCGCGTGCGCAGGGACGACGTGTACCTGGAGTGCGGGGGCGGCCACAGCCCCTGCGTCGAGTGGTGCACCATGAAGAACATGGACGAGGTGGAGGACGGCAAGATCGAAGTGATCGGGCCCGAGATCGACGACGTCCCCGCCGGCTCCCACCTGCCCCTGGCCGTGGTGGTGGAGGTGGCCGGGCGCAAGATGCAGGAGGACTTCGAGCCCATCCTGGAGCGCCAGATCCACCACCTGGTCAACTACGCCCAGGGCGTGATGCACATCGGCCAGCGCGACATCGCCTGGTTCCGCGTCGGCAAGGCGGCGCAGGAGAAGGGCTTCAAGCTGCAGCACATCGGGTCAATCCTGCACGCCAAGCTGCACCAGGACTTCGGCACCATCTTCGACAAGGTGCAGGTGAAGCTGTACACCCGGGAGGAAGACGTGCTGCCCATCCTGGAGAAGGCCCGCGCCGTGTACCGGACGCGGGACGAGCGCATTGAGGGTATGACCGACGAGACCACCGACATTTACTACTCCTGCACCCTGTGCCAGTCCTTCGCCCCCGGTCACGTGTGCATGATCAGCCCCGAACGCACCGGGCTGTGTGGTGCGTACAACTGGATGGACTGCAGGGCCTCCTACGAGATCAACCCCACCGGCCCCAACCAGCCCGTGGCCAAGGGCGAGTGCCTGGACCCCAAGCTGGGGCGTTTTGCGGGCGTGGACGAGTTCGTGGCCAAGGCCTCCCGCGGCAAGATCCAGACCTACAACTTCTACAGCATCGTGCACGATCCCATGACCACATGCGGGTGCTGCGAGTGCATCGCCGCCGTCCTGCCCATCTGCAACGGGATCATGACCGTGAACCGGGAGTACACGGGCATGACCCCCTGCGGCATGAAGTTCACCACCCTGGCCGGCATGGTGGGCGGCGGGGTGAGCACGCCCGGCTTCGTGGGCCACAGCAAGTATTACATCACCCAGCGCAAGTTTCTGGCCGGTGACGGCGGGCTCCTGCGCCTGGTGTGGATGCCCAAGACGCTGAAGGAAGAAATCCGGGAGCGATTCGAGAAGCGGGCCGGGGAGCTGGGTGTACCCGACCTGCTCGACCGCATCGCCGACGAGACCGTGGGGGTGACGGAAGAGGAGATCCTCCCATTCCTGGAGGAGAAGGGACACCCCGCCCTCACCATGGAACCCATCCTCTAAGCCGGGCCCCCATCGTGGTAGCCGGGGAGCCCACCATCTGAGAAAGGACGGATGCCGATGCCACTCACCGGGATCGAGATATTCAAGCTCCTGCCCCGCACCAACTGCGGCCAGTGCGGGGTACCCACCTGCCTGGCTTTCGCCATGAACCTGGCCGCCGGCAAGGCCGAGCTCTCCTCCTGTCCCCACGTTTCCGAGGAGGCCAAGGCCAAGCTGGAGGAGGCCTCCGCCCCCCCCATCCGTCCTGTGACCATCGGAGCGGGTGACGGGCAGGTGAAGGTCGGCGGCGAGACCGTCCTCTTCCGCCACGAGAAGCGGTTCGAGAGCCCCACTGCTATCGCCATGCTGGTGCGCGACGACATGTCTGACGACGAGATCGCTGCCCGCCTGCAGAAGTTCCGCACCCTGCGCTACGAGCGGGTGGGACTCATCCTCAAGCCGGACATGGTGGCCGTGGAGGCGGCCTCGGGCGACCCGGAGCGCTTCGCCCAGGTGGCGGCCCGCGTCCACACCGAGACGGGCGGAGCGGCCATGATCCTCATGAGCGACCAGCCCCCGGTGCTGGCGCGGGCCCTGGAGGCGGTGCCGGGGAGCCGGCCTCTCCTCTACGGGGTGACCGTCGACAACCTGGAGGCCATGCTGGAGCTGGCCAAAGCCCACAACGCCGCCCTGGGGGTGAAGGGGGACAGTATCGAGGGGACCATCGCCGCCAGCCAGAAGCTACTGGACCTGGGGTGCAAGAATGTGGTGCTGGACGGGGGTGCCCGCAGCCTGAAGACAGCCTTCGACGAGCAGGTGGCCATCCGCCGGGCGGCCCTCCTGCAGAAGTTCCGTCCCCTGGGGTTCCCCACCATCGTGTTCCCCTGCCGCATGACGGACGACCCCATGAAGGAGGCCCTGATCGCCGCCACCTTCATCGCCAAGTACGGCGGTATCGTGGTGCTCTCCGACCTGGAGGGTCACTCCCTGTTCCCGCTGCTGGTGGCGCGGCTGAACATCTTCACCGACCCGCAGCGGCCCATGTCCACGGGCGAGGGCATCTACCCCATCGGCACCCCGGACGACAAGTCGCCCGTGCTGGTGACGTCCAACTTCTCCCTGACCTACTTCATCGTGTCGGGCGAGATCGAGAACAGCCGGGTGCCGGCCTGGTTGCTGGTGCAGGACACCGAGGGTCTTTCCGTGCTCACCGCCTGGGCGGCCGGTAAGTTCGTGGCCGACACCATCGCCGCCCTGGTGAAGAAGTCGGGCATCGCCGACCGGGTTTCCCACCGCAGGATCGTCATCCCCGGCCACCTGGCGGCGGAGAGCGGTGCCCTGGAAGACGAGCTGAAGGGATGGCAGGTACTGGTAGGTCCGCGGGAGGGTGCCCACATCCCCGCGTACCTCAAGAACTGGCAGGCTGCTTGAGGAAGGGGGGCGCATGCGGTGATCCTGGTCGGCGAGAACCTGAACATCATGTCCAAGACCTATGGCCCCGCCATCAAGGAGCGGGACGCCGCCCCGATCCAGGAACTGGTCCGGCAGGAGGCCGGGGCGGGGATGGACTACATCGACGTGAACATCGGCCCCGCCCGCAAGGGCGGCGCGGAGACCATGACCTGGCTGGTGCAGACGGTCCAGGCGGCCGTAGACCTGCCCCTGTCCCTGGACACCACCAACCCGGGGGCGGTAGAGGCCGGGCTGAAGGTGCACCGGGGCAAGGCCCTCATCAACTCTATTTCGCTGCAGCCGGAGCGCCTGGAAAGGGAGCTGCCCCTGGTCACCCGGTACGGCTGCGCCATGGTGGGACTGCTCTGGGGCACCGAGGGTATGCCGCGGGATGCCGCCGAGCGGGCCGCCCTGTGCGTGGACCTGGTGTACCGGGCCACGCAGGCCGGCATTCCCGAAGAGGACATCTGGGTCGATCCCATCGTCACGCCCGTTTGCGTGGACATCAACCAGGTGAAGTCCTGCCTGGAGTTCATGAGCATGCTGGGGGAGATCGCCCCCGGGTGCAGGTCCATCGTGGGGCTCTCCAACGTGTCCAACGGGACGCCTGCGCGGCTGCGGCCCTATCTGAACCGCACCTACCTCATGATGTTCATGAAGTACGGGTTGCACGCCGCCATCGTGGATGCCTTCGACGGGGACCTGGTGGCCATCGCCCGGGGGAGGCGTCCGGAGCTGGTCTCCCTGGTCCACCGCATGATGGACGGGGAAAACCCCGATTTCGCGCAGCTGACGCCGGAGGAGGTCGCCTACGCCAAGACGGTGCGCGTCCTCACCGGCCAGATCGTGTACTCCCACTCCTGGCTGGAGGTGTGAGACGACGGTGATGGGCCTGGGGGAGAGCTACCGCCAGGCCCTGGCCCTGGCCCGGGAAGAACTGGGGCGGTGGTCCGGGGCGGAACTGGAGAAGCGGCTGGCCGCATCCGGGGCCCGCTGGCTACCCGCGGGGCAGGTGGCCGAGCCGGAGCCAGGTTCGGGCGGGACCGCTGCCCGCGCCATCGGGCTTTCCTTCCTGGGTCGGCCGCTGGTGGTGACCGTTCCCGACGGCCGGGTGGATTTTCTGCCGGGAGCAAGCGCCGGCGCGCCAGATGCGCCCGCGCTGGAGGCTGCGCCCGGCGCGGAGGTGGGCGGCCGGGTCGCGTCGGTGACCGGGGCGGAGGCGCCCCAGTGGCTGGCCATCCTGACGCTCCACTACCTGAACGGTGCCGGGGGTGATCCCCTCAGGGGGGAGCTCATCCCCTTCCGGGATCTGCCCGGGGGGCGGGTGTACGACGCCAACTTCGAAAAGCGCGTGCGGGCCCGGCTGGTGCGGCGATACGCCCACCAGCCGGCCCTCCTCGTGGAGGCGGGGAAGCGCCTGGGCGGCGAAGCGGCGGACATGGGCGATGCCGCCGTGCGGCTGCTTCCCTTCCCCCGCGTGCCCGTCTGGATGGTGCTGTGGGCCGCCGACGAAGAGTTCCCGGCCCAGGCCAACGTGCTGTTTGATGGCAGTGTGGGGTCCTACCTGTGCACGGAGGACGTGGTGGTCCTCTGCGAGCAGATGGTTGCCGAGATGATCAACCTGAGCAGGAAAGAGGTCGGAAGGTAGAGTGCCCAAGCACGTGTCGGTTGCCGGCAAGGGAGGGACGGGGAAGACCACCCTGTCGGCCTTACTGGTGAGGTGGCTGCTGGAGCGGGGTAAGACCCCGGTGCTGGTGGTGGACGCCGATCCCAACGCCAACCTGGGGGAGGCCCTGGGGGTGAGCTGGGAGGGGACCATCTCCGAGGTGCTGGAGAAGGCGAAGGCCAAGCAGGGAACCGCGGCCGGGATGACCACGGGCACCTTCATCGAGTACCAGCTGAACCAGGTCCTCAGCGAGGCCCGCGGGTTCGACCTGCTGGTGCTGGGCGGCCCGGAGGGGCCCGGGTGCTACTGCTTCCCCAACGAGATGCTCCGCCACTACATGGAGGAGCTGAGCGGCAACTACCCCTACCTGGTGATGGACAACGAGGCCGGCCTGGAGCACCTGAGCCGGCGGGTGGCGCGCGGCGTGGACGTGCTCCTGGTGACCAGCGATCCCACTGTGCGGGGGATTCGCTCCGCCGAGCGCATCGCCCGCCTGGCCCGCTCCCTGGGCGTGGTGTCCGGGCGGGTGGAGTTCGTGCTGTCCATGGCCCGCGATGGTGACGAGCCGGCCCTGCGGCAGGAGATGGGGTCCCTGGGCATCACCCCGCTGGGCATCATCCCCTACGACGAGACCCTGGTGGAATACGACCTGAGGGGGAGGCCCCTGTTCGATCTGCCCCCCGATGCGCCCGCCTGGCGGGCGGCGGCGGATCTGGCCGAGAAGCTGGGACTGTGAGGCGAAGAGCCCGTGAGCAGGGTGCAGGTGAAGTTCCTTCCCGACAATGTGACGGTGAGCGTGTCCCCGGGCACCGACCTTTTGCAGGCGGCGGCCCTGGCCGGGCTGGAGATCAAGTCCGGCTGCGGCGGGGAGGGTGTCTGCGGGCGCTGCCTGGTGGCCATCCGGTCGGGCAAAGCCCGGGTGGGGGAAGGGAGCATGGCCCCCAGGTACCGGCGCCTGGGCTACGTCCTGGCCTGTCGCACCAGGGTCGACGAGGACCTGGTGGTGGAGATCCCGCCCGAGGCCCGCATCGAGACCGCCCAGCAGGTCCTGCTGGACGCGCCGTCCCGGCTCCTGCAGGAGAAGGAGACGGATGTGCTGGTCCAGTACGGCCTGCAGCCGGCCTGCCGCAAGTACCCGCTGTCTCTTTCTCCCCCCACCCTGGTGGAGAACGCACCCGACCTCACCCGGCTGGTCGCGAGGCTGGTACCGGCCACCGGCTTTTCCGAGATAACCGCAAACCTCGACGTGTTGCGGGAACTGCCCGAGGTCCTGCGCCGGCAGGATTTCCGGGTGACCTGCACCCTGGCCGACCTGGGGGAGGGGCGGGCGGAAATAGTGCACGTGGAGCCGGGGGAGGCGGTACGACCGGCCTACGGCCTGGCCGTGGACATCGGCACCACCACGGTGGCCGCCCTCCTGGTGGACCTGGCTTCGGGGGAGACCCTGGATCGGGTGGGCACGTACAACCACCAGATCCGCTTCGGCGATGACGTCATCACCCGCATCGTCCACTCGGTGCGGGAGGAGCGGGGCCTGGAAGAACTGCAGCGGGCGGCGGTGGACACCATCAACGAGCTGATCGACCTCCTGCTGGCCCGGCACGACCTCTGGCCCACCGATATCCAGGCGGTGGTGGTGGCGGGCAACACCACCATGACCCACCTCTTCCTGGGGGTTTCCCCCAAGCACCTGCGCCTGGAGCCTTACATCCCGGCGGCAGCCCGCTTCCCGGTGGCTAAGGCGGGCGAGCTGGGCCTGAAGGTGCACCCCGAGGCTCCCGTGCGCTGCACACCCGCGGTGGCCTCCTACCTGGGCGGGGACATCGTGGCCGGGCTGCTGGTGTCCGACATGCAGCATCTGCCCGGCATCGGGCTTTACATCGACATCGGTACCAACGGGGAGATGGTCCTGGGCGGGCGCGACTTCCTGGTGGGGTGTGCCTGCTCGGCCGGTCCCGCCTTCGAGGGGTCGGGCATAACCTGCGGCATGCGGGCCACAGCGGGCGCCATCGACGGGGTGGCCATCGACCCGGAGACCCGGGAGGCGCGGGTGCACACGGTGGCGGGGGAGAAACCCCTGGGCATCTGCGGGTCTGGCCTGGTGGACCTCCTGGCCAAGATGTGGCGCGCGGGGATCATCGACCGGGCCGGCAACTTCCAGCGGGTGCCTTCACCGCGCCTGCGCTGGGGTGACGAGGGACCCGAGTACGTGCTGGCCTGGCGCCGGGAGTCCGGCAGCGGCCGGGACGTGGTGATCAGTGAGGCCGATGTGAAGAACCTTTTGCGGTCCAAGGGGGCCGTGTACGCCGGCATCCGCTCCCTGCTCCGTTCGGTGGACATGGAGCTGGACGCCGTGGAGAGGGTTTGGATCGCGGGCGGTTTCGGAAACTACCTCAACATCAGCGAAGCCGTGCGCATCGGTCTTCTGCCCGACCTACCTCGGGAGAAGTTCGTGTTCCTGGGCAACGCCTCCGTGAAGGGGGCGCGCCTGGCCCTGCTTTCGGGCCGGGCCTGGCAGGAGGCGGAGAGGGTGGCCCAGGGCATTACCTATCTGGAGCTTTCCGTGGGGAACACCTTCATGGACGAGTTCGTGTCCGCGCTGTTTTTGCCCCATACCGACCTGCGGCTGTTCCCGTCGGTGGAGCGGGAGGAGGTGGAGCGATGACCCTGGCCGAGGAGATCAGAGAGCGCAGCGGTCAGGACATTAACTCCTGCTACCAGTGTCACAAGTGCTCGGGAGGCTGCCCGCTTACCTTCGTGTCGGACCTGCCCCTGAGCGGGGTGATAAGGGTCCTGCAGCTGGGGCTGCAGGACGTGGTGCTGGCCTCCCGCCTGGTCTGGCTGTGTTCCGGCTGTCGCACCTGCTACGAGCGCTGTCCCAACGGCATCGACGGGGCGCGGGTGCTGGACGCCATCAAGGCCATGGCCAAAGAGGAAGACCGGGTGGAGGATCCCCAGGTGGCGGCCTTTCACGACGCCTTCCTGGGCATGGTGAGACGATTCGGGCGCGCCTACGAGCTGGGGATGATGGCCGAGTACAAGATCCGCACCGGCACCTTCACCCAGGACGTCCCCATGGGGCTCAAGATGCTGGCGCGGCGCAAGCTGCGCCTCACGCCGTCCCTGGCTCCCGGCCGGCGCGACCTGGCCCGCCTCTTCCGGGAAGGCGTGCGCTACCGGAAGCGGCGGGCGGGGGGTGATTTCGCATGAGCGGTGCGAGCGGTGCGTGCGTGAAGCCAGGAGCGGTTTCCGCGGGCATGGCGGCCGGCGCCGTCGGGGGCGGGGGTGTCGGCCTGAGCCTGGCGTACTACCCGGGGTGCTCCCTGCACTCGACGGGATGGGAGTTCGACGCCTCCACGCGGGCGGTGTGCGCCGCCCTGGGCATCGAGCTGCGGGGGGTGCCGGGGTGGACGTGCTGCGGTTCTTCCTCCGCCCACACCCGTCCCGGTCCCCTGGGCCGCGCGCTGGGGCTGCGCAACCTGGTGCTGGCGGAGGATGCGGGGGAGGAAATGCTCGTCCCCTGCGCGGCCTGCTACAACGTCCTCAAGGGGGCGGATGCCGCCTGGCGGGCCGGTGAGGAGGAGGCGCGGGAGGCGGCCCACCTGGTGGAGGATAGCCTGGGGCGTCCCTACCGGGGAAAGGTGGCCGTCCGCCACGTGCTGGAGGTGCTGGCCCTGCCCGGGGTGCTAGAGACCCTCCGGGCCCGGGTGAGGTCTCCCTGGCGGGTCCCGGTGGTGCCTTACTACGGGTGCCTGCTGGCCCGGCCCTCCGCCCAGGTGGGGTTCGACCGCCCCGAACAACCGGTACTGATGGATCGCATCCTGGAAGCCATCGGGGCCGAGGTGCGGCCCTGGTCGTACAAGACCGACTGCTGCGGGGCCTCCCTCACCATCTCCCATGCCCCGGTGGTGGAGGTCCTGGTGAACGAGCTCATCAAGCAGGCCGGGCGGGCGGGGGCGCTGGCCCTGGTGACGGCCTGCCCCATGTGCCACGCCAACCTGGACTCCCGCCAGAGCGTGACGCCGCCCGTGCCCGTGCTCTACATCACGGAGGCGGTGGGCATCGCCCTGGGCCTGCCCGATGCGGGGCGCTGGCTGGGAGCCCACCTGGTGGACGCCCGTGCCCTGCTCACCCCCGACGGGGAGATGGTATCATGAGCGATTTGCCCCGCAACGCGACGGTGGAGGTGCCGCCCGCGGCCGCGGGCCCGGACGGCAAGCCCCTGGGTTCGGTGCTGGTGGTGGGGGCGGGGATAGCCGGCATGCAGGCCGCTCTCGATATGGCCTCTTCCGGTTTCCTGGTGCACCTGGTCACCCGGGAGCCCTCCATCGGCGGACGCATGGCCCAGCTCGACAAGACCTTCCCCACCAACGACTGCGCCATGTGCCTGCTGGGCCCCAAGATGACCGACTGCCAGAACCACCCCAACATCGTGCTCCACACCATGAGCACCCTGGTGGGCCTGGAGGGCAAGGCGGGCGACTTCCGCGCTCTGGTCCAAGAGCGGGCCCGCTACGTGGAGGTGCGCCAGTGCACGGGGTGCGGCGACTGCGCCGGTGTCTGCCCCGTGACGGTGAGGGACCGGTTCAACCTGGGTCTGTCCGAGCGCAAGGCCATCTACAAGCACTTCCCCCAGGCCGTCCCCAACGCTTACGCCATCGAGAAACGGGGGACGCCCCCCTGCCGGGCCACCTGCCCGGCGGGGTGCAACGTGCAGGGGTATGTGGCCCTCATCTCCCAGGGCAAGTTCCGGGAGGCCCTGGAGGTGGTGCGCCGCCGCCAGCCCTTCGCCTCCATATGCGGGCGGGCCTGTCACCATCCCTGTGAATCGGAATGCAACCGGGGCCAGTACGACGAGCCCCTTGCCATAGCGGTGTTGAAGCGGGCCGCCGCCGACTTCGGCTGGTCGGACGAGCCCGAGCTACCCGCCACCCGGCGGGAAGAGCGGGTGGCGGTGGTGGGGGCGGGTCCGGCCGGCCTGGCCGCCGCCCTGGACCTGGCCCGGGAGGGCTACCGGGTGACGGTGTTCGACGCCGCGCCCGCGCCGGGGGGCATGCTGCGCTCGGCCATCCCCGAGTACCGCCTGCCCCTGGACCTGGTGGAGAAGGAGGCGGGCTGGATCCTCTCGCACGGCATGGAGTTCCGGGGCGGCGCGAGACTCGGCACCGACTTCTCCCTGGACGACCTCACCGCCGGGGGTTTCCGAGCGGTGCTGCTGGCCCTGGGTACCCCCAAGGGGCGCGGTCTTCCCATACCGGGCACCGACGGTCCCGGCGTGGAGCTGGCCCTGCCCTTCCTCAACCGGGCCAAGCTGGGACCCCGGCCCCAGGTGTCGGGCCGGGTGCTGGTGATCGGCGGCGGCAACGTGGCCATGGACGCCGCCCGCTGCGCCCTGCGGCTGGGCGCTTCCTCAGTGGCCATGGCCTGCCTGGAGTCCCGGCGCGAGATGCCCGCCCACCCCTGGGAGATCGAGGAGGCGGAGGAAGAGGGCATTGAGGTCCACACCTCCTGGGGTCCCGTGGAGGTGGTACGCGAGGGCGACCGCGTGCGGGGCGTGCGCCTGCGCCGCTGCACCCGGGTGTTCGACGAGCAGGGCCGCTTCCGGCCCCAGTTCGACGACTCCGTCAAGACTTACCTGGAGGCCGACCGCGTCATCATCGCCATCGGCCAGGCGCCCGACGCCGGCTTCCTGCCCGCCCAGGGCGTGGATCTGGACGGGCGCGGTTTCATCGCCGCCGACCCCCTCACCCGGGCCACTGCCCGGCCGGGGGTGTTCGCCTGTGGCGACGGGGCGGGGGGTAAGCCCTCCATCGTGGATGCGGTGGCGGACGGGCACGAGGCGGCCGAGTCGGTCCGGCGGTTCCTGCAGGGCCTGGACCTGGCCGAGGGTCGGCCGGCGGCCAAGCCCGAGAAGCTGGGCCCCCCCGAGGGGGTGCCGGTGGAGGCGAAGCGTCGCCTGCGCCAGCGGCTGGCCGCGGCCGGCGAACGGGTGCAGGACTTCCGCGAGGTGTACCTGGGCTTCACCCCCGAAGAGGCTCAGGAGGAAGCCTCCCGCTGCCTCAACTGCGGCATCTGCTCGGAGTGCCTGCAGTGCGTGGCCGCCTGCAAGAAGGAAGCTATCAACCACAGCGACGAAACGCGCACGGTGGAGATCCCGGCGGGTGCCGTGATCCTGGCTCCGGGCATGGGCCTCTTCGAGGCGGAGGGTGCCCTGGAGTACGGCTGGTCGGTGTACCCCAACGTGCTCACCAGCATGGAGTTCGAGCGCTACCTGTCGGCCACCGGGCCCACGGCGGGCAAGGTGGTGCGGCCTTCCGACGGCAGGCGTCCCCGCCGGGTGGCCTTCATCCAGTGTGTGGGCTCCCGCGACACCTCCTGTGCCGAGTACTGCTCGGCGGTGTGCTGCATGTACACGGCCAAGGAGGCCATCATCGCCCGCGAGCACGATCCCGGCATCGAGCCCACCGTGTTCTACCTGGATTTGCGCGCCTACGGCAAGGGATTCGACCGCTATATCGATCAGGCCAGGTCCCACGGGGTGCGCTACGTGCGCAGCATGATCTCCGGCGTGAAGGAAGACCCCGTCACCCACAACCTGATCATCCGCTACTGGTCGGGGGAGCGCGTGAAGCAGGAGGAGTTCGACCTGGTGGTGCTGGCGGTGGGGGCGCGGCCCCCGGCGGGCGCCGCCGAGCTGGCGCGGGCGGTGGGCATCGAGCTGGACGAGTACGGCTTTGCCCGTAGCGACCCCGTCTTTTCTGCCCTGTCCACCCGGCCGGGGGTGTTCCTGGCGGGGGCCTTCGCCGGACCCCGCGACATCCCCGAGAGCCTGGTGGGGGCCTCGGCGGCAGCGGCCTGCGCCCACGCCCTGCTGGCGCCGGGGCGGGGCACCCAGGTCACCCCCAAGACCTACCCGCCCGAGCGGGACGTGCGAGGCGAGGAGCCCCGGGTGGGCGTCTTCGTGTGCCGCTGCGGTATCAACATCGGGGGCGTGGTGGACGTCCCCGCGGTGGTGGAGTTCGCCTCCACCCTGCCCGGGGTGGCGCACGCCCAGGAGTTCACGTACACCTGCTCCCAGGACAGCCTGCAGCGCATCCGGGAGGCCATCGCCGAAAAGGCCCTCAACCGGGTGGTGGTGGCCTCGTGCTCCCTGCGCACCCACCAGTCCCTCTTCCGGGAGACCCTGCGCGAGGCCGGCCTGAACCAGTTCCTGTTCGAGATGGCCAACATCCGCGACCAGTGCTCCTGGGTGCACCGGGACGTGCCCGATGCCGCCACCGAGAAGGCCAGAGACCTGGTGGCCATGGCGGTGGCCAAGGCCCGCAGCCTGACTGCTCTGCCCATGCAGGCGGTGCCCGTGGTGCAGAAGGCCCTCATCATCGGGGGCGGTCCCGCGGGCATGGCGGCGGCCCTGGCCCTCTCCGCCCAGGGGTTCCCCTGCTACCTGGTGGAGCGTTCCGACCGCCTGGGCGGCCAGATGCTGCGCCTGCGCCGCACTATCGCGGGGCGGAACGTGCCCGTCCTGCTCTCCGACCTGGTGGGACGGGTGATGGAAGATGCGAACATCACCGTGTTCACCGGGGGGGAGGTGGCCGAGGTGGCCGGTCACCAGGGCCACTTCACCACGCGCCTGCGCCTGCCCGACGGTGAGGTCAGCGTGGAGCACGGCGTGGTGCTGGTGGCCACCGGGGTGGAGGAGTACCGGCCCAACACTTACCTGTACGGGCAGGACGACCGCGTGCGTACGGTCACCGAACTGGAAGGGCAGCTGGCTGCCCTGGAGCGGGATGGTTCCCGTCCACCGTGGAAACAGGTGGTGTTCATCCAGTGTGTGGGTTCCCGCGACAGCGAGCGGCCCTACTGCAGCCGGGTGTGCTGCGCCC
Source organism: Bacillota bacterium (assembly GCA_030019365.1). NCBI lineage: Bacteria > Bacillati > Bacillota > Bacillota bacterium. The sequence goes on from JASEFA010000001.1 coordinate 113,809, forward strand.
AGAGCCTGAAGAACGCCCTGTGGCTGAAGCGGCTGGCCCCCGACTGCCACGTGGTAGTCCTGTACCGCGACATGCGCTCTTACGGTTTCCTGGAGAAGTACTACCGGGAGGCCCGCTCCCTGGGCATCTCGTTCCTGCCCTACCCCGATGAGACCCCGCCCGTCCTCCGTCAGGCGGAGGGGGAGCTGTGGCTGGGTACCGTGGATGCCGCCTCGGGGCGGGGCATCGAGCTGCACCCCGACCTGGTGGCCCTGGCCACGGCGGTGGTGCCCGCCTCGGGGGCGAAGGAACTGGCCTCCCTGCTCAAGGTACCCCTGGGGGAGGGCGGGTTCTTCCTGGAGACCCACATCAAGATGGGTCCCCTGGACTTCCCCTCGGCCGGCATCTACCTGTGCGGCGGCGCCCACTGGCCCAAGTCGCTGGAGGAGGCTATCTCCCAGGCCCAGGGCGCGGCCTCGCGGGCAGCGGTGGTCCTTTCCAAGGAATCCCTGTGGGTGGGTGGCGTGGTCTCGGTGGTGGACGAGTCCCGCTGCGCGGGTTGCCTGACCTGCGTGCGCGTCTGCCCCTATCATGTCCCCTTCATCAACGCCCGCGGGGCGGCCCAGATCGAGGCCGTGCAGTGCCAGGGGTGCGGCATGTGCGCGGCCGAGTGCCCGGCCCGCGCCATCCAGCTGGGCAACTACCGCTTCGACCAGATGGAGGCCAAGCTGGGTGGCCTGCCCTAGCGGTGCCGGCGGTGCGGCCGGGCCGGATGGCCCCCCGGGTAACGGGGCGCAGGAGGTGGAACTCAGGTGGACGACGGAACCGAAGCAGTGACAGTCGAACGTCCCGGCGGCAGCAGTGCTGGCAGCGAGCCGTCCTTTGAGCCCAGGATCGTGGCCTTCTGCTGCTACTACTGCGCTTATTCCGCGGCCGACCTGGCCGGGTCCATGCGCCTGCAGTACCCACCCAACGTACGCCTGATCGAGGTGCCCTGCAGCGGCCGGGTGGACCCCGCCCTGCTGCTCCGGGCCCTGGAGGAGGGGGCGGATGGCGTATACGTGGCCGGCTGCATGGAGGGAGACTGTCACTTCCAGCAAGGTAACTTTCGGGCCAAGCGCCGGGTGGGCGCCATCAAGAAGCTCCTCTCCCAGATCGGCTGGGAGCCGGAGAGGGTGGAGATGTACAACGTGCCCGCCTCCGACGGCGCCCGCTTCGCGCAGGTGGCCCGCGAGTTCACCGAACGCATCAGGGAAGTGGGACCCAACCCCGCCCGGGGGAAGAAGGTGAGATCGTGATCATAGCCGAACAAAAGCCCATCCCCGAGATAGCGGCCCAGGTGCGCCAGTGCCAGAAGGTGCTGGTGCTGGGGTGCGGCGGCTGCGTCACCGTGTGCCAGGCCGGCGGTGAAAAGGAGGCGGAGATCCTGGCCTCGGCCCTGCGCCTGATGGGGGCCCGGGAGGGCTGGGACACCGCCTTCGACAGCATGGCCATCACCCGCCAGTGCGACCCCGAGTACCTGGACGGCATCGCCAGGAAGGTGACAGAGTACGACGCCATCCTCTCCCTGGGGTGCGGGGTGGGGGTCAACTACCTGGCCGAGCACTTCCCCCGCACCTGGGTGGTGCCGGGGCTGAACACCAAGGGGGCGGGAGCCACCCTGGAGGCGGGCGTATGGGAAGAAAGGTGCCTGGCCTGCGGGGACTGCATCCTGCACCTGACGGGCGGTATCTGCCCCCTCACCCGCTGCTCCAAGAGCCTGCTCAACGGTCCCTGCGGCGGCTCCCAGGCGGGAAAGTGCGAGATCTCCCCGGACGTGGCCTGCGGGTGGCAGCTCATCTACGACCGCCTGAGGCAACTCGACCGGCTCGACCTCCTGCTGGAGATCAGAGACCCCAAGGACTGGTCGCGGACCCATGACGGCGGTCTGCGCCGGGTGGTGAAGGAGGAGGCCCGGCTATGAGCCAGAACGGGTGCAAGACGGAAAGCCGGCTAGAGCGGGTACTGCGGGAGGGTCACTTCGCCGTCACCGCCGAGGTGGGCCCCCCCAAGAGCGCCTCTTCCAAGGGGATATCGCGCCACGCGGCGGCCATCAAGGAGGTGGCCGACGCCATCAACCTCACCGACAACCAGACCGCCATCGTGCGCCTGTGCAGTCTGGCCGCCGCCGCGCACGTCATGCAGGCCGGCGGCGAGCCGGTGATGCAGATCACCTGCCGGGACCGCAACCGTATCGCCATCCAGTCCGACCTGCTGGGCGCCTACAGCCTGGGCGTGCGCAACGTCCTCTGTCTGACCGGGGACCACATCAGCTTCGGCAATCATCCCCAGGCCCGCACCGTGTACGACCTGGATTCCGTCCAACTGGTGCGGCTGGTGCACGACATGCGGGAGAACCGCCGCTTCCAGAACGGTGAGGAGATCAAGGTGGCCCCGCCCCGCTTCTTCGTAGGCGCCGCGGAGAACCCCTTCGCCGACCCGGTGGAGTTCCGGGCCCTGCGCTTGGGCAAGAAGGCGAAGGCCGGGGCCGACTTCATCCAGACCCAGGCCGTATTCGACCTGGACCGCTTCGGCCAGTTCATGCGGGTGGTGCGGGACATGGGCCTGGACGAGCAGGTCTTCATCCTGGCCGGTATCGTGCCCACCAAATCGGCGAAGGCCCTCGAGCGCACCGCCACCGTGCCCGGCATGGTGGTGCCCCAGGAGCTCATCGACCGGATGAAGGGAGCAGCCGACCAGGAGAAGGAAGGCGTAGCCATCGCCGTGGAGCTCATCTCCCGCCTGCGGGAAATCCCGGGCGTGCGCGGCGTGCACATCATGGCCATCGCCTGGGAGGAAATCGTCCCCGAAATCGTCAAGGAGGCCGGCCTGCTCCCCCGTCCCCGCCTGGAGGTCGCCAGCCCCGCCTAGGCTCTGCCCCGCACGCAGGTGGGCGCACCCTCGTGGAGGCGGCCACCCCCGCCTGAGGTCAGCTGGAGGAGCCCACACATGAAGATAGCTGAGGGTATCCACAGCTGATGAGAAATCCACCGCTCTGGTATGATTTGGGTGGCGGTTTTTGCGCCGCATCCCGCTGCTGCGGGCACCCCAGGTACCCCCGGGGTGCCCGGCGTCTGGCCGATGTGTGACATAAAGCCGGGGCCGGCTGGTTATGTAACTGGCTGGCGGCCCGGACCGGGGGCAGGTGCGCCAACTGGATAATTCCTCACCGCTTCTCCCGGCCGGTAGTGATGAAAGAATCGACACCGCCGGCATGCAACTCATCAACGACGTGCTGCCGGACAGCGCCGCCAGGTGCGGGCCGAGCGGAAGGAGGGGGGGTCCCCTGCGGACCCTCCCCCATCCCTAGACCATGCGGATGGCCTTGAGCGGGCAGGTGACGGCACATTTGGCACACCCCCGGCACATGGCCACCTGATATGGCACTTCGTAGGGGCTGTCTTGCCTGAGGATGCGGTTCGGGCACACCTGCGCTGCTACGCACACGCCGCCCTCGCAGTGGGCGGCGTCGCACCTGGTGGGGTCAACGACTGCCATGGCTTTCGGCATTGCGGGCCGCCTCCCGAGCCTTCTCCAGCTTCTCTTCGAGGTCCTCCAGTTCCGTGAGCATGGCCGGCCGCACCGAATGGCGGGGCAACCGCCCTTTCAACTCCTCGATTTCGGCCTCCAGCCGCTCGATCTCCGCCTGCAGCCTGTCGGTCCGAGCCCGGGGTTCACCGTTCGCGTCCATGGTCATACCCCTGGGGGTATTATAGCGCCTGGCAGCAGCCTAGTAAACCGCCCCCCCGCGGGTTGGCGAGGGGCCAGCAGGAGGTGTGGCGAATTCCCCCGTCATCAATGTTGATTTCTCCCGTGGCAGGGCCGGGCGAGCATAGCGAACTGGGCCGGGTCCTTCACCATCTCCCGGGCTACGAATTCCGGTAGGGGTAACCGCGGATGCAGCACGTAACTCATCCACAGTCTGATCGGGTCCTCCGGCGTGCGGCACGACGCCATCGGGCCCGCGGCGGGCTGACCGTGCTGGCAGTCATGCACGACCTGAACCTGGCGGCCGCCTGGTGCGACCGTTTGCTGCTCCTGCACGAAGGCCGGGTGTTCGCGGACGGATCCCCTGAGGAAGTGATCACGCCGGAGGTGATCCGGCGCGTCTACGGGGCGGAGGTCCTGGTGCTCAGGAACCCGGTGTGCGGCTCTCCCTATGTGGTACCGGCCCTGCCAGCCCGGAGCCGGGAGACCGCTGCGGCGTCGGGGGCCGTCAGTTCCCGGGCGGGATAGGCGAACAGGTACCCCTGGGCCAGGTCCACGCCGACGGCAACCAGCGTGTCCAGTTCGGGGGGCTGTTCTACCCCCTCCGCCACCGTGGTGCATCCCAGGCGGCGGGCCAGGTGGGCCAGGGTCTCCACGACGACGCGGCGGGCGGGATCCCGGTGGCAGTTGGCCACCAGGTACCCATCTATCTTCACATAGTCTGGTTGCAGCTCCACCAGCGTGCGCAGGCTGGAGTATCCCGATCCCACGTCGTCGAGGGCTACCCCCAGACCGTGGGCGCGCGCCACCTCCACTGCCCGGCGCAGGCGTGCCAGGTCGGAGGCGGCCGAGCGCTCCGTCAACTCCAGGGTCACCTGCCCGGGCTCTATGCGGGCCTCCGCCAGCAGGTCTCCCAGCTTCTGCAGGTCGTAGGCGGGGTCGCTCAGCACCCCGGGGTCTACGTTGAGGAAGAGTCCCAGGTCGTCGAAGAGCCCGCGCACCCCGGCTATGGCCTGGCGGTGGCACAGCTCCTCCAGGCGGATGAGCAATCCATACTTCTGGGCCAGGTGGAAGAGGGTGAGAGGCTCCTGCCACCGGCTCCCTTCCGGCCCCCGGGAGAGGGCCTCGTACCCAACGGTGCGCCCATCGGTCAGGGATACGATGGGCTGGTACACGCTCTGTATCTGCCCCTGGCCCAGGATGGCCAGCATCTCCTGCCGGGAGAGGAAGTCCTCCAGGCCCATGTCGGACTTGGCCATGAGGACAGCCTCTTTCATGGCCTCGTAGATCAGGCGCTCCATGCGGCGGTCGGGACCGGCGCGGATCTCGGCGTACCCCAGGTGGACGGTGAGCTTGCGATCGAGGGGCAGGGTGCACACCGCCGCGTTGAGCCGTACCTCCAGCAGTTCGCGCAGTTGCTCCAGCTGGGGGCCCAGGTGGGGCTTTTCCCCGGGGTTGGGGAAAAAGAGCAGGAAGTCGTCCCCTCCCGTGGTGCAGGGCACGATCCCGGTGGCGTTCCCCAGGCGGAGGCCGGTGTGGCTCAACACCCTGCCCAGGGCGTCCAGGATGGAGTCCCCGGTGCTGGTACCGCAACTCTCCTGTACCGAGGCGAAGCCGACCAGGTCCACGAACACCAGCCCGAGCACCCGGTGACGGCGGGCTATCTTGGCCAGTCGCGGGATGACCTCTGCGACAGCCGGTACCTGCATGTGCAACCCCCCACCGGCGCATTCACATGCCGGTTCGACCCGGTACGCCGAACCCATTCTTCCCTCACTTAATATCGAATCCTGGCCTGTTCCTCTCCAGTTGCCTCCGACCGGGTAGCGCGTGTCAGGTTGCCCGGGAGTTGACGGTGCTGGTGGTGCTGTCCCTTTTCTACGTGGTGGCGGGATATCCGGGTTTCGTGTACATGCAGAAGACGGCCCGGCGCCGCGGTCTGGCCGCCCACTGAGAGGCGTTTCCTTGGGCTGGAAGCAGGAGGGGGCTGGCAGGTGTCGAATCTCTCCATGGCGCCCCGCCGCCCCGTGACCTGCGTTTGCGGGCCGGCGCCGGTTGCGGGCGCGCGCGGGCGGCCGGCTTCTGGGCCGTCTGGCAGACGAGGCACCCGGCGTTGAGGAGTCGGAGTCCTGGCTAGAATGGGGGGAAGGGCATGAGGGAAATCGACGTGGCACGGGTTGCGGAAGCGGTGGCAAGGCTGTGTGAGGAAGCCAGCATGGACCTGGGTGAGGATGCCTTCGCGGCGCTGGAGAGAGCTCTGGAACAGGAAGAGTCGCCGGTGGGGAAGGATGTGATCGGGCAACTGATCGAGAACGCCCGCCTGGCCCGCAAGGAGTGGGTGCCCATGTGCCAGGACACCGGCGTGGCCGTGGTGCTGGTAGACGTGGGTCAGGACGTGCATGTGGTGGGCGGCTCCCTGGAGGAGGCCATCAACGCCGGGGTGCGCAAGGGCTACCAGGAAGGGTACCTGCGCAAGTCGGTGGTGGGCGATCCCTTCGAGCGCAAGAACACGGGCGACAACACCCCGGCCGTGATCCACTACCGGGTGGTGCCTGGGGACAGGCTGAGGATTACGGTGCTGCCCAAGGGAGCCGGCTCGGAGAACATGAGCGCCCTCAAGATGCTGACTCCGGCGGACGGGCTGGAGGGCGTGATGGATTTCGTGGTGGATGTGGTGGATGAGGCGGGATCGAATCCCTGCCCCCCGATCATAGTAGGCGTGGGGGTGGGAGGTACCATGGACCAGGCGGCCCTGCTGGCCAAGCGGGCGCTGGCGCGGCCCGTGGGTCAACCCCATCGCCGCCCCGAGATAGCCGGTGTCGAGGAGAAGCTGCTGCAGCGGATTAACCGGCTCGGGATCGGGCCGCAGGGCCTGGGCGGACGGGTGACGGCGCTGGCCGTGCACATGGAGGTATACCCCACTCACATCGCCTGCCTGCCGGTGGCGGTGAACCTGCAATGTCATGCGGCCCGGCACAAGGAAGCCGTGCTCTAAGGCCGGCGGCCAGCCTCGCGTGGTGCCACGGAGCCAGGCCGGGTTGTCTTGGGCTTGAGGAGGGAGAGCAGATGTCTCTGAAGCAGGTGACCACGCCCCTGACCGACGAGGCGGTAGCGGAACTGCGGGCGGGGGACAGGGTGCTGATTTCCGGGTACATCTATGCGGCACGGGATGCCGCCCACAAGCGGCTGTACGAGCTCTTGCAGAAGGGGGAAGAGCTTCCGTTCGACATCGAGGGGGCGGTGGTGTACTACGTGGGGCCCACGCCGCCCAAGCCGGGGCAGGTGATCGGTTCGGCCGGGCCCACCACCTCGGGACGGATGGACCCTTACACCCCGGCCTTGATCCGGGTGGGACTCAAGGGGATGATCGGCAAGGGCCTCCGCTCGCAGGCCGTGAAAGACGCCATGAAGGAGCACGGGGCGGTGTACTTCGCCGCCGTGGGCGGCGCCGGTGCACTGATAGCGAAGAGCATTGTGGAGTCGGAAGTGGTGGCATACGAGGATCTGGGGGCGGAGGCGATAAGGCGGCTGCGGGTGGAGAACTTCCCTGTGGTGGTGGTGAACGACCGCTACGGTGGTGACCTGTACGAGGAGGGCAGGGCCCGCTACCGCCTGGCCGAGGAGTGAACAACCAGTGAACCACCCGCGTTCCTGTGATGGACGCCGGTCGCCCGCGAGCGAGCCGGGGATGGTCGCTGGCAGCCTGGATGACCGGTGCTGGTGGGTTGGCTGAGCGGGCGAGGGGCAGGACGTAGCAAAACTGAGGAGGAGATGGAGATGGCGACTCCGGAGGAACTGCTGGCCAAGACGAAGAAGCCGGCGCAGGATGCCATGCGGCTGCACCCATACTATCGTGGCAAGATCGAAACCTATCCGCGTTGCGCGGTGCGCAACATGGATGACTTCTCCATCTGGTACACACCCGGGGTGGCGGAGCCCTGCCGGGATATCCAGAAGAATGTCGAGCGGGTGTACGATTACACATGGAAGTGGAACGTGATCGCGGTGGTGTCCGACGGTACCCGCGTGCTGGGTCTGGGGAACATCGGGCCGGAGGCGGCCATGCCGGTCATGGAGGGCAAGGCCCTCCTGTTCAAGTACCTGGGCGGGGTGGATGCGGTGCCCATCTGCCTGCGCACCACCGACCCGGACGAGTTCATCCGCACCGTGAAGCTGCTGGAGCCATCCTTCGGGGGGATCAACCTGGAGGACATCGAACAGCCCAAGTGCTTCCGCATCCTGGAGACCCTGCGGCGGGAGATGGAGATCCCGGTGTGGCACGACGACCAGCAGGGGACGGCGGCGGTGACTCTGGCCGGCCTGCTGGGTGCCCTCAAGGTGGTGGGCAAGAAGCTGGAGGACGCTCGCATCGCCATGATCGGGGCCGGCGCGGCCAACGTGGCCTGTGCGCGGGTGATCATAGGGGCGGGTGCCGACCCCGGGCGCATCATCATGTGTGATTCCCGTGGCATCCTGCACAAGGGCCGCACGGAGCTGCGGGAGACTCACCGGGACAAGTGGGAGCTGGCCCAGAAGACGAACGCCGGGGGCCGCACCGGTGGCATCGCCGAGGCCATGAAGGGGATGGACGCCGTGATCGGGCTGTCGAAGCCCGGTCCCGGGACCATCAAGCCCGAGTGGGTGAAGGCCATGGCGCCCGACCCCGTCGTGCTCACCATGGCCAACCCCGTGCCGGAGATCTGGCCGTGGGAGGCGAAGGAAGCCGGGGTGGCGGTGGTGGCCACGGCGCGCTCTGACTTCCCCAACCAGGTGAACAACTCCCTGGGATTCCCCAGCATCTTCCGGGGGGCCCTGGACGTGCGGGCGCGCACCATCACCGACGATATGTGCATCGAGGCGGCGCGGGAGCTGGCCCGCTATGCCGAAGATAAGGGGCTGAGCGCGGAGTACATCCTGCCCACCATGGAGGAGTGGGAGGTGTACCCGCGGGTGGCCGCTGCGGTGGGGACGAAGGCCATCGAGCAGGGGGTGGCGCGCATCGCCCTCACCCGGGAGGAGCTCAAGGCCCGCGCCGAGCAGCTCATCCGCAAGGCGCGCGACGGTGCGGCCCTCCTCATGCGGGAAGGGATCATCCCGCCGGTGCCGGCCGAATGAGATGAAGGGGGCCGCCCGGCAACCGTACCGGGCGGTCCCCCTCTCCTGGAGGCGCAGTTATGAAACTTTACGAATATCTGGCCAAAGATATCTTCCGGGGCGCAGGTATCCCCGTGCCGGCCGGGCGGCCGTGCCAGGCGCCCGACGAGGCCGCCCGCGCCGCGGCCGAGATCGGGCCTGTGGCCATCAAGGCGCAGATCCTGGCCGGGGCGCGGGGGAAAGCGGGGGGCATCGCCTTTGCCGACACGCCGGAGGAAGCGCGGGAGGCGGCGGCCCGGCTGCTGGGGTCGGAGTTGCGCGGCTACCGGGTGGACAGGCTCCTGGTGGAAGAGAAGCTGATCATCGAGAAGGAGCTGTACCTGGGCATGGCGGTGGAGGGCAGCGCCCGCCGTCCTCTCGTCATCGCGTCAGGCCAGGGGGGTATGGCCATCGAGGAAGTGCCCGAGCGGGCCATCGTGAAAAAGACCCTCGACATAACCTGGGGGATGCAGCCTTACACGGCCAGGGTGCTGGCGCGCCGGCTCGGGCTGGAAGGGAGCCTGGCGCGCCAGTTCGAGGACATCGCCCTGCGCGTGTGGGGGGTGTTCCGGCGCTACGACGCCGAACTGGTGGAGATCAACCCCCTGGCGGTAGCCGCCGGACGGCGGCTGGTGGCGGCCGACGCCCGCCTGAACGTGGACGACGAGGCCCTTTACCGCCACCGCGACCTGCCCCGGGTGGAGGAGGGCACCGACCTCGAGCGGCGGGTGAGGGAGCTGGGTCTTTCCTTCGTGCAGCTTGAGGGCGACATCGCGGTGATGGCCAACGGGGCCGGGATCACCATGGCGACCCTGGACGTGCTGGCCCGCTACGGGGGCCGGCCCGCCAACTTCCTGGATGCGGGTGGGGGGGCAGCGGCGGAACCCACGGCCCAGGCCATCGGCGTGCTCCTGGAGACCCACCCCAGGGTCATCCTGATCAACATCTTCGGGGGCATCACGCGCTGTGACGAAGTGGCCCGGGCCATCGTGAAGGTGAAGTCGGAGCGAGGTCTGCCCGTGCCCCTGGTGGTGCGGCTGGTGGGCACCAACGAGGAACAGGGCACGGCGTTGTTGCGCGATCACGGCATTGCCGCCTTCCGGCAGATGGAGGAGGCAGCGGCCAGGGCAGTGGCCATAGCCAGGGGAGGTGACAGTTGATGTACAAACCGCGGGGCATCTTCATGCGCAATCCCGACCTGGTGCCGGCGTACCTGCGTCCCGGCATGTGGGGCTGGGTGCTGCACCGGGTGACGGGGCTTCTTATCCTGTTCTACCTGCTCCTTCACATCTGGGTGATCGGGCGGGCGGCGGTGAGCCCGGGAGCCTTCGACGCCATCATGGTCACCCTGGGCACGCCCTTCTGGCGGGCGCTGGAGGTGGGTCTGCTGGCCTGCGTGCTGTACCACGGCGTCAACGGCATCCGCATCATCCTGTTCGACCTGGGCTACGGCATCCGGGTGCACCGGGCCTGGTGGTATGCCACCGTGGTGGTGGTGGTGGTGCTGTTCGTGATGGGCGCGGTGCAGATGCTGATGCCGCTGTTCGCGGGGTCCACCTCGCGGGTGGCCTAGGGGGTGAAGGAATTGCGCACCTGGGCCTGGATTCTGCAGCGGGCAAGCGGTGCTGTCCTGGTCTTTGCCCTGGGATTGCACTGGGTGGTCCAGCATCACGTGTCTCCAGGGGCGGAGATCACCTTCGCCGGGGTCCACCTCAAGCTGCAGTGGCTCTTGTACCTGGTGTCCGATGTTCTACTTCTGGCGTTCGCCCTGTTCCACGGGCTGAACGGCCTGCGCACGGTCATCCTGGACTTCCGGGTGTCCCGCTCCGCGGCGGCGGTGCTGACGGTGGTACTGGTGCTGGTGGGGCTGGGAGCCCTGGTGTACGGGGTGCCACCCATCACGGCCTTGCTCAGGGGGTAGCCGACATGCGGCCTTGCTCAGGGGTAACTGACATGCCACCTTTCTCAGGGGGTAGCTGACATGCCATATCATCGCATCCTGGTGGTGGGAGCGGGACTGGCCGGACTGCGGGCGGCCATCGAGGCGGCCGGTGAGGACGTGGCGGTGCTGACGCGGGTGCACCCGGTGCGCTCCCACTCGGTGGCCGCCCAGGGGGGCGTGAACGCACCGCTGGCTAACGTTCCGGAGGGCAAGGAAGACAGCTCGGATCGTCATGCCTTCGACACGGTAAAGGGTTCGGACTACCTGGCGGACCAGGACGCGGCGGAGCTGATGACGCGCCTGGCCCCAGAGCGCATCTACGAGATCGAGCACTGGGGCTGTCCCTTTTCGCGGACCCCGGAGGGCAAGATCGCCCAGCGTCCCTTCGGCGGCGCGGGCTTCCCCCGCACCTGTTACGCGGCGGACCGTACCGGCCACGCCATGCTGCACACCCTGTACGAGCAGGTGGTGAAGCGCGATGTGCGGGTGTACGAAGAGTGGCTGATGCTCGACCTGGTCGTGTCCGGGGGCCGCTGCCGGGGGGTGGTGGCCATGGACATGGTGTCGGGGCGGGTGGAGGCATTCGGGGCCGAGGCGGTGATCGTGGCCACCGGGGGCGCCGGTCGCCTCTTTGTGCGCTCCACCAACTCTCACATCAATACGGGGAGCGCGGCGGCGTTTTGCTACCGGCGGGGGGTGCCGCTCAAGGACATGGAGTTCGTGCAGTTCCATCCCACGTCGCTTTACCCCAACAACGTGCTCATCTCCGAGGCGGCCCGGGGCGAGGGTGGGTACCTTCTGAACCGGGACGGGGAGCGGTTCATGGCCCGCTATGCCCCCAAGGCGATGGAGCTGGGGCCGCGGGACATCGTGGCCCGGTCCATCCAGACCGAGATCGACGAGGGGCGGGGGTTTGAGGACGCCTACGTGCACCTTGACCTGCGGCATCTGGGGGCGGAGAAGATCAAGGAGAGGCTGCCCGCCATCCGGGAGATCGCCATGTATTTCGCCGGGGTGGACCCCATCGAGAAACCCATCCCCATCCAGCCCGCCCAGCACTACACCATGGGGGGCCTGGACGTAGACAGAGACGGTGCCTCCGAGCTGCCCGGCCTTTATGCTGCGGGGGAGTGTGCCTGCGTGAGCGTGCACGGGGCCAACCGCCTGGGCGGCAACTCGCTTTTGGAGACGGTGGTGTTCGGGCAGCTGGCGGGGGCGGCCGCCCTGCGCTACGTGGGGGGTCTGGAGAAGACGGGTGCGGGCGACGGCGCGCTGGACAGGGCGGTGGCGGAGGTGGAGGACCGCATTGGCGAGCTCTTGGGGCGGGAAGACGGGGAGAAGATGGCCACCATCCGGGAAGAGATGAAGCAGGTGATGTTCGAGAAGGTGGGGATATTCCGGCAGGAAGGTCTCATGCGGGAGGCGGTGGAGGAGATCCGCGAGCTCAAGGAGCGGGTGAAGGGGGCGCGGGTGGAGGCCAAAGGAAGGCGGTACAACCTGGAGCTGATGGGGGCCCTGGAGCTTCCTGCCATGCTGGACCTGGCGGAGGTGATTGCCCTGGGTGCGGTGACCCGCACCGAGAGCCGGGGTTCCCACTTCCGGCGGGACTACCCCGAGCGGGACGATACGAACTGGCTCAAGCACACGGTGGCGCGCCCGACCCCCGACGGTCCCCGGCTGGAGTACCGGCCGGTGGTGATCACGAAGTGGCAGCCCGAGGCGCGCAAGTATTAGGGGGAGATGGGGCATGTCGGGACCGATCCTGAGAAGCTGGCTCTTCGTACCTGCCAATCACTCCCGGCGGGTTGAGAAAGCCCTGGGGCTGGAAGCGGACGCCGTCATCCTCGACCTGGAAGATGCCGTGGCCGCGAGCGAGAAGGGTACGGCCCGGCAGATGGCGCGGGAGGCCCTCTCCCTGCCCCGGCATCCCCGCCTGTACATCCGCGTCAACGGGCTGGACACGGGCCTGGCCCTGGACGACCTGGAAGCCGTGGTGCGGCCCGGTCTGGACGGGGTGATGATCCCCAAGGTGGAGTCGGCGCGCGACGTGCACATCGCGGCCTGGCTGCTGGGCCAGCTCCAGGGCCGGCACGGCCTGGAGGAGGGGACGGTGGAGCTGGTGGCCCTGGTGGAAACGGCCCGTGGGGTGGAGAGGGCGGGGGAGGTGGCCGCGGCCCTGCCGGCTCCGGGGCGGATTGCCTTCGGGGCCATCGACTACAGCCTGGACCTGGGGGTATCCCATGCCGGGGCGGCCGAGGCGCTGGGACACGCGCGCGCCCGCCTGGCGGTGACCTGCCGGGCGGCGGGGCTCGAGCCTCCCGTGGACACGGTGTATCCCGACATCCGGGACGGCGAGGGCCTGGAGCGGGAGGCCCGGGAGGCCCGCGCCCTCGGATTCGGCGGCAAGCTGGTCATCCATCCCGATCAGATCGCGCCGGTGAACCGGGTTTTCTCGCCCTCTCCCGAAGAGGTGGCATGGGCGCGCAGGGTGGTGGAGGCATTCACTGCCGCCGAGGAGGCTGGCTGCTCTTCCATCCAGGTGGAGGGCAAGTTCATCGACTACCCCGTGGCCGCCCGGGCCAGGCGGGTCCTGGCGCTGGCCCGGGCCGCGGGAGCGAGGGAGGAATAGGCGGTGGCAAGGCTGCTGGAAAGCCAGGCGCTGGATCTGTTGCGGCAGGCGGGCCTCACGGTTCCCCGGTACGAAGTGGCCCGCGAACCCCGGGAGGCTGAGCAGGCCGCCCTGCGCCTGGGGGGGCCGGTGGTGGTCAAGGCGCTGGTCCCCGCGGGCAAGCGGGGCCGGGCCGGAGGGATTCTCTTTGCCGGGGACGCTGGGGAGGCGGCGCGCTGCGCCGAGAAGCTGCTGGGCACGAACCTGGCCTGCTACCCCGTCGAGCAGGTGCTGGTGGAAGAGCGCCTGGATGTGGACCGGGAGCTCTACCTCGCCTTCACCATCGCTAGCGGGCGCCAGGCCACGGCCGTGATCGCCGGCAGCGCGGGCGGCATGGATGTGGAAGAGCTGAGCCGGCTCCACCCGGAGAAGGTGAGAACTATCCATGTCGACCCCCTCGACGGGCTGCCCGACTTCGCCGCCCGCCAGTTGTGGTACGACGCAGGAGTGGGAGGCAGCCTCCTGCCGCAACTGGGAAGCCTGACCGCCCGGCTGCACCGCCTGTTCGTCAGCCTTGATGCCTACATCCTGGAAGTCAACCCGCTGGTGGTGACCCGGGAGGGAAAGGCAATCCCGGCGGCCGTCCTGATGGGCGTGGACGATGCCGCCGTGTTCCGCCACTCGGAACTGGCCGGCCGGGTCCAGCCGGGCATGGAGCGCACCTGGCGGCCGCTCACGGGGCTGGAGAAGCAGGTGGTGGCGGTCAACGACGCCGATCCCTACCGCGGTACGGCCCGGTACACCGAGATGGAGGGGGGCGACATCGGCTTTCTCTGCGGCGGAGGCGGTGCCAGCCTGCTCCTCTTTGACGCCCTGCGGCAGGCGGGCGGTCGACCCGCCAACTACAGCGAGGTGGGGGGTAACCCCACCGCGGACAAGGTATACGGTATCGCCCGGGCCATTCTCTCCAAACCGGGCGTCAGAGGCCTGCTGGTGGCCCACAACATCACCAACAACACCCAGGTGGACCTGGTGGCCGAGGGGGTGGTGCGCGCCCTGGACGAGCTGGGCCTGGATGCGCGCTCGTTCCCGGTGGTGGCGCGGGAGGCTGGGGTCAACGAGGAGCGGGCGCGCAGGCTTTTCCAGGACAGGGGTGTGGAGTATTACGGCGACGAGATAACGCTGGCGGAGGCGGCCAGGCGGATCGTGGCCAGGGTGAGGGAATGCGCGGGCGCGGGTTCGGAGGTGGGATGATGGCCATCCTGGTGAACAGGCACTCCCAGATAGTCATCCAGGGTATCACCGGCAGGGAGGCTTCCATGGTGACGCGCCACACCCTGGCCTACGGCACCCGCATCGTGGCCGGGGTTACTCCCGGCAAGGGCGGGCAGGAGGTATGCGGGGTTCCGGTCCACGACACCCTGGCTGCTGCCTGCCGGTATCACCGGATCGACACCGCCGTAACCTATGTTCCTCCGGCCTTCGTTTACGATGCCGTGGCGGAGGCGGTGGCCTGCGGCATCAGGTTCGCCTTCATTCCCACGGAGAACGTTCCCCGCCACGATGCCATGAAGCTGCTGGCCCTGGCCCGCCGGGCGGGGGTCAGGGTGGTGGGCCCCAATTCCGTGGGCATCATCAGCCCCGGGGAACGGGTGAAGCTGGGCGCCATCGGGGGCGACAACCCGGAAAGGTGCTTCCTCCCCGGTCCCGTGGGGGTGATCTCCCGCAGCGGGGGGATGACAGCCGAGCTGGCCTGGATGGTGAAGAGGGCTGGCTTTGGGGTAAGCACGGCCGTGAGCATCGGGGGAGACGCCCTCATCGGGAGCACCCCCCGTGATCTGCTCCAGATGTTCCAGGCCGACCCGGAAACCCGGGCGGTGGTCATGTTCGGGGAACCGGGTACCACGTTGGAGGAAGAAGCGGCCGACTTCGTGGAACAGGGCGGCTTCACCAAGCCCCTGGTGGGTTTCGTGGCCGGTCGCTTTGTGGAGGAGCTGCCGGAAGAAACGGTGTTCGGGCATGCGGCTGCCCTGATATCGGGGAAGGTGGGCAGGCCCTCGGCCAAGATATCCCGGCTGCGGGAGGCGGGGGCGCTGGTGGCGGAGGATTTCGAAGACCTCATACCGCTGGTGCGGGAAGCCATGGGCAGGGCCGGTTGAGGCGTGGTGATCCAGCAGGGTGCCGGCCCGTGCCCGGCGGCAGTGCGTCTGGCCACGGCATGCCGCGCCTGCCGGTAACACGTCCTGCGCAGGGGGTGGTGGAATGTACCGGAGTCTATCCCACATGCTGGGGGAGTTTGCCGCCGGGGCGGACGCCGCCCGGTTGCCACCCGCGGCGGTAGCAGCGGCGCGGCGGTGTTTCCTGGACTGGCTGGGGTCGGCCATCGCGGGCAGCGCGAGCGCCCCCGGCCGCATCATGCTGGCGGTGGTGGAGGCCCTGGGCGGTCACCCCCAGGCAACCCTGGTGCCAGTCGGCCTCCGCCTTCCCGTCACCGGTGCTGCCCTGTACAACGGTGCGGTATCCCACGTGGTGGAGCTGGACGACGTCCACCGGGAGTCGATCATGCATCCCGGTGCGGCGGTCATCCCGGCCGCCCTGGCCGCGGCCGAGATGGTGGGGGCGACCGGCCGGGAGTTCATGGCCGCAGTGGTGGCGGGGTACGAGGTGGCCATCCGGGTGGCGGAAGCGGTGACTCCCTCGCATTATCGCTACTGGCATACCACCGCTACCTGCGGGACCTTCGGAGCGGCGGCGGCCAGCGCGAAGCTGCTGGGCCTGGACGGTGAGGGGATCGCTTCCGCCCTGGGGAGCGCCGGTACCCAGGCCGCCGGACTGTGGGAGTTCATCGCCGATGGGGCCATGAGCAAGCACCTTCACCCGGGCAAGGCGGCCATGAACGGGGTGCTGTCAGCCCTGCTCGCCCGGGAGGGGTTCAGCGCAGCCTCCCGCATCCTGGAGGGGGAGAAGGGCTTCTTCCGGGCCACCGCCGCGACCTTCGACGAGAGCCGGGTGGGAGAAGGCCTGGGAGAATCCTTCAAGATCACGGGAGTTTCCTTCAAGGTACACGCTTCCTGCCGGCACACCCATCCCGCCGTCGATGCCGCCCTGGAGGTGGTGCGCCGCCATCGACCTGATCCCGCCGCCGTCTCCTCCGTTCTGGTGCACACATACTCGGTCGCCCTGGACGTGGCCGGCAACCCCCGACCCGCCAGCGTGTACAGCGCCAAATTCAGCCTTCCCTTCTGCGTGGCCCTTGCCATCTGCCGGGGGAGAGCGGGGCCCGGCGAATTCAGTACCGGGGCGCTGGAGGACCCGGACATCAAGGGGGTGATGGAGCGGGTGCAAGTGGTGGTGAACCCGGCGTTCGACGCGGTGTATCCGACCCGCTGGCCCGCCCGGGTGACGGTGCGTATGAACGATGGCAGTGAGCTGACCGGAGAAACCCATCATCCCCGCGGGGACCCGGAAAACCCCCTGGGGACCGACGAACTGGAGGAGAAGTTCCGTGCATTGGTCGTGCCAGTGGTCGGGGACACAGCGGCCGAAGGACTGATCGAGCGGGCGCGTTCCCTGGAATCCGTGGCCGACATGGGCGAGCTCATGTCCTGTTTCGGGCATCAGGCGTAACGGGCCGCAGGGGGTGACGGGCGTGGGGGGCACGATCGGAGATGAACTGATTGGTGAGGTGGCCGGGCGCCTGATCCGCCAGGCGGCGGTGGTCCTGCCCGATGACGTCCGGCGGGCCCTGGCCGAAGCGTGCGACCGGGAAGAGAGCATGCTGGCCCGGCAGCAACTGGGGGCGATGCTGCAGAATGCCCGCGTGGCGGAAGAGAAGGGGGTACCCCTGTGCCAGGACACGGGGGTACCGGTTTTCTTCCTCTCCCTGGGCTCTGAGGTCAGGATAGAGGGGGACCCCGCGCGGGTGCTGGAGGAAGCTGTCCGGCGGGCAACGGAGGACGTGCCCCTGCGGCAGAACGTCATCCACCCGCTCACCCGGCGCAATTCCGGCACCAACACCGGCTGGGGGGTGCCCATCGTGCACTGGGACTTCCTGCCCGGGGCGGACTACCTGGAGATGATGTTCGTTCCCAAGGGATTCGGGGCCGAGATGCGGGCGGCCCAGTGCTGGGTTCTCACCAGCGAGGACGCCGGCCGGGCGGCGGCGAAGGCCGTGCTCGACGTGGTGCAGGACAGCATGGGGGAACCCTGTCCTCCGGTTATCATCGGGGTGGGCATCGGCGGGACGGCCGATCAATCCGCCCACATTGCCAAGAGAGCCCTCTTCCGCAGCCCCCTGGGTACCCGCCACTCCGAGCCCCAGGTGGCGGCGCTGGAAGAGGAGATGCTGCAGGCGGTCAACGAGACGGGGTTGGGTCCCATGGGGCTGGGGGGGAAGACCTATGCCCTGGCGGTCCATGTTGAGATCTGCGGGGCCCATACGGCGGTGGTGCCGGTGTCGGTTTTCATGCAGTGCTGGGCGGCGCGTTACGCAGCGGCCAGGATCTACGGAGACGGCAGGGTGCTGTTCCTGACCCACGCTGGCTGAGATGCGAGAGCGGTCCTGGCGAGGGCCATCTTCTGGTGTTCCTCACCCGCGCTGAGCGGGGGCAGGGCTCGAGCGGGAAGGGAGGCTGACGGGCGGTGCGGGAAGTCAGGCTGGAGGGGCTTCTGACCGAACAGGCTGTGCGCGATCTGAGGGTGGGGGACGTCGTCCACTACACCGGCCCGGTGCATACCATGCGCGACATGGCGCACCGGCGGGCAGTGGACATGCTGGAGCGCGGGGAGGAGCTTCCCTTCGACCTGCACCGGGGAGTGCTCTGGCACTGCGCCCCCGTGGTCAGTCGCGCCGGGGAGGAATGGGTGGTTCGGTCTGCGGGGCCCACCACCAGCTCCCGTTTCACGGAGCTGGGTGCTGCCCTGATCCGTCTTCTGCAGATCAGGATGGTCGTGGGCAAGGGTACCATGGGTGCCCCCGCTGCCAGGGCGATGGCGGAGGTCGGTTGCTGTTACCTCACCATGACGGGGGGATGTGCCGCCCTCTATGCCGACCGGGTGCAGAGGGTGGAGCATCTGGCCTGGGCGGACTTGGGGTTGCCGGAGGCGGTGTGGGTCCTGCGGGTTACGGATCTGGGACCTCTGGTGGTGGGGATCGACAGCACCGGAGCCAGCCTGTACGAACAGATGGGTGCCAGGCTGGCCGGGACTCTTCCCGAGATCTACGCGCGCTCCTCGGTCGACCCCGAACGCAGCTATGCCTACCTGCCCAGGCGCATCGCAGCCGCTCCGGCAGTTTGGCGGCCGGAATCTAGGAGCTACACTCTGGAAAGGCGGGACGGCAGTGGACCGGGCTGAGCGGGCATTTGTGTGGATTGAGGGGAGCAGGGACCGGCTGACGGAACTGAGCGACCGCATCTGGCAGTTCGCCGAACTGGGGCTGCACGAGGACCGGTCGGCCGGGCTTCTCGCCGACGAACTCGAGACAGCGGGATTCCGGGTAGAGCGGGGCGTGGCGGGCATGCCCACCGCCTTCGTGGCCACCTGGGGCGAGGGGCGGCCTGCCATAGGATTTCTGGGCGAGTATGACGCCCTGCCCGGCGTTTCCCAGAGGGTTTCTCCGGTGAGGGAGGAACTGGTGCCGGAGGGACCCGGCCACGGCTGTGGGCACAACCTCCTGGGGGTGGGGGCCCTGGGGGCGGTGATTGCCCTCAAGCAGGAGATGGAGGAGCGGGGTCTTTCTGGCACCCTCAAATACTTCGGCTGCCCGGCGGAAGAGAACTTCAGCGGCAAGGCCTTCATGGCCCGGGATGGTCTCTTCAGGGGCCTGGACGCCTGCCTCACCTGGCATCCCGGCGCCATGAACCTGGTGCGCACCGGTAGTTCCCTGGCCCTCAACTCCATGAACGTGACCTTTCACGGGCGGGCATCGCACGCGTCCGGGGCGCCTCACCTGGGCCGCAGCGCCCTGGATGCGGTGGAGCTCATGAACGTGGGCGTGAACTACCTGCGCGAGCACATCCCGGAGAAGGCTCGCGTGCACTACGTGATCAGGGACGGGGGGCTGCAGCCCAACGTGGTGCCCGCCCGGGCCAGCGTGTGGTACTACGTGCGCGCCCCCGAGCGCCACCAGGTGGAAGAGGTCTACGAACGGGTGCTGAAGTGCGCGGAGGGCGCCGCCCTCATGACCGATACCACTTACGAAGTGGAGTTGCTGGACGGCATCTACAACCTGCTCCCCAACCGGGCCCTGGAGAAGGTGCTGGAAGAGGCCATGGCGGTGGCCGGGGTGCCCCGCTTCGGGGAGGCGGAGCTGGATTTCGCCCGGCGCGTCGCGGAGAGCTTCCCTCCCGGGCAGAAGCCGGGCATCATCGACGAGTTGCCCCTTGACGAGGAATCGAAGGATCTCCTGCGGGCGCAGGTGCTCAACGACACGGTGGTTACCATGCGGGAGGATCTGCCGCCCCGCGGCTCCACCGACGTCGGTGATGTGAGCTGGTGCTGCCCCACTGCCCAGTTCACCACCACCTGCGCCGCCCTGGGCACGCCCGGGCACTCCTGGCAGTTCACGGCCCAGGCGGGCATGGGTATCGGCCACGCGGGCATGCTGGCTGCCGCCCGCGTGCTGGCGCAGGCCGGCCTGAACCTGCTCCTGCACGGGGATGCGCTCGATCTGGCGCTGGCTGAGTTCCGCAAGCGCACGCAGGCCAGGCCCTACCGCCCTGCCATCCCTCCGGAGGTGAAGCCGGCCTTCCACCAGCTGGCCTGAACCGGGCGGAGGGTCAGGTTCGGCGTCATGGTTGCCCTGGCGCTCCTGCTACCAGGCGGTCTCTGAGCGGGCCTCAGGGAGGCTTCCGGGCAGGACGGGGACGGTTTCAGCGGGTGAGCATGCGGGCCAGGGCATATCCGGAGTTGCCCATGACCCCGGGACCCGGATGGGTGGCTGCTCCGGTGAGGTACAGGCGGCGGATAGGAGTACGATAGCGGGACCAGCCGGGGAACGGCCGGAAGAGCAGGGCCTGGTCCAGGTGAAGGCTGCCCGAACCCGTGTCACCGTGCACCAGGTTGGGGTTGAGCCGCTCCATGTCCAGGGGTGAGAGCACCCGCCGGCCCAGGATCTGCCCCTTCAGATTGGGGCAGTAACGGCTGAGGATGTCGATTATCCTGTCGGCATAGCTTTCCTTGATGCGATCCCAGGCCTGGCCCCTGATTTGCCCGGCGGCATCGCCCCTCACCTGATACGGGGCCGGCCGGGCCAGGACCCAGAGCACACATTTTCCTGGCGGAGCGCGGCCGGGGTCCAGGGCGGAGTGCTGGCCCACCACCAGAAGAGGCTCGCGGGGGAGGTACCCCCGCAAGCCCTCGTTGTAGGCCAGGGACGCGTGGTCGACGGAGGGCGCCAGGTGGATGGCGGCCGCCCGCTCCAGTTCGGGGCTGCCTATCCACTCCGGCCTGGCGGCCAGGGCCAGGTCGATTTTCATCAGCGACAGGCCGTAACGGTACTTCATCACCAGGGGGACGAACCCGGCAGGCAGTCGGTCAGCCCCCACCAACTCCAGAAACAGGCGGGTGGGCGCCAGGCCCGCGATGACCGCCCGGCGCGCTTCCACCGCCGTGCCGTCTTCCAGCTGCACACCTGCGGCCGCTCCGCGGCGGACGACGATCTTCTTGACCTCCCGGCCGGTATGGATCTCGCCGCCGAGAGAGCGGAACAAACCCGCCAGGGCCTGCGCCAGGCGGTTGCCTCCTCCGGCGGGAGTGGCCAGGCCGGCTTCCGGGTCCATGCCCAGGCACATGTACAGCCAGCCCGCCAGTGCTCCCCCGACCGTTTCCGGGCCGGCATCCGTGTGCCGGGCTTTGGGGACGAACCAGGCCTGCACCCGGGGATTCTCGAACCAGTACGCCGCGAAGTCGCGGGGCGGAAGGAGGAGCATCCTGAGGAACTGCATGTTGCCTCGCGGACCCAGGGAAGAGCGGATGCCGAGCGCCTTGAGAGCGGCTGGCAGTGAAGGCGGGGGTGAGCTGAGCACTCCGGCCAGGGAATCGCGCACGCGGCTGTAGGTGGCAAAAAGCTCCCGGCAGGCCTCGGCGTCCGCCCGCGAGTAGCGGGCGATGCTGGCCCGGGTCGCCTCGACATCGCCGTAGAGGTAGATGGTTTCGCCATCGGGGAAGAGACTGGCCGAGGGGATCCGGGCGCGGATGTATTTCAGGCCGTGCTGTTCCAGCTCCCCCCGCAGTTCGCGGTAGGCGGGTGAAAGGAAGATCAGGTTGTGGAATCCGGCCAGCACGTCGTGGCGGAAGCCCGGCAGGGTAGCCTCGTCCGTCCTCAGGCAGCCGCCGATCTGGTGGTCGCGCTCGAAGATGGCCACCTTCCAGCCTGCCCGCGCCAGGTATATTCCGGTGATGAGGTTGTTGTGCCCCCCGCCGATCAGGATGCCGTCCGGCACTACCTGTTTCCCCTGCAAAGGAACTCTTCACGGGGGGTGGCGACGGCGAGCCGTCGCGAGCGACTCCCCTGATGAATGTGGCCGGTTTGCCGTCGCAGTATCCCGGCCGGCGCGGGGCCCGACACGGGACCGTGGAGGGGTGGCGCTCCCCCGTATCGCTCCGGTGGGATATAATCTGGGCGCGTGGCCGGTGAGAAAGACCCTGCCGGGAGGGGGAGGGCGATGTCGAGGGAGATCCGGCGGGACGGGATGCTGGCGGAGGGCCAGAGCCCGGAGATGCCAAAGGACCGGATGGTGGTGGAAGGGCAGATCCCGGAGAAGGCGCGGGCCGGCTATCTGAACACGGGCACCAACGGCCTGCTCCCCCAGGTGGCGGCAGAGGCGGTGGCGGACGGGGTCCGCCGCGAACTGGAGCAGGGGCGGCGCTACCCCTGGCACTCGGAATGGGGCGAACAGGTCCTGGGGGAACTGCGCCAGGAGCTGGCGGGCTTCTTCGGGGTGGGATTCCACCAGGTGGCCCTTACATACAGCACCAGCGACGCCATGAACGTGGCGCTGGCCGCCATGCGGTGGCAGCCGGGCGACGAGGTGGTGACCACGAACCTCGAACACCCCGGCCTGCTACTGCCCCTTTACCTCCTGCGCAGGCGGTACGGGGTGGTGCTGCGGGTGGTGGACCTGGGGTGGGGACATGGCACTCCCGGGGAACTCGCGGAGCGGCTGGGCCGCGCCGTGGGGCCCCGCACCCGCCTGGTGGCTCTCTCCCACGTGGCCTTCGGCACAGGCGCGGTGCTGCCGCTGGCGGAGATCACGCGGCTGGCCCACGACCGGGGCATCCCGGTGCTGGTGGACGGAGCCCAGTCGGCGGGGGCGATTCCCGTGGATGTGGGAGCCCTGGGGGTGGACTTCTATGCCGTGCCGGGCCAGAAATGGCTGTGCGGGCCGGTGGGGACGGGAGCGCTGCTGGTGCGGGACGAGATCCTCGGTGCTCTGGAGCTTCCCGCCATTGGCTACGCGGGGACGGAGCGGTGGGAGACCACAGGGTACTTCGTTCCCGTGCCGGGGGCCCGGCGCTTTGAGGTAGCGGGCAGGTTCATCCCCGCGTATGCGGGATGGCTGGCGTCGCTGCGCTGGCTGGGGTCCCTGGGCTGGGCCGAGATCCACACCCGCACCGCGTACCTGGCAACGCGGGCCCAGGCCCTGCTCGGGGGACTCCCCGGGGTGAAGCTGGTGACGCCTTCCCCAGAGCCGGGCCTGGAGCCGGCCGGCCTGGTTTCCTTCCAGGCAGAGGGATACACCCCGCAGCGGGTGCAGGAGGAGTGTGCCCGGGCGGGACTGCAGCTGCGCACCATACCGGAGCCGCCCTGCTGCCGCATCTCCACCGCCTTCTACGTGGCCGAGCGGGAGCTGGAAGCCCTGGCCGACCTGCTCTCCCGCCTTCCCTCACACTGAGGCTCGGGATGACCGCCTGGCGCCCGGAGAGTATGACTTCACCCGTCGGGGCCCGGAGTTCCCGGGCCCCTGGTCTTTCTGCAGGCGCTATGGGCTGGTGGGGCCCATGATGACGCGCACGCGGTGCTCCCTTCCGTCCTCCAGGGGGGGAAGGAGATTGGTGGGCAACTCGTCACCATCCAGGTAGACCCTCTCCACGCCGCGGCTGACGTGCCCGGGGTTTTCCACTTCGATCAGGTAGACGGCCCGGCGGAAGGCCCGGCGCAGCCGGAAGCCGTCCCATTCCGGGGGAATGGCGGGGTCGATGCGCAACCCGTCCAGCTCGGGCCGGGCTCCCAGGATGCCCTGATAACCCGCGATCTGGGCCCAGGCGGCGGTGCCGGTGGTCCAGGTGAACTCGCCCCGGCCGAACCAGGGGGAGTCGGGGCCGTGGACGTACTCGGCGTAGACATATGGTTCGGCCAGGTAGCGGTCGGGGTCGGCGGAGGCGGTGATGAAGGAGCTCTTGCGGAACCACTCGTAGGCGCGGTCGCCGCGGCCCAGCCTGGCTTCCGCCAGGATGGCCCAGGTGACCGGATGGTTGAAGACGGCACCGTTCTCCTTGGCGCCGGGGGCGAACATGGTGATGATGCCCAGGCTCTCGTCCGGCTCCTGGTAGGCAGGGAGGAAAAGGGCGGGCCCGTAAGGAGTGTCCAGATGCTTCCATACGGAATCCATGGCCGCCAGGGCGCGCTCGGGAGGCGCCAGGCCGCTGAGCACGGCCCAGGTCTGGGCGTTCACGTAGATGCGACCCCAGCGGTTGAAGTGGCTGCCGAAGGCGTCCCCCCGGTCGGTGGTGCCCCGTACGTACCACTCGCCGTCCCAGCAGTGCTCGTTCACCAGCCGTGAGATTTCGTCGGCCCGCGCCCGGTAGCGGTGGGCCGGCTCCCGGTTTCCCAGGTGATCCTCGAGGGCGGCCATATCCCGGAGCATCCAGGCCAGGAACTCGGCGGTCATCACGCTCTCGCCCCGGCCCTCGACGCCCACCTGGTCCAGCCCGTCGTTCCAGTCGGCCGCCCCTATGAGGGGGAGCCCGCGGGCGCTCACCCGTCCCAGGGTGTACTCCAGGGACCGGCCCAGGTGGTCGTGGACGGTGCCCTCGCCTCCTCCGTAGAAGGGCACCACTTCCTGAAGGAAGTCCAGGTCCCCGGTCTCCTTGAGGTAGGCGATGACGGCCAGCACGGGCCAGAGGGCGTCATCGGAGTGGCCGGTGCGGGGCCCGGTGTCGGAAACAGGGTCCCAGTTGTGCAGGCAGCCGCCATCGGAAAACTGATGGCGCAGCATTTCCCGCAGCTTACGGGCGGCCGCCCCTGGCTCCATGGGGAGGATGCCCAGCAGGTCCTGGCAGCTGTCGCGGAAGCCGATCACGGACCCGCCCCCGATGTAATACGAGACCATGCGCGACCAGTGGAAGGTGACCCAGGACTGATACTTGGACCAGATGTTGAGGGCCAGGTCGAAGTCCTCATCGGGGGTGGAGGCCCACAGGCGCCCCACGTGGTCGTCCCAGTAGCCGCATACGTGGGCATACGCCCGCCGCACTTCGTTCAGGTCCAGGTACTTTCGCCGCAGGCCGGTGATGGATCCCCGGTCGGGAGCAGCCCCGGCCAGGATGACGAACTCCCGGGTCTCACCCGGTTCCAGGCGCAGGGAGGAGTGCAGGGCTCCTGCCGCGTCCTGGCCCGGGCCCTGGGAGTTGCTACAGCGGCCGCGCTCGACGGCCACCGGGCGGGAGAGACACCGCCCCGGTCCCACGAAGGCAGCCCGCAGCCCGTCAAAGCTCTCCACGGGCAGGCTGGAACAGGTGAAAGCCACCGCCGGCCAGGAGACGTGGGGCCTGGTGGGGCGGGTGGCCACCTCCCACAGCCGGTTTTCCGCCAGGAGGGTGCTGTCGGTCCATTCCACCCGCTTGAACAGGGAGGCAAAGGTGCTTTCCAGCAGGTCGTAGGGGAAGCTGCCCAGGGCCCACTCCAGATAGGAAAACACGGCCAGGTGGCGGGGCCGGGCGGAGCGGTTGGTAAGCCTGACCCACCAAATCTCCAGGTCGTCGCCGCGGGGGACGAAGAAGGTCACCTCCTGCTCTATCTCGCCGGCCAGGCAGTGGATACGGGTGTAGCCCAGCCCGTGACGGCACTCCCACCGGTCGTATGGCGCCTGCACGGGTTGCCAGCCCGGCGACCAGACCTCCCCGGTGTCCTGGTCGCGCAGGTAGATGTAACGGCCCGGCCGGTCCGAAACCAGCATGTCGGCCGGGTGCGCTCTGGTGATGCGGTGGTAGCCGGAGCTCCCGAAAAAGGAGTAGCCTCCCCCGGTCTGGGAGATGAGGGCGCAGTAATGCCCGTTGGTGAGGTAGTTTGCCCAGGGCCGGGGGGTGTCGGGACGGTTGATCACGTACTCCCGGCCATCGGGAGAGAAGCTGCCGTAAGGCACCCTTCACACCTCCAGCCTGTCGTCTTCGTCCCGGGTCAGGGTGAAGTCGGCGTGGAAAACGCCTTCCGTGACGCCATACGGGTGCGGGAAACCGGCCGGTCCCCTCACCTCCAGCTCATTGATCACCTTGCGCACGCCCGTCAACCCGGACACGATGGTCTCCGCCAGCCGGGCTTCGCGGGCGGAACCCACCGTCCCGCGCAGCCGCACCACCCCGTCCTGGGCCACGGCCCGGATGGGTGCGCCGGAGAGCGGGGCTATCTGCCCCAGGACCTCGTGCACCCTCTGCGACAACAGGGCATCTCTCAACTTCATGCTTGAACCCCCTTGGCCGTCAGGAAGTGCCTGCCGCCGGCAGCGCCTCCGGGGTGACCTCCAACTCCCGCATGAGGACCTGGGTCCACAGGCAGGCGAGCAGGGATTCCGCCCCCTGGTTCAGGTTGACCCCCTCGGGGGTAAGGCCGTCGTAACAGCCGCCGGTGGCCGGGTCCAGCAGGGAAACCCCCAGCTGGTTCTGGCCCTGGAACCAGGCTGCCGCCCGGTGGGCCAGCTCCCGGTAGCGGGTCGCTCCGGTCACCAGGTATGCCTCCAGGTTGGCTTCCACCAGATGGGCGGCATCCAGCGGTTGCTCGTCGAAGTCGGCGGGCGCGCCGCCCCGCCGGTACCAGTGCCGGTTTCCCACCAGTTTGGCGCAGCCGGGCCGGAAACAGCAGTCGTCGAGGAAGTCCAGGCTTTCCCTGGCCACGCGCAGGTAGCTGCGGCGTCCGGTGATCACGTACGCAGCCAGCATCCCCTGGGGGAGAACGCCGTTCGCGTAGGTCATGGTCTCCTCGAACCAGTGCCACCCCGGGGCCGCTGCCGCCCGGTAAGCGGCCAGCAGGCGTTGCCCCAGGCGGTGGGCCAGCACCCCGGTGGCGTGGTCGGGGGATGCCTCGTGATGGCGCCGCAGCGCCACCAGGGTGAGGGCCTGGGCGCGGAGAGCCCTCAGGGCCGCGACGTGAGGGAGGGCCCGTGCCCAGAGACGCCCGGCCAGGAGGCGGGAGCCGGGGCCGGCCCGGGGTGAGGCCATGACCTCCACGCACGCCCCCAGGGCGCGGCCGAAGCAGTCTTCGGAGCCATCCTCGTCCAGGAAGCGCCTGGAGTAGTCCATGAAGTTGCGGAACCACCCGGTGGGGTTCTGGGCGTAAGCGAGGAAGGCCAGGTACCGCTCGGCCAGGGCAGCCAGGCGGGGGTCAGCGCACGTGCTTGGCACCCTCATCAGGAGTGCCAGGGCTCGGCTGTTGTCGTCGGTGGTGTACCCGCTGGCCAGGTCCGGCAGGGAATAGGTGGCGTGCTGGATGAGGCCGGTGCAGTCCGTCAGGCGCAGCAGGTGGTCCCAGTGCAAGATGGGGGACGGTAAGCTGTCGGACGCGCTCATACCCCTTGCTCCTTCCCGTTACCTCCCTGAACAGGCTCGCGTAGCGAGCGCCCACCCGGGGCCAGGTCATGGTCATGCCCAGGGCCGCCGCCCGTTGCCCCAGTTGCCGGCGCAGCCGGAAGGACCCCAGGATGCGGTTGACCGCGTGTTCGATGGCGTTGGCGTTGCGGAACTCCACCAGCAGCCCCCGGTTTCCCGCCAGCAGCTCCCGGGCGTGCAGATAGGGCGTGGAGACGATGGCCTTCCCCAGTCCCAGGGCGTATGCCAGGGTGCCGGATACGATCTGGTCTTCCCCCAGGTAAGGGGTGACGTACACGTCGGCGGCCAGCAGGTAGTCAGTGAGCTCCGCCTCGGTGAGGTAGGAGTCCAGGAAGCACACGTGCTCGCTCACCCCCAGGTCGGCCGCCAGGCCCGCCAGGTGCTGCCGGTAGCTTTCCCCGTAGAGCTTTCTCACCACAGGGTGGGTCTGTCCCAGCACCAGGTAGAGCACCCGCGGATGCCGCCTCACGATGCCGGGCAGGGCGCGGAGCATGTATTCGATGCCCTTGCCCGGGTTGATGAGCCCGAAGGTGCACAGCACCTGCCTTCCCGCCAGACCCAGGCGCCGCCTGATTTCCCGGCGGCTCCACGCCCGCACGGCGGGCACGCCGTGAGGTATCACCTGCACCAGGGAGGGGTCGATGCCGTATACCTCCCCGAGCAGGCGGCGGCCGGTCTCCGTCATCACCAACAGGGCAGCCGAGCGTTCCCCCAGCCTGCGGATGATCTCGCGCTGGGCGGGTAGCGGGCGGGAGAGTACGGTGTGCAGGGTTACCACCAGCGGGCGCTGCAGGCGATCCACCAGCTCCAGCACCGTCTCGCCGTGCTCGCCGCCGAAGATGCCGTACTCGTGGTGGAGGTTCACCACCGGGCAGCCGGCCCGGTTCAGGAAGTCGGCGGCCGCCCGGTAGTCCGCGGGGTGGCCCTGGCGGATCTCGCCGATGACGACCCTGCCGTAATCGTATGCGCCCCCGTGGTCGCTTACCGCGATCACCCGGCTCTGCCATCCGGCGGCCTCTACGCCGGCCATGAGGTTGGACACGAAGGTGGCCAGGCCGCAACGCCGCGGCGGAAAGGTGCTCAGGTAGCAAACCATGTTGGCGTCAACAAGCAAGGATCTTCCTCCCCGGTGCATGTTGGGCCGCCCCGGTGTAAGGTTTCCCGGCCCCGGTTTCCCTATCCTGAGGAAACCTTTCCAGATCCCCGGGACGTCGTTCCGCCCAGGAGGAATTCCAGCCCGGATGGAGAATAGGACAAGCAAAGTGGGTCAAAGTGGTGAACGGTGGGGAAGCGGACGGCGAAGGGAGGGGCGGGGCACGTTTCTCGGACAGTACGTTCACAGCATGGACGACAAGGGTCGGGTGGCCATCCCCGCCCGTTTCCGCTCTGAACTGGGGGAGCGCATGGTGGTCACCCGCGGGCTGGATAAATGCCTGTGGGTGTACCCCTGGGAGACCTGGCGCGTCATCTCCGGTCGTTTCACCCAGCTTCCCATCACGCGGGCCCGCAACCGCAACTTCCAGCGCTACTTCTTCGCGGGGGCGGTGGAGTGTGCGCCCGATGCCCAGGGACGCATCCTCATCACCCCCGCCCTGCGCGGGTACGCGGGCCTGGCCCGGGAAGTGGTGGTGGCCGGGGTTTCCGACCACGTGGAGGTTTGGGACCGGGCGGGATGGGAGGCTCTGGAGGAGCAGGTCAACGCCGAGTATGAGGAGATCGCCGAGAGCCTTTACGCCTCCGAGGACGCCCGAGAGGAGGGAGGCCGGTAGTGCACCGGCCGGTGATGGTGGCGAAGGTCCTCGACCTGCTGGGAGTGAGAGAAGGGGGCGCCTACGTGGACTGCACCGTGGGTGAAGGGGGCCACGCCCGCGCCATCCTGGAAAAGGCAGGTCCCCACGCACGCCTGCTGGGCCTGGACCGGGACGGAGAAACCCTGGAGACGGCGGCCCGGCAGCTTTCAGCCTGGGGGGAGCAGGTGTGCCTGCGTCATGAGTCCTTTTCCCGCCTGGAGAACGTTCTGGCGGTAGAAGGCTGGGGACGGGTGGACGGCGTGCTCTTCGACCTGGGCGTCTCCTCCCGGCACCTGGACGATCCCGGGCGGGGTTTCTCCTACCGGCAGGAGGGGCCGCTGGACATGCGCATGGACCGCCGCCAGGAGACCACGGCTGCGGACCTGGTGAATCGGCTGCCGGAGGACGAGCTGGCCTTCATCATATCCCACTACGGCGAGGAGCGCTGGGCGCACCGCATTGCCCGCCGCATCGCGGAAAGCCGGACGCGGGCCCCCATCCGCACCACCACGGAGCTGGCAGCGATCATCAAGGATGCTATCCCGGCCCCGGCGCGCCGGCGCGGGGGACATCCCGCCCGGCGCACTTTCCAGGCCCTGCGCATTGCCGTCAACCGGGAGCTGGCGGAGCTCGAGCAGGGTCTCGAGCAGGCCGCGGCGGCCTGCCGGCCCGGAGGCCGGGTGTGCGTGATCGCGTTTCATTCCCTGGAAGACCGCATCGTCAAGCAACGGTTCCTCGCCCTGGCCCGGGCGGGACGCGGCGCGGTGCTGACGCGCCGCCCCCTGGTGCCGGGGCGCCAAGAGGTGGAAGCAAACCCGCGGGCGCGCAGCGCCAGGCTGCGGGGTTTCCAGGTTGGGGACGAGGGCGGGCAGCCCGAACCCGGCAGCGGAGCGACCATCGCATAGGGCAGCGAGGGGAGGAATAGGCATGGTTATGGCCGATGAGGCCTGGACCGGCCGGTGGGGAGGATACGCTCGCCCGCAAAGGCAACGGGCGGGCCGGGTCCGTCCCGCGGGCGGGGCGCAGGCCCATCCCGTGCGACCCGCCCGGGTCCATGCGGCCGCGCAGGCCCATCCCGTGCGACCCGCCCGGGCCCATGCGGCCGCGCAGGCCCATCCCGTGCGACCCGCCCGGGCCCATGCGGCGGCCGGGGCTCGTGCCGGCGGGGCGGCCCGGGCCCGTCAGGCGTGGGCGGTCCGGCTGCGCACCCTGGCACGCCCGCTGGGTTCGGTGTGGGTGATGGGACCGGCGCTGGTGGGAATGGCGGTACTGGTGGCGCTGGCCCTGGTGTATCTGCACGTGGCCTGCCTGGACACCGGGCACCGCATACTGGCCCTCGAGAAGGAGCTGCGGGCCTTACAGGCCGACAACGAACGCCTGCAACTGGCGGTCCTGCGTCTGGATTCTCCGGCCCGCGTTGAGCAGGTGGCCAGGGATAAGCTGGGAATGGTGCCCGTCCGGGAGGCCCGGGTGGTGACGGCCGCGCCCGACCAGGTGCGCGAGGTCCAGCCGCCGGTGACCGTGTCCTGGCTGGAGCGGGTGGCCTTGTACCTGGCGGGGTTGCTGGAAGGACGGGGAGTGCTGGCCGGTCCGGCCCGATAGGGGCTGAAGGGGGCGCAGGGTGGTGTCGAATCCGCCTCTGAGCCTGCGCAGGCGGGTGGTGCTGCTCTTTTTTGCTTTCCTCCTGTCTTTCGCCGTGCTGGCCGGGCGGCTGGGCTGGCTCCAGGTAGTCAAGGGGGAGGAGCTGCGCAGCCGCGCCCTGGAGGTGCGCATGAACGACATCCCCGTGCAGGCCCGCCGCGGCCTCATCCTGGACCGCCGCGGGCGGGAGCTGGCCCTTTCGGTGGAAGTGAACTCCGTATATGCCATCCCGCCCCAGATCAGGGACGGGGAGAAGACCGCCCGGGAACTGGCCCGCGTGCTGGACATGGCGCCGGGCGAGGTGCTGGACAGGCTGCGCCAGCGCACCTTCTACGTATGGATCAAGCGCCGGATCGGTGAAGAGGAGGCCGCCGCCGTCAAGGCGCTCAAGCTGCCGGGGATCGGGCTCACCCGCGAAGCCCAGCGTTTCTATCCCCAGGGGCAGCTGGCCGCCCACCTTCTGGGGATCGTCGGCATCGACAACGTGGGGCTGGAAGGACTGGAGCTCATATACGATCGGGACCTGCACGGCCAGCCCGGCCGGGTGGTCATCGAGGTGGACGCCCTGGGGCGGGAGATCCCCCAGTCGGAGCGCCAGTTCGAGCCGCCGGTACCCGGCAACAACCTGGTGCTGAGCATCGACCAGGTCCTGCAGTATATATGCGAGCGGGAACTGGAGCGGGCCATGGCACGCACCGAGGCCAGGGCCGGGTCGGTAGTCTTGTTGGATCCTGCCAGCGGCGAGATCCTGGCCCTCACCAGCCGCCCCACCTTCGACCCCGGGCGGTACCAGGATTTCCCTGACTCATACCGGCGCAATCCCGTGGTTTCGGACACCATTCCCCCCGGCTCCACCTTCAAACCCATCACCGCGGCCGCCGCCCTGGAAACGGGTGTGGTTACCCCGTCGAGCGGCTTCTATTGCGGAGGGAGCATCACCGTGCCCGGGCACACCTTCTCCTGCTGGCTGGACGGCGGTCACGGGGCCATCAACTTCGAGCGGGCGGTGGCGGAAAGCTGCAACGTGGCCTTCATCCAAATGGGGCTGAGGACCGGCGTGGATGCCTTCTACCGGTATCTCCACGAGTTCGGGCTCACCTCGCCCACGGGAACGGACGCCGGCACGGGCGAGGCTCAGGGGCTGCTCCTGCCCAAGGAGGAGTGCAAGCCGGTGGACCTGGCCGCCATGGCCTTCGGCCAGACCCTCACCGTGACACCGCTGCAGCTATGCCGCGCCATCGCCGCCATTGCCAACGGGGGCGTGATGACCACCCCCCATGTGGCGAAGGAGATACGCACGCCTGCGGGGGAGCTGGTGCGTGCGTACGAGGACCGGGGGGTGCGGCGGGTCATCTCCCAGGAGACGGCCCGCGAGCTGGTGCGGGCCATGGGCCTGGTCATGGAGGAGGGGACGGGCAGGTCGGCCCAGGTGCCGGGGTACCGGCTGGCGGGTAAGACCGGCACCGCCCAGAAAGTGGAGGAAGGCCGCATCGCCTCCGGCAAGTACATCAGCTCTTTCATCGGATTCGGCCCCCTTCCCCAGCCCCGGCTCCTCACTCTGGTCGTGCTGGACGAACCCAAGGGCGAGTATTACGGGAGCCAGGTGGCGGCGCCGGTGTTTGCCGCCATCATGGCCGATGCTTTCCGCTACCTGGAGATTCCTCCGCAGGGTGTGCCCGCGCCGTCCGCGGCCCGCGGGAGCGGGACCCAGGTCGGGGCGGAGGCAAAGGCGACCGCCGGGCAGGCTGCGCCCCCCGGGCAGGCTCCGCCCCCCGGTACGGTGGCCGTGCCGGACGTGCGCGGGATGAGCATGCGGGCTGCTGCCTCGTCCCTGGAGAAGGCGGGCCTGCGCCTGGTGGCCCGGGGCACGGGCCGGGCGGTCCGCCAGGAACCTGCCCCCGGTGCCGCCTTGCCTCCCGGAGGAGTGGTGAGGGTGGAGTTCGCCCCCCCGCCTTCCCTGCCTCCGTGAGGGGGACCGGCACGACGGGGCACGTTGTGCCCGTGTCCCGCGTCACATAAAATGAACGGGGCTGAGCCACAATACTGGAAAAGTCAGGGGAAAGCGGTGGCCGTTGCTATGAACGTGGGGGAACTGGTGAGGATACTGCCCGAGAAAGACTTAAGGGGCGACCCGGCGACGGAGATCACAGGTCTGGCCTACCACTCCGGGGCGGTGCGCCCCGGGTTCCTTTTCGCCTGCTGGCGGGGGCTGAAGTTCGACGGCCACGACTTCGCGCCCGAGGCGGTGCGCCGGGGGGCGCGGGCTCTCCTGGTGGAGAGAGGCGTGGACCTCCCCCCCGGCGTGGTCCAGGTATTGGTACCTTCCTCCCGGCGCGCCCTGGCCCTGGTGGCCGCCACCTTCTGGGGGCACCCTTCCCGCCGCCTGCGGCTGGTGGGTGTGACCGGCACCAACGGCAAGACTACCACCACCTACCTGATCCGTCACATCCTGGCTGCCTGCGGCCACCGGGTGGGGCTGATGGGCACCGTGCGCAACGTGGTGTGCGACCGGGAGCTGCCGGTGGAGCGGACCACGCCCGAGTCGGTGGACATCATGGCGCTGCTCGCCCAAATGGTGGAGTGCGGGTCTGCTTACTGCTCCATGGAAGTATCTTCCCACGCCCTCGACCAGGAGCGGGTGGCCGGATGCGAGTTCGCTGTAGCGGTGTTCACCAACCTCACCCAGGACCACCTGGACTACCACCCCACCTTCGCGGATTACCTGGAGGCCAAGCTGGGGTTGTTCCGCAGCCTGGGCCGGGGATACCTGGGAAGCACCACGGGCAAGAAGCTGGCGGCGGTCAACACCGACGACGCTTCATACCCTCGCTTTGCCGGGGAGGCCCGCCGGGCGGGGGCGGGCGTGGTCAGCTACGGCATGCACCCTCCCGCCGATGTCACGGCGGCCGGCGTGCGCATGAGCGCGGAGGGGACCTCCTTCCTGGTCCGGACTCCGGCGGGGGAGGCCCCGGTGAGCCTTCCCCTGGTGGGGCGATTCAACGTATACAACGCCCTGGCCGCCCTGGCCGTGGCCGTCGGGGAGGGCGTGCCCCTGGCCCTGGCCGTGCGGGCCCTGGCTGAGGCGCCCCAGGTTCCCGGCCGGTTCGAAAGGATCAGGGAGGCGCGCGAGTTCTCGGTGATCGTGGACTACGCCCACACCCCCGACGGCCTGCGCAACGTGCTGGAGACCGCCCGGGAGATCACGCCGGGCCGGGTGATCGCGGTGTTCGGTTGCGGGGGCGACCGGGACCGGGGCAAGCGACCCATCATGGGCCGGATCGCCCGCGAGCTGGCCGACGTGACCGTCATCACCTCTGATAACCCGCGGAGCGAAGATCCCCGGGCCATTATCGGGGAAATCGAAGAGGGGGTGCGGGCTCCCGGTTACCGCTACCTGCTCGAGCCCGACCGGCGCCGGGCCATATCCCTGGCGCTGGCCGAAGCCGCCCCGGGCGACCTGGTGCTGGTGGCCGGCAAGGGGCACGAGACGTACCAGGTGATCGGGGACCGTACCCTGCCCTTCGACGATCGCCAGGTGGTGCGGGAACTGCTGGCAGGGAGGTGAGGCCGCTGCTGTTCACCGTCGCGGAAGCCTGCCACATCCTGGATGCCCGCCTCCTCTTCCCCGGTGAAAACGCGGAGATCCTGGCGGTGACCCACGACAGCAGGCGGGCGGGTCCCGGGTTTCTCTTCGTGGCCATACCGGGCGCCACCACCGACGGCCACCTCTTCCTGGAGGACGTCTTCGCCCGCGGAGCGGTGGCGGCCCTGATCTCCCGGGAGCCCCCGCGGCATCCGGGTGGTCCCTGCCTGCTCGTCCCCGACACGACCCTGGCCCTGGGCAGGTTGGGACTTGCCCATCGCCTGCGTTTCGCTCCCCTGGTGGTGGGGATTACCGGTTCCCTGGGCAAGACCAGCACCAAGGACATGGCGGCGTCGGTACTGGGGACCCGTTACCGGGTGCTGAGGAACGAGGGTAACCTGAACACCGAGGTGGGGGTTCCCCTGACCCTCCTGCAACTTGATTCGACTCACGAGGTTGCGCTCATCGAGATGGCCATGCGGGGACGGGGGCAGATCACCTACCTGGCCGGCCTGGCCCGGCCCCGCATGGGGGTAGTCACCAATGTGTCCGAGAGTCACCTGGAGCTGCTGGGGTCGGTGGAAGAGGTGGCCCGCGCCAAAGCCGAGCTGGTGGCGGCCCTTCCTCCCGACGGTACCGCCGTCCTGAACGGGGACGATCCCCGGGTGCGCGCCATGGCCGAGGAGTGCCCGGGGCGGGTGGTGTACTTCGGCCTGGGGGAAGAATGCCAGGTACGGGCCACGGGGGTGCAGTCTCTGGCCGACCGGGGGAGCCGCTTCCTCCTCCACCTGGACGGGGAAAGGGCGGAGGTGCTGCTGCCCGTTCCCGGCCGGCACCAGGTGCCCAACGCTCTGGCCGCCGCCGCCCTGGGGTGGGTGCTGGATCTCCCCGCCGCCGACATCGTGCGGGGCCTGCAGGACCCCGCCCTGTCGGGGATGCGCATGGAAGTCCTGCGGCTGGGCGGGCTGACCGTCCTCAACGATGCCTACAATGCCAGCCCCACCAGCACTTCGGCGGCCCTGGAGACTCTCGTGGAGATGCCGGGGAGCCGCCACCTGGCCGTGCTCGGTGACATGCTGGAGCTGGGGTCGCGCACCGTCCCCGGGCACCGGGAGGTGGGGAGGCTGGTGGCCCGGCTGGGGCTGGATCACCTGGTGACGGTGGGCCCCCATTCCCGGGAGCTGGCCCGGGCTGCCCGCGAGGAGGGCATGCCCGCCCCCCGCATCGCCCGGGTGGATGCCGCCCCGGAGGCGGCCCGGCTGGTGAGCGACCTGGTGAAAGAGGGAGACGTGGTGCTGGTGAAGGGGTCGCGGGGCATGAAGCTGGAGCAGGTGGTGGCCGCGTTGCGGCAGAGGTGGGGGCCCAGATGACCGTGGCCGTCCAGCCCCTGGTGGCGGCGTGGCTGCTGGCCCTGGCCGCCGGCAGCCTGATGATTCCCGGCCTGCGCCGTCTCAAGGCGGGACAGGTGGTGCGCAGCGACGGCCCCCGCAGCCACGCCGGTAAGGCCGGTACCCCTACCATGGGCGGGGTGATCTTCCTGGTGGCTCTGTCGGCGGCGGCCCTGTGGTGGGGTCCGCGCACCGGGGCTCTGTACGTCCTCCTCTTCAGCGCCTGGTCCTTCGCATTGCTGGGCTGGGCGGACGACTTCCTCAAGGTGGTGGCCAGGCGACCCCTGGGACTGCGGGCCCGCTACAAGGTGGCGGGGCAGCTGGTGCTGGCGGCGGGCATCGTGGCGGCTTCCCTTCAGCTGGGCCGGGGGACCATCATCGAGGTGCCCTGGTACGGCCCCTTCGACCTGGGACGGGCCTACTGGTTGCTGGGCATGCTGGTGGTGCTGGCCGGGGCCAACTCCGTCAACCTCACCGACGGCCTGGACGGCCTGGCGGCGGGGGCCACGGCCTGCTCCTTCCTGGCGTACGGTCTCATGGCCTGGAGCCTGGGAGAGGAGCCGGTGCTCACCTTCTGCCTGGCGGCGGTGGGGGCCCTGGTGGGTTTCCTGCGCTACAATGTGTATCCCGCTCGGGTGTTCATGGGGGATACCGGTGCCCTGGCCCTGGGGGCGGCCCTGGGGGCATGTGCCATCCTCACCCGCGCCGAGATCCTCCTCCTGCTGATCGGCGGGCTGTACGTGGCCGAGGCCCTTTCCGTCATGCTGCAGGTTTTCTGGTTCCACGTTTTCGGGCGGCGCATCCTGCGGATGAGCCCCCTGCACCACCACTTCGAGCTTTCCGGCTGGCCCGAGCCCCGGGTGGTGGAGTTCTTCTGGGCGTGCTCGGCGGTGTGCGCCTTTCTGGGGCTGCTGGTGTGGCGGGGGATGGGATAATGGCGCGCCCCGGCAGGCCCCGTCCCACCGTGAGGAGCGTGCGGGCGCGGCCCGTTCCCGCCCGGGCGGGCAGTCCCGATCCCCTGCTCTTCCTGGTACTTGTGAGCCTGGTGGCCATCGGCATAGTCATGGTGGCCAGCTCTTCGGCGGCCAAGTCCATGGAGACGCTGGGAGACCGCTACTTCTACCTGAAACGGCAGGCGGTATGGGCCGCCCTGGGCCTGGTGGTAGCCCTCTTCACTTCCCGCCTGAAGTACTGGCACTGGGTGTCGGTGGCCCGCCCCGCCCTGGTGCTCACCGTCTTCCTGCTGGTACTGGTGCTCGTTCCCGGAGTGGGGCGGGCCTCGCGGGAGGCCCAGCGCTGGCTGGGTTACGGATCCCTGGCCTTTCAGCCTTCCGAGCTGGCCAAGGTGACCATGACCATTTTTGCCGCCTACCACCTTTCCCGCCGGGAGGGGATAGCGCGTGACCTGTGGCGGGGGGTGGTACCCCTCCTGTTCTGGACGGGCCTGGCTGCGGCTCTCATCCTGAAGCAACCCGACCTGGGTACTGCGGTGACGGTGGGCGGTACCCTGTTCCTGGCCCTGGTCACTGCCGGCGCCCGTATTTCCCATGTGGCCCTGCTGGGGGTGGCGGCTGTCCCCACCACCTTCTGGGCCATCTTCGCGGAGGAATACCGCCGCCGCCGCTTTCTCGCCTTCCTGGACCCCTGGGCAGATCCGCAGGGGTCCGGGTTCCACATCATCCAGGCTCTCTACGCCCTGGGATGTGGTCGCCTGTTCGGGGTGGGCCTGGGGCAGAGCAGGCAGAAGCTCTGGTACCTGCCCGAGGAGCACACCGACTTCATCTTCGCCATCATAGGGGAAGAGCTGGGATTGGTGGGGGCCGCGGTGGTGGTGGGCCTGTTCTTCCTGTTCACCTGGCGCGGGTTCCGGGCGGCCATGCACGCGCCCGACACCTTCTCGTCGCTGCTGGCGGCCGGGCTCACGGGGATGATAGCCCTGCAGGCGGTGGTGAACATGGGGGTGGTGACCGCGCTGCTGCCCATCACCGGCATCCCGCTACCCTTCATAAGCTATGGCGGATCGTCCCTGGTGTTCTCCCTGGCCGCGGCCGGCATCGTCCTCAACGTCTCCCGTTACAGCCGTCCCCCCTGAAGGAAGGTGATGGTATGGGGGAAAGGGATCTCCGCATAGCGCTCACCGGCGGGGGGACGGGCGGGCACATCTACCCGGCCCTGGCGGTGGCAAAGGTCCTGCAGGAGGATCACGGCGCCTGCCTGCTGTACGTGGGCAGCGGCGGGAGCATGGAGGCCGACCTGGTCCCCCGGGAAGGCATTGCCTTCGAAGGGATCACGGTGACGGGGCTGCGGGGCAAGTCGCTCCGGCAGGTGATGCTGGGGACCGGAAGGGCGGCTCTGGCGGTGGGACAGGCCCTGGCCATCCTGGGACGGTTCCGCCCCCACGCCGTGCTGGGGACGGGAGGGTACGTCACCGGTCCGGTGGTGCTTGCCGGCCTCCTGCGCCGCATTCCGGCCGTTCTGCAGGAGCAGAACGTGGTCCCGGGCGCGACCAACCGCTGGCTCTCTCCCTTCTGCCGGGCCGTATGCGTCCCCTATGCCGGCTGCCTGGTGCACTTTCCCTCCCGGGCCAGGCTGGTGGTGACGGGAAACCCCGTCCGCCCCCGGGTGATCGCCCGCACCCGGGAGGAGGGCTGCCGGTCCCTGGGACTTGACGCCCGCCGCCCCACCCTGCTGGTGCTGGGCGGGAGCCGGGGCGCCCGCCGGGTGGCGGAGGCGGCCCTGGACGCCCTTCCCGCCATCAGGGAGGCTCAGCCCGGCGTGCAGGTCCTCATCATCGCCGGCCGGGACTACTACCCGGAGGCCCGCACCCGGCTGGCCGCAGCGGTGGCGGACGGAGACGTCCGCCTGGAGCCCTACGTCTATAACATGGAGGATGCGCTGGCGGCCGCCGACCTGGTGGTGGGACGGGCGGGGGCCATGACGGTGGCGGAAGTGACCGTGCGCGGGCTTCCCGCCGTCCTCATCCCTTCTCCCAACGTGGTGGGGCGGCACCAGGACTACAACGCCAGGCAGCTGGAAAAGGAAGGAGCAGCCCGTGTGATCCCGGAGGACCGGCTGGATGGACAGGCCCTGGCCGCGGCTGCGAATACCATACTGGGGGATGCTTCTCTGCGGGAGGCGATGGCCCGGAGCTCCCGCCGCCTGGGCCGGCCCGATGCCGCCCGGCGGGTGGCGGATGTGGTGATGAAGACGGGCCGGTTACCCGCGGCATACTAATGGGATGCGAGGGAAGCGGGTGGAGGAGTTCATGCCCAGAGTGCACTTCGTGGGGATAGGCGGGGCCGGCATGTCGGCCCTGGCCGGTGTTCTCCTGGAGATGGGATATGAGGTGAGCGGGTCCGACCTGGCCTCCGGCGACGCCACCCGGCGGCTGGCCGCACGGGGAGCCGCCATCTTTCAGGGGCACCGGGCCGAGCAGTTGGGCGACGCCGACCTGGTGGTGGTTTCCGCCGCGGTTCCCGAGGACAACGTGGAGGTGCGGGAAGCCCGTTCCCGCAGGCTGCCCATCCTGGGCAGGTCCGAGCTGCTGGCCCGTCTCATGGAGGAGAGGCACGGGGTGGCGATTGCCGGGGCTCACGGCAAGACCACCACCGCCTCCATGGTGGCCGTCTGCCTGGAGCAGGCCGGGTACGACCCCACCGTCCTCATCGGAGGCGAGCTCAACGACGTTCCCGCCACCTCGCGCCTGGGCCGGGGACGCTACCTGGTGGCGGAAGTGGACGAGTACGACGGAACCATCCTGCTCCTGCACGCCTACCTCGCCCTGGTGACCAACATCGACGACGATCACCTGGAACGGTATGGCTACTCCCTGGACCGCTTGATAGGGGCATTCCGCCGCTTCCTCGACCAGGTGCGCCCGGAGGGGGCGGCGGTGGTGTGCCTGGACAGCCCCCACCTGCGCCGCGCCCTGGACGGGTACGGCGGGCGCCTCGTCACCTATTCCCTGAACGGCGCCGCCGACTACACCGCCCGGGACATGCAACTCCTGCCCGGGGGGTCGCGGTTCACCGCCTGTTCGGGAGGTGAGCCCCTGGGAGAGGTAACGCTCTCGGTGCCCGGCCGGCACAACGTCCAGAACGCCCTGGGGACCATAGCTGCCTGCTCCTTTCTGGGAGTGGGTTTCCCGCCCCTGGCAGAGGCCCTGGCCTCCTTCCGGGGAGTCAGGCGGCGGTTTCAGACCCTGGGGGTGGCCAGGGGCATCCGGGTGGTGGACGACTTCGCCCACCACCCCGCCGAAGTGGAAGCCACCCTGCGGGTCGCCCGCCTGGAGGCGGGAGAGGGAAGGGTGATATGTCTGTTCCAGCCCCACCGTTACACCCGCACCGGGATCCTGCACCGGGCCTTCGGGCCCGCCCTGGCCCTGGCCGACGAGGTGGGGGTCATGGACGTGTATGCGGCGGCCGAGCCGCCCATCCCCGGGGTGACGGGAGAGCTGGTGGCACGGGCCGTCCGGGATGAGGGCAAACCGGCGCCCTTCCTGTCCACCCCCGGTGAGGCGGTGGAGTGGCTGAAGGGGGTGGCCCGGGCGGGGGACCTGGTCCTGGTGATGGGAGCCGGCGACGTGTGGAAGGTGGGGAAGGACTTCCTGCGGTGGCTCGAGGAGCCCGGGTAGGCGGGAAGCGCGGGCGGCTGGAGGGCTTCGGGTAGGCCGCAACCTCCGGTGTCCTGGTGGCGACGGGTATGGGGGGCACGTCTCTTGGAGCAGGTACTGGTGGAACAGGTGCTGGCCCGCCTGCGTAGCATGGTGCGGGGCGATGTCAGGTCATCGGAGCCCATGAGCCGCCATACCTCCTTCCGGGTGGGGGGACCGGCCGACCTGTATGTACGCCCCGCGGATTTGCCCTCCCTGGAGGCCGCTCGGGCCGTCCTGGCGGAGGCCGGGTTGCCCGTGCTGGTGGTGGGCCTGGGTACCAACCTGCTGGTCCGCGACGGGGGCGTCCGCGGGGCGGTGTTGTCCACGGCCCGTCTGAGCGGGTGGCGAGTGGACGGTACCCGGGTGGTGGCGCAGAGCGGCTCGCCCTTTCCCGCCCTGGCTCGCGAGGCAGCCCGATTGGGGCTGAGTGGTCTGGAGTTCGCCGCCGGCATACCGGGAACCCTGGGCGGGGCGGTAATCATGAACGCGGGGGCCCACGGGATGTCCCTGGCAGACGTCATCGAGCGGGTCACGGTGCGCGGC
Source organism: Bacillota bacterium (assembly GCA_030019365.1). Classification (NCBI taxonomy): domain Bacteria; kingdom Bacillati; phylum Bacillota; species Bacillota bacterium. Next base: position 154,638 of record JASEFA010000001.1, read on the forward strand.
CGCGCGGGTCAGGCGGTGCTCGACGGCGATGAGCTCGGGCTGAGCTACCGGAGCAGCGCCCTGCGGGGCCAGGACCTGGTGGTCACCGAGGCCGTCCTGCAGCTGCGACCTTCGTCGAGCACCGAGGTGCAGGAGCGCATGCGGGCACTGCTGGAGGTCCGGCGGCGCACCCAGCCCCGCGGTGTGCCCTCGGCGGGGAGCTTCTTCCGCAACCCGCCGGGAGCGGCGGCCGGCTTCCTCATCGAACAGGCGGGCTGCAAGGGCATGCGGGTGGGAGGGGCGGAAGTCTCCCGGGTGCATGCCAACTTCCTGGTCAACCGGGGCGGAGCCACCGCCGGGGACATCCTGGCCCTGGCCGCCGCGGTGCGCCGGCGGGTGGCCGAGCGGTTTGGCGTCTGGCTGGAGCCGGAAGTGGAGACAGTGGGAGAGGACCTGACGATCTGACCCCCAGGGAGCACCGGGGGTGAATGGTGTGGAGCAATTCGTGATCCACGGGGGGCGGCGTCTCTCCGGTACCGTGACCGTCAGCGGTTCCAAGAACGCGGTGCTGCCCATGATGGCGGCGGCGGTGTTGAGCCCGGAGCAGTGCACGCTCAGGGGCGTGCCCCGGCTGCGGGACGTGGCCGTGATGCGAGAGATCCTGGAGAGGCTTGGCGTCCAGGTGGCGTGCCACCCCGACGGCACCCTGGAGATGTGGGCGCGGGAGCTGGGGACGTGCGAGGTGCGGGATGAGCTGAGCCGGCAGATGAGGTCCTCCATCTTCCTCATGGGGCCGCTGCTTGCCCGCGCCGGAAAGGTGAAGGTGGCATATCCGGGGGGATGCGCCATCGGGCCGCGTCCCATAGACCTGCACCTGCGGGGGCTGGAGGCCCTGGGGGCCCGGTTGCGGGAACGCCACGGGTACATCTACGGCGAAGCCCCTCGCCTGCGGGGGCAGGAGATCCACCTGGACTTCCCCAGCGTGGGGGCCACGGAAAACATCATGATGGCGGCCGTCCTGGCCCGGGGGGTGACGGTGATCGGGAACGCGGCCAAGGAGCCGGAGATCGTGGACCTGCAGAACTTCCTCAACGCCATGGGCGCCCGCATCACGGGGGCCGGGACCGACGTCATCCACGTGGAGGGCGTGCGGGAGCTGGGCGGGTGCCAGCACCAGGTGATCCCCGACCGCATCGAAGCGGGGACCATGATGGCGGCGGCGGCCATCACCGGCGGCGAGGTGCTCATCTCGGGGGTCATCCCGGAGCACCTGGAATCGGTGACCGCCAAGCTCAAGGAAGCGGGAGCGGCCATATCGTGCCCGCAGCCGGGTCAGATCCTGGTGAGGGGCCCCGAGCGGATCCTGGCCACGGACTTCAAGACCCTGCCCTATCCGGGCTTCCCCACCGACATGCAGCCCCAGGTGATGGCCCTCATGTGCCTGGCCGAGGGGACTTCGGTCATCACCGAGACGGTGTTCGAGAACCGCTTCAAGCATGCCGATGAGCTGCGACGCATGGGTGCCCAGATCAAGGTGGAGGGGCGCGCGGCGGTGGTCAAGGGCGTCCCCGTCGTCTTCGGGGCGCTGGTGGAAGCCACCGACCTGCGCAGCGGGGCAGCCCTGGTGCTGGCGGGGCTGGCGGCGGAGGGAGTGACCACGGTGGAGGACACCTCCCACATCGACCGCGGGTACGAGCACCTGGAGGCCAAGCTGGCCGGCCTGGGGGCCCACATCGAGCGCTCCCGGGCGGGGTCGGGGCCACCCACAGGCGTGTGACCGGCGGGCGGGGCGTTTGCGCTCCTCCGCGCGGCCCGGGTGGCGGGTCGGCCTTGCAACTGGCGGCCGCGAACAGGGTAGGGTACAATTAGGTGCTTGAGGGCGGGGTGTGAATGCGCACTTCGGGTGGACAGGCTGGTCGGACGAGGTTGACCTGGTGCCTTCTCCTCCTGCTGGCATCTGGGGTGGTGGTGGTCTTTGCCCAGTCCCGCTATGCCCAGTTGCAGGAGGTTGCCGTCACGGGGGCCAGCCGCCTCGACCCGGAGCAGGTGAAGGAGATCTCCGGGCTGCGCCCCGGGCAGACCGTGTTCTCCCTGCGCCCCGGACAGGTGGCCGCCCGCCTGCGATCTCTCCCCTGGGTGAAGGAAGCCCGGGTGGCCTGGGCGTGGCCGGGCCGGGCTCTCATCCGGGTGAGTGAGCGCACGCCCCTCGCTCTCCTGCCCTACCACGACCGCTTCCTGGTGCTGGACGGTGAGGGTCGCGTTCTCACCACCAGCCAGGAGGCAGGTCCCTGGGAGCTGCCCCTGGTGACCGGCCCGGTTCCCCCCGATCTGGTGGCGGGCCAGTTCATCACCGACGGGGCCGTCCTGGGAGCCCTGGCGTGCGTGGAAGCCTTCCCTCCCGCGGCCAGGGAGAGACTGGGCGAGGTGCATGCCGGCGACCGGGGAGAGCTGGTCGTGTACGACCTGGAGGGTGTTCCCGCCCTCATGGGGTTCCCCGACGCCCAGCTGCCCCACAGGGTGCAGGTCCTCCTGGCCGTCTGGGAGGACTTGCGCCGCCAGGGAGGGCAGGCGGAATACATCGACGTGCGCGACCGCGACCGGGTGGTCGTGAGGCCGGTCCAAGGGGGGTGAGGGGGTTTGCGGTCGAGAGGAGCGCAGGTGGCGGTGGCACTGGTCATGCTGGTGCTGGGGTTGATGCTGGCCCTGCAGTACCGCGTGCAGCAGCGGGCCGCCACCGACCTGGCCCACCGCCGGACCGAAGAGCTGGTGGAGCTCCTGCAGAAATCCGAGACCGAGCGGCGCCGCCTGGAGCAGGAAGTGGCCGAACTGCGCAACACCGTTACCGGACTCACCCAGGGCCAGGCTGCCCTGGGGGCCCTCCAGGAGGAGCTGACCAAGGCTCAGATCCTGGCGGGGCTGGTGCCGGTAAAGGGACCCGGGGTTAGCGTCACCATGGACGACTCCAAGCGGCCCCTGCAGAAAGGGCAGGACATCAACGCCTTTCTCCTGCATGATGAAGACGTGCTGCGCGTTGTGAACGAGCTGTTTGCCGCCGGGGCGGAAGCCATGTCCCTGAACGGACAGCGCGTGATAGCCACCACGGAGGTGCGCTGCGCCGGCCCGACCATCTCCGTCAACCGGGTGATGACGGCGCCCCCCATCGTGATCCAGGCTGTGGGTGACCCCGACGTGCTGGAGAGGGCGTTGCGCATGAGGGGGGGCGTGGTGGAGTCGCTATCGTTCTGGGGGATCGAGGTGACCGTGAAGAAGGAGACGGAGGTCACCATCCCGGCGTATACCGGCAGCCTGCGTTTCCAGTTCGGCCGGGTGGCCCAGTCGGGAGGAAAGTGAGATGTGGATTCCGCTGGCGGCGCTGGTGGCGGGGGTCCTGCTGGGGGCCAGCATTCCCCTGCAGATCCCCATCTTCTACGGGCGGTATCTGTCCGTCGCCCTCCTGGCCGCCCTCGATTCCTCCTTCGGCGGGGTGCGGGCGGGACTGGAGGGCAAGTACGACAACACCGTCTTCATCAGCGGCTTCTTCCTCAACGCCCTGCTGGCGGCAGGTCTCACCTACGTGGGCGACCGCCTGGGGGTGGAGCTGTATTTCGCCGCCCTGGTGGCATTCGGCATCCGCATCTTCAACAACCTGGGCGCCATCAGGCACCTGCTGCTGGCCGCATGGCGCAAGCGTCGCCAGTAAAGGGATGGCTGAGCCGGTGTTCAAAGGAAAAGCAGAGGGCGTTGCAGAAATCAACGCCCCGGGAGGTGCATGGGTTGCCCAGGCGCGATCTGGCGGTTGGAATTGACGTCGGGACGAGCAAGGTGGCCGCCATTGTGGGAGAAGTGCGCCGGGACGGCACCTGCGACATCATCGGATTCGGCGTGACCCCCTCGGCCGGCATGCGCAAGGGTGTGGTGGTGGACATCGAGGGCGTGTCCAGGGCCATCGCGGAGGCTGCCGAGAAGGCAGGGCGCATGGCGGGGGTGGAGATAAAGTCCGCATACGTGAGCATCTCCGGCAGCCATCTCTCCAGCCTCAACAACCGGGGAGTGGTGGCGGTGGCCAGAGACGACCGTGAGATCACCGCCGAAGACGTGGATCGGGTGCTGGACGCGGCCCGCGTCCTCAACATCCCAGCGGACCGGGAGATCGTGCACGTGGTCCCGCGGGAGTTCGTGGTGGACGGCTACGATGGAGTGAAGGATCCGGTGGGGATGCTGGGAGTGCGCCTGGAGGTGGAAGCCCACGTGGTTACGGGGGCGGTGACCTCCATCCAGAATCTCTTGAAGGGCGTGGCCAGGGCGGGGCTGCAGGTGGAAGACCTGGTGGTGGCGCCCCTGGCGTCGGGAGAAGCGGTACTGCTGCCGGCGGAACGGGAGCTGGGTGTGCTCGTGCTGGACGTCGGTGGCGGCACCACCGACCTGGGCATGTTCGAGCGGGGCAATCCCGTGTATTCGGCGGTCGTACCCATAGGCGGGGACCATGTGACCGGGGACCTGGCCGTCGGCCTGCGCACGCCACCCCCTGAGGCGGAGAGGATCAAGCTGGAACACGGGCGGGCCCGGCCCTGTCCCGAGGCAGATGACGACGTGTTCGAAGTGCCCAACGTGGGTGGCACGGGCACCCGTCAGATCAGTGGGGCTCTGGTGACCCAGATCGTTGCTCCCCGGCTGCAGGAGCTGTTCGGGCTGGTCAGGCAGCAGATAGCTCGATCCGGTCGCGGCGGGCAGATTCCGGGCGGGGCGGTGCTGTGCGGAGGATGCGCGCTCCTGCCCGGGATAGGGGAAATGGCCGAAGAGGAACTGGGGATGCCGGTGCGGGTGGGGACCCCCGGCGGGCTGGGAGGCCTGGCGGACCTGACCTCCAGCCCGGCCTTCGCCACCACCGTGGGCCTGCTCGTGTATGCCACCCGGGGCCAGCCGGGGCTGGCGCGGGTGGAGCTCAGGGGCGGCATGCTGGGGTCCCTCTGGGATCGGGTGCGCCGCGCCCTGAGCGATTTCTTCTGAAGGTCGCTCCCCGCAGCCGCAGGTGGGCCGCGCGGTCGGCCCGGGCTGCGGGGCTGCGGGTGGGCGTGCAGGGAGAGGGAATCGGGAGGTGTGGGGATGCTGGACCTGGAGCTGGAGGGGGAACCCTTCGCCGTCATCAAGGTGGTGGGGGTGGGGGGCGGGGGCAACAACGCGGTCAACCGCATGGTGGCCACGGGCGTCAAGGGAGTTGAGTTCATATCCATCAACACCGACGCCCAGGCCCTGGCCGCCTGCCACGCCACCCGGAAGATACAGATCGGAGCCCGCATCACCAAGGGTCTGGGGGCAGGGGCCGATCCGGAAGTGGGGAACAAGGCGGCCGAGGAGAGCCGGGATCAAGTCGTGGAGACCCTCAAGGGGGCCGACCTGGTGTTCATCACCGCCGGTATGGGAGGGGGGACCGGTACCGGGGGGGCGCCGGTGGTGGCGGAATGCGCCAAGGAGGCGGGTGCCCTGTGCGTGGGCGTGGTGACCAGGCCCTTCACCTTCGAGGGCCGGCGGCGCATGGCGGTTGCGGAGCGGGGGATTGCCACCCTGCGCAGCAAGGTGGACACCCTTATCACCATTCCCAACGACCGGCTGCTGCAGGTGGTGGACAAGAAGACCTCCATAGTGGAAGCCTTCCGGGTGGCCGATGACGTCCTCCGCCAGGGGGTGCAGGGGATATCGGATCTCATCGCCGTCCCCGGGCTCATCAACCTGGACTTCGCCGACGTGCGCACCATCATGGCGGAAACGGGGTCAGCCCTCATGGGTATCGGGGTGGGCTTCGGGGAGACCCGGTCTGCCGATGCCGCCCGGGCGGCCATCTCCAGTCCCCTCCTGGAGACGTCCATAGAGGGGGCCCGCGGGGTCCTGCTCAGCATCACGGGAGGGCCGGACCTGGGCCTGTTCGAGGTGAACGAGGCGGCGGAGATCGTGGCCGAGGCCGCCGACCCCGATGCCAACATCATCTTTGGAGCCGTCATAGACGACAACCTCAAGGACGAGGTGCGGGTCACGGTGATCGCCACCGGCTTCGATGCGCGTCCCAAGGCCGCGTCCGGCCGGGAGAAGCTGCCCCTGGAGCAGATCGACCTCAAGGGGTTCGCGGCCGAGGACGACCTGGACATCCCCGCCTTCCTGCGCCGCCGCTCCTGACCCGAGCCGGGTGGGTAGCACCCTGCGCCGCCCGGCGCCACCGCGGGCAGCGTCCCGCGTCACCCGGCGCCAAGCCGGCCGCAGCCTGCGGCGCCGCTCATGGTTCCGGTGGCGCCACTCTCAGGATGTCACCACGCCAGCCGTCCAGTTCCACCGTCCAGCCGGGTTTCACGGGATCGGGGCTGGGGATCTTCAGCCCCGAGGAGACGACCACGTAGTACCCGCCCCGGGGCGACGGGTGACAGTCGACCGCCGTCTCGGTGATCGCCAGCGGGGGAACAGGCGCCAGTTCGCGGCTTATCTCCTCCACGGCCGATCGCACGGCTTCCGGCAGGGCCCGCGCCGCGCCGGCGTTTTCCCACACCTGCTTCGGGCGCGTGGCGCCTGCCAGGGCGGCCACCACTCCGGGCCGGTCTATCACCCAGCGCAGGGCCAGCTGGCCCGGCGTCAAGCCCAGATCCCGCCCCAGCTCTCTCATGCGCGCCACCGCTCCTGCCAGGCGGTCGACGTAGGTCAGGGGCAGGAGGGCGCGGTGGGGATCCCCCTCCAGCTCTCCGGGCTGCGGTTCCCGGGCCAGATATCCCAGGAACAGGGGCATGTAGGCCAGCAGCCCCAACCCGTGCTCCCGGGCCAGGGGGAGGGCCTTCTCTTCTATTTCACGCTGCACCAGGCTGTACGGCATCTGCAGGGTAACCGGTCGCGACTCGGCCCGCCAGGCGGGTTGCCCGGCCAGCCATGCCTGCAGGTCGGCGATCGGGAAGTTGCAGAGCCCGATGGCGCGGGCCTTGCCCTGCTGCACCAGCCGGGCCAGGGCCCCCGCTGTTTCCTCAAAGGGGGTGGCGGGGTCGGGGTAGTGAAGCTGCAGGAGGTCGACGTAGTCAGTTCCCAGGCGGCGCAGGGAATCCTCCGTCGCCTTGATGAGATGGCGGGCAGAGCCGTCCTGGGTCGTCAAGTCCGCCCGCGCCGGCTCCTCCGCAGCCTCGCCGGCACCGCCCCCGACGCCGCGGCGGATGCCCGCTTTGGTGGCGATCACCACGTCGTGCCGGTGACCGCGCAGGGCTTTCCCGAGCGCCTCTTCCGACGCGCCCCGGCCGTAGTTGTCCGCGGTATCGAAAAGCACGATCCCGGCGTCCAGGGCCGCGTGGACCACCTGGCGGGCGCGGTCGGGATCCATACCCGGTGCTGCCAGGCGCCGGCATCCCAGGCCGACCACCGACACCCGCAGCTGCCCCACCATCCTGTACTCCACTGCCACCCCTCCATTTGGTGGGATCTTCTCGGTTGATCTTCCACCCCGGTCGCCCGTTATCCTTCGGGCGCCCAGGCTGCCTGCGCTGCGTCCGTGGGCGTCTTGCCAGGGGCCGCCACCTCGGCGTATGCTGTGCTTGCGGCTGTGGCGGCTACGAAAGGGGAATCCGGGAGCGGGGCCGGACGAACGGAGTCCGGGCGGGGGAGGGGCGGCGGTGGACTGGTTCGGGCGGTGGCTGGGGACAACGGAGCTGGTGGTAACGGTACTCGGGTTCCTCGTCCTGGTGCTCGCTGTGCTGTATGTGGTGATGCGACTGCGGGCGGCGGAACTCGCCACGTCCCTCGCGGTCCTGCAGCGCCAGTTCCAGGCCCGCGTGGAGGAGCAGCGTCGCACGCTGGAGGAACAGTACCGGGTGGCTCTGGAGTCCTGGAAGCGCGAGGTGGAGGGATCGATCCGGCAGGACGCGGTGGAGAAGAGCCGCGCCGTCACGGCGGGCAAGGTGAGAGAGCACCTGGTCCCGTACCTCCCCGGGTTCCCATACAACCCCAGGGATGTGCGGTTCATCGGGTCCCCGGTTGACCTCGTGGTGTTCGACGGCCTGGACGAAGGGGCGGTGCGCCGTGTCGTCTTTGTGGAGGTGAAGACGGGACGGTCCGAACTCAGCCACCGGGAACGCCTGGTGAGGGAGGCCGTGCTTCGGCAGGCTGTGGGCTGGGAGGAGCTGCGCCTGCCCGAGGGTCGCTCGCACAAGTCGCCGCCGGAGGGCAGGCAGCGGGAATCCCCGCCGGGGGGCGGGCCGCACGAATCGCTGGCTGAGGGCAGGCAGGAGGAGACGTGGCATGAGTGATCGATTTGAAGTGGTGGTGGTCGGTGGCGGTGGCGCTGGCTTGTGTGCGGCTGCGGCGGCCCGGGCCATGGGCGCGCGGGTAACCCTCCTCTGCAAGGCCCCGGCCGGCCTGGCCAACTGCACCGCCTACGCCGGGGGCGGCTTCACCCTGGGCGTGGAGGGAGTTACGCCTGAGCGTCACCGCACCCTGACCTGGGAGACGGGCCGGTTCATGAGCCAGCCCCACCTACTGGACGTCTTCAGCGCCGAGGCTCCGCGGCGGGTGCAGGAGCTTCGCCAGTACGGTGTTGGCCTCGATGTGCGCCGGGGCGGTGCCCGCGTGGCGGGCCACGCCCCTCCCTCGGGCCCGGGGGGCATGGGGATGACCCTGCCTCTGGTAAGGTGGGCCCGTGAGCACGGCGTGCAAATCCGCGACCGGGCCGTGGTTACCCACCTGTGCCTGGACGATGCCGGCATCAGCGGGGTCGAGTACGTCGATCTCGTCTCGGGGGAGATCAGCCACCTCGTGGCGGGGGCGGTGGTGGTGGCCACCGGTGGGGCCGGACGCCTGTATGGCCGCACGGACAACCCGGTGCGCACCACCGGTGACGGCTACGCCCTGCTGTACGCGGCGGGCCTGCCCCTCCTGGACATGGAGTTCGTGCAATTCTACCCGCTCGGATTCGCCGAGGAGGGTCTCCCCACCTGGTTCATCCCGCTGAACATCCTGGACTACACGTACCTCACCAACTCCGCGGGGGAGCGATTCCTGGACCCCCAGCTGCGGTCCTGGGGGATCTCCAGCGGCCGGGAGGCGAACCTTTTCGCGCGCGACCGCTGCGCGGTGGCCGTAGCCAGAGAGCTTGAGGGGGGGCGCCAGGTGTTCCTGCACCTGGAGGCATTGACCCCCCACCAGTGGAGAGATCCCCTGCCGGCCGACCTGCGGCGATACTTCCCGGCTCACCGCGATCCGGCCTCCGGGCCGGTCCGGGTTGCCCCCGTGCAGCACTATTTCTCGGGGGGAGTGGCCATCAACGACCGGGGCGAGACGGAGATACCGGGTCTTCTGGCATGTGGCGAAGTCACCGGAGGAGTGGACGGTGCCAACCGCATCGGTGGCAACGCCCTCACCAACATCACCGTGTTCGGGCTGCGGGCTGGGGAGGCCGCGGCCGCTCACGGCCGGAGCCGGCTGCCTCAGGTCCGGGAGCCCGCGGGCCCGGTACCGGGTGCCACCGGGACCTGGGTGGCCCGCTGGTGCTCGCAACAGACGGATATCAGCCCTGCCGGGGTGAAGAGGCGCCTTAATGCCGTGGCCGACCGGCTGCTGGGCCCGCTGCGCAGCGGCGCCGGGCTCAAGGAAGCGTTGCGGGCCATCGATGAGATCTCCGCGGATTTTCCGCTCATGACGGTGCGGAACCGCAGGGATCTCCTGGATGCCCTGGAAGTCCGGAACCTGGCGGTGGTTGCGGAGCTGGTGGCGAGGGCGGCCCTGGCCAGGGAGGAGAGCCGGGGCGTCCACTTCCGATCGGACTTCCCCCATGAGGACCCCGCCTGGCAGCGCCACATCTGTCTCCGCGCCCCTGAGGTGCTGCCCCCCTGAGCCCCTGCCCCCCTGCCCCTCTGCCCCTCTGCCTCCACCCCTGCCCCTCTGCCCTGAGCCCCGGGTGCTAGTTTTTGGCGCACCCAGCCTGTCTACACAGGCTAATATTTGGCGTAAGGCGGGGGGAGGAGCAGGTCCGCGTCGGTCTGTGGTACCCTTGTGAAACCAGGGAGAGTATGGTATCCGTACGGACTGGTGGGGGCGGCAAGGGTCCGCTGAGCATCCTGTGGGCCGAAATATGGCGCACCAGGAAGGCGCAGGTGCGCCACTTTTCGGCGTATCCGGTTCGGGGTATCCGGTTCGGCGTATCCGGTTCGGGGTATCCGGTTCGGCAGAGGGGGTGGCGGAGGCAGGCGGATTTCGCCCTGTTTTGCGGGATGGGAGGTGTATGATTCTGGTAGTTTCCCCTGTGGGGGCTGATGGCGCAGGGGATCAGGCATATGCCGGGGCAGCCGGGCATAGCCATTTAGTATGCCGGGCAGGGACGGCCGGTGGTAGTCTACGCGGACCTGTTTTTCCTCACTAACTGGGGGATGGACTACCTGCTCCTGTGGGCGACGGCCAGGTTCGCCGGCGTGCGCGCCCGGTGGTTGCGCCTGGCTGCCTCCTCCTTCCTGGGAGCAGCTTATGCCACCGCCTTCCTGTTTCCCGCCGCCCGCCCCCTTTACTCGGTGAGCGCCAAGGCCGCCTTCTCCCTCGTTATGGTCGCGGTAGCCTTCCCCGTTCGCTCCCTCGCCCACCTCGGTCGCCTGTGGGGGTGCTTTGCGGTGCTGTCCCTGGTTGCCGGTGGCGGCGCCATCGCCCTCGCGTACCTGTCCTTACCCGGTCTGGGAGGGCCGTTCCCCGGTATCCCTTCCTGGCTGGTGGGCCTGGCCGTGGCGATCACTCTGGCCATGGCCGGACGGGCGTGGGCGTACCGCCGGCAGCACGATAACCTGACCGTGCTCCCCGCGGAGGTAATCCTGGGCGCACGCAGGGTGGTGTTCCCCGCCCTGGTGGATACCGGAAATCGCCTGCGTGATCCCTTCACGGGTGCACCCGTCCTGGTGGTGGAGTATGGGACGGCCCGCCGGCTGGTGCCGCGGCCCCTGCAACCCCTCCTGCTGGGCCGGTCTGTGCCGGACGTTGAGCAGGCGGGTGGGGGCAGCCCAGCAGCTCCCCATGTGCCTGCGGATAGAGGTGCTCGGGAAGCCCCGGTAGCCCCGGACGCCTGGGATGCCCCGCAAGCCCCGGGGGCGGCAGTAGCCCCGGGAGCGCATCACCCACTGGCGGAACGGTTCTGCATCGTACCTTTCGTGGCACTGGGGAGCCAGCGGGGCGTCCTCTACGGATTCCGTCCCGACCGGGTGAGGGTGCAGCAGGAGGGGGGCTGGCAGCGCCTGGGACCCGTGGTGGTGGGGGTCTGCCCGGACGTCCTGTCCCCGGACGGGTGGTACCGGGGCCTCCTGCCCCAGGAGGCTCTGGAGAAAGAAAGAGGCGGGGGAGGCGACATGCCATGAGGTTATGGGAGGTCTTGCGCTGGCGGGTACACCTCTGGTTCCGCGGGCTGCTCGTGCGCCGGGGGGTGCCGCCGGGCATCTGGTACGTGGGCACGGCGGAGGTGCTGCCACCGCCGCTATCCGGTGAGGAGGAAAGCTACCTGCTCGCCCGGCTGGAAAAGGGAGACCTGGCCGTGCGTGGGGTGCTCATCGAACGAAACCTGCGCCTGGTGGTGTACATCGCCCGCAAGTTCGACAACACGGGGATTCCCATGGAGGACCTGGTATCCATCGGTACCATCGGCCTCATCAAGGCGGTGAACACCTTCGACCCCACCAAGAGGATTAAGCTCGCCACATACGCCTCCAAGTGCATCGAGAATGAGATCCTCATGTACCTGCGCCGCAACGGCCGTACCCGGCTTGAGGTTTCCCTGCACGAGCCGCTGAACATCGATTGGGACGGCAACGAGCTGCTCCTGTGCGACGTGCTGCCCGACACCGGGGGAGAGGCGGTGTCCAAGCGCATGGAGGACGAGGTGGACCGGATCCTCCTGCACCGGGCGCTGGCCCGGCTCACCCCCCGGGAGCGGCGCATCCTGCAACTGAGGTTCGGGCTCAAGGATGGCAAGCCCCGCACCCAAAAGCAGGTCGCCGACCTGCTGGGGATATCCCAATCCTACATTTCCCGGCTGGAGAAGCGCATCCTGAGGCGTCTGCAGGGCGAACTCACCAGCGTCATGCAATAGCAGGTGCCGGAGGTGACGCACCGGGGTGCAGCCGTCCTGCGGGTGGGAGCCGGACCCGGGGGCGATGGGGATCCTGCGGGTGGGAGCCGGACCCGGGGGCGATGGCGGTCCTGCGATGGACGGTGGTCCCATAGCTGGCGGGGGGACCCTTTGCATATTTGTCCGACTTGACATGCAACGTTGCGCATAGAGGACCTTGCCTGCGGACATACTTGTTATGCGAGATGTCCGCTGGCAGGGGGTCAGATGGATGAACCGGGTGGAGATCTGCGGGGTCGACACCGCGCGTCTGCCCGTACTCTCCAACGCCCGCATGCGAGAGCTCTTCGAGGCCGTCAAGCAAGGTGACCGGCGCGCCCGCGAGGAGCTGATATTCGGAAACCTGCGCCTGGTGTTGAGCGTCATCCAGCGGTTCAACAACCGCGGGGAGTACGTGGACGATCTCTTTCAGGTAGGGTGCATAGGCCTCATGAAAGCCATCGACAACTTCGATCTGGGCCAGAATGTGCGCTTCTCCACGTACGCCGTCCCCATGATCATCGGTGAGATCCGCCGCTACCTCCGGGACAACAACACCATAAGGGTGAGCCGCTCGCTGCGGGATGTAGCGTACCGCGCCCTGCAGGTGCGGGATGCCCTGGTGGGCAAGTACTCGCGGGAACCCTCCATCGCCGAGATCGCCCAGGAGCTGAAGCTGCCCCAGGAGGAAGTGGTGTACGCCCTGGACGCCATTCAGGAGCCCATTTCCCTCTTTGAGCCCGTTTACCACGACGGAGGGGACCCTATCTTCGTCATGGACCAGATCTCCGACGAACGCAACGAGGACATCAACTGGCTGGAAGGGATAGCCCTCCGGGAAGCCATGGGCAAGCTCTCGGACCGCGAGAAGCTCATCCTCACCCTCCGGTTCTTCGAAGGGAAGACCCAGATGGAAGTGGCCGAGGAAATCGGCATCTCGCAGGCCCAGGTGTCGCGTCTGGAGAAGGCGGCCCTCCACCACATGCGCGAACACATGTAGCACCCTGGGTGCGACACCGGGCCGGGATGGACCCCCGGGCGGGGGCTCCCGCGGCGGGGTGACACAGACGGGGTGGTAAGGGAGGAAGAAAGTAAGGTGAAGCGAAGGTGAGGCGGAAATCCGGCCGGGCGGGGCGATGGGTTCTACTTGGGATGACGGCGGTGCTGGCGGCTGCCCTGGTCGGCGCGGTGGGCCTGGTGGCCAGCGTGCGCCCGGCTTTTCCCGGGCCCCACCTGGCCTACAATCCGTACAATCTGGTCAGGCTGCACGTTCTTGCCGCCAGCGATCTCGCTGAGGACCAGGCCCTGAAGCTGCGGGTTCGGGATGCGGTGATCCAGTTTCTTTCCCCGCGCTGGGGCGGGGTGGTTGAGACTCGGGGAGCGCTGGCCGTGCTGGAGGCGAACAGGGCCGAACTGGCCCGACTGCTGGGGGACCTGGTGGCATCGGCCGGTAAGCCTTATGGTGTTACCGTACAGGTGGGTTACTTCCCCTTTCCCGAGCGCACCTATGGCGAAGTAACCCTACCGGCGGGGACGTACCCGGCCCTGCGGGTCATCCTGGGTGAAGGTGCGGGGCAGAACTGGTGGTGTGTCCTGTTCCCGCCCCTCTGCTTCCTGGACGCCCGCGTGGGTGCTCCGGGGCCGGCCCTGCTGACCCCCGCAGAAGCGGCCTTCTTCCTGGCGGCTGCGGATGGGGGACAGGTTTCCGGCGTCGCCGGTCAGCCGGCCGGACAGGAGGCCGTACTCGGGCCGTTGGCGGGGGGCCAGCCCTGCCCGCGTCCCGAGGTGCGGCTGTTCTTCCTGGAGTGGTTGCGGAAGCGGGGGGTAGATCCCGCCGTCTGGGTGCAGAGGTGGCGGCAGGACCAGGCCCGCCCCTGACCCTGTCGGGGTCGCGGGCGGGGACGTGGCCTGCCGCCCGGGGGATGGGGTGGCGGCGGGCCTCATAGATTTAAGCGGGGGTCCCCGTGCGCCTGTCGGACCTGCGCTTTCGCGATGTGGTGACGGTCAAAGATGGCCGCCGCCTCGGCTTTGTCACCGACTGGGAAATCGACCCGCAGTCCGGGAGGCTGCTGGCCATGGTGGTCCCCGGCAGTCCCCGCGCCCTGGGGTTGCTGGGCCGGGAGCCGGACTGTGTCATACCCTGGGAACAGATAAGGAAAATCGGCGAAGACGTCATCCTGGTGGAGGTGGGTTAGCAGGAGGCCGCCGGCGGGGGGACGAAACCAAACGCAGGTGGTTGTCCCGTGGATCTTTCCGGCGCTGGCGATGTGTGGCAGTTCGACTCCGTGGGCGCGGGTGTGCCGGTGCTGCGCCTGCGGCCTTTCGAAGAGGCCGGGTGCCTGGCCCTGTTCACCCTGCGTCCCCTGAGCATGGCAGGTGCCCTGCGCGGTCGGGAGGCGGTGCTGGCGGCCCGGGCTTCCCTTCAGGGTTGCCTGCCCCGCTCGCCCTTCGTGGTGCACCAGGTGCATGGGGGCCGGGTGGTGTACGTGGGGGAGAGCCCCGCCGACCCGGGCGAGGCCGACGGCATGGTCACCTGCCGCCCCGGCCTGCCGCTGGCGGTGTTCTGCGCGGACTGCGCACCCGTCTACCTGTACGACCCCCGACGGAGGGCGATAGGGCTGCTCCACGCCGGCTGGCGGGGGACGGTGGCCGGCGTGGTGGAGCAGGGGCTGGCGACCATGGCCAGGACGGCGGGCAGCGACCCCGCCCACGTGCTGGCCGCGGTGGGGCCGTGCATCGGACCGTGCTGCTACGAGATCGGTGACGACGTGAGATGCCGCGTGGAAGAACGGCTGGGCGAGGACGCCGGGCGGGTGCTGTCCGTTCGGGACGGCCGCCTGTACTTTGACCTGCGGGGGGCTATCGTCATCCTGCTGGAGAGAAGTGGGGTCCCGTCCACACACATATTTGGGTCGGGCATGTGCACGGCCTGTCGATCCGACCTCTTCTGGTCGCACCGCCGGGACGGGGGTGTGACGGGCCGGATGGCCGCCGTACTGGCCCTGCTGGCATGAGCCGCCGTTCTCGGGCCTCGAGCGGGCGGAGCCGCACGCGGGCTGCGCCCAGGCGGGGCCGCTCCGCCAGCGCCTCCAGGGCGAGGCCTTCCATGGCGCGGCGGCGACGGGGGGGTTCCTCCCGGGCCCGCCGCCACCTGCCGTTCGCCGCTCCCCGGGGAAAGTGGATCTTGGTGGTGGTGGGCGTCCTGGCGGGTCTAGCTCTGGTGGGGCTGCTGGGCTATACCTGGGCGCGGGCCGCCCTCCTGCCCCACCTGGTACGGGTGGTGGAGGCCAGGCCGGGTAATCTGGAGACTGCGGTGACCGGCCAGGCCGTGGTCATCTGGGACGAGTGGGTGCTCACGGCGCCCGCCGCCGGGATGGTGCACCTTCGGGTGAGGGAAGGGGACAGGGTGCGCACGGGCACTCCCGTCTGCCGGGTGGACGGCCACCAGGTGGTTTCTCCGGCCCCCGGTGTGGTCACCCTGTTCACGGACGGGACGGAAGGTCGGCTCTCCTTTGCCCCGGGGACATCCCCCCCTGCTCCCCAGGTCCTTGCCCTCAAGCCCCAGCCGGGGCAACTGCAGGAGGGCCAGGCGGTGACGGTGGGACAGCCCCTGGCCCGCGTGGTGGACACCAGCAGGATGCGCCTGTGTGTGGTGCTGCCTCCCGCGGAGGTCGCCGGGCTGGCCGAACGCTCGCGGGCGCTGGTGCGGTTCCCCGACGGACGGGAAATGACCATGCGGCCCGAGGCATACCATGCCGGGGACGACCGTACGTACGGTACCATCACCCTGGTGAGCGGGGAGTGGGTGGAGGATCTCCTGCGCACGCGGTTGATCACAGTGGAGATCATCAAGGATCGGGCCACCGGCCTCCTGGTGCCCAGGCGGGCCCTGGTGGAGCGGGACGGGCAGGCCGGAGTGTTCGTGGTGAAGAAGACCCTGGCCCAGTGGGTCAAGGTGGAGGTGAAGGGGGAGAAGGGTGCGCTGGTGGCCATCGGGGGAATCGCCGAGGGAAGCCAGGTCATCACCAACCCCTGGCTGGTCCGGGACGGAGCCATCGTGAGGTGAGTCGAATTGGATGTAGCTGATCGCTATCGCCGGGTGCTCGATCAGGTGGCGGAGGCGGCCCTGCGGGCAGGGCGCAGGCCGGAGGAAATCACCGTGGTGGCGGTTTCCAAGGGCATAGACGATGAGCGCGTCCGGGAAGCAGTGGCCGCCGGTGTGCATATCCTGGGGGAAAACCGGGTCCAGGAGGCTCTCAGGAAGCGGGAGCGTCTGGCGGGCCTGGTGGCGCCGGTCGGGTCCCCGGTGTCCTGGCACCTGGTTGGACACCTCCAGACCAATAAGGTAAAATTTGCGGTACAGCTCTTCGACCTCATCCATTCCCTGGATAGCGTGCGGCTGGCACGGGAAATCCAAAAGAGGGCGGAGGAGCGGGGCGCGGAGGGTCGCCGGGTGCGGGTGCTGGTGGAGGTCAACCTCTCCGGTCAGGCGTCCCGGTTCGGGGTCAAGGAAACCGGGTTGCGTCCCCTGCTGGAGGAGGTGGCCGCCCTGCCGCTGGTCCGGGTGGAAGGCCTCATGACCATAGCTCCGGTGGTGGAGCGTATGGAACAGGCCCGCCCGTATTTCCGCCAGCTCTACGAGCTGGCCCAGACGGTGCGGGAATGGGGCATTCCGGGAGTGCAGATGCGGGACCTGTCCATGGGCATGAGTGCCGATTTCCCGGTGGCAGTGGAGGAGGGGGCGACGATGATTAGAGTGGGCACGGCCATCTTCGGCCCGCGCGCGTAGGGCGCAGGACTTCGGTCGGCTCCTGTCGAAGATGGCAGAAGTTTGAAGGCAAGGGAGGTTGCCCCCGTGCTGACGCCGCTAGACATCCACAACAAGGAGTTTCACCGGTCCTTTCGCGGATACTCGGAGGCTGAGGTGGACGAGTTCCTGGATCAGGTGGTACGGGATTTCGAGGCCCTGCTCAAGGAGAAGAGCGGGCTGGACGAGCGGGTCGAGGATCTGGAGAACCGGCTCTCCAACTACCAGGCCCTGGAAGAGACGCTCAAGCAGACCCTGATCCTGGCCGAGGCCACCGCCGACGAGGTGCGTGCCAACGCCCGCCGGGAAGCGGAGATCATCATCAGGGAAGCCCAGACCAAGGCAAAGGAAATCCTGGATGACGCCGAAGCCCGCGCCCAGCTCACCGTCCGGGAGGCCCAGGCCCGGGTCAAGCGCACCCAGGACGAATACGAGGAGCTCAAGCGCCAGGTGCACACGTTCAAAGCGCGCGTGCGCAGCCTGTTCATGACCCAGCTCGACCTTCTGGGGGACGTGGCCGCCGAGCAGGCGGCGGCTGCCGACCGGGGAGCCGCCGTGGACCGGGGAGCCGACCAGGCATCGGCAGCTCCTGCGGGCTCCCCGGCGTCGTCCTCGCTGGCCGGGCCGGACGGAGATGACGACGGTCCATGAGCCTGCCCATGGGCCGGACGCGGGAGGGCGCGGTGTTCAGGCTGCGGGTGCAGCCCCGGGCCCGCTGCCAGGAGTTGGCCGGGGTGCGGCAGGAGGCCCTCCTGGTGAAAGTCACCGCCCCCCCCGAGGGCGGCCGGGCCAACGAAGCCTGCCGCCGCCTGCTGGCGAACATCCTGGACGTGGCTGCCGAGCGGGTGGAGATCATCCGGGGGCACACCGCGCGCGACAAGGTGGTGCTGATTCACGGCCTCGCTCCCGATGAAGTGGCCGGGCGCCTGAAGGAGTGTTTGCAGAAGTGAGCAAGGATGGGAAGTACGACCATACGCTGAATCTGCCCCGCACGGAGTTCCCTATGAAGGCCAACCTGGCCCGCCGGGAGCCCGAGCTGCTGCGGTGGTGGGCGGAGAAGGATCTTTACGGCAGGCTCCGCCAGGCCCGGCAGGGCAGGCCCCGGTACATCCTTCACGACGGTCCCCCGTATGCCAACGGGAGCATCCACATCGGCACCGCCCTGAACAAGATCTTGAAGGATTTCGTGGTGCGGTCCGCCTCCATGAGCGGGTACGATGCCCCCTACGTGCCGGGCTGGGACTGCCACGGTCTGCCCATTGAACTGGAAGCCTTGAAGAGCCTGGGCATCGACCACCACCAGGTGGAGTCCCTGGAGTTGCGGCGCTTCTGCCGCGACTACGCCCTCAAGTACGTGGACGTGCAGAGGGAGCAGTTCATGCGCCTGGGCGTCATGGGCGACTGGTTCCGGCCCTACCTCACCCTGGACGGCTCGTATGAGGCGCGTCAGGTGGAAGTTTTCGGCGAGATGGCCCGGCGCGGTTACATCTACAAGGGGCTCAAGTCGGTGCACTGGTGCGCCGCCTGCGAGACCGCCCTGGCCGAAGCGGAGGTGGAGTACCACGACCGGCAGTCGCCCTCCATCTGGGTGGCGTTCGCCGTCAGCGACGGCCGCGGCGTGCTCCCGCCCGACAGCCGGGTGGTGATCTGGACCACCACCCCCTGGACGCTGCCCGCCAACGTGGCCATCGCCGTGCACCCGGAGGCCACCTACGCTCTGGCGGACACCGGTCGGGGGAAGCTGGTGCTGGCCCGGAGCCTGGTGGACAACACCTGCGCCGACCTGGGCCTGGAGCACTGCCGGGTGGAAGCCACCTTCCGGGGGAAGGACCTGGAGGGTATCCGCTGCCGGCACCCCTTCTTCGACCGGGAGTCGGTGGTGGTGACGGCGGAGTACGTGTCCCTGGACGAGGGCACGGGCTGCGTGCACATCGCCCCCGGCCACGGTCCCGAGGACTTCGAGGTGGGGCGGCGCTACGGCCTGCCCGTCCTCTCCCCCATCGACAGCCGGGGCCGCTTCACCGCCGAAGCGGGCTGGCTGGAGGGCAGGTTTTACCGGGACGCCGACCCCGAGATCATCGCCGAGCTGGAGCGGCGGGGAGCCCTCCTGGGATCGGGCAAGACCCTGCATTCGTACCCGTGCTGCTGGCGGTGCAAGAACCCGCTCCTGTTCCGGGCCACCGAGCAGTGGTTCGCCTCCGTGGAGGGCTTCCGCGACCGGGCCCTGGAGGCCATCGACCGGGTGACCTGGGTACCCGCGTGGGGGAAGGAGCGCATCCGCAACATGGTGCGCGAGCGGGCCGACTGGTGCGTGTCCCGCCAGCGCGCCTGGGGGGTGCCCATCCCCATCTTCTACTGCACGTCCTGCGGCGCACCCCTGATTACTCCCGAGAGCATCGCCGCGGTGGCCGACCTCTTCCGCCGGGAAGGCTCCGATGCCTGGTACCGGCGCGAACCCGGGGAGATCCTGCCGGCCGGGACCGCCTGCTCCTGCGGCGGCACGTCCTTCCGCAAGGAAGCGGACATCATGGACGTGTGGTTCGACTCCGGGTCCAGCCACGTGGCCGTCCTGGAGGAGCGTCCCGACCTCTCCTGGCCGGCGGATTGCTACCTGGAGGGGTCCGACCAGCACCGGGGGTGGTTTCAGTCCTCCCTGCTCACGGCGGTGGCCACCCGGGGGCAGGCGCCCTACCGCACCGTGGTGACCCACGGCTTCGTCCTGGACGGCGAGGGCCGGGCCATGCACAAGTCCCTGGGCAACGTCATCGACCCCGCGGAGGTGACGGATGAATACGGCGCCGACGTACTGCGCCTGTGGGTGGCGGCCTCCGACTACCGGGACGACGTGCGCCTCTCGCCCGTCATCCTGGAGCAGCTGGCTGAGGTGTACCGCAAGATCCGCAACACCCTGCGCTACGTCCTGGCCAATCTCTACGACTTCCGGCCCGGTCGGGACGAGGTGCCCTACGACCGCCTGCTGGAGGTCGACCGCTGGGCCCTGTACAGCCTGTCCAGGGCGGTGGAGCGGGCCACGCGCGCCTTCGCCGAGTACGAGTACCACGTGGCCCAGCAGGTGGTGCACACCTTCTGCACCGTGGATATGAGCGAGATCTACATCGACGTGGTCAAGGATCGCCTCTATTGCTCGGGGCCGGCAGACCCCGTGCGGCGCGGCGCCCAGACCGTCCTCTATCACGCCGGCCGCGCCCTGGTGCGCCTGCTGGCGCCCATCCTGCCCTTCACGGCGGAAGAGGTGTGGCAGCACTTCCCCCGCCGCGAGGACGACCCCTGGAGCGTACACCTCGCCGAATGGCCCCGGCCGGAACCGGCCTGGAGGGACGAGGAGCTGGGCCGCCGCTGGGAGGTTCTGCAGGCCGTGCGCGAGGTCGTCAAGAAGGCTCTAGAGGAAGCCCGCGCCGCCAAGCACATCGGCAAGTCCCTGGAGGCTGCCCTCCACATCTATCTTCCCGAGGGGCAGGGCCTGCCTGGTGCGGCCAGCGCTGCGGGCTCGGCCAGCGCGGTGGGTGCGGGCGGCGCGGCGGGGCCGGGCGGCGCGGCGTCGTGGCCGGCGCCGGCGCCCGCGGGCGAGGTACTGCGGCGCCACCTGGAAGACCTTCCGGCCCTGTTCATCGTATCCGGGGTGGAACTGCGGGAAGGTGACCCCAACCCGGGCTGTTACCTGGGCTGGGCCGCCGGCGAGCGCGGTCCCGTCGCGGGCGTGGGGGTGGGCGTGCTCAGGGCCGCCGGCACCCGCTGCCAGCGCTGCTGGATTTACTCCGAGACGGTGCGTACCGACGCCGAGCACCCGGAGCTGTGCGAACGCTGCGCCGACGTCATCCGCCGATACTTCTGACCCGCCCCCTGAACATGCGCGGTGCATTCCATCCTTCCGCTTTGCGCCTGCAGGGTGGCATGCCCGCGCGCTGTCAGATGAGGCGAGAGAGGGCGTCGATGTAATTGAGCGCCGCCCGGTAGCCCTCCGAGGCCATCTGGCGGGCACGATCGGTATAGAGGGAGCCGTAGACGTCTTCCTGATGGCGGCGGGCCCGTGCCAGGAGGGACCGGAAGGCGGCCGGGCTCTGATCCGGGCTCTCGCGGGCAGCCTGCCACAAAACGTCCAGGGCCGTCAGCCCCGATGCCCGCTGCAGCTTGTCGGCGTCGTACAGGATCCTGGCCTCCATGCTGAGGGCCTCCCGCTCCGGTCCCCATACCGGGTCGACGTGGGCGAGGATGGCCTGGGCCACTCGCTCCACACGCTGCGGCGGTATCCCCCTGCCGGCAAGGAATCGGCGGGCCTCCTGCGCGGACCGTTGCTCGTGTCCGGGCGCGGTCCCGGTGGCGCGGCCTACGTCATGCAGGTAAGCCGCCAGGAGCAGGACCTCCCGGTCCACGGGGGTCGTGGACGGCGCCAGTTGCTGGCACAGTTCAACCACCTTCTGGACGTGCAGCCACAGGGGCGACTCTTCCCCTCCCAGCAGGTCTCGCGCCCAGGACGCAGCGGCGTCAGCGAGTTCCATGCTCATCATCCCCCCCTGATGTTCCCTGCCTCCCCGCGGCGGCGGGGCCCTTAGCCTGGATTTCGGCTCGGGAATCGGGTCCTCCTGCGCGGCCGGGCAGGACGCGCCCGGGAAGGGGCGAATCTGCTAAGCAGAGGCACTCGGCCCGGAGAAGAGCAGACATCCGGGCCGCGCAGCCGCGCTCAACTGGCACCTGCTCGAGGTGAGGTGACGTGGCGGAGATCATCGGAATCCTGGGAGGCATGGGGCCGGAGGCCACCTGCGACCTTTTCCACAAGATCATCCGGGTGACGGTCCGGTTCAAGCCGGTGGTACGGGATCAGGATCACCTGCGGGTGATCGTGGACTCCAACCCCCTCATACCCGATCGGACGGCGGCCATCCTGGGGAACGGGGAAGATCCGGTCCCCGCCTTGCAGGAGACGGCCCGCAACCTGGAGCGGGCGGGCGCCGGGCTGATAGCCGTACCGTGCAACACCGCCCACTACTTCTGGGACCAGATCCAGGCGGCAGCCGGCATTCCCGTGCTACACATGATGCAGGAGGTGGCCCGCGCCCTGGCCGCGGGTGAGCCCGGCCCGGGGGGACCCGGCGGCCTGAACCCGGGGGTGACGCGGGTGGGATTGCTGGCCACCACGGCGACGGTGAGAACCGGGCTCTACCACCGGGCTCTGGAGGTACGCGGCATGCAGTTGGTGGTGCCGGATGCTGCCAGGCAGGAGTCCGTGATGGAGGCCATCTCCCGCGTGAAGACGGGCGACCTTGAGGGTGCGCGCGACCCTCTGGTGGCGGCCGCCCGCGCCCTGGAAGCTGCCGGTGCGGAGGCCATCATCGAGGGGTGCACCGAGATCCCCCTGGTGCTGCGGGAGGGGGACGCGGGCGTGCCCCTGGTGGATGCCACCTGGGTGCTGGCGGCGGCCGCGGTGCGGACCGCCCTCGGGCAGGGGATCGCTGGCCACCCCAGGACGGCAGCCCCCGGGCAACCCGGCGGCAGCGACCCGGGGACGCCTGCGGCTGGCTGCGCGGACTGAGAGGGCAGGCGGATGGGGAGACGAAGCTGATGGATGATGGGGAGAGGACGCGCAGGCTGGTGGCTGAGGCGGCCTGGCAGGTGGGGCCCGCGGAGATCGCGATCGCGGCCTTTCCGCAGGAAGCCGGGCGCCGGGTGCTGGCCGCCCTGGCGAGCGGGGATGTGGCGAGGCCGGTGTGGTGGGCTGACGACGGTTTCGAGGTGACTGTGGTGGCACCCCGGGAGGTGCTGGAGGCGGAGGACCTGGGCAGCATCCCGGGCACCCGCGTCGAGAGGGGCTGGGCCCTCGTCACCTGCCTGACACCTCTTCCCTGGGACGTGGTGGGATTCCTGGCCGAGGTGACCGCCCGCCTGGCACGGGCGGGGATCACCTGCGGTGCCCTCTCTGCTTACTCCCGCGACCACCTGCTCGTCCCCTGGTCCCGGAGGGAAGAGGTCCTGTCGCTGCTGGCGCGCGGAGACCCGCAGCGCCTGGCGGCGAGCATTGATGACCACGTCGGGGGGAGCGAGGAGCCGGCCGCGGGCGCTGGCGGCGACGTCGGGGGGAGCGAGAAGCTGGCGGCGGGCGCTGGCGGCGACGTCGGGGGGAGTGAGAAGTGTTCCTGACGGCGGAGAAACTGGCACCGCTCATTGCCCGGTACGGGCAACCGCGGCTGGTGGACGTGACGCAGGCCGTTTCCACAGCCGAGATGGACATGGTCCTCGACAGTCGCAAGGACGGGCGCGCCCATGACGTCACCTGCTTCATCCTGGACGGGCGGGGGCAGGTGGCCGTCATCCGCAAGCATTTCCATCCCCCGGGGGTATGGCGGGCCCCCAGCGGGGGCATCCGGCTCCACGAAGATGTGGAACACGGCATCAGGCGGGAGATGCGGGAGGAGACGGGCCTCGATATCCGCCTGGAGCGTTATCTGCTCAGGATCAGCGTGACCTTCTTCGAGGAGGGCAGCAGGCGACGGGAGCAGGCCTGGACGAGCCACGTCTTCGCCGCCCGTCCGGAGCCCCGGTGGGCGGAGCCCCGGTGCGCGGGCGGGGCGGGCGCCCCTCTCGAACCCCCCGGTGCCAGCCTCGAGCCCCCGAGTGCCAGCCTCGAGCCCCCGAGTGCCAGCCTCGAGCCGCCTGGTGCCAGCCTCGAGCCCGAGGACAGGGACGAGATCGCCTCGGCCCGCTGGGCGACCATCGGGGAACTGCAGGGGCCCATCCACCGGGCCCTGCTTGCCACCGGACGCGGCCTTTTCCGCTACCGGGTGGCACTGACGGACCTGGCCGTAGCGGAGCTGCGGAAGATGGGATGGCCGCAGGCGGTGGTCTGAGGCGTCCATTCTTCTGGCACCCGAAAGATATGCCCCTGTTTACAAGTTTATCAAACGAGGGTTTGAGGGACCCTGTATCGAATCATTCTGGAGAGCGTCGAGAAAGAGGCTGGGAAGCAAAGGCGCGGGGGGACACAGGGGGCGGGGTCGTTGCTGGAGGGCCTGCGGGTGGCCGGGTACCGGTTCGTGCTGGAGGCGCGCACACCCATTCATCTGCCGCCGTACAAAGGTGGTGTGCTGCGGGGGGCGCTGGGGACGGTCCTCAAGCGGGTGAGCTGTTCCCTCAGGGACGGTGACTGCCCCGATTGCGTGCTACGGCCGTCCTGTCCTTACGGCGTGATCTTCGAGAGCGGACCGGGCCCCGACGCCGAACGCCTGCGCAACTTCGAGCAGGTGGCCCGGCCCTTCGTGCTGCGGCCT
Organism: Bacillota bacterium; assembly: GCA_030019365.1. Classification (NCBI taxonomy): domain Bacteria; kingdom Bacillati; phylum Bacillota; species Bacillota bacterium. Next base: position 178,795 of record JASEFA010000001.1, read on the forward strand.
CCCTCTGACCACCGCACTGTGGTGGATGCGGGGCAGGACCTGGAGTTCACGCTCATGCTGGTGGGGCGGGCCATCGAGTACCTGCCCTATTTCATTGTGGTCTTCCGGGAGCTCGGCCAGGAGGGCATTGGCCTGTGGAGTGGGGGGAAGCGGGGACGCGCCTTCCTCCGCCGGGTGAACGGGGTCCACCCCGTGGATGGCCGGGAGGAGAGGGTGTTCGACGGCGGCTCGGGGCGGGTTTACAATGCCGACGTGGTGGTACGGGGTGAGGATCTGGAGGAGTGGGCGCGGGGGTTGCCGCGCCGCGCCCTGGAGGTGGAGTTCCTCACCATGACCCGGCTCCAGCACGAGGGGCAACTGGTGCGGGTGCCCGAGTTCCACGTGCTGGTACGGGCCCTCCTCCGGCGGTTGTCCACCCTGGCCTACTTTTACCACGGCGTGGAGGTCGACCTCGATTTCCGGGGGATGATTTCCCGGGCAGAGGGGGTGGTCACCGAGCCGCTCACCCTCAGGTGGGAAGGCTGGCAGCGCTATTCGGCCCGGCAGAAGGCGGCCATGGATCTGGGCGGGCTGGCGGGTAAGGTGTGCTACCGGGGCAACCTGGAGGAGTTCCTGCCCCTGCTGGCCTTCGGGTGGCTGGTCCACGTGGGCAAGAACGCCACCTTCGGCCTGGGGCAGTACCGCTTCTCCCTGTGACCCATACGGCTGCGCTGGTTGGGGGAGTGGCGTGCGCCGTGCGGGGGGTGGGCAGGTGCTACGGTGGTATGGCGAGTCGGTCGCGCAACAGACCGGTGTCGGCAGGGTCGGTCAGGGGGTAATGTGGTCCGTCACCTAATGACGGAGTGGGTGCGCTAAGCTGGATACGTGCGAGGCAGTGAGCCTGACGCCCCCGGGAGCGGGCGCGCAGAGTGGAGTGCTGCGGAGGTGGCGCACGTGCAGCAGGCCAAGCAGCCCGGCGTTCCGCCTGACCGCCACGTGATCTGGCGGCTCCTCACCATCCACAGGTTGATCAAGGAGAAGCGCTATCCCAACACCAGGACGCTGTCCGAAGAGCTGGAGTGCTCGCGACGGACGGCGGAGCGTTACATAGAGAAGCTGAAGATCTGGCTGGCGGCCGAGATCGCCTACGACCCGGTGAGGCGCGGGTACTACTACGTGGGTGGGACCCCGGAGTTCCCGCCCCTGCGCCTCACCGAGGGCGAGGCGGTGGCCATATTCCTGGCAGAGAAGCTGCTTCGCCAGTGTCGTGGCACCCCCTACGAGAGGGAGGTGTGCGGGGCGCTGGACAAGCTCACCGCCCTGCTGCCCGACGAGGTTACGGTGGATGCGTGCGACATGGTGGGCTGGATCACCTTCGACGTGGAGCCGCTGCGAGGAGACGAGCAGCGCGTGGCCCAGGTGTTCGCGGACCTGGACCGCGCTCGCGCTGCGCAACGCACGGTGTGGATGGAATACTACACCGCCTCCCGTGACGCCCACACCCAGCGCGAGATCGACCCCTACGGCCTGCACCTCTATGACGGGGTGTGGTACGTGATCGGGCACTGCCACCTGCGGGGCAAGGTGCTCATCTTCGCGCTGGACCGCATCGGCGACTACCGCCTCACTGACAAGACCTTCACCATCCCTGCCGACTTCGACCTGCGCCAGTACCTCTCGTGCGGCTTCCGCATCGAGCGCGGCGAGCCCCGGGACGTGGTCATCCGCTTCGCCTCCGAGCAAGCACGATACATTAAGGGAAAACAGTGGCACAAGAGTCAGGTGCTGGAAGAGGGGGAAGACGGCTCCCTGGTGATGCGCATGCGGGTGGGCGGCCTGGGTGAGGTAAAGCGCTGGGTGCTGCAGTACGGCGCCGGCGCCGAGGTGCTGGCCCCACCTGACCTCCGCCAAATGGTCGCCGACGAAATCGGTTGCATGAGCCGGACGTACGGGCTCGTGGAACAACCAACTGCTCTTACGCCGCCGGGGTAGTTCAGGTATGTCAGCCTTTATGCCCGACCGATACAGGGAGTTCTTCAGAAGTGTCGTTGGAGTCAGCCCCTACGACTATCAGGTTACGTTGGCTGAAGAACTCACCGCTGGCCATAATGTGGTATTACGTGCTCCCACAGGCGCAGGCAAGACGTGGGCTGCGATGGTCCCACTGTTCTATGAGGGGTGGGGGCAGCGTCCGGCGCGGCTGGTCTACGCGCTTCCCCTTCGAACCCTGGCGCAGGGTATCTACGTCGAGGCCTCGCGTCTCGCGCAACGTCTGGCTCAACCTGTCGCGGTTACCCTGCAGACCGGCGAACAGCCAGACGACCCATTCTTCAACAGGGGCACGATAGTGGTGACTACATATGACCAGGTCCTTAGTGGCCTCCTCTGTGGTCCTTACGGATTGTCAGATCGGCTTAGCAACATCAACGCAGCCGCAATCGCGGGTGCGTTGGTGGTCTTTGATGAGTTCCACTTGATGGAGCCGCAGAAGGCATTCCTGACCGCCGTGGCGACAATGCACATGTTCGCAGGGCTCTGCCAGAGCGTCTGGATGACGGCCACAGCTACGGAGTCCCTGGTCCGCGCTTTGAGTGAAGCCCTTGAGGTTCGCCAGGTACCTCGCGGCACCGCACAATTCGATGCGCTCCTTAGGGAACTGCCCTCCGTCGACTCGGTTTCGCGAGGATTGACCGTCGAGCAGAGTTGCCTGTCGGCTGAGTCGGTGCTCAGGGTGCACGAAAGACGCTCTATAGTCGTGTGCAACCAGGTAGGGCGGGCCCAGGAGCTATTTCGGTTGCTGCGCCAGCAGTATGATCCTCGCGAGATCGTCTTGCTTCACTCGCGGTTTCTCAAGGCTGACCGCAGCTGCAAAGAAGCCGAACTACGGAAACGGTTCGGGAAGGGGGCCGTCGGCGGGGGCATCCTGGTCGCCACCCAGGTCATCGAGGCGGGTCTGGATATCTCATGTGAACACTTACACACCGAGATGTGCCCCATCAATTCTCTGGTGCAACGTGCCGGACGCTGCGCGAGGTTTCCAGATGAAACGGGTCTGGTTCACGTCTATCCCCTCCCGCCAGACGGAAATGCACACCGCCCCTATGAGGCTTTGGAGATCCGGGTCGCCCAGGACACCATCGGCCGAGGTGCAACGAGGCTGACCCCTGAGCTGTGCGCTCGATGGGTGGAGAAGGCCCACGGCGAGTCAGACGGGCTGGCGCTCCGCGACGGGTGGCGCAGCCGCTACGAGGAATGCCTCCGCCGGATTGAGGACAATTCCCTGGGTGGCCAGCACGTGAGGGTTGCAGATCTCATCCGCGAGGTAGATAACATCCGCGTCGTTATTGCGCCTGAGCCGCCCGGGTCACCCGGGGAACTGGAGGGCGTAGCCGTCCCCAGGACGACCCTCTACGGGCTGATCGGACGACACCACACGGCTTTCCGAGGGTGGGTTTACAAAGGCGATGACGAGCAACCCTGGGAATCCGTTACTGCCGAGCAAGATGTGCGTCAAGCGTATGTGGTGTGCCTGTCACCCGCTGTGGCTGCCTACGACCGCGAGCTCGGACTTCGGCTGGGTGTCCCCGGCGAAATGACCAGCCCGAGCCGGTCAGTTCCCGACAGGCCTGGCTGGAAAACTATCAAGGGTGAAACATGGGAGCGCCATGCCAGAGAGGTGGCTTCGCAGGCGCTGGCGCGTCTGGAAAGGGAAGGCCCAGACGGGGGTCTGGTGGGTGGGGGACTGGTCAAGCGATATGGCCTTGACTGGGCTGCGGCGAAGGCTGCGGTTGGTGCTGCTTCGCTGCTTCACGACCTTGGCAAGGTCCAGACGACGTGGCAGGCGTGGGCTCGGGCCGCCATGGAGACAACCCGGCCCGGATACGTCCATGCGCGCGCCATCGCGCACACCGACTTCAACCCTGAGAGCCGGGACGATCGAAGGCGCGAGCGGGCTTTGGGTTTGCGTCGTCCTCCGCATGCTGCGGCGGGGGCGTACTACGCTGGACTGTTTCTGCCACGGCTCTTGCAGGCTCTTCCCACCGGTGTGAGGGCACAGGTTGGGGCAGCATGCGTGGTTGCGATCCTAGCTCACCACGGGGGGTGGTTGCCGGGAGACTTAGGGATGCAGGTTGCACCGCTCTGGGACGGTTGGCCGCAGGAGTTGGCTTCGGTCGTCGGTTGGGTGCCAGACGGGCAGAGGGTAGTCCGCCTTGCAAAGCACGCTGACAAGAAGGGCCTGCTCGAGCGGGTTGTGCGGGAGGTGGTAGGCCCTGATCGGATCGCATGCTGGTGGCCGTTGGTGGCATACCTGATCAGGACCCTGCGTCTGTCGGATCAACAGGCGACGGCGGAGGTGGGTTCCGATGACTGAGTTAGGAGACACGTTTGGCATTCCCAAAGTGACGGGGACTCATGCCGACGTTCTGGCGGCGGTTGGCCTTGCGGACGTCCTCGCTGAGTCCACAGCCGGGCCGGTGGTCGTAATTGAAAACGAAGCGGAGTACCGGGTCCGCCTTGGTCATCCCCTCGACGAGAGTGCCGTGGCCCGCATACCTCAACGCCCCGGCTACCCTTACCTAAAGCTGGGCGGGGCCTCCGCGCCGCCAGCAGGCGCCGGGGACGTTGTGGACTACGAGGCGGAGAGAGAGCGTGCCGATCGCTTCAGGGAGGCACGAAGCAAGCGAGCTCCGGCAGATGCGGAGCAACGGGAGTTGGAGCAGCAAGACGTGTTGCGCGGCGACTGGCGTGAGATACAGATGCTGAGAGTGCTCCAGGGGCACGAAACGGCCAACAAAGTATACAGAGCCATAGTGAGTGTCGACGGGGCCACCTTCTGGAAACAGTTGGAGCAAGGGCTGTCGGCCGTTGCCTCGGGACAGCACAGCGGGCTCAAGTGGGGTGCCACCCTGGTTCAGATCTTCAATCCCAACGCTCCGAAGGGTTATGCCCGTCTCAAGCCGGACAGCACGGACAGGAACGACAAGACGAAGGAACGTTGGACGGACCCGTTCGTGGAATGGCTCAAGTACCGGGGCTACTTCAGAGTGGCTTGGGGCTATTTCCACGGCCCGCGGGGGGAGCACGTACGCCTTATTTGCCCGGTGCCCCGCCACATTACAGTGCGGAACCTTGAGGCGGTCGCTCGAGCGCTCCGCCGGTCTCGACTGGGTGGGGGTCCGCCCAAGCACGATGCGCTCGCCGTGCTGCGCCTGGCAGAGTTGTTGATCAGGCACTCCGAGGACTACCACGTCGGGGAGGAGTTCTTCCCCGGCCTGCTCATGGGGGGCAACAGTCCGGCAGATGTAATCAGCGGAGTGATGATCACCAACTATCAGTCCCTGGGCCAAGCTCGTGCCGTGACTGAGATGATGACGCTGGAGCTGCCCGGCTGGTTTCCGATCAGGAACGCACATGACGCGGAGGCCTGGCTGGAGGTTTTGAACGAACACCAGCGCGTCCTTAGGGCTCTACGGGATAACCGATCCGATGAGATCGATCTGTTGTTACGCTACCGCCGCTTTCTGCAGGCGCGCGGTGAGTCATGTACCCACGAACTCTTGGACTTTCTCGGTCGGTACGGCTGCTTCTGGATGAGGGCCTACGGAAGTCCCCGCGACGGGGGACTTCGCCGGCCTCCCAGATTCACGGATTCGCTGGTAAGGAGGATCGTTATGGAGAACGCTAGAGGTTATTCGGCGATCCTGGATGACCCCGGTTTCAACGCGGTAGCGGCCGCAGTACGCAGGTCGACGGTGAGCGCCCAAGCCTTGAAGGCCGTGAATCGTGATCACAGAGAGATCCGGTACGATTTGTTGCACGAGCTAAGGCGCAATCGCAACCTGCCCGGGCCTGCTCTGGTGGAGACAGTCGCGGAGTTCGTTTCGGTGTACAATGCGGAGAATGCCAGGATCAGGGAGGTGAAGAAAGACCTTAGGGCTGCGCCATCCAACGTAACCACGGAGGACTTCGCTTCGTTCTGTCGGTTGGTAGAAAGGTACGGGCCCGCTCTTGTAGGTGCACTGCTCTGCGCATTCGGTTCGTGTCGCGAGGTTCGGGACGAAGTGGTCGAGGATCGGGAAGAGGAGCCGGGGTCGGAGGCTCCATCGGTGGAAAGCTAGCTTGATTCAGGGGGTGGATTCTGATGGGTACAGTGTTCTCTGTCGGGATTAGCGCGCGCCTCGTTCTGGACATGCACAGTCTGAACAACGAAGGTACCGAAGGGAACCAACAGTTGACGAGGATGGTGCACATCATCGATCACGCCGGACAGCGGGCAGTGGTAAACGCCATAAGCGGCGACATGTTCAAGCATATCTTCGTGGAACACCTGGTTCCTCTGCTGGAAGAAGCCGGGGAGCCCCTATCCCCGGGAGCGAAGATTCTAGATGCCGACCGTATCAACGCACTTAACCCCGCCTTCGTTGACTTCTGTGAAAAGGAGCAGTCCTTTACGGTCAACGGTAGAACCGAAAAGCGGATGGCAATGGAGTCCGAGATCCTCGACAAGATGCTCCAGGACTGCAGCTTGACCGACATCGCGGGTGCCCTCGTAACCCGCAGGCGTGCCGTTGGCCGTAAGTCCACCGTCGAATTCGGCTGGGTGGTGGGCCTCCCGGATCGAACCGTGACAGAACAGTATTTCCACGTCAAGTATGCCCCTGAGGGGCGGGCTGCGGCTACAGGCGCAGACACGGTTGCGGGACGTCAGGCCATATTCCATCGTCCCGCTTCTTCCGGCATATACGCACTCGTCTGCAACCTCGATGTCTGCAGAATCGGAGCAAACGATGTCACCCGGAAGGCGGCCGTCCCGGCGGCATCGCGCAAAGCACGAGCCGTAGCCGCGGTCTGGGCGCTGGCAGCGACTTTGCTCAAGCCTGCAGGGGCTCAACGAAACACGCAAAACCCCCACATTGTGGCATGTGAAGGCGCGGTCGCGGTCTCCTCGAGTTCCCTGCCTGCCCCCGTGTTCAGTCCGCTGAGCGACCGCTACGCTGACGAGGTGGGCCGAGCCGCAGAGATCCTGAACGCCATGCGTCCCGGGAGTGTGGAGGTGCGTCAGTTCAGGACCTTGTCCGAAGGGATGGAGATCCTGGCCAACATCGCTGAATCTCTGGAAGTACCGGGGGCGTGAGGCATGAAGAGCGATTCGGGACGACCCCGCGCCCCCACGGGGGCGGGCCGCGAGGACCGTTTGAACGCGCCGGGTCCGGTCGCTGGAGTCCCGGGCCCTGGCCGGTGGCTAGTCTTCGAATACGTCCCGGTGGGCCTGTTCTCCCTTAAGTCCAGCCGCGCCACCAGTGCGGTGGGCATCACGTTACTCGTACCCACTCCTTACGCGGTTAAGATGGCGTTCGTCGACGCGGCCTTCCGGGCTGGTTTCCCCGACGCGTTGTGCGGCAGCCTTCTCGAGAGCCTGTCGCGAGTGGAAATCCGCTTGTCTCCGCCGGCTCGGGCGGTGATAACCCGGACCTTCGTTAAGATCAGGCAAGAGTCCCGGCAAGGGGACCCTCTGCGGCCTTACGGGCCGAACGTGGCCTACCGCGAGTTTGTGCATTTCGCGGGAAGGTGGAGGTGGGCTTTTGACCTGGGTCTGCTGGAGGATCACATCGCGGAGGTGCTTGTCGAGTGCGCTCCGCACGTGAATTACGTGGGGAAACGTGGCTCTTTTGTGCAGTATGACGGCGTCTACCGGTTGCCGAATCTGGATGCGGCGTTCACTGAGCCTACCAACGGGCCGGCGGAGTGGACCATCCCTCCCCGAGCTCACATCGCTGAGTTGGATGATTTCGGGCCGGACGCTACGCTCGATGTGCTGAGCTCCTTTTCCCCCGCAGATGCTAAGGCTGGAAGGCACCGAGTGTTCGTACGCACGGTGATCCCCCTCGGGTTGGTCAATACCGGTCCTGGGTTTCGTGAGTACTCGATGTGGGTGTAGCCGGTAAGTGGACGGGCATGTGATTGTGGATCAATATGGGGCGTTCGTGGGGAAACGGTCAGAGCGCCTGGTGGTCCGCCAGGGCAAAGAGGTGCTGGTGGAGGTCCCGTTCGTGAGCGTAGAGCAGGTGACCATTGCCTCGGGCGGGGTGAGCGTGTCGTCCGACGCCATCCGCGAGTGCGTGGAGCAGGGGATTCAGATCAACTTCCTTTCCGGATCGGGGAAACCGTACGCAAAGATCACCTCGCCCCACCTGTCCGGCATGGTTATCACCCGGCGCGAGCAACTCCTGGCGTACTACGACGAGCGGGGCCTCCAGCTGGCACGCTCCTTCGTGGAGGGGAAAATCCGCAACCAGATCAACGTCCTCAAGTACTTCGCGAAGCACCGCCGGAGCATCGACGCCGCGCTGCACCGCCGGCTGTATGAGGCGGCCGAGAGGATGGATGCCGTCAGAGCGGAGCTGCACGATCTCGAGGCATCCAACGTGGAAGCCATACGCGGGCAGATGATGTCCATCGAAGGGCGGGCCGCGGACGAGTACTGGCAGATGGTGGGTGAGGTCATCCTGGGCAAGGTGGAGTTCGTGGGCCGGGAGAGGCGGGGCGCCACCGATCCCTTCAACTCCATGCTCAACTACGGCTACGGCATCCTCTACCAGCAGGCTTCCGGGGCCCTGCTGCTGGCCGGGCTGGAGCCATACGGAGGGTTCCTGCACGCCGACCGCTCCGGCAAGCCCAGCCTGGTCCTGGACTTCGTGGAAGAGTTCCGGGCCCAGGTGGTGGATCGCACCATCATCGCCATGATCAGCCGCGGTTTCGAGCCCCAGATGGAGGAAGGCCGCCTCACCCAGCCCACCCGCAGGGAGGTGGCCGACCGCGTCCTGGAGAGGCTGGAGTCCACCGAGCGGTACGAGGGGGAGAAGCACAAGGTGAAGACCATCATGCAGAGGCAGGCCCGACACCTGGCCACCTTCGTGCGGCGGGAGGGCAACTACCGGCCCTTCGTGGCCACCTGGTGAGGCGTGGGCGGGCGGTCTGGCGAGGAGTTGCGGGCCGGCTGGGGTGGGTGATGCTGAGGGCGGCGGGGTGATCCGGTGCAGACCCTGGTGATATACGACATCGTGGATGACCGCCTGCGCACGAAGATCTCGGAGACCTGCAAGGACTACGGGCTCCAGCGCATCCAGTACAGCGCCTTCTTCGGCTATCTCAACCGCAACCGGCGGGAGGAACTCCAGCAGAGGCTCAAGCGCCTGCTGGGCAGGAAAGAAGGGAACATCCAGATCTACCCTCTGTGCGACAAGGACATGGCGCTGCGGGTGGAGATCCAGTACAAGCCTCCTCCCGTCCGGGAGTAACCGTGGGGGCAAGGACCATGGGCCAGGATGCGACCGGCGAGATCCTGCCGCTGCGCGTGAGCGACCTCAAGCAGTTCATGTACTGCCCCCGCGTGGTGTACTACCAGTACGTGTTGCCGGTGGAGCGGAAGGTGACTCACAAGATGGAGCACGGCCAACTGGAACACCTGGAACTCGATCGCCTGGAGAAGCGGCGCAAGCTGGTTGAGTACGGCCTGGACGAGGGGGAACGCCGCTTCCACGTGCACCTGCGCTCTGATCGCCTGGGGTTGACGGGTATCCTCGACCTGTTGCTGGTCACCCCTCGCGGTTACTTCCCCGTGGAGTTCAAGTACTCCACGCGGGAGCCGGCGCTCAACCACAAGTACCAACTGACCGCCTACGCCGTACTGGTTGAGGAGCAGTTCAGTCGCGCCGTGCGGACGGGATTCCTCTACATGTCTCCCGGCAAGCGCATCCAGCCGGTGGACATCACGGAGAACATGCGCATCCACCTGCGCCGGATGATGGGTGCCATCCGCCGCATGATCGCCCAGGAAAGGGTGCCCGCCCGCACCCGGTCGGGCGCCCGTTGTCGTGACTGCGAGTACCGTCGCTTTTGCGGCGACGTCACGTAGAGCGGCAATCCCGGGCGAAGAGCAGTCCCGGCGGCGGTGAGCAAGCCGGGCGGGCACCCCGGTGGGGGAGGGAAGCACCGTGTATTTCCTGACCGAGGAGGAGCGCAAGCGCCTGCTGAAGGGCCTTATCCCCAAGTCCAGGCAGAACGAGGTGAACGAGGACCTGCGGGGCTGGAACTGGAACCGGCCGCCCCTCGAGCCTCTTTACGACGTCAAACTGGCCCTGTACGAGGTGGCTTCCCGGTACTGCCCCACCGGGCGCGACCTGTTCCTGCGCCGGGTGCACAAGGTGAAGCCTCCTCCCAACAGGGCCATGACACTCGGCTCCGTCTTCCACGACACCCTGGTCAGCATCATGGTCCGCGCCAAGAGGCTGATCTACGAGAAGGGGGTGGCCGGGTACCAGGAAATTGTGCAGACGCTGAGGGAACCCGATCCCGCGCCCCTGGAGCGCCACCGGGCATCGCTGGGAGACGAGGGCTTCGAGGAGGTAATGCGCCGGTGCCGCATCATCTGGGAGTTCGAGGCGGCCCGCATCATCGCTCGCATTCAGGAATACCTGGCCAAGCAGCCCTATATCGGGGAGGACTCGCTGGTGTCGCTGGCCATCCCGGTGGTGGTGGAGCAGAAGCTGGACGGGTCCTTCCTCGGTCTCAGCGCCAACCTGAGCGCAGACGCCTTCACATTCTCCGAGCCCATGGTGCTGGACCTCAAGTTCGGCGACCGTCGCCCCTTTCACCGGCTCACGACCGCTGGTTATGCACTGGTGATGGAGGCCCTGCACGAGTATCCGATCAACGTGGGTTGCCTGATCTATGCCGAGTTCCGTGAAGACCGCCTGGTTATCTCCAAGGACTTCCACCTGATCGACGATGAGGTGAGGCAGTGGTTCATCGAGGAGCGGGACGAGAAGATGCGCATGATCGCCGAGGAGATCGACCCCGGCCGCGCGGACGATTGCCATCCCGCCTGTCCGTACCACCCGACCTGCTGGCCATCGGATGGCCGCCAGCCCGGTCCTCGCTCCCGGCGCTCGGGCAACTGACGCCCACCGATGCGGCTCGCTGTCGGCCTCTCCAGGGGACGGCGCGGGGCTGGGGCTCCCCCGCCGCCGCCCCCGCAAGCCCCGGCCAGGCCGCCGCCGCCGCATCCACGAATTCCCTGGACAGGAAGCCCGACTGACGTATACCGTTGTGTTGGTTCTTCGTCGGAATGATCACCGCACCGCCTGCACCTCCGTAGTGGGAATCCAACGAGGCAAGCGACTGCTCCTTGACAACGGACTCGTTGTGGTGACGGGCCGGGACTGCGGTCAACGGCGGCATTCGGCCCGTCACCCTCCGACTTGGGCAGCTCTGCGAAGCTGCCGCCTGCCGCCTGGGTCGGGTACGTGGGCACGAGCTATCGCCATACCAGTCTCTGCATGGTTATGCCCCTTCCGAAGATGGCCCCTACCGGCCAGGCATGTGGCATTGGATCATACCAAACTGGCGTAATGCCGGAACACCTCGGGCCGTGAGCCACAGGCATTCCGGCCCCCGATGGCCTTTCGAAGATCGCCAGGGTATTCGCGCAATGGCTGCCCCTTCGGATTTCCGACCGATCCTTACACCGTGCGCATAGCGGCAACCCCTTGCAGGAAGCCGACCCACCCACAGCGAATACATCTCCACCAAGCATCACCCGGACGTAGACGGGACTGAAAGGGTCAAATACCTTCATGACCTGCACTGTATCCGGGTCCCACCAAGCATCACCCGGACGTAGACGGGACTGAAAGGACCTTGTACGCATGGCGGTAAGGGAAGCCTGGAATGCCACCAAGCATCACCCGGACGTAGACGGGACTGAAAGGGTTTCCATGAATTCGACGCAAACTCAATCAGATTCCACCAAGCATCACCCGGACGTAGACGGGACTGAAAGCTCACGCCGCCCTGCCCTCCTTCCGCACGTATCCCTTGCCACCAAGCATCACCCGGACGTAGACGGGACTGAAAGGCATTGACCCAAGATCGACTCCACCACCGGCAGGTCCCCACCAAGCATCACCCGGACGTAGACGGGACTGAAAGTGGGATAGAACTCACGGTCGACGACAGTAAAAGGGACTCCACCAAGCATCACCCGGACGTAGACGGGACTGAAAGTTGCCACTGCCTCTCTGCCTCCTCCTGCTCCACGGCCCCACCAAGCATCACCCGGACGTAGACGGGACTGAAAGTGGATGCTTGCACTGCCATGCTATGGACTGTTCCTCCCACCCACCAAGCATCACCCGGACGTAGACGGGACTGAAAGCCCTGTACTGGGAGTTCCATCGCATCGCTTCTGGCCTCCACCAAGCATCACCCGGACGTAGACGGGACTGAAAGCCGCTTTTCGGCGCGGCGCAGGATGCCACGGCAGGCCACCAAGCATCACCCGGACGTAGACGGGACTGAAAGTTCTTCACGACCTTGCCGCTGCCGTAGCACCCGTGGCAGCCACCAAGCATCACCCGGACGTAGACGGGACTGAAAGTTAGCTTTTTCAGCCCTACGGATTGCCCGATTTCCTCCACCACCAAGCATCACCCGGACGTAGACGGGACTGAAAGTACCCAGGCAGAAGTTTGGGGGGTGGTGCTGAGATGCCCACCAAGCATCACCCGGACGTAGACGGGACTGAAAGCTCGGCGCATTGCAAGGGTTTCCTGCGGCGTCTGCCCCACCAAGCATCACCCGGACGTAGACGGGACTGAAAGTTTTCCCCATACCAGTCTCTCCCCTCCTCAAGGAATCCCACCAAGCATCACCCGGACGTAGACGGGACTGAAAGAAGAGCTCAGGTTGCCACCGCCTCCGCAGGCAAGCGGACCACCAAGCATCACCCGGACGTAGACGGGACTGAAAGTGTGACGCGCCCCGACTTCGGCTGCGTCTGCTGGGAGGCCACCAAGCATCACCCGGACGTAGACGGGACTGAAAGGCGCTATGTACCCCCGCCCAGGGCGGGAAGCCGCTTCGTCCACCAAGCATCACCCGGACGTAGACGGGACTGAAAGGTCTGTCTTCGCGCGCCTTCTTCACCGTCACCAGTTTGCCACCAAGCATCACCCGGACGTAGACGGGACTGAAAGGTTTCGCCCCAAAACAAGAGAGACGGCGCCGCTTCCCACCAAGCATCACCCGGACGTAGACGGGACTGAAAGGTTTCTGAGCCATGGCACGCAAACGGCGGCAATCCTGCCACCAAGCATCACCCGGACGTAGACGGGACTGAAAGGCACGACCGCGACCGATTTTCGCCCGGCGCGGTCGCCACCAAGCATCACCCGGACGTAGACGGGACTGAAAGGGTGCCTCCAACAACTGCGGCTGGTCTGGCGTCGACCCACCAAGCATCACCCGGACGTAGACGGGACTGAAAGGTTCCTCACCCGGCAGGGCAGGCGGCTGACCGGGCCCCACCAAGCATCACCCGGACGTAGACGGGACTGAAAGCAGATTTTGGCATCCCGTTCCCTCCCTTTCGGGATTCGACCACCAAGCATCACCCGGACGTAGACGGGACTGAAAGGCTCATGCCCCAGGGCCTGCGCGTTGCTTTCTGGCACCACCAAGCATCACCCGGACGTAGACGGGACTGAAAGCAAGGGAAAGAACAGGCAAGAACTGGTCGAATCCCTGGCCACCAAGCATCACCCGGACGTAGACGGGACTGAAAGTGTAACCGTCATGCGGTCGGTCAAGGGCAGCGGCGCCACCAAGCATCACCCGGACGTAGACGGGACTGAAAGAGTAACGCTTGACGTGCACCAGCTTCCCCGGCAGGGCCACCAAGCATCACCCGGACGTAGACGGGACTGAAAGTGCTTAAGCTCGTACATGAAACCTTTGAAAACGTGGTACCACCAAGCATCACCCGGACGTAGACGGGACTGAAAGTCCCGTGGCGCTACTATTGGTCTGTGGAATCGGCCAGCCACCAAGCATCACCCGGACGTAGACGGGACTGAAAGCTGAGGTGTCGGGCGCGCTGGTGGCATTATATTTCGCTTCCACCAAGCATCACCCGGACGTAGACGGGACTGAAAGCTTGATCCGCCGTTACACTGGCCGCTGTGCCGTCTGCAACCACCAAGCATCACCCGGACGTAGACGGGACTGAAAGGGATCGCGGTGGTTTCTTCAGGCGTCTCAGTTGCGCCACCAAGCATCACCCGGACGTAGACGGGACTGAAAGTCTGGTCGAGAATGGCTACCGCAACTTCGCGTTTGAGCCACCAAGCATCACCCGGACGTAGACGGGACTGAAAGCGGCTCGGATTGCAGGGTGTAAGTAACAAGCCTCTCCACCAAGCATCACCCGGACGTAGACGGGACTGAAAGGGACTATCAGCCGAGCAGGGAGCAAGTGCTAGCAGACCACCAAGCATCACCCGGACGTAGACGGGACTGAAAGATCAGGCACTCCACCCAGTCCGGGTTGAGCAGGCTACCGTGACCACCAAGCATCACCCGGACGTAGACGGGACTGAAAGAGCCTTCCCCTTTGGGGCAGACGTACCCCCCAGGATGGCCCACCAAGCATCACCCGGACGTAGACGGGACTGAAAGGCTAAGCCGGAGGAAACCCCCCTCCGGTTAGACGCCCACCAAGCATCACCCGGACGTAGACGGGACTGAAAGCAACTTCGTTGAGGAGTGCCGCCCGGATCTCCTCCGGCCACCAAGCATCACCCGGACGTAGACGGGACTGAAAGAATGGTGTGGCTGTTGTGGCCCGCTGCGTGGGCACCACCAAGCATCACCCGGACGTAGACGGGACTGAAAGCCGGCGGCGGAGGCGGTATCTTGGATGGCTTGGGATACCCACCAAGCATCACCCGGACGTAGACGGGACTGAAAGCGAGGAGATTGCGAGACGCTACGGCCCGCCGAGGCCGCCACCAAGCATCACCCGGACGTAGACGGGACTGAAAGAAAAGGAGGGATACCGTGCCACCGAACGACAAGCAGGAACCACCAAGCATCACCCGGACGTAGACGGGACTGAAAGGTATCCCAGCCTTTCCAGGTTGGCTATGGCTTTGTCCACCAAGCATCACCCGGACGTAGACGGGACTGAAAGAGGGTAAATCCCAGGGGTTCATCATCCAGCAGGTATTTCTCCACCAAGCATCACCCGGACGTAGACGGGACTGAAAGCCGCCAGGACCACCAAGAAGCTACCGAATTTGCCTTCCCCACCAAGCATCACCCGGACGTAGACGGGACTGAAAGCGCTCACATTGGCAAGCCCACTGAAAGGGCCTTAACCACCAAGCATCACCCGGACGTAGACGGGACTGAAAGCTTCACGCACCAATTGGCGGATGACGCCGTCCGACCCACCAAGCATCACCCGGACGTAGACGGGACTGAAAGGGTGCCAGTCCACGCACTCGATGCCGTATACCTGCGCGTTGCCACCAAGCATCACCCGGACGTAGACGGGACTGAAAGCACAGATGCCCCCTGGGAGTACCACGAGGCGCTGGCCTCCACCAAGCATCACCCGGACGTAGACGGGACTGAAAGCAGTAGGCGGTCGCGTCGCCGTTCTGCGCGGTGACGCCACCAAGCATCACCCGGACGTAGACGGGACTGAAAGAACAGAGTTCCAAACATGCACCCTTGAAAATGGCTCGACCACCAAGCATCACCCGGACGTAGACGGGACTGAAAGCCCGCATGGCGATGGCCTTGTTGACCGCATCGCTCCCACCAAGCATCACCCGGACGTAGACGGGACTGAAAGCTCTGGGGGCCGTCTAGAGGGAGGATGCATAGATATGCCACCAAGCATCACCCGGACGTAGACGGGACTGAAAGGTCATAACAGCTCGTAGCGCACCGTCGAAATACAGGCCACCAAGCATCACCCGGACGTAGACGGGACTGAAAGTAACCTGCCCCTTGTCGTATGCGAAGGAGAAATGCTTGCCACCAAGCATCACCCGGACGTAGACGGGACTGAAAGAGGGTGGAGCAGGCGGCGACACCCAGGTAGTGGTGCCACCAAGCATCACCCGGACGTAGACGGGACTGAAAGGTATCCCAGCCTTTCCAGGTTGGCTATGGCTTTGTCCACCAAGCATCACCCGGACGTAGACGGGACTGAAAGGGTTTCCGTAAAAATCCTGCCCGGGAAAACGGGCAAGCCACCAAGCATCACCCGGACGTAGACGGGACTGAAAGCGACACACTTGTCCATTAGTTTTCCTATAAAATCTGCCACCAAGCATCACCCGGACGTAGACGGGACTGAAAGAACTCCTTGTCGTACCAGGAGCACGGCCACCGCGTCCACCAAGCATCACCCGGACGTAGACGGGACTGAAAGTGGGCTGGCGCAGCGAGATCACGACCAGCAACGGATCGCCACCAAGCATCACCCGGACGTAGACGGGACTGAAAGGCCGTCACCCGACGCTGGTGAGCTACCAGCGCGCGGTCCACCAAGCATCACCCGGACGTAGACGGGACTGAAAGCCTTAGTGGGCAAACCATGTTCCACCCCGATCATCACTCCACCAAGCATCACCCGGACGTAGACGGGACTGAAAGTGTCGCTCAACTCCTCGGGCGTGTAGACGGCCCCCGCGACCACCAAGCATCACCCGGACGTAGACGGGACTGAAAGCCGTGAACCCCAGAAACGTCATGCCTTCCATGAATTCACCACCAAGCATCACCCGGACGTAGACGGGACTGAAAGCCGCAGCATTCGCAGCATTGCTCTTCTGCGAATGCACTCCACCAAGCATCACCCGGACGTAGACGGGACTGAAAGATGGTATGATGTCCCCGGAAGTTCGAGAGGGGGTCTGGCCACCAAGCATCACCCGGACGTAGACGGGACTGAAAGTCCTCCTCGCTTCCTCTATTGTCCGCCCCCTTCCTGTCCACCAAGCATCACCCGGACGTAGACGGGACTGAAAGCCCATTCCTTTCTGTCTGGCAAGGGCGGCAGAATTGCCACCAAGCATCACCCGGACGTAGACGGGACTGAAAGCAATGCGCATCCCTTCGCGGAGGTTATCCCCTTCCACCACCACCAAGCATCACCCGGACGTAGACGGGACTGAAAGCCAGGTACCTGGAGACCAGGGTGTCCACGGCAGTCCACCCACCAAGCATCACCCGGACGTAGACGGGACTGAAAGGTTCAGCTGGTTCCAGGCCAGCAGGATGGTCTCCACCCCACCAAGCATCACCCGGACGTAGACGGGGCTGAAAGGCGGCCTGAGAGAGCCGGACGGACTGCACCAGGAACTCGCCACCAAGCATCACCCGGACGTAGACGGGACTGAAAGGCCATGACCCGCACCGTCGAGACCTACTGTGGCCGCCACCAAGCATCACCCGGACGTAGACGGGACTGAAAGGCCTTAGCCGCCCTGCGGATGATCTCCTCGGCGGTCTCCACCAAGCATCACCCGGACGTAGACGGGACTGAAAGTTTGAGGTATGAGGTGTTAATATGCCGCGGAATAAACCACCAAGCATCACCCGGACGTAGACGGGACTGAAAGGTTCAGGAAGATGCTCTTCCATGTCCGCTCGAACCACCAAGCATCACCCGGACGTAGACGGGACTGAAAGAGGCTACTGAGAAGACATTCCAGCAGCTCATCGAAGCCCACCAAGCATCACCCGGACGTAGACGGGACTGAAAGGCTACTTGCCGCGCGGCGAGGAAAACCCTCTGGAAGCCACCAAGCATCACCCGGACGTAGACGGGACTGAAAGGCGCAGATCCAGGGCATGTACTCGGCGCTGCTGGACTCCACCAAGCATCACCCGGACGTAGACGGGACTGAAAGGGTCCTCAAAGGTCTCCTTGGCGAGGTCGTACAGCCCACCAAGCATCACCCGGACGTAGACGGGACTGAAAGGCGGCCTGAGAGAGCCGGACGGACTGCACCAGGAACTCGCCACCAAGCATCACCCGGACGTAGACGGGACTGAAAGCGGCGCAGGTCGGTGCGCACATGGACTTGGTAGATGCCACCAAGCATCACCCGGACGTAGACGGGACTGAAAGGCTGGAGCGCTACGGCGCGGCTCAGCATTGCCACGAACCCACCAAGCATCACCCGGACGTAGACGGGACTGAAAGTTGCCTCTTTGCCCAGCTTGCCGATGTTGACCTTTGGCCACCAAGCATCACCCGGACGTAGACGGGACTGAAAGCAAAGTAGCGGACCAGGTCCTCGGGGTTCTCGCAGCAGGCCACCAAGCATCACCCGGACGTAGACGGGACTGAAAGTTGAGCCTGTCACCATGCAGGAAGAGCTCAAACAAATGCCCACCAAGCATCACCCGGACGTAGACGGGACTGAAAGAGCCTGCCACGCGGCGCTCCAGCTCCTTCTCGAAATCTTCCACCAAGCATCACCCGGACGTAGACGGGACTGAAAGAACTAACGATGTGCAGAAAATGCCGTTACAGCGGTTACGCCACCAAGCATCACCCGGACGTAGACGGGACTGAAAGTCAGTACCTCCGGCGTGTCCTTCCAGTAGGGGTCGTACCACCAAGCATCACCCGGACGTAGACGGGACTGAAAGACCAACTACGTACACTGAGGAGAAAACTACTTACCACCAAGCATCACCCGGACGTAGACGGGACTGAAAGTGGCATACGGGGCAGGTGGTCTTCCGCCACGCCTGTTTTCCACCAAGCATCACCCGGACGTAGACGGGACTGAAAGCTTCCTTGTCTTTGGCCTCAAGCCGCTCCTTCAGGGCCACCAAGCATCACCCGGACGTAGACGGGACTGAAAGTAATCTGATCGAAGCGAAGAAGGCCCACATCTCGAGCCACCAAGCATCACCCGGACGTAGACGGGACTGAAAGCGATGTCCGCCGGGGTCAGGGGGTCGCTGCCGCCGGAGGTCCACCAAGCATCACCCGGACGTAGACGGGACTGAAAGTGGAAGTGGATAGAGCCAGGCTCCGAGGGCGAGTTCGTGATCCACCAAGCATCACCCGGACGTAGACGGGACTGAAAGAACGTAGATGCCCATTCGATCATAACACCGACCTCCCCACCAAGCATCACCCGGACGTAGACGGGACTGAAAGTGGCCTTCCGCCGTGTCCACCTCGGACGAAGGCCAATCCCACCAAGCATCACCCGGACGTAGACGGGACTGAAAGTGGTTCCGGAAGGATCGCCTCGCCCTTGGACCAGTCGCGCCACCAAGCATCACCCGGACGTAGACGGGACTGAAAGATCACGGTCTCCATCAAACCGGGAAAGGTCGTCCTGACCACCAAGCATCACCCGGACGTAGACGGGACTGAAAGTTTCAACGTTTTCCCCATACCAGCATACGAATATCTCTTCCACCAAGCATCACCCGGACGTAGACGGGACTGAAAGCCACCTGCCGCTCGATGGACAGCCAGGGTGGCTCATCTCCACCAAGCATCACCCGGACGTAGACGGGACTGAAAGCACTACACATACCCCCCAGGGTACCTCCCTAGGGTATCCCACCAAGCATCACCCGGACGTAGACGGGACTGAAAGAGCACAACAGCTTCCGATATGATTCCCACAGGATTGGACCACCAAGCATCACCCGGACGTAGACGGGACTGAAAGTGAACACTCCGACCACGACCCCTGCAATCTCTGCTTCCCCACCAAGCATCACCCGGACGTAGACGGGACTGAAAGTCCGGCTCCCCCGGTGTCCGACATACCAGGATGTAGACCACCAAGCATCACCCGGACGTAGACGGGACTGAAAGAGGGGAACGCACGGTCATCCGGGAGATCCTGCCCCCCACCAAGCATCACCCGGACGTAGACGGGACTGAAAGAAACATCTCCAATTCGGGAATGGCGGGGAGATTAACCCACCAAGCATCACCCGGACGTAGACGGGACTGAAAGTACGTCATGAAGCATAACGAATACCCTGTTAGGCTTATCCACCAAGCATCACCCGGACGTAGACGGGACTGAAAGACGACCTTCCCGCGCCTGACGCGGATAACTTTGGGGGTCCACCAAGCATCACCCGGACGTAGACGGGACTGAAAGTGAGTGGCGTACCCGCTTCTCCGGGTTCGAGAACGCCCACCAAGCATCACCCGGACGTAGACGGGACTGAAAGCTGTGCTCAGGGGCCGGTACATACTCCATGTAGCCCACCAAGCATCACCCGGACGTAGACGGGACTGAAAGACCGTTTTCTCAACTGCTTCTTTGGCTTGGCGTGCCCACCAAGCATCACCCGGACGTAGACGGGACTGAAAGCTTCCTTCCTGGGGTTCTTCGGGAAGATTGACTCTCCCACCAAGCATCACCCGGACGTAGACGGGACTGAAAGATACTGCGAGCATAGCAGCGTATGCGTCATAGTCGACAACCACCAAGCATCACCCGGACGTAGACGGGACTGAAAGGCCCAGAGAAGATCCTGAACCTAGAGATAGAGTCCCCACCAAGCATCACCCGGACGTAGACGGGACTGAAAGCGCACGAGTGTTACCCCCACAAGCTCTTCGGCCACCTGCCACCAAGCATCACCCGGACGTAGACGGGACTGAAAGGAGCAGCCACCTCTTCCTCCTCCTCTTCCTCCTCGGAGGCCACCAAGCATCACCCGGACGTAGACGGGACTGAAAGCAAGTAATCCCACTCATTCAACCAATCCGCAGGAGTATCCACCAAGCATCACCCGGACGTAGACGGGACTGAAAGGACGGCCGAAACCCTGGCTCGGTACTCGGATGGCTTCCACCAAGCATCACCCGGACGTAGACGGGACTGAAAGCACCAAAGCAGATTGCAAGCTGGGAGACTGTTTGGGCCCACCAAGCATCACCCGGACGTAGACGGGACTGAAAGAGCGCGTAGCGCCCCTGGAACCAGTTGGGCCCATTGCCCCACCAAGCATCACCCGGACGTAGACGGGACTGAAAGCCGTTTTGATAGCCTTCGCAGGATCGAAGTTCGCCAACCACCAAGCATCACCCGGACGTAGACGGGACTGAAAGGCCTCGTTGATGGACATAGTGGCGCGCAGAAACTCATTCCACCAAGCATCACCCGGACGTAGACGGGACTGAAAGAGTTCTGGTATCCAGCCGTAGCGGGATCAATGCCGCCAACCACCAAGCATCACCCGGACGTAGACGGGACTGAAAGGTGAATATCGCGCAAGTTCTTGCGGCAATGAAATACCCCACCAAGCATCACCCGGACGTAGACGGGACTGAAAGCTGTTTCCTTTGCAGCAGGGGATATGATTTTTCTCGCCACCAAGCATCACCCGGACGTAGACGGGACTGAAAGCAAGGTTTTCGGCGGGACCATAGACAGGGTGCAGCGGGTCCACCAAGCATCACCCGGACGTAGACGGGACTGAAAGAGCACTTGGTGCGGGTCACGTAGGGCCTTGCGGGGCACCACCAAGCATCACCCGGACGTAGACGGGACTGAAAGGACCTTGTGTTCGACATCGACGGGCAGGAGGTCAGGATACCACCAAGCATCACCCGGACGTAGACGGGACTGAAAGTCCGGTCTCGCGCACGAACTCCACGGCCCCAACCTCCCTCCACCAAGCATCACCCGGACGTAGACGGGACTGAAAGTGGTTGCTTCCAACGCCAGCGGCCAGGCTGTCGCGGCCCACCAAGCATCACCCGGACGTAGACGGGACTGAAAGGATACCAACTACGCCCTTGGCTTCACAACACGAGGTCCACCAAGCATCACCCGGACGTAGACGGGACTGAAAGCCACTGCTTTGCCTTTCAGCATCGCGCTGTAGGGTCCACCAAGCATCACCCGGACGTAGACGGGACTGAAAGCGGGCCATCCATGGGTCATCATCCCCTCATTGGCTTTCCACCAAGCATCACCCGGACGTAGACGGGACTGAAAGCTTTCCACCAGCGGAGGTCGGCACTGGTGGCTGTCAGCCCACCAAGCATCACCCGGACGTAGACGGGACTGAAAGCTGGATATGTGCAACGGAAGGAGGGCGGGTACAAGCCCCACCAAGCATCACCCGGACGTAGACGGGACTGAAAGAAGAGGAGACGGTCTGGCTGGTGCCCCAGGTGGCGCCACCAAGCATCACCCGGACGTAGACGGGACTGAAAGCTGGCGGAACGTGAGGAGAAAGGACGGGGAATCGCCATCCACCAAGCATCACCCGGACGTAGACGGGACTGAAAGCGCCGCGCGGCAAGTAGCGACGGGGATGACGGAGGTCCCACCAAGCATCACCCGGACGTAGACGGGACTGAAAGACGCCGCGCCCTTTGTGCTGGAGGCCGGGCGCAAGTCCACCAAGCATCACCCGGACGTAGACGGGACTGAAAGGATTTCCTCCGGGTCGTCGAGCCCGGGGACCCAGGAGTCCACCAAGCATCACCCGGACGTAGACGGGACTGAAAGACCCCACCTCCATCATCTTCGCCAACGACACCACGACCACCAAGCATCACCCGGACGTAGACGGGACTGAAAGAATCGCATCAAGAACGGTCGCCGTCCACTTAAATTGAGACCACCAAGCATCACCCGGACGTAGACGGGACTGAAAGGGGTAACCCCATCCGCCCGGGTCATGGATGGCCCGCCCACCAAGCATCACCCGGACGTAGACGGGACTGAAAGGCCGTCGTCCAGGCAGCCTTCCCATTGCGCGGGACAAGCCACCAAGCATCACCCGGACGTAGACGGGACTGAAAGGTCCACGACATCTCGCTGCCCGCAGGAGCCGACCTCACCACCAAGCATCACCCGGACGTAGACGGGACTGAAAGTAGAGGGCGTGGCTTGGCTGCTCCGCACGGTGGCCGACCACCAAGCATCACCCGGACGTAGACGGGACTGAAAGTGGATCGTGCTCACGGTGACGTGCGGCCTCTGCTCGACCACCAAGCATCACCCGGACGTAGACGGGACTGAAAGCATAGTTCCACACGCTGGCCTGGCCCTTGACGATACCACCAAGCATCACCCGGACGTAGACGGGACTGAAAGTCGCCAGGGCGGGGAAGGAGTGAGTGACGGTGTTCTTCCACCAAGCATCACCCGGACGTAGACGGGACTGAAAGTTGATTCCCACCGTCTGCGCCGTCCAGGCACCCCCGGCCACCAAGCATCACCCGGACGTAGACGGGACTGAAAGTCACGGGCAAGCCGGTTGACGTCGGCACGGCTGGCGACCACCAAGCATCACCCGGACGTAGACGGGACTGAAAGAAGCCTTCCATGGCCGGCTACACCGAGGCCTACACCGTCCACCAAGCATCACCCGGACGTAGACGGGACTGAAAGGTAGTGTTGTGCGTAAAGGTGCCATCGGACTTGAGAAACCACCAAGCATCACCCGGACGTAGACGGGACTGAAAGGGAACTCCTCCTCGGTGAGTACCCCAGATTCCCGGAGCCCACCAAGCATCACCCGGACGTAGACGGGACTGAAAGGAGGAACCAGGCTGGGAAGTAGCGGCTCACCAGCTCGGCCCACCAAGCATCACCCGGACGTAGACGGGACTGAAAGTCTCGAGTTCCTCGGCCTTCTTGACGGCAGCTTCCTCCCACCAAGCATCACCCGGACGTAGACGGGACTGAAAGCAGCTGCGGGTCGGTTGGCTTCGGTGTTGGCGAGTACCCCCACCAAGCATCACCCGGACGTAGACGGGACTGAAAGGGTACATTGATTGGATTATAAGGGACAGCAAGGAAGGCCACCAAGCATCACCCGGACGTAGACGGGACTGAAAGAAGAAATAGCATTCAACCCGGCCACCAAAGAAAGCTTCCACCAAGCATCACCCGGACGTAGACGGGACTGAAAGGCAAGAGAGTAAGCTGGGCATTCCGAACCCTGCCCACCCACCAAGCATCCGCAGATAAGGAGGTAAGAGGCATGCCGAGGTGTTCCGTATGTGGCCGCGAGCTTCCAGGGCCATTCTTGTCGGAGGGAGGAGGTCCGGTCTGCATTGACTGCTGGGAGCAAGAACTGGTGACGGGTGCTCAGATGGCTGAGCACTTGAAGGATTGCAAGAAATGCAGGGCTGCATTCTCGCCCGCCTTTCACCATTTGCGAACCTGCTCGCCGCAGTGCAGGAAGATATTCCTGTTTGCCTTGCGGCAACTGGCAGAGGACCCGCCCAAGAGGGCAGACTGAGCACCCGGGCGAATTGAGGGCGGGCCGTCCATTGCGCCCGGGCTGGACTCTCGTGGCGGAAGCCGTCGCGGGTCCGCCACCTTCTGTCGGAGGAAACCGACAAATCTATCGCGAAAGGCAACTGGGGGATGTTGTGAAACTGGTAGCCACCATCGGGGCGGGCAAATACGAAGTCGCTACATACATACTCCAGGAGAATTCGTACGAAACCAGATACTGCCCACTGGCCATAGCCGGACTGCTGCGGCCGTCCGTGGTCCTGCTGGTCATGACCGAGCAGGCGCAGGCCAAGCACGGGGAGGGTCTTGCCCAGGGGTTGGAGGAGCTCGGGGTTCCTTTCCGTGAGGTACTCATCCCGAACGGCGCCACATGGGAAGAGATGTGGGAGCCTTTCCGCATCCTGGTGGAGCAGGTGGAGCCGGGCGACGAGGTGGCGTTCGACATCACCCACGGATTCCGCCACTTACCGTTGTTGAGTTTCCAGTGTTACGAAGTACGACTGCGACACCTGCGACGAGGTCCTGGCACTGAGGCGGACATACCAGTTCTGCTGAACCTAGCTGACGTTTTGCGCGACTCAGGCGGAGTCGACCTGGCTATTACCCGCTACCGTGAGGCCGAAGTACTCGCCAAAGCGACTAGTGCTTCCAACGCGGTGATCGCTGCGCTCGAGGGGAGGGGGTGGGTGCTGGTTCAGGCAGAAGGTACGAAGAAGCAAGGGTTTGCTTCGAGGAGGCTATCAGTCGCTACGAGTTGCTGGGTTCATCCGATGAGCCGCTTAGCCCGGAGTGTTTACCCAGCCGCCGCCTGCTGCTTGCTTTGGCCGTTACCCGCATAGCTGACGGCCGGGGTGAGTCCGGGCTCGATCCCCTGGATCGTGCGCTGGTTCCGGATCCCGCTAAGAATGGGGCACCGGGGGGGCGGGGACTGGATGACACTGATATCGCCGAGGCGAAAGATTGGTTGTGCCGGGTCCTAGAGCACAACCTCGGAGATGAGGATGCGGTCCGCGAAGCCCTGAATCGTTTGTGTATGGCGTGGGGGGATTGCAATGTGGGCGATTAGAGTGCCTCTGGAAACTGTCACGCCGCTGTTCCTGGGCGGCAGCGAGCCATGGGGATCCCCAGAATTGCGCGCAACTTCGTTTCGGGGTGCCATGCGGTTTTGGTTTCGGGCCCTGGCGGGAGCACACTTGGAGAGCATCAAGGACGTTCGCAGTGAGGAGGCCAGGGTGTTCGGAGACGCAGGGAAGGTAGGTGGCTCGCCTGTAGTGGTGCGCTTGACGGGGAATCCGCGCGCTGGCCGGTTCGAGGGAGCGCAGGGGCCCGGCGCCCGGTACCTGTTTTTTTCCTTGGCGCAGCGCGAAAGAGACCATACCGGCCGAACCATGCTCATGTGGCGTGACTGTTTTCCTCCAGGTACGCGGCTCGAAGTCAGCCTGCAGCTCCGATCCCCCGTTAGCGGCCGCGACCACGAGATCCTCGCCCGGCGAACAGCAGCGGCATTTTGGTTGCTCGTACGCCTGGGCGGGCTGGGTGCGCGCTCCCGCCGGGGGGCGGGTGGTCTACGGGCAACGGCAGATCCGACCGGGTGGCCAACTGAGTTGCCCGGGCTGGTGGTGCACGCCAGAGACCCCTCTGCCCTCAAAGACGAACTGGAAGTCGGGTTGCGCATGCTGGGAGAGGCCGTAGCGATTCCTGCTGCAGAGAGGGGCCCGATCCGCCCCACGTTCAACGTTTTGCGCCGGGGGGTGTGCGACATCGCAGTGCTGGACCGCACGTGGCAGACCTGGGAACAGGCTTTAGAGGCGGTAGGTACGGCTTTACAGAGCTTCAGGAACCGCCGCGAGCCCGACTATAACAATGTCAAGGGCGTGGTGGGGGGCCGCAGCCCGCGCCTGCAAACAGTGGAGCGCGCCGCCTTCGGACTGCCCATAGTGTTCTATTTCCGCTCGCTCGGAGGTGCGTCCGGCACCTTACAGGGCGACAAATCCGACCGGCGCGCGTCGCCCCTCTGGATCAGGGTGGTGAGGCTCACGGCCGGGGGATATGCGGTGGTCCTGACCGTCTTTCGTGCGCCGCTGCTCCAGGACCGTGAGCCTCTGAAGCTGAAAACCCGGGGGAGGCCGGCTCTGGCGCCTGCGCCCGGGCTGGCGCTGATTGACGACTTCCTGCGCGCTCTGTCTACGCCTGGGGGGCTGCACTACGTGGCGCCCCTGCTGGAGGTGGGCTACCCGTGACCGACCAACGGTTTTGGGAACAGAAGATAGTTGCCTTCCTGCACGACCCGCCCGACAAGCTTCTACTGGGTCTGGGGGACCACGAGTCGCGCACCCAAGCGTTGCTGACGCAACTGCTAGGGCGTCCCCCGGAATCAGCGGAACTCGAGTTGGCCCGCAAGGCGGACAGCGTGGCGGCGGCGATGGACCGCGCGGCCTTTCCCGCCCAGGTGGTGGTTACTCCGAGCGACGATCCAGACGGATCGCGCGCCACCAGCGGTGCCACGCTGTATTGGGCTGATCCCGAAATCCGCCACCCCATGTCTGGCTGCGAATTCAAGGATAGACCCCCGTACGCGATGAACGAACGCCTGAAGGTTTCCGATGCGTATAAGCTCGTCGTTGATGACATCGCCACGCGGTTTGCCGGCGACCCGCGACGCATGTATCTCGCCCTGTGGCGACGGTTACCCGAGGCAGTGGACCCATTTTGGCGCCTGATTCCAGGCGACACCCGCATGGTAGACCACAGCCTGTGGGACCACCTGGATGCTACGACAGCAGTGGTCGGTGCCCTGAATCGACCCGCCCTGCTGGTGCTTTCGTTGGGTCCTGCGCAGCGGTACATCTACCAGGCCCGGCGTACGCAGGACCTCTGGATGGGTAGCTACATCCTGTCGTACCTGGCCTGGGAAGCAGCGCGGGCCATCGCGGAAAGCATCGGTCCAGACGCCGTACTGTACCCAGCGCTGCGCGGCCAGCCCCTCGTGGACCGGTGGCTTGCTTCAGACGCGGTCGCCGTTTTGAAGCAAGAGGAAATCCCCGATTCGGGCCGGCTGGCGGTGGCTGCATTGCCCAACAAGCTGGTTGCCCTCGTGCCGGCAGACAGAGCCCGGGCGCTCGCAGAGGATGCGGTTGTTCCTGCGGTCTCGGCTGCGTGGGAGCGGATGGCTAATGCTGTGCTGGATTACCTGGAAACCTGGGCGTTGGTCGACGACACGTTTCGGGAAATGTGGGCGGTTCAGACAGGCGCGGGGGCTGGCGGAGAGTGGAAGAGTCATTGGGAGTTGTACTGGAGCTACCACGTGTGGCCAGCGACGCGACCACCCGGCGAGGCGGATGCGTGGCGCGAGGCAGATGATGTGCTGGCCGAATACAAGAGACTGGCGTTTCCGTCTTTTCCGGACGGCAGCCCAACTGTGCCCCCGGACTGGTACTTTGATCGGGTTTATCAGGTGTACCGGAATACCAAAGGCGGCAGGCTGGTCAACATGGGTACCGCGTACAGCCTGCTTCACACCCTTGCCGACCGAGCCCATGGGTCCCGCAAAGCGCTACGGGACTTCGTCCAGGTGGCAGAGCGGGGTGAGAAATGTACGTTGTGCGGGGAACGCGCCGCACTTCATGGCGTGGATGGCAGCAGAACGGGTGTCCGAAGGTTTTGGGGCGATCTGGCGGACGAACTGAAGCGCAGGCAACGCCACGCGGAGCTGAGGCCGGACGGACGAGAACGTCTGTGCGCTGTCTGCACAATCAAACGCTTTGTGCAGAGGGCGTTCTTCAAGAAAGAACTGGGGTTGGAGGGTGCGTTTCCTTCCACGAGCACTATTGCTGCCGCAACCTTCCGCGAACGCTTGATAGAGACCCTCAAGGATCTCCCCCCGGGTCACCCGCTGAGGGAAAGGGTTCGGGTGTTCAGGGACGAGTTGGCAAGTGCGCAGAGTGGGGATGGGGATGCGATTCCCCAGACGGTGGTCTTGGAGTCCGTCCCCCGGCTGGCGGTCCTGCTTCAAGACATCCGGGATGATGAGGCAAGAGAAGCCATGAGGGACCTCGTGCACTACGATGGAGATTTGTTCTACCCGGAAGCCTACACGGTAGAGCGCTTCCGGAACAGTTACGGGCTGGATTTCGCTCCCGAGAAGGTTGAACACCTCCGCAAGTGCTTGGGCGGACTGCTGGAGCACGCCAAGCGACCGTCGGCGTACTTCGCTGTGCTGGCCATGGACGGAGACGAAATCGGTGCCTGGTTATCAGGGGAACGGCTACCTGCTTTCCGTGACGTTCTACACTCGCGCGCGGTCGAACTGTTCGAGAAGCAGTGGGCACGTGGTAACTTGCAGGACTGGCAGGGCCTCCTCGATGGAGTCACCAGGCGCCTGCTTGGTCCGGCAAGCCATGCGGCCATCAGCCATGCCGTTGCCAACTTCGCCCTCCATTCTGTTCGCCCCGTTGTGGAGGACCTGTACCCCGGTCGCGTGGTATATGCGGGAGGTGATGACCTCCTTGCCCTGTTGCCGGCCGATAGTGCCCTTTCGGCGGCCCGCGACCTGCGCGCCTTGTACAGCGGCCAGGCGACTGTGGAAGTTGGGGAAGGCGACCGCTGGATTAGGGTCACTCCGGAACTGGTCGGTGACCGCCACGGCTTCTTGCAGGTGGGTAAAGAATGGCTGGTAACAATGGGTCCGAGAGCCGCCATCAGCGCAGGCATTGCCATCGCGCACCACCAGGCTCCACTCGACGGAGTGGTGAGGGAAGCACGGGAAGCACTCAAGTCAGCCAAAGACGCATACGGGCGGAATGCGGTCTGCGTCCACGCGCTGAAACGCTCGGGGGACGCACTGAGGGTTGGTAGTCAGTGGAGTTACTCCGGTCTTACTGATGTAATCGGCCTGTTTCTTGACATCTGCGAACGGTTGCGTGAAGGGAAACTGTCCTCCCGGTTGGTCTACGACGTGTCCGCTGAGTCCAGGGCGCTCGTCGCTGTTCCAGATGCATATGAAGCCGAACTGACGCGCCTCATCAAACGGCACGGGGGCGAAGCGGTCAAGGATAAGGCAGAGGAACAAGCGAAGTTGCTGGCGTCCCAACTTGCCAGGTGGTCCGCGGCGCTGGAGGCGCACCGGCAGCAGTGGGAGAAGTACGCGCGGTTGGCCTCCGCATCGCAGCCGGACCCCGTAGATGAGGACTACGCCCCCCAGCCAGGTTGCGTGGAAGTGGGGAAGTGGCTGCAACTTGCGCGGTTTCTGGAGAGGGGTGGGGCGGAATGAGCTGGTTGTTCATCGAGCCTGCGGACGTGTGGCTGTTCCGTGACGGCAAGGCCTTCGACGCCGGAAGTGACCATCACGCCCGCAGCGTTTTCCCTCCGAACCCCAGCACCGTTCAGGGGGCACTGCGATCCATGCTCCTCATGGCATCCGGCGCCCCTCTGCCGGACTTTGCTTTGGGCCCCACAATGGCGAAGCACCGTGTTTCCCGTGCGATCAGTGGCGTCATCGGTTGGCCCGGAGAGCCTCCGAGGTTCCGTCTGCGTGGGCCGTTCCTAGCGAGGCGGCGGCGGGACCCACAGGGGAAAGAGAGCTACGTGCGTTACTTTCCGCTGCCGGCAGACGTGGTCAAGTTAAAGAAGAGAGACGATGGGAAGGGGGTGATCCACCAATGTCTGGCGCCGTTGAGGGAAAGTCCCTTCGGCGCTAACTGGCCCGGGCGCGGCTTGCTGCCCCTTTGGGCACGGACTTGTGGCGTGCTGGAAGAAGTAGCGGAATGCTGGGTCGACGAACGCACGCTGCTCTCGTATCTTCGGGGCGGCGGGTTGCCGAGCGATGGCGTTTGCGCGGAGAAGTCCCTGTTTGTGCGGGAGAACCGCTTCGGGGTTGGCCTGGACAGCCAGACCAGACGGCCCCGGGAGGGTCTTCTGTACCAGGTCGAGTTCATCCGCCCGCGCGACGGTATAGGCCTCCTGGTTGAAGTGGATGACTCTGGTTTGCCGGAGCAGATCAGTTGGCCGGATGCCGGGTTACTGTCTTTCGGGGGAGAGAGCCGGGCGGCGCGCGTTACTGTTGTTCAGGGCTACGAGTTGGCGGAGCAGCACGGGCCCGTGCCGGGCGATACGGGGGAACGCCTGAGGGTGTACCTGGCGACGCCCGCGCGCTTTGATGACGCGTGGACTGCGGCTGACTGGAGTAAGTGGTTCTCCGGGCCGGATCTGCGGTTGGTCGCGGCTGCCGTGAAGCGAATCCACCCCATCGGCGGTGTACGGGTCGATGCCGAGAGCCAGAAGGGCGCTTTCCAGAAGACCATGTATCGGTACGTCCCGGCAGGCAGCGTGTTTTTCCTGGAGGCAGATGGACCCATACGGTACAGCGGCATGGCGGTAACGGATAGCGAGGAAGACGCCGTGATTGGATTCGGCCAGGTGTTCTTGGGTGCATGGGACTACGCCTGAAGGGAGGAACAGGGCACATGTTTGAAGCTTCGTGCCTGATGTACATGTACGTGGAGACCCCACTACACGCGGGCACCGGGCGGGGCTTGGCGGCGGTTGACCTGCCTGTTCAACGCGAACGGGTAACAGGTTATCCCCTGGTGCAGGCAAGCGGAATCAAGGGAAAAGTGCGGGCGGCAACGCACCTGCTTATCAAGCAGAGGGACCGACAGAACGGGGACGTGATCTGGAAAACGGTCTTTGGGCCAGAGACGTCGGGGGCGCCCGACCACGCGGGGGCGCTGTCTCCTGGAGACGCCAGGTTGCTTCTGTTCCCGGTTCGATCACTTGCGGGCGTATTCGCCTGGATCACCAGCCGTGACGTGCTGGCACGGTTCTTCCGCGATGCCGCCGCGGCGCGCCACCGTTTGGAGGTGGACGAAGACGGAAAGACGGTGCCGTTGCAGCTTCCCGTCCAGACTGGTGCCGATACCGCTTTGGTTTCGCCGGGCAGCACAGTAGTAGCCGGAGGCATGGTGGTGCTGGAGGAGTTCTCCTTCACGCCCAGGGAAGACCGGGCGGTGCTGAACATCGCACGCTGGCTGGCGGCAAATGTCCTGCCCACTGGCGCCGAGTACGAATACTGGCGTAGCAAGCTATTATCCGGTCTGGTTGTGCTGCCGGAGAGCGCCTTCCGCGATTTCGCCCTCTATGCTACCGAGGTGGCGACCCGCGTGCGCTTAGACCGTGAGACAAAAACCGTTGAGGAGGGAGGGTTGTGGACCGAGGAAAGCTTGCCGACCGATACGATCTTGTACGTACCGTTGCACGCAACCCGCGCTCGCAGCTATCAGAAGGGCGGGGGGCGAGTACCGGGGATCCCTGACAGTTGGTACGAAGGGCACGGGGCGGCTGACATTCTGGAGTACGTGAAGGATTTGGGCCTCACCCGCGTCCAACTCGGCGGCGATGAAACGGTTGGGCGGGGTATGGTCCATTTGCGTTTCGGGGAGGTGCACCATGCCTAGCCATCAGCAGACTCTGGAACAGAGGCGGGCTGCTGAAGCCTGGCGGTGCGTCACCGTTGCACTGGATCAGGCCAAGCAGAAAGCCAACGAGGCGCTCCAGAAGGCCCAGAAACCGGAAGAGCGTAGCCGTCTCGAGCAAGAGATTCGCAGGCTGAACACCGATTCCGGGAAGCTCTGGGCATCGTACGGCAGTCTGGCACGCAAAGTCCCGGCCCTTGTTACATCCGCCGGTTTGGGCCAAGCAATGGCGTTCCTCCGCGCTAAGGGGCAGAGCAAGGCGTGGGACCCGCATGAACTGCTTTACAGCCACGTCTCAGACTGGGTGGTCGGCCAGTTGAAGGAGACTGGCGAACTGCTCGACGTGATCCAGCACAGAAGTAGCGAAGTGTACCGCCAGGCGACCTCGGAAGCTCTTGCCTTTCTACTCTGGGTGAAGCGTTTCGCCGAGGCCAGGTTGCCCGAGGCTACGGAGGGACCATGATGGTTGGGAACCGGCATGAAAAGGATGCGAGGCCACTCTATCCCTTGCCTAAGGATACAGCGGCAACGGCTGTCCTCCGCGGCGAACTCGCGGTGTGTTTGAACCTGGGCCTGCGCTTCGACAGGTTTACCCCCTTCGGACCGGATTGGTCTCTGGAGGGACCCGCCAAGAAGAGAGCGCTGGATAACCTGGTGCAGGTTGGCAACAGCGCTGGGAAAGACCCTGGGTATCGTGATCTTGTGAGGCAGCACTACCGGCGGTGGCGAGAGATGGTGAGGGCAGGTGGCGCGCTCAACGATTGTGTTTTCGAGGCAGGGCCCGAATGGCGCATGGCGGTGGGATTGGGCCGGGGTGGCGTTCTGGAGACGGGGTTCGCGTTCCACCATGTGTACGGTTTCCCGTACCTTCCAGGTAGTGCCCTCAAGGGCCTTACTCGATCATACGTGCTGTGGGTGGTAGCCGGTAACCTGGGTGTACCTTACACTGTGCCTGGGGAGCCAAGGCCGGGGAGGACGCCCCTCCAATACCTCGAGGCCATCCTCACGGAGCCGGACGAAAGCGAGCGTCGCGCTGCGCTGGAAAGACTCCAAGACAGCCCCGGATTGCCAGAGGATGCTGTTGTGCGAACGGCGGAGGCTGTGCGCTTACTCGCAGAACACAAATTCGATGGCTCGCCGTCCTTGAGCGTCAGCCAGTGCATCCGTGTCTACCGTGATGTCTTCGGTGCGTCGGGACATAAGGGCCGGCGCGGATCTGTAGTTTTCTTCGACGCAGTGCCTGTCGAGCCTCCCGTGCTCAAGGTTGACGTGATGAACCCCCACTACGGGGAGTACTATCGAGGCGCGGAAGCCCCGGCTGACTATCTGAGCCCCGTCCCGGTTTACTTCCTCGCAGTAGAGGCCGGGAGCCGATTTGCGTTTGCAGTAGGCGGCGCCGACGAGGAACTCGCGCGCAAGGCAAAGAGCTGGCTCGTTTCCGCTCTCCGTGACTTCGGCGCCGGGGCCAAGACATCCGCGGGCTACGGCTACTTCAGCTTCCCCTCGCCAGGAGTGCGGAAGTGACGCATGGCCCCCCGACCTAGATAGGCCGGCCAAGCACGAGGTCCCGACACCCGATCTCTCTATGACCGCAGGGTTTCTCAGGAGCCTGGGCACCCCCTTCCGCTTGCTGGGAGAGCTTCCTTGATGGGGTACCGGATGTGTCAACGGCACGGGGCCGCGGGACATAGGTCCTCGGGAAGAAGGAGGGGCTGGGCGTGTCCGCTACAGTGTTGATTTGCACCGTCGGGACCAGTCTCCTGACTTACGTCCCGCAGTTGTTGGGGCGTGAAGCGGCTGACCTGGGCCGTCCGGCGGTGCAGGATGAAATCGTCGAGTCGTTGCTCTCCAGGGACCCCGCGGACAGGGTGTGCGGAGCCGAGATCAACTCCGTGCTGCTCATCGAGCGGCACATGGTTGCCACTGGGCGCTCCGTCTACTTTCTGCACTCGGAGACGGACGAGGGTCGATGGGCGGCACAGATTCTCCAGAAGTACTACGAATTGAAGCAGTGGTACGCGGAGACTCGAGAGGTGAGGGGACTCCGGGACGACAAACCCGGGCAATTCCGCTCCGAGGGTTTGCGGCGCCTGGCCCGAGAGATGGCGGCCATAGTCAGGGAGCGCGGCGCCCCCACCACCATCATCAACGCCACCGGAGGCTACAAGGCGCAGGTGGCGATCACCGTGTTGATCGGCCAGGCGATGGGCACCACGGTCTACTACAAGCACGAACGCTTCAACGACGTCATCGACTTTCCCCCGATGCCGGTTTCCTTCGACCTCAAGCTGTGGTTGCGCCACTCTGCCCTGTTCTTTGCCCTTGATCGGGGGGATCTCATAGCGTACGACGACTGCAGGGCCGAATGGGAGGAAGCCCTTGAGCCGCTTATCAAAAGGGTGTCCATAAACGGTAAATACTACCTCGAACTGACACCCGTGGGCCAGGTATTCCACGAGCGGTTGAAGACGGACCTTCCACAGACGGACACCTTAAAACCGCCGGACGCTCCCGGTCCCATGCCGGGAGTTCGCCTGAGGGATCACGACTGGCGAGGCCTGCGCGAGCGCCTGGAGAAGTGGCTGAACCGATTGCAGGCCGAGAAGCGCTACATCACCGGGATATCAGATCAGCGATTCGCCGATGGCGGGCGCCTGGGCTGCAAGGTTGTGCCGGAGGCAGCCGGCCGAGGTGCCATCCGGCTATGCGTACCTTTCGGGGATATCTGGGCGGTATTCCGGGTGAACACCACCGCCGCCACAGAGGGGCAACTTCAATGGATCACTGCCGATATCAACCAGTGGCTGCAGGACAACCCTTTCTGATCCTCTCCGGGGCACGCATGGATAGGGGGCAGTTCCGCCGTCGCGTCCGCACCAGGGTGTCGGCGATCGTGCAATCCCTGGAGGCACTTGGCCGGCGGGTGGAGAAGAGGGTATTGGAGCGCTGCTTCTCTCGCTGAGCGGTCGACTGACCGTGGGTTGAGTTGACCGCCGGGTGGCGTGGATGAGCGGCCGAATGCGGTGGCGGGTGTCGGGGTCGCCAAAGGAGGGGGCGTATGGCGCAGTCTGGGTTTCACGGGATCATCGGGGTGTACGGCAGCCGGGCGATGGCCGCGAGGAGTGTTGCCCCCGCGAAGGAGAAGGGGGACCTCAAGTTCGGGTTCGTGCTGGGGAACATCCTGCCGGACGTGGACCTGGTGCCGCTGGTGCTCTTGTACCTGTATGACAGCAAGCTGGCCATGAGCATGCATCGCACATTCACCCACAGCCTGCTGATGGCGGCGGCGGTGTACCTTTTGTTTGCGGCGCGCAGGCGGCCGGGCTTGGCCCTGGGCCTGGCCGCCGGCATGGTGTTGCACGACCTGGTGGACATGGCGGTGTGGTTCAGCGGCGTCGACTTCCTCTGGCCCCTGGGGCTGTTCGGCCTTCCCAGCGCGGTGAACCTGTGGGCCAGCTGGCAGCCGCCCGCGGTGGTGGGGAGTCTGCTGGGCGCGGCTGACTACCTGGCGTACGGGATCTACTTCGCGGTACTGCGCCGGGCAGCCCTCCGGCGGGAAGCGCGCCTTGAGTTCCTGCCCCGCCTCGGCCTGTACACCAACCTGCAGTGGGCCTTGACGGTAGTTTTCGTGGCGCTGGCGCTGGTGCTCAGCCCCTCTCTGTTCAACGTGGTCCATTACGCCCTGTTCACCCTGGTGATGATGCCGCTGGCCATCTTCGTCACCGTGAGGATGCGCCCGGTCATCGAGGAATTCTGAACCTCCGGCAGGCATGGTGCCGGGGACGCCGCCTCGCCGGGCGAGCCGAGCTTCGCATGATCGCGGAGCCTGTCGGCGTTCAGTTCGTCACCCCCTGGACGCCTGGGGACGGCGGCCGGTCGCGAGGTAGGCGACCAGGGCGAGGCCGGCGGGGATGGTCGCCGCCAGGTACATGCCAGAGTAGCCGATGGCCTGGGAGATGGTGCCCCACAGGATGGCACCCAGGCCGATGCCCAGGTCGAAGCCGATGTAGTAGGTGCTGTTGGCGGCGCCCCGGCGGTAGGGAGGCAGGCCGCGCACGGCCAGGGCCTGCATGGCCGGACCCACGGCACCGAAGCCGATGCCGGCGAGTACCGCCGCCGCCAGGAAGGTGGGCAGGCTGCTCGCCCGGGACAGCAGGGCCATGGTGGCGGCGATTACCACGAGACCCGGTACCACTGCCGCGCCGTAGCCCCGGCGGTCGGTGAGCACCCCCGCCAGGGGGCGGCTCAGGGCCAGGGTAGCGGCGTACACGGTGAAGAAGGGACCGATGTTGGCGATACCGCGCTCCATGGCGTAGAGGGCCAGGAAGGTGACGATGGAGCCGTAAGTGGTGTTGCCGAGGAGCATGACCAGGCCAGGCCGTACTGCCTGGGGTTCGAAGAAGGCGGGCCTCGCCGTCCTCGCGCTCGCCGCTACCCCAGGGGATCTTGGCGCGGTTGAGACGTAGCGGATGGGGGCGGCGAGGAGGAGCGCCGCCAACGCCAGCGATCCCGATGTTACGAACAGCAGGGTGAAGCCCCATTGGTGGATGATGAACAGGCCCAGCGCGGGGGCCACCGCCATGGCCAGGGTTCCGGCCAGCCCGAAGAAGCCCATGCCCTCGCCCAGCCGCTCCCTGGGGATGACGTCGGCGGCGATGGTTCCGGCTGCCGTGGTGGAGCAGCCCCATCCCAGCCCATGGAGCACGCGGATGCCCAGGAGAACGGCGATGGAGGGAGCCCACGCGTACGACAGGGCCGAAACCACGAAAACGGCCAGTCCGAACAGGAATACAGCCTTGCGGCCGATTGTATCCAGCGCCCATCCCACCAGGGGACGGACCCCCACCGCCGACAGAGTGAAGACGCCGGTGACCACGCCCATGATGGTCTCCTGTCCTCCCAGGAACCCGATGTAGACGGGCATGGTGGGCATAAGCATCTGAAAGCCGGTGAACACCGCCAGGTTGGCCAGGCTCGCCAGGATGAAGTCGCGCGTCCACAGGGCTGGTCTGGCCTCTTGGCTGCTCAATGCTCGCGCCTCCTCCTGCTAAGGGTGCCCTGGACGCACGCTTTGCCTCGCCGCAGGACCCCGCCTGCGGCCGCCCGCGCATGGGCATGCCCGCAGGGGCCGTCCGCTCCAGGGTCGGCGCTAGCTCCGGGCGCACCGACTGCGTCGGCGTGGCCTCCGACCGTATCGACTCCGCCAGCGAGGGGTCCGACGGTGCCGCCTCCGCCCGCGCGGACGTGACCCCTGGTCTCCGATCCGGGGAAGGAGCGGTCAGGGTAGTGCACCACCCCTGCATCGTGGGCGATCCTTCGTCCGTCGAATTACACTAGAAGTTTCGCCCTGCCACGCCCCGATCCTTCCCGCTCGGCCGGCCCGTCCGACGCCTGCCCGTCGTCCCAGAGCCCGCCCGTCCCCGGGGGACCGGGCCGTCGTCCCTGCCCCTCGGAAAATCAGGTGGGGAGATCAGCGCGGCAACCCCGGGTCGGGGCGCGGCTCCACCTTCTCCTGCTTGACGAGCACCAGGTCGCCGGTCTTGACCACGATACCGGTGTCGACGTCGTACCAGAAACGTTGCTCCGAGTCCCGCTCCTCTTTCCCCGAAGCGGGGTCGACCACCTTGATCGCCACCCGGGCGGCACGGAACTTGCCGGCCGGGACGCTGACCTCCTCGATGGCCTCGATTTCGTGCCGGAAGATGCCGCCCTCTTCTTCGGTTTCCCACTTCATCCCGACTGCCGGGTCGAGCGGGTATCGGCGCAGGGGCTCCGGCCAGGCTGCGCGGCCGTTGGGGTCGCGTGCGCCTATCTCCACCAGCCAGCCGTCCTGCTCGGCCACGTAGGAGACGTACTCCCCGTCCTCCGCGACCACGGGAATGACCTCTTTATCGTCCAGGGTGCTGGCGGCGCATTGCTCACTCCACGTCTCCTGACCGGTCTTCCCGTCCCCGTATGTGAGCTTCAGCCCGGGTTCCAGCACTGCCCACGCACGTTTCTCTTCCCCGGGCGTGGTTTCCGAAGGGGCGGGCCCGGGCTGCGAAGGCGGGACGGGCTCCCGTGCCTGGCGGCGGAAGCACCCCGGTCCCAGGGCCAGGGATGCCACCGTCACCACTGCCAGCAGCAGCGTTGCCCACCGGACGGCCCCAATTCTCATGGCGAACCTCCCCGCCCGCTCCGCGACTGGATTCCCATGCCATGCTAAGGTGCCAGCGCCAGCTTGTCAACCTCTTCACAGTCGGTTCACAGTGGGTTCACAGTCGGTTCACAGTCGGTTTTCACGTCTTCACAGTCCGCCGGCACATCTTCACGAGCCGCACGGGGAGAAAGCTCTTCCTGGCAGAGGGCCTGGGACGCCTTCATCCGGAGAAAGATCCCGCGATCGGGGAGCTTGCGCCTGCGGAAAAGATCCTGCCGGCAACACCCTTTCCCCCCGGAAGAAATCCGGCCGACGACACCCTCTGCCGGCCGGAGAAAATCGGCCGACGACACCCTCTGCCGGCCGGAGAAAATCTGGCCCAGGATACTCTGCCGGGGCCCGGTAGACTCCATGATACCTCATCCCGTGGCGTTAACCGCGTGGGGCTCACCCGGTGGGGCCCATCCCGTGGAGGTGATCCCGTGGGGCGCCAGGATCGGGGCGTCACCAGCCGCCGCGTGCTCGGGCCGAGCGGGGCCGCGCGAAGAGGGACGCTGCGGCGGGCATGAACCTGGTCCTCCAGCCGGGGCCGGTGGCGCGGCCCAGGGCGCCTCCCCCCGGGCCGGAAGCGGCGGCCCCGAGAGTAGCGGCGGCCCCGAGAGTGGCGGCGGCCGAACTCAGGTCGCCTGCGCCGACGGGAGCGGCGCCTGTCGCGGGGGGTGCTGCGGCTGCCGAAGAGACGGCCACCAGGGCGGTGAAGGTTTCCACCCACACCTCGGGGGCGGGAGCGGGGATATGGCGGCGCCCGGCGTAGAGGAGCCCTCCCATGGCTACGAGGCCCACCCCGCCGGCGATGGCCCCCGGTTCGGTCAGGGAAAGCAGGATCAGGCACGCGGCCGCGGCTAGGGCCGCCACCAGCCGGCCGGCAGGGGAGCGGCTCAACCGCCAGGCGGCCAGGGCGGTGGCGAGATAGGCGAAGGCAGAGCAGACCACGGCCGTACTGACGATGGAGAGCAGGCCCGCGGCCATGCTGGCCAGGGCGGCGGGGACGGTCAGGGCCACCAGGGCGGTGACGGGTGTCCCCAGGCGAGCATGGACCCGTCCCAGGACTGGGGGTAGCAGCCCGGCACCGGCCATGGCCGCCACCAGGTGGGTGACGGCGAAGGCGACGGCCGTGGCCGTGCCCAGGATGGACACCAGCACGCCGATGCCCAGGAGCAGCTCGGCTGCTGCCGGTGCCCCCGGCCAGAAGGGGAGAAGGCCGGTGGCGGCGTCACGGGCGCACGAGACGAGCGGGGCGGGACTTACCACCAGTTCGGCGGGGGGTACGACGAGCACGGCGGTCAGGTTCACCAGGAGATAGATGGCCGAGGAGGCGGCCATCCCCAGGATCAGGCCCAGGGGGATGGCGCGACGGGGATCTCTTACCCGGCCCGCTGGGATGCTACCCACCTCGAACCCGGCATACGCCCAAAACACCGGGACCAGCATGCCGCAGCCCGCCTGCACGGGGGGAAGCCGCAGCGGCAGGAGGTGGCCGGCGGCGCCGGCCGGGTGGAGGACGGCCCAGGTGAGGCCTCCCGCCAGTACCAACACCAGAGGCACCAGCCGGGCCAGGGTGAGGAGGTCGTTGATCACTGTGGCCAGGCGGGGGCCGTGGCACACGGCCAGCGTCACCGCCAGCAGGAAGACGACCCTGGTGGCGGGCGCGCACCAGGGCGGCCAGGCGGCTTCTCCGACGAGAGCCTGCAGGTACCGCGAAAACGCCACAGGGAGGGCCACCAGGGCGGCCCACTGGGCCACCAGGACCGCCCATCCCGCCATGAAGCCGGCCAGGGGCCCGAAGGCCCGGCGGGCGTAGAGGTAGGGCCCTCCCGTATCCGGAACCACCAGGGCACAGACGGCGAAGGCCATGATCACCGCCATGGCCATCACCGCCCCGGCCGCCCAGACAAACAGGCCGGACGAGCCCAGGTAAGCCCCCAGGGCCGAGGCCACGTACACGTCGGCCCCTATGGTCCCCCCCATCACCAGGAGGACCACCTGGCCCAGGCCCAGGAAGCGATCAGCCGGGTGGGCGCAGTCCGCCTCCCGGCTGTTGCCGGCTCGTGCGTGCAGGGACAGCGATACCCCCCGTCCAGCATATGAGGGGGGTCAGAAGTCGGTGCGATCTGGCGCTTCCAGGGGGTGCAGGTGGCAGGTGTCGTTCATCCTTACCACCTCCACCCTGTCACCCCGCCACTCCAGCACGTTCAGGCAGGCCGTATCCTGGCGGATACGCCAGAATGCCTGCGGCCCCGCACCCAGGGCCCGGGCCAGGAGGACTTTGCACACCACCCGGTGGGTGACGACCAGGATGGTCTCCCCGGAGTGGGACTCCGCCAGGCGTAGCAGGGCGGGCCAGGCTCGCTCCTCCACCCGGGTGAGGGATTCCCCGCCCGGGAAGGTGACGGAAGCGGGGTCCGTGGCCCACCTCCGGAAAAGTTCGGGATAGCGCTCCTCGACCTCCCCCCGGGAAAGCCCCTCCCATTCCCCGAAGCTGAGGTCGGTGAATGCCGCCACCACCCGCGGATCATCGCCATCCCAGCAGGCAGAAGCGATGCGGGCGGTCTCCAGAGCCCGCACGAGGGGACTGGAGAGGATGGCCGCGATCCCCGCACCGGCCAGGTGCTTCCCGAGGGCGCGGGCCTGCTGCCGCCCCAGATCGTCCAGCGGGACGTCCGTCCGCCCCCGGAAGATCTCCTCCCGGTTCCACGCCGTACGCCCGTGCCTCCCCAGATACACTCTCGTGACACCGCTCACTGTTGGACCTCGACTCCCGGCCGCACCCATGGTGCGAGGCGGCCTGTCAGCCGTATTATACCAGGTCGGCGAGGATACGGTGCGCATGATGCCCCGTGGGGGCAACGTGAAGGTGCTCTCCACACGCAAAGAGCGGCAGGCGTTGCTGCCGCTCCTTCGCTCGCGTGCTGGCCTGGCGGACCCGGCAGGTCAGGCGCGGGGGGCGTTAGCCTGCAGCCACTGGGCCACCGAGCTGACGTCCTCGGGGCGGGCCGACGGGTGCTTGTACCAGCCCTTGTCCTCCATGAACTTGTAAAGCTCGTAGGCCATGCCCAGGTGCTCGGAGGCCTGGGAGAGGAGGTCGTTGCGCAGGTTGGCGTTGGATGCCTCCGCCGCGGCCATGGTGGCCCGGGTGGCGAAGTACTTGCAGTCCTTGAGACAGTCGCTGGCGATGTCCCGGTCGGAGAAGATGCGCTCGGCAGCGCGGCCACCGAACTCGCGGGTCACGGCGCCGCCGATGGTTCCGACCTCGACGTCGGTGCCGCCCAGGCGGCCCTGCACGCCGAGGTGCCCTTCCAGCTTACGCACGTTGTTGCGGAAGCGGTTGGAGTGGCTGTCGATCATGCTGCGCAGGCGCGAGTCCTGGCACTGATCCGACAGGATGGTCAGCTTGCGGGCCGTGTCCTGCTGCTCCCTGATCATCTCGCTCAGTTCCGTCAGTTCCCTCTGGGTTGGCATTTGCCCACCTTCCTTTCCCGTGGTGATACCGTGTGTTAATCTTTCCCGGAGGGATCGGTTTATGCGCCGGCTCCTTGGTGCTGTGGTCGCGGGCGGCCACCCCGCTGCCCCGGCACGGCGCAGGGCTGCCGCGGCAGGAATTGAGCGGGCGCTGGGCGTAGACTTGTCACGCGGCGGGATCGACATCTCTGGCCAGGCGTCTGAACCCATCGACTCCGACCTCTTGCGTTCCGCCGACGTGATCGTTACTCTGTGTGGTGACGCCCGCGACCGCTGTCCGGTTACGCCTCCCCACATCCGCCGGCTGCACTGGCCGCTTCCCGACCCGGCTCGGGCGGAGGGGACGGAGGAAGAGATCATGGCCATGTTCCGGCGGGTGCGGGATGAAATACGCGAACTGGTCGGTCAACTTCTGGAGGAGGTGGAGTCGTGAATTTTGGTTTCGCGGGGGAGAGGTACACGCCCGCCCTGCAGTGGCTGGCGGACGGGTTGGGAGAACAGCTGCGCCGGCACGGTTACGTCCCGGTCGATCCCGCCAGCGAGGATGTGCGACTGGTGCTGAACTTCACCCGGGCGGATAGGCCCGAGCCCCACCGGCGCCGGTCCCAGGCTACCTTCGTGGTTTCGGTGATACAGGTACCCGAGCGGCCGGACGACATCCTGCGCGCTGCCTACCCCCTGCTGGTGCAGTCCCTTTCGAACCTCCTGATCTACCTGGTGGGGGATGAAGAGGCCGTGCGGGAGACATACTTCGTCACCCTGGAGCGCGGGTACTACCCCCTGACCGTGGCCCCGGGCGATGACGCTTACTTTGCCCGCATATACGATCGCCTGGCGCCGCTCGCCTCGTCCCGGTTGGTAATCCGGAACGAGTTCGTCCCCGATCTGGCCCCGGAGTTGTGGAAGGGAGACGAAATCACCGGGCAACTGCGGTGGGCGAGCAGGGAACTGGAAGAGCTGGATCTCCTGCCCGCGCCCTTCCCCATCCAGGAGATCCTCTCCGAGAGGGATTTCCGGCACGTGCAGCACCTTTACGGTATCGGCGGCCTGAGCTACGGGAACCTGAGCGCCCGTCACGGGCCGCGCAGCTACTGGATGTCTGCCAGCGGGGTGAACAAAGCGCGCCTGGAGACCATCGGGCGCGACATCCTGCTGGTCACCGGGTACGACCCGGAGAAGAACGCCATGATCTTGAGCGTCCCTCCGCACGTGCAGCCGCGGCGCGTGTCGGTGGACGCCATCGAGCACTGGATGATCTATACTACCCACCCCGAGGTGAAGGCCATCGTCCACGTGCACGCCTGGATGGAGGGGGTCCCCTCCACTGAGGTCAACTACCCCTGCGGCACCTACGAGCTGGCCAGCGCCGT
This sequence comes from Bacillota bacterium, assembly GCA_030019365.1. Lineage (NCBI taxonomy): Bacteria > Bacillati > Bacillota > Bacillota bacterium. The sequence goes on from JASEFA010000001.1 coordinate 221,390, forward strand.
GGCCGGGCTGGTGAACAGGAGTCCCGACCCCGCCTGTGCGGTGATCGGGCTCAAGAACCACGGCCTCACCATCACGGGGCGCAGCCTCCCCGAGATATTCGAGCGCATTGAAGGCAGGATCCTCCGCCAGGTCCCCATGTCCTGACCCCGCCCGCGGCGCCCTTCAGGAAGGACGCGCCTGGCGGCACCAGGCGGATCTGCACCGGCCAGTTCCCCAGCGCTGGCAGCGCCCTTTTCATCATGCGTCCCCCCGGTAGTTATCAGGATCGCCCGGGCGAGCATCGCCAGCGTCATGCCGACCGGGATCATGGGGGCCAGGTTCCTCCGGCGGGGGCGGCGTTCCCTCCCGCTCGCGGCGCGACGGCAGGCCCCGCGCGATTTCGGCCACGCACTGTTCGGCATAGGCACACCACGCGGCGCAGCCGGGGTCGAAGCGGGGGTTAAAAACGCGGTTCCCGCACTGCCGGCAACGGACGGAGATGTCGTCCCTCCAGAACTCCAGCACGTGACCGCAGTGCGGGCAGGGCTTGTCGAACACGTCACCCGGTTTCCAGAAGCGGGTATCCTGTCCCGGACACCTCATGGACATAAGCGATCGCCCCCGTACAAATGCTAACCAACTAAGTTATAAATAAGTGGCCGCCTCATGTCAAGACTCGGCGAGGGCCCAGGCCCGGCTCCCCGGGCGCGGCCCGTTGCGGGGAGGTCAGGGGGAGGCTATTATGTGACCGGGAAGGTTGGGAAAAAGGGGGGCGGCTGTTGCTGGTCACCAGGAAGGCCGAATACGCGGTTGCGGCACTGGCAGATCTGGCGTTGCACGGTAACGGGGGACAGAGGGTGTCCTCCCGGGATATTGCCCGTCGGCAGGGTATACCCGAGAACCTGATCGTGCAGTTGCTGGGTCCCATGCGCCGGGCCGGGTGGGTGGAGGCCGCGCGGGGTCGCCGGGGCGGGGTAACCCTGGTGCGGGACCCCGCCAGCATTACCGTGCGCGACGTCCTGGAGATGTTCGAGGGGCCGCTGGGCGTCACCCGGTGCCTGGTGAGCGACGGCGTCTGCCAGAATCAGCCTCACTGTCCCCTGCGCGGGGTGTGGGCACGTGCCCAGGCCCGCCTGCTGGAGGTGCTGGAGGGGACGACCATAGCCGACCTCGCCCGGGCACGTCGTTCCCTCGACCACAAGTCTCCGGGGTGACCACTCTGTGGGGGAACAGGAGGCTGCAGCGGCTGGCTGCGGGAACCGGCAGCGGAACCGGCGGCGGGGACCCTTGACGCTGCGGTACGTAATGTGGTATCAATTGCGAAGAAGGGGAGTAGCCCCCCGTGGAGCGGGGCGCCGGGACCGTCAGCACGGAGCGCATCCCGGTCGTGGCGACAAAGGCGAGACCTTCCGGGCCTGGTGGGGTCCGGGAGGTTTCTTGTTGTGCGCCGTTTGACACGGCCCTGCCGGGGGACACCACTATCGGGGGAGGTGCATGGTTTGAAGAGATTCTTACCGGTCATCCTGGCAGTGCTGGCGGCTCTTCCGTGGCTGGTGTGTCGGTTACTGGGCCTTCATTTCATCCCACCGGTGACGGCGGCAATTTCCGGGATGGCCATCCTGGGTGCGGCTTTCCTGCTTTCGTGGGCCGCCGAGGTCGCGCAGCTGGAGATCTCGGCCGCCCTGGCAGTGGCCATCCTGGCCCTGATCGCGGTACTCCCCGAGTATGCGGTAGACATGTACTTCGCCTGGATGGCGGGCAAGGATCCCACCTACACCCAGTATGCGGCCGCCAACATGACGGGGGCGAACCGGCTGCTCATCGGGTTGGGCTGGAGCACCGTCCTCCTGCTTTACTGGTGGAAGACCAAGCGGCCCGTGCTCCACTTTGAGAGGAAGGACGCCGTGGAGCTGGGGGCGCTGGTGGTCGCCACGGTGTACTGCTTCCTGCTGCCCATCAAGGGTACTCTCTCCCTGCTGGATACCGTCATCCTCATCGCGGTCTTCGTCATGTATATCCGGGCCACTTCCAAGCAGGGGGTGGAGGAGCCCGAGTTGATCGGTCCGGCCGAGGCACTGTCCACCCTGGCCAGGAGGCCCCGGCGGACTGCCACCGTGGCCATGTTCCTGTATGCCGCCTTCGCCATCTTGATGTCCGCCGAACCCTTCGCCGAAGGCCTGGTCCACACCGGCACCATGTTGGGCATCGACGAGTTTTTCCTGGTGCAGTGGTTGGCGCCCCTGGCTTCCGAGGCCCCCGAGTTCATCGTGGCGGCCCTCTTTGCCCTGCAGGGCCGGGGCCAACTGGGCGTGCGGGCCATGATTTCCTCGAAGGTCAACCAGTGGACGCTGCTCATCGGGATGCTTCCCCTGTGCTATGCCATCTCCCACGGCAGCATAAGCGCCATGGTCCTCGATCATCGCCAGGTGCAGGAGGTCCTCCTCACCGTGGCCCAGAGTGCCTTCGCCATCGCGGTGCTGGCCAAGATGGACTACACCGTCACCTCGGCGGTGGCCCTCATGGTGCTGTTCCTCAGCCAGCTGTTCACGCCCCACCTGCACATGTTCTTCAGTGGGTTGTACCTGGCGCTGACGGTGGGCCTGCTCATCGTGCAGAGGCAGCGGCTGGCCGGAGTGGTCATGGCGGTGGGGAGTGTGCTGCGCCCCGTGCCGGTGGCCGTCGGGGATAAGGAAAAGGGAGCACTCCAGCCCGAGCAGGCCCGCCTCCCTTAGACTGCAATCTGGCCCCGGTGTCGCTGGTGAGGTTTCTCCCCCTGGAGGGCTGGGGCGACTGCACCTCTGTCGCTCAGCGCTGGGAAAGGTTGTATGAGAAGTGTGACGTGCGGTTCTTGACGATTTCGTGCGGAATGTGATATCAATTGTGCCGAAGGGGAGTAGCCCCCCGCGGAGCGGGGCGCCGGGGCCGTCAGCACGGAGTCTATCCCGGTCACGGCGGAAAGAGCGAGACCTTCCAGGCTTTTTTGGCCCGGGAGGCCTTTTTTCTTAACCCCGGCCTTTCTCCTCTGCGGTGGCACCATTATCGGGAGAGCCGCCCACGACGGCTTGCCGTTGCCACTGCCGATAAAGAGGTTCATCTCAGGGGAGGTGCGGGGTTTGAAGAGGTTTCTGCCGGTGGTCCTGTCAGCGCTGGCGGCTCTTCCGTGGCTGGTGTGTCGGTTACTGGGCCTTCATTTCATCCCACCGGTGACGGCGGCACTTTCCGGGATGGCCATCCTGGGTGCGGCTTTCCTGCTTTCGTGGGCCGCCGAGGTCGCGCAGCTGGAGATCTCGGCCGCCCTGGCAGTGGCCATCCTGGCCCTGATCGCTGTGCTCCCCGAATACTCGGTAGACATGTACTTCGCCTGGATGGCGGGCAAGGATCCCACCTACACCCAGTATGCGGCTGCCAACATGACGGGGGCGAACCGGCTGCTCATCGGGTTGGGCTGGAGCACCGTGCTCCTGCTTTACTGGTGGAAGACCAAGCGGCCCGTGCTCCACTTTGAGAGGAAGGACGCCGTGGAGCTGGGGGCCCTGGTGGTTGCCACGGTGTACTGCTTCCTGCTGCCCATCAAGGGTACCCTGTCCCTGCTGGACACCGTTGTGCTCATCGCCCTCTTCGTCATGTATATCCGGGCCACTTCCAGGCAGGGGGTGGAGGAGCCCGAGTTGATCGGCCCGGCCGAGGCACTGTCCACCCTGGCCAGGAGGCCCCGGCGGACTGCCACCGTGGCCATGTTCCTGTATGCCGCCTTCGCCATCCTGATGTCCGCAGAGTGCTTCGCCGAGGGTCTGGTTGACACCGGGGCCATGTTGGGCATCGACGAGTTTTTCCTGGTGCAGTGGCTGGCGCCCCTGGCTTCCGAGGCGCCCGAGTTCATCGTGGCGGCCCTCTTTGCCCTGCAGGGTCGCGGCCAACTGGGCGTGCGGGCCATGATTTCCTCAAAGGTCAACCAGTGGACGCTGCTCATCGGGATGCTTCCCCTGTGCTATGCCATCTCGCACGGGAGCATCCATGCCATGGTCCTCGATCATCGCCAGGTGCAGGAGATCCTCCTCACCGTGGCCCAGAGCGCCTTCGCCATCGCGGTGCTGGCAAAGATGGACTACACCGTCACCTCGGCGGTGGCCCTCATGGTGCTGTTCCTCAGCCAGTTATTCGTGCCCTCGCTGCACCTCTTCTTCAGCATCCTGTATCTGGTGCTGACGGTGGGCCTGCTCATCGTGCAGAGGCAGCGGCTGGCCGGAGTCGCCATGGCGGTGGGCAACATCCTGCGTCCCGTGCCCGCTCCCGCCGAAGAGAAAGGCGCCGCGCTTCAGCCCGGACAGGCCCGGCTGCCCTAGGCCAGACGGCGCGCTCTTATCCGGCGTGTGCGGCCAGACGGGCAGCGAACTCCGCGAACGACTCCACGGCTGGGGGTGCCGCCAGGGTGAAGGTTCTCCGGAGATCGCCGGGGGTGCCAGCGGGGTGGCTACTCGGGGAGGGCGCGGTGGGCAAGCCCCAGGGCGACGTCGTCCAGGTGCAGGAGACCCACCCCGGCGAACACGGCCACCGCCAGATGCTCCCCTCCTTTAGCCACGCCGATCTTGCCTCCCACGTTGAGTCCCATTGCCCGGCCGCCCAATTGCGCCATGGCTTCACGGGTGGCGCCCGCCACCGCCCCCAGGTGCAGGTGGGTGTCGCGGATGACGCCTTCCCGCTTGGCGGCCACCAGGGCCCTCTCCACCGCCCTGGCGATGGTGGCGTAGAACTCGCCTCCGAAGTCCACCGCCACCGCGCGCACTCCCTGCCCGGCAAGGCTGTGCTTCAACTCGCCCTCCTCCTCGCGGGAGGCGGAGAGGGCCATGCGGATGGCCGCCCGGGCCACGGTGAGGTTATCCGGTTTGGTTGACATTGACTGCACTGCACCCCCCATGGGGATCGCCGCGGAACGGCTACGGGTCCGCCGGGCCGGCGGGGACCTGGGTGCCGGCCGGCTGGGAACAGGCTGATACGGGAGCGGTGCGGGCCTGTACGGCAGACAGGCCGGCGCTGTACCACAGGGAAGTGAAGCCCAGCAGGGCGCCGCCCAGGAACGTGGCGCCCGGACCCCACGCCGCCCACAGGAGCCCCCCGGTCAAGGGGACGAGCACGCCGGCGATGTGGTTCACCGTCCCCCCGGCCGCCAGGGTGGAGGGCACGTCCTCGGGCGGGGCGATCCTGGCCAGGTGGCTGGAGATGGCTATTTCGAATCCGAACAGGGCGCTGTCCAGGATGTAAACAAGGTAGAGCAGGCGCGGGTAGGGGAGAAACCCGTAGGCCAGGAACAGGGGGACGAGGATGGCATAGTTCAGCATGAGGCTGCGCTGCTCACCCCACCGGTCGATGAGTCGCCCCAGGAGGGGACGGGTGAGGATGGCCACCACGTTGGAGATGGCCAGCAGTATCATCATGACCGTGACCGGGGTGTGGTAAAGCTTGACCAGGGCGAAGGCGGCGAAGGTCATGTACATGTGACGGCGGGAGCCGGCCAGGAAGGTGAGCACGTAGTAGGACATGTAGGCCCGCCGGAATACCAGGGGGCGGCGGAGGCGACCGCCGCCGTCGGCCCGGCGGGAAAGGAGCACCAGGGCCCCGGCGCAGGCTGCGGCGGCGCCCACGGCGAAGAAGGCGCTGTAGTTGTAAAAGCCCAGCCCCCGGGTGAGGAGCAGCACCACCCCCATGGCCAGGAGGGAGGCGCCTGCGGTGACCGAGTTCACCTGGCCCAGCCGGGTGGCCCTTTCCTGGGGGGAGGCTATGCGCAGCACCATGGCCGACTGCAGGGGGTAGAAGAGGTGGAATCCCACCGATACCACCAGGGTGGCCACGATGAGGTGCCAGAAGGTGCTGGTGAGGGCGTAGAGCGAGAGGCCGAGGGCGGCGATGAACAGGGTCAGGGCCGTGAACGTGGACTGGCGGAAGAATACGGCGGCTGCCCCCAGCACCACGGTGAGGAGCCCCGGTATCTCCCGGATGCTCTCCACCGCCCCCAACTGCTCGGGCCCGATCCCCAGCACCTCGGCCACGAAGTTGGGGTAGACGCCCCGCTGTATGCCCAGGGCGAACTCCAGGGCCAGGGTGGCGAGAGCCACGCTGCGGAACTCCCTGGCGATAGAGGATCCCTTCGGGAGCCGGGTTTGGGCGGTGGTCGATGATTGACCCGCGCGGGTGAAATGACGCATACCGGAATGTTCGCCGCCCGGGTTTCAATCCCTGTCCGGGGGCGGGAAGAGGCGCCGGTATTCTTCCATACTCAGGAATACCTCGCGGGGCCGGGTGCCGTCATAGGCGCTCACGAACCCGCGTGCCTCCATCATGTCGATGAGACGGGCGGCCCTGGTGTATCCCACCCGCAGGCGTCGCTGCAGCAGGGATGCCGAGGCCTGCCGGGCCTCAACCACCACCCGTACCGCCTGGGGGAACATGTCGTCCTCCATCTCGGGGGCATGGTCGCCCGTTTCCACCTGCAGGATGCCCTGGTCGTACTGGGGACTGGCCTGAGCCGCGCAGTGCTTCACCAGGGCTTCCAGCTCCTGCTCGGAGATGTATGCCCCCTGGGCGCGGATGGGCTTGGAGGCTCCCATGGGCAGGAAGAGCATGTCGCCGCGGCCCACCAGGCGCTCGGCCCCGGGCATGTCCAGCACGATGCGGGAGTCCACCTGGGATGCCACGGCGAAAGCCACCCGAGAGGGGATGTTGGCCTTGATGGTGCCCGTGACCACGTCGGCGGACGGCCGCTGGGTGGCCATGACCAGGTGGATGCCGGCCGCACGTCCCATCTGGGCCAGGCGCTGGACGGCCTCCTCCAGTTCCACCGGGGCGACGGCCACCAGGTCGGCCAGCTCGTCGATCACCACCACGATGAAGGGGAGGGCGGCGGAGGGGTTGCCGTCCTTGACCATGGCCTGGTTGTACCGGCCGATGTCGCGAACGCCCGCGTCGGCGAACAGGCGCCAGCGCTGCACCATCTCCTCGACCACCCAGCGCAGGACTCCGGCTGCCTTCTTGGGGTCGGCCACTACCGGCGCCAGCAGATGGGGAATACCGTCGAAGACGCTCAGCTCTACCACCTTGGGATCGACCAGGATGAACTTCACCTCGTGGGGACGGGCCTTGAAGAGGATGCTGGAGATGATGGCGTTCAGGCACACGCTCTTTCCCGAACCGGTGGCCCCGGCGATGAGGAGATGGAGGAGGCTGTCCAGGGTGGGGACGACGGGCCGGCCGGCCACGTCCTTGCCCAGGGCGATGGTGAGGGGCGAGGGGGACTGGGTGAACTCGGGGCTTTCCAGCACGTCACGCAGGGTGACCATGGATATCTGGCGGTTGGGCACCTCGACGCCGATGGCGGACTTGCCGGGGATGCGGGGCTCGATGCGCACGTCGGCAGCGGCCAGGGAGAGGGCGATGTCGTCGGCCAGGGTGGTGATGCGGGAAACCTTGACCCCCGGTCCGGGATGAACCTCAAAGCGAGTGACGGCGGGGCCCCGGCTCACCTCCACCACCTTGGCTTTCACCCCGAAGGAGGCCAGGGTTTCCTCGATCAGGCGGGCCTTGTCGGCGATCTCCCGATCGCCGCGGGGAGCCCGCTCGCGGGGTCCCTTCTCCAGGAGGTTGAGGGGTGGCGGCTGGTAGAGCTGCAGGTCCAGGGTCAGCTGGCGCTCGTCGGGCCCCCGGGCCCCCCGCCGGACGGCAGGGTGGGAGCCGGAGACCGAGAGTGTTGCCCCCGGGGCGGCGGTCTTAGCTCGGTCCGCCACCAGCTCCGGCGGCGAAGTGGCAGCCGCTGAGGCGGTGGGGGCAGCGCCGGGTGGCGGTGCGGGCGGCGGCACGGGCGACAGGGCGGGCAGGGCCGGGATCACAGGGAGCTCGCCGGCCGCTGGCGAGGCAATCTGGGGCGGTTCGGGTGCTTCCGGCACCTCCACGAAGAAGACCCGGCGCAGGCCGCGGGCCAGCCAGCTCCAGGCCCGCACACCCAGGCGGGCAGTCCGGGCAGCCAGTCTGAGGGACCCGGCCACGGTGGCGCCCGTGAGGGCCAGGGTGCTGGCCAGAGCAGCCGCGCCTCCCACCACCCAGGCACCCAGGCTGCCGAAGGCACGGGTGAGGCCCAGCCAGACCGTGCGGCCCAGCACGCCTCCCCCCATGCCCAGTCGGGCGGCTTCCCACTCCTGCCCGCCGGCGAAACGATTTCCCGAGAGGGCCCAGGCATGCATGGCCGCCGCCACCAGGAGGAGCAGCCCGGCGGCGCCCAGCCACCGCCGGGCTCCTGCGAAGCCGCGGTGGCGCCACACCAGGCCAGCCCCCAGCAGGAGCAGGGCGGCCACCAGGCCGTAGGAAGCATCCCCCAGCAGAAGGCGCAGGATGCGCTTCAGCCAGATACCCACCGGGCCGGCGGACGAGGGGAGGGTGAGGGCAATCAGCACCAGGCCCCCTGCTACCAGGGAGGCGATGCCCCAGAGGTCGTAGTGCAGGGCGTCGCGCGCCGGTCCGCCCCGATCCGGCTCTCTCCTCCTCTGCTTTCGTACCCGACTGGTGCTGGCGCTCTGGCGGCTCAACTCGGTCCCCCCAATATATGTTCGCCCCGGCTCTCCGGATTCCTGCCACCTATCGCCTCCCGTCCCAGTTGTACCCAAGAACCCCCTCAGAGGGGGCGGAGATAGGTGCTGGCCAGGGTGAGGATGCCCGCCGCCCAGCAGTAGTACGCGAAGGGCTGCAGGCGCCCCTGCCGGACCAGGCCCAGCATCCAGCGCACGCTCGCCACTCCCACCAGCGTGGCGGTGAGCGTTCCCACCACCAGCGGTGGCGCGGGGATGGTCAGTCCCCCGCTCCGCAGCACATCCAGGGCGTCCACGGCGGCGGCACCCAGGATGGCGGGGACGGAGAGCAGGAAGGAAAAGCGGGCAGCGGCGTCTGGTTCCAGCCCGGCGGCCAGCGCGGCAGCGATGGTGAGCCCGGAGCGGGAAAGGCCGGGTACGATGGCCAGCCCCTGGGCCGTGCCCACCAGGAGGGCCTGGCGTCCCCTCACCTCCAGGAGACGGGTGCGCCCCCGCAGGAGAGAGGGGGTAACGGCCAGGATGAGGCCGGTGAGGAGCAGGGCCCAGGCCGCCGCCCGGGGAGAGGCAAAGAGCTTCTCGAAGAAATCCTTGCCGGCCAGCCCGATCACCCCGGTGGGGATGAGGGCGACCACGATCATGGCCAGGAGCCGGCGCTCGCTCCCGCGCCGGCGCAGGCGCCTGCTTCCCGGCGGGGGACGTCCCACCAGCGCGCCCAGGAGGGCTCTCACGTCGGGCCAGAGGGCAATCAGGACGGCCAGCAGGGTACCCAGATGGACGGCCACCTCAAACGTCAGCCCGGGCATCTTCAATCCGGTCAGACTCTGCAGGATGACCAGGTGCCCGGAGCTGGAGACGGGAAGGAACTCGGTCAGGCCCTGAACGATTCCCAGGATCGCGGCCCAGGTGAGGGACACGTCGCCACCCCCCATCCGGCAACGGCCCCATTATAACCTGCGGGTACGCCAGAGGGCTACGGGTAGTGCGAGGAGGACCAGCAAACCCACGTAACCCGCCAGGGGATAGATGGTCACCACCAGGCGGGGGAAGCCCAGACGGCTGGCCACCAGCGCCAGGAGGCCCATCCCCACCAGTGACGCCGCCCTTCCCCTGCTGCCCCGGGGCCGGGCGGTACCACCCAGGGACAGGGCGGTGGTACCCCTGGCCCCGCGGGAAGGGCCAGCCCCGCCGGCCCGCCCGGAGGAGCCGTCACCCCCGGGCCGCCGGGGGGTGGAGGTCAGACGCCGCTCCAGGGCGAAGAGGTTGGCCACCGCCGTGGTGTATATTTCGGCGAAGAGAACCAGGGCGTACCCGGTGCGGGCCCAGGGCGGCAGGGTTGCCGCCGCCTCCAGCATGGGGATGGCCATGCCGGCCGACGAGGGGAGGCTGCTCAGCACGCCCAGGTGCACGACCAGAGCGGCAGCGCCCAGTCCCAGTCCGCCCAGGATGCCTCCCGCCGCCACCGTGCGGAAGGAGCGGGTGCTGGCGCCCAGGGGAGCCAGCACTCCCAGGGAGAGGAACAGGTTATACGAGGCGTAGAGGACGGTGGCCACCGCCAGGGAGGGGTGGGCGGCTGCCCCCGGCTGCCACCACGTCCACCCCGGCCACATGCCCCGGGCCAGGACGCTGGAGGCGGAGACCGCCAGCACGGAGGTGACCAGCACGGGTACCACCACCCGGTTGGCCGCCACCACCCCCCGCAACCCGAACGCCACCGTCCCCACGGCGGCCACCACCAGGACCGCCGACCCCAGCCAGCTGGCCAGGCCCAGATGCTCCTGGAACAGGGCTCCCGAGCCGGCGGTCATCACGGCGGTGCCCCCGAACAGCAGGAAGGCCATGGCCCCGTCCAGGACCCTTCCCGCCACCGGTCCCCCCAGGGTGAGGAGGGCATCCCCAAAGGAGGCAGCCCGCGTGCGCCTCCCCAGCTCGCACATGGCCGCGCCTCCGGCCATGAGGAGCAGGGCAGCCCCCATCACGCCAGCCGTACCCAGTCGCCCGAAATGGCTGAAGAAGCGCAGCACTTCCTGTCCGGAAGCGAAGCCGGCCCCCACCACCGTCCCCATGTACGTGGCCGCTATCCCCCAGACCGAGGGCCCGGGCGGGTGCGATGGCGGGCTGCCGGGGCGCTGGTGATGTTGCCTCAGGATGGCACCCCCCATGGCGATTGTAGGCCCGCGCCGGGCCCGGTATTCAGCGCAGGAGCTTACCCCCGCCCGGTATTCAGCGCAGGAGCGGCACCACCCGTCCGGGCTGCAGGTCGGGGCGCAGGAAGTCGGCCGGGTCGGTGGAGATGAGCCTCACCACGCGGGCCTGGGTGGCGGAAAGCGGCTCCACCAGCAGGCGCTTCCCGTGGTAGGTGATCTCGACGATCTCGCGGTCGTAGCTGCGGGGATCGACCATCACCGCTTCTTCCGCCATCGGCGTCCACAGCATGACCCTTCACCTCTGCTCCGGCGCCTGCGTGCGCTCCCTTTTCGCGGCGGCTCGTTGCTTCTTCGCGGCGGCGCGCCGCTTTTCCGCCGCGGCCCGGCGCCTCTCCGCTGCAGCCGCCTGCTTCCGCTCGGCGATCAGCTGCTCCAGTCTGACCAGGGCTTCGCGAAGGCCCCCCACTTCGTCTATGAGGCCAATGTCTACGGCATCCTTGCCCACCAGCACGGTGCCGATGTCGCGGGCCAGCTCGCCGGTGCGGAACATGAGCTCCCGGTATTTCTCTTCCGTGATGCGAGAGTGGCTCACCACGAACTTGACCACCCGGTCCTGCATCTTCTCCAGGTACTCGAAGGTTTGGGGCACCCCGATGATCATGCCGCTCAGCCGGATGGGGTGCACGGTAACGGTGGCCGTGGTGGCGATGAAGGAGTGGTCGCAGGCGATGGCCAGGGGCATCCCGATGGAATGGCCGCCGCCCAGCACCAGGGATACGCGGGGCTTCTTCATGGAGGCCAGCATCTCGGCGATGGCCAGCCCGGCTTCCACATCCCCGCCCACGGTGTTGAGGATCACCAGCAGTCCCTCGATGGATTCGCTTTGCTCGACCGCCACCAGCTGGGGCAGGACATGCTCGTATTTTGTGGTCTTGTTTTGGGAGGGGAGCAGGATGTGCCCTTCGATCTGGCCCACCACCACCAGGCAGTGGATGTTGCTGGGCACCCCGGGAACGGAGCTGTCCTCCGCCCAAGCTGCAGCCGGGGCCGGGACGGGCTTGTCGGGTGGGCGCCGGCGCCGGCGGTCCGGAGCGGGTGCCCGGGGAGCCGGCGCGGGCACCCCGGGGGCCGTGCCGGGTGGCAGCGGCCCGTTGGGCACTTCGCGCACCGGGATGGTGGTACCGGGTTCGGGTGATGGGGCCGGGTCGGGCTGGCTCACTCAACTCCTCCCATCGGTGACCGGGAGATGAGGCGCTACCGGGGCGCCGGACCTTAGTATCTCCCGCAGCTTTCGCCACGCGCGACGCCCCGGTGGCCGGTCGAAGCTGGAATCCGCATGAGACTATTGCCACCGCTGGGCTTTCCCTGTATAATGCCGGCCAGGGAGGACGGCAGGTTCCTCGCCCCGCTACCGGGCCGGTGGCACGGGCCGCCTGGGGGCGGGGGAATACGGCGGTAGGACGGTAGGGCGGTAGGGGCCGGCAGTGAAAGCTCTGGCACCCCCTACGGGTGCTTTGCGTTTCCGGACCCGCCGCGCGCCGCGGGGAGGTGGGTGTTGCGGCCGTGGGAGGCGACGTTGCGGTACGCGGAGTCCGGGGAGCTACGGTGATCCCATCTGACGTGGCTCTGGCCCCGGGGGCGGTGCGGGATTTACTCAAAGCCATGGTGGAGGCCAACGGGATCGCAGTGGAAGACCTGGCTGTGGTTCTGTTCAGCTTTCCCCCCGAACTGGCAGAGCTCCGGGCGGCGCAAGCCGCCCGGGAGATGGGCTGGGACCGGGTGCCCCTGTTCGAACTCGATCAGCCCGCGCGCGCGGACGACCTGCCCCGGTGCCTGCGGGTGCTGTTCCTCTGGAACACCCGGCGCTCCCAGGGGGAAATCGTGCACGTATACCGGGGCGAGGCGGCTCGCCTGCGCCCGGACCTGGCCGGTCGGCCGGCGGGAGAGGAGGAGACCCTGTCATGATCGTCGTCATGTTGGCCGGGGCCACCGAAGGGGAGACGGAACAGGTGATCGCGGAGGTCCGCGGCCGGGGGCTGGAGGCCCACGTTTCCAGGGGGGAGAAGTGCACCGTCATCGGGGTGGTGGGGAACACGGCCGACGTCGACCCCGACGACCTGGGCGCGCTGCCGGGAGTGGACCGGGTGGTGCGGGTGATGAAGCCCTACCGCCTCGCCCACCGGGAGGCCCGCCCGGAAGGGACGCGGGTGACCCTCAGGTGCGACGGCGGCAGCGTTACCGTGGGGGGCCGTGAGGTGGTGCTGGCGGCGGGGCCATGCGCGGTGGAGGACGAGCGCAGCCTGCTGGACACCGCCCGCGCGGTGCGCCGGGCGGGGGCGGTCATGCTGCGGGGAGGTGCCTTCAAGCCCAGGACTTCCCCCTACAGCTTCCAGGGCCTGGAGCGGGAGGGGCTCCGGATGCTGGCCCGCGCCCGGGACGAAACGGGGCTGGCCGTCGTCACCGAGGTCATGGCGCCCGAACAGGTGCCCCTGGTGGCGGCCTGGGCCGACGTGCTCCAGATCGGAACCCGCAACATGTTCAACTATCCCCTGCTCAGGGCCGTGGGCAGGAGCGAGCGCCCCGTCCTGCTCAAGCGGGGCATGATGGCCACCATTGAGGAGTGGTTGCTGGCGGCCGAATATATCCTGGCAGAGGGAAATCCCAACGTGATCCTGTGCGAGCGGGGAATCCGCACTTTTGAAGGTTTCACCCGCAACACGCTGGACCTGAGCGCGGTGCCGGTGGTGAAATCCCTTTCCCACCTGCCGGTCTGGGTGGACCCCAGTCACGGTACCGGCCGGGCCGATCTGGTGATCCCCATGGCGCGGGCGGCGGTAGCGGCCGGCGCCGACGGGTTGCTGGTGGAGGTGCACGGTTCCCCGGTCAGCGCCCGTTCCGACGGAGCCCAGTCCCTCACTCCCGATCAGTTCCACCGCCTAGTGGAGGAGTGCCGGCTGGTGGCGGACGCACTGGGCCGCAGCCTGGCCGCACCCCGCCTGGAGGTGGCCAGCCGGGAGGCGGCCAGCTGATGGACCAAGGCGGGGTCGACCCCTTCTTTGGCTGGAAAGAGCGGGCGGTGGCGGTGATCGGCCTGGGGCTGATGGGTGGCTCCTGGGCGGCGGCCGCCCGGACCCTGGTGGGGGGCCTGCAGGGGTGTGATCCTCTTCCTGAAGCGCGGGCGGGCGCCCTGGCCCGCGGGCTGGTCGATGCGGCCTGGGAGAAGCCGGGGCCCTGGCTGGGAGAGTGCAGCCTGGTGGTGATGGCGGTACCTCCGGGGGTCGCCGGAGGGGTAGCGGCGGACTGCCTGAGGTGGATGAAACCGGGATCCATCCTGAGCGACCTGTGCAGCGTCAAGAAGGTGGTGGTCGAGGAGGTGGGGCCCCTGCTCGGGGGCACCGGGGTGAGCTACGTGCCCGGCCATCCCCTGGCGGGGAGGGAGACGTCGGGCCTGGACGCGGCCCGGGCAGACCTCTTCCGGGGCGCCGCCTGCGTGCTGTGCGATCCCCTTCCCGCCGGGGAGGGGGAGGGAGCCTGGGGCCAGGTGGCGGAGCTGGTGCGGGCCATGGGAGCCCGGCCCTTGCGCCTGGGGGCGGCCGAGCACGACCGCCTGGTGGCGGCTTCCAGCCACCTGCCCTACCTGGTGGCGGTAGCACTGGCCCGGCTGGCCGGAGCCCTGGATGCCGGCGGGGTACCGGCCACCGCCCTGGTTTCCTCGGGTTTCCGGGATACCACCCGGGTGGCCCTGTCTCCGCCCCGGCTCTGGGCGGAGATCCTGGCAGGTAACCCGTGGCTGGGCGAGGTGGCCGGCATGCTGCTCGCCGAGCTGAAGACTCTCCTGGAGGCCACCCGGCAGGGAGGTGACGGGCTGGTGCGACTGCTGGAAGAAGGCCGGGCGGTGCGGGAGCTGATCGGGCGGCACCCGTCTGAGGAACCCGGGATGCCCCCAGTGGCCACCGGAGATTCTCCCCGGGGGGAGGGAGCGAGGTGAGCGCGGTCACGGTGCATCCGGCCGGGAGGGGCCTGGAAGGAACGGTGGAACTGCCCGGCGACAAGTCCATTTCGCACCGGGCGGCCGTCCTGGCGGCCATGGCCGAAGGGGAGTCTTCCATCGGAGGGTTTTCGCCCAGCGACGATTGCGCCCGTACGCTGGCGGCACTGCAGGCCATGGGAGTCCGGATGGACTGGCAGGACGCCGTCCTGGTGGTGCGGGGCAGCGGTCCCGCCTGGGGCGAGCCGGCCGGGGTGATCGACCTGGGCAACTCGGGGACCAGCATGCGTCTCCTGGCGGGGGTGCTGGCGGGAGTGGCCGGGTTCCGGGTGCTGGACGGGGACGATTCCCTGCGCCGCCGCCCCATGGGGCGGGTGGTGCATCCCTTGCGGGAGATGGGCGCACATATCGACGGGCGCCAGGAGGGCAACCTGGCTCCCCTGGCCGTCCGGGGCGGGCGCCTGACCGGGAGGGCCTTCACCCTGAACGTGGCCAGCGCCCAGGTGAAGTCGGGCCTGCTGCTGGCAGGACTGCTGGCCGCCGGTGAGACGCGGGTGGAAGAACCCCTTCCCACGCGCGACCACACCGAGCGCATGCTGCCTCTGGCCGGCGTCGCCGTGCGCCGCCGGGGGCGCGAGGTGGGGCTGGCCGGTCCCGCCCGTCTCCATGGTTTCGACGTGCGGGTGCCGGGTGATCCTTCGGCGGCGGCGTTCCTGGTGGTGGCCGCCTGCCTGGTGCCGGGAAGTCGCGTGATACTGCCCGGGGTGGGGCTCAACCCGCGTCGCACCGGCTTCCTGGGTGTCCTTTCCCGCATGGGTGCCCGGATCGAGGTGATGGGTGCCCCAGGGGCGGGCGGGCCCGCCCGGGGCGGCCCTGGTGGAACCGGCCCGGGCGAGCGCGCAGCAGGGGAGCCGGCCGGTGACCTGGAGGTGCGCGCTTGCGGGTTGCGGGCCACCGAGATCGGCCCCGAGGAGGTGCCCTCCCTCATAGACGAATTGCCGGTGCTGGCCGTGGCCGCCTGCGCCGCCCGGGGGGTTACCCGGGTGCGCGGGGCAGCAGAGCTGCGGGTCAAGGAGAGCGACCGCCTGGCGGCGGTGGCCGGGGAGCTCGGCCGTCTGGGGGCGCGCATCACGGAGCTGCCCGATGGCTGGATCATCGAGGGGCCCTGCCGGTTGCGGGGAGGCACGGTTTGCTCCCGGGGCGACCACCGGCTGGCCATGGCCTGGGCGGTGGCGGGCCTCATCGCATCGGATGCGGTGCGGGTGACCGGGGCAGAAGCGGTGGCGGTCTCCTACCCCCGGTTCTTCGCCCACCTGGATGCCCTGGGAGCCCGCATCGATACTGAAGACGACGGAGGCGGCGGGCATGGATGGAGGGGGTAAGTGCTTTCTCATCGGGTATCCGGTGTCCCACAGTCTTTCGCCGGTGATGTTCCAGGCGGCATTTCGAGCCCTGGGGCTGGACTGGAGCTATGAGGCCGTGCCCGTGCCTCCGGGCGGGGCGGGGGAGGTGCTGCGCGGCCTGGGGGATGAGGGGGCGCTGGGGGTCAATGTCACCATGCCCCTCAAGCAGGAGGTCCTCGCCCACGCCGCCCTGGTTACCCCGCGGGCACGGCTGGTGGGGGCGGCAAACACTCTTACCCTACTTCCCGGTACGGGATGGGAAGCTGACAACACCGACTGGCCGGGGCTGGGACGGGCCATCGCCGAGGTGGCAGACCGCGGCCGGCTGGCGGGGGGCCGGGGGGTGGTGTTCGGGGCGGGGGGCGCGGCCGCTGCGGCGGCATTCTGCCTGAGGGAAATGGGGCTGGCCGTGGTGGTGGTGAACCGGGACCGGAGCCGGGGGGAAGAGCTGGCCCGGAGGGTGGGAGGATGGTACCTGCCCTGGGGGGACGGGGCGCTCCCGGATGCCCTGGCGGGGGCGGCGGTGGTGGTGAATGCCACCCCCCTGGGCATGGGGGACCGGACCCCCGGGAGGGCCGGGGAAGGCCCCGGGAGCGCCGCCCCCGCGGGCAGGGGAGATTTGAGGGGAGATAGCCCGTTACCGGCGGAGGTGTCGGTCGCGCCTGGCTGCGTGGCCTGCGACCTGGTGTACCACCCCGTGGAAACGGAGTTCCTCAGGAGAGCCCGGGCGCAGGGCGCCCTGTTGGTCACCGGCCTGGCCGTCCTCCTCTGGCAGGGCGTGCTGGCCCTGGAGAGATGGACGGGCCGGGATGCGCCGGTGGGCGTCATGCGCGGAGCCCTGGAGGGCGCCGTGGAAGGAGGACGGGCGCCTTGCGTTACCTGACGGCAGGAGATTCCCACGGTCCCGGCCTGGTGGTGATCGTGGATGGAGTTCCCGCCGGCATCCCCCTGGTTCCCGCCCACATCGAGCAGGACCTGGACCGCCGCCGGGTGGGATACGGGCGGTCCGGCCGCATGGCCGCCGAGACGGAAGAGGTGCAGGTGTGGGGCGGCCTGTATCAGGGCCTGACCACGGGAGCTCCCCTGGGGATCCTCATCCCCAACCGGGTGGGAGCCAGGGTGGCGGGTCCCGAGGTCTACCGCATCCCCCGCCCGGGCCATGCCGACCTGGCCGGATTCCTGAAATACTCTCCTCCTGACCTGCAGCCCGTACAGGAGCGCGCCAGCGCCCGCGAGACCGCCGCCCGCTGCGCCGCGGGAGCGGTGGCCAGGAGGCTGCTGGAGGAGATGGGCGTGCGGGTATTCAGCCTGGTCACCGGCATCGGCAGCGCGGGCGGGGATGGCCGGCCGGGCCAGGAGGTCGAGGACGCCGTCAGCGGACGAGAGGTGGACTGGGACGATCTGGCTGCCCGAGCGGAGGCATCTCCCCTGCGCTGCCCGTGGGAGGACCGGGCCCGGGCCATGCGGGAAGAAATCGACAGGGCTATGAGCGCGGGCGACACCCTGGGCGGTACCTTCGTGGTGGTGGCCACCGGGGTACCCGCCGGGCTGGGGAGCTACGTTCAGGCGGACAGGCGCCTGGACGGCCGCCTGGCGGCGGCGGTGATGTCCATCCCGGCCATCAAGGGGGTGGAGGTGGGGATGGGTTTCGCCCTGGCTACCCTGGCGGGGTCGCATGCCCACGACCCCATCCTGCCCGGGCTGGGTCGGGCGGGCAACCGCGCCGGGGGCCTGGAAGGCGGGGTGACCAATGGCCAGCCCCTCCTGGTGAGGGCGGCCATGAAACCCATACCCACCCTGCCGGGCGGCCTGCCCTCCGTGGACCTGGTTACCGGGCAGGAGGCACAGGCACCCGCCCAGCGGGCCGACGTGTGCGCCGTTCCCGCCGCCGCCGTGGTGGCCGAAGCTGCCGTCGCCTGGGAGCTGGCCCGCGCCGTCCTGGAACGCTACGGAGGAGACCGGGTGGGGGATATCAGGGCGGGGCTCGGCAGATGAAGATCTACCTGGTCGGTCCCACCGGTGCGGGTAAGACCACCATCGGTCAGATTGTGGCGTCCCGTCTGCGCCTGCCCTTCCTGGATGCCGACGAGCTGATCGCGGTGCGGGCGGGGAAGTCCATCGCGGACATTTTCGCCCGTGAGGGTGAGCAGGGCTTCCGGCACCGGGAGAGAGAGGCGGTGCGGGTGATCGCGGAGCTGGGGAGCGCGGTGGTGGCCCTGGGGGGCGGAGCCGTCCTCGACCCGGGCGTCCGGGAGTTGCTGGGGCGATCGGGCCGGGTGGTGGCGCTGGAGGAGGACCCCGACGTCCTGGTGGAGCGCATCCGTCGCTCGCCCCGCCCGGGCCTCCCCGATCCCTCCCACCCCGCCTTCGCCGGCGAGGCCCGGCGGGCCGTATGCAAGCGGATGGATGCCGCGCGCGGGTTGGGTCCGGCGGTGACCGTGACCGGCCTCGGGCCGGAAGAAGCCGCTGCCCGGGTACTGGCTGATCTGGGCGCCGGCCTCCGCCGGCGCCCAGCCCCGGGCTCCTGGGAGATGGGGGTCCGGGCGGGCGGAGTGGAGTGCCTGGTGCGGGGGGAGCCGGGCGGGGTGGCTGGTGCCCGATTGGAGGCTCCGGGCCGGGGGGCTTCGGCCCTGCTGGTGGTGAGTTCCCCGCTGCCCTACTCTCTCTACGGGGCGCGCCTGGTAGCGCGGTGGAGGGAGCAGGGGCGGGCCGTGGGCGTGTCGCTCGTCCCCGATGGGGAGGGGGCCAAGAGGTCGCGCTGGTTGAGGTACCTGTGGGAGACCTGGGCCCGTCACCGGGCGGACCGGGAGGCCTGGGTGGTGGCCGTGGGCGGGGGTGCGGTGAGCGACCTGGCCGGCCTGGCCGCCGCCACCTATCTGCGCGGCATACCCTGGGTGGTGATACCCACCACTCTCCTCGCCCAGGTGGATGCCTCCCTGGGTGGCAAGGTGGCCATCGATCTGCCCCGGGGCAAGAACCTGGTGGGTGCTTTCTGGCAGCCGCGGGCGGTCCACGTGGATGTGGAGGTGCTGGGCAGCCTCCCGCCGCCCCAGGTCCGTTCAGGCCTGGCCGAGGTGGTGAAGGGCGCCGTCCTGGAGGGAGAGGACTTCCTCCGGCTCCTGGAGGCACAGGTCGACCGCCTGCTTGCGGCCGACCCGGATGTCCTCACGGAGGTGGTGCGACGCTGCCTGGCTCTCAAGGGGGCTCTGGTGGAGAGGGACGAACGGGAGCAGGGGCCACGCCAGCTTCTCAACCTGGGCCACACGGTGGGCCATGCCCTGGAGCGGGAGACGGGATGGGACCACGGCCGGGCGGTGGCGGTGGGCCTGGTGGCGGCGTGCGAGCTGGCCGGGGCCGGGGAGCTGGCCGCGCGGGTACGGACCCTGCTCCTGCGGCTGGGGTTGCCCGTGGCCATGCCGGCGAGACTTGCGGGCAGGGTGGAGCGGCGCATGGGATGGGACAAGAAGGTCAGGGAGGGCCAGCCCCGCTTCGTGCTGCCCCATAGCCCGGGGGAGGTGAGCTTTGGCGTGGCCGTGGAGACAGGACGGCTGCGGGAAGTCCTGCGGAGGCTGGAAGAGTGAGGCCGGGTGCAGGCAGGGAAGAGGGCGGCGCGAGCCAGGGCCAGGCACGGACCGGAAGAGGCGAGGAAGCAAGACGCGGTGGGGAGGTGAGGGCGGTGCGGGTGTGGGTGTTGCACGGGCCCAACCTGGGGGCTCTGGGGCTGAGGGAGCCGGCGGTGTACGGCACAGTCACCCTGGCGGAAATCGACAGGCGCCTGCAGGAACGGGGCCGGGAGATCGGCCTGGAAGTGCGCTGTGCCCAGTACGACGGGGAAGGAGAGCTGGTGGGTGCCATCCACCGGGCCGGTCGGGAGGCCGGAGGCCTGGTGATCAACCCCGGGGCGTACGCCCACTACAGCCTGGCCATCGCCGAGGCCATCCGGGCCATCCCCATCCCCTGCGTGGAGGTGCACCTGAGCAATATCTGGGCGCGGGAGTCCTTCCGCCACACCCTGGTTACGGCGGGGGCCTGCCGGGGTGTCATCGCCGGGCTGGGGGTGCATGGATACCTGCTGGCCCTGGAGGCGATGGCGTCCCTGGCCCGGACGTAGCCGGGTTGCCCGCCGCGCAGTTGCGGCCCCCCGCACCCCGGCGGCGGATAAATGCCTCCGGGCTGGTGAAACTACTGCCAGATGGCCAGCAGGGGAGCGGTGCCGGGGCCCCGGAGACCGCGGTGCCGGGGCGCCGCAGACCGTTTCCCCACAAGAGGAGGTGAAGCGGGTGGCAGCCCAGATGCGGGGTGCGCAGTTGAGCGCCCTGGAGAAGTACTACGCCGAGGAACAGCTCAAGCACGAGCGGTTGTGCCTCACCAAGTGCAACACCTTCGCCAGCCAGGTGCAGGATCCCCAGCTGCGGGAGGTAATCCAGAACCTGGGGCAGCAATGCCAGCAGCACGTGCAGACCCTGAGCAACCTGCTGCAGCAGAGCGGTTTCACGCCTCCGCCCTAAGGGAACGCGGACCCCTACCCCCGCGGGCCCTGGGTGTGCAGGGCGAGGCCGTAAGCGCTCGCCGGTGGAGCGAGAAAGGAGAATCAGGATGCCGTTAGGCGGTATGAGCGACCGGGACATGCTGGGGGATCTCCTGTCCACCATCAAGGCCATGTCCAGCACCTATCACGTGGCCATTCTGGAGTCTGCCAGCAATCAGGTGCGGCAGACCATGGAGACCCTGCACGACGATCAGATCAACCAGGCCAAGGCCCTGTTTGACGCCATGCAGGCGCGGGGCTGGTACAAGGTGGAACCTGCCCGTCCCACGCCTCCGGGCTAAGCGGCGACCGGTTCCCCGGGGTAGCGGCCCACGATGCGTACGGGCGTGCCCAGGGGAACCAGGTCGTACAGTTCCTCCACGTCTTGGTTGTACATACGGATGCAGCCATTGGAGATCCAGTGCCCGATGCTCCAGGGCGCGTTGGTACCGTGGATGCCGTATCGACCCCAGGGGACGTCCAGCTCCATCCACCGGGTTCCCAGTACCGCCCACTCCGGATGTTCCACCTTGAATACCACGTGCCATTGCCCGCGGGGGGACGGGGTGGAGGGACGCCCCACGGCGCAGGGGTACAGCCTGTGAAACCTGCCCATGCGGAAGAAGGTGAGCAGGCACGCCTGCACATCGATGACGATCTCCGGGGCCTCCGCCGCCAGTACCCAGTGCCGGGGCCGGAACACGTGCGGTCACCGTCACCAGCATATGCGACCGGGAAGGGATGGGCGGCCTAGCGGCGCCATACCAGCCCTGAGCCCAGCACGCACAGGGCGACGGTGACGATCACGCCCGCGGACACCAGGAGACTCTCCTGCCAGCCGATGGTGCCCCGGTACGCGACCCCCACGAAGGTCAGCACTGCCAGGGCCACCAGGGCGGCGAATACGGCCAGGGCATCGGCACCCGGAAATTCCATTCGCGAACCCACCACCCGGTAATGCTACCACACGCGGCCGCCCTTGCCCAGATAGACAGATCTTTCCTCGCTGGGCTAAAATAGCGCGGGGAACCGGGAGGGGGGTGCGCCGGTGAGCGCGGAACTGAAGATGGGGATGGAGCTGGAAGGCGAGGTGGAGGTCAGGGCGGAACCCAAGAGGGAGGCTGGATCGCGAGGCAGGGGATTGGTGCTGGTGTACACCGGGAACGGCAAGGGAAAGACCACGGCCGCCTTTGGCCTTGCCCTGCGCGCCGTTGGGCACGGCGAAGCGGTGTATGTGGTCCAGTTCATGAAAGGGCCGGGGCGCACATATGGAGAAACGGAGGCGGCCCACCGGTTTCTGTCCGAATGGTTGACGGTGGTGCAGTCGGGTCGGGACCACTTCGTCGATCGCACCAGCCCCGCCGAAGAGGACCGGGAGCTGGCCCGGCGGGGGATGGAGCTGGCGCGGCGGGCCATGCTTTCCGGACGCTATCAGCTCATCATCCTGGACGAGGTCAACGTGGCCGTCGATTTCGGTTTGCTCTCCGTGAAGGACATCCTCGACCTCCTGGATGACCGTCCCCCGGACGCGGATGTGGTGCTGACGGGACGCTACGCTCCTCCCGAGGTGATGGCCAGGGCTGACACCGTTTCCGAGGTGCGGGAGATCAAACACCATTATCGTCAGGGAGTGGCGGCCAGGGCGGGCATCGAGTTTTGAGCCAGGGGTGGTACCATTTGCCTGCAGGGGGAAAGGGGTACGGGGGCGAACCACAGAATACTTTCCCCTGACAGGAGGAGAACGGCTTGACCGGCGACGTGCGCGACGTGCAGAGGGCGGCGTCCCGTACAGCCCGGCCCCGGGGCAGGCAGACGACGCCCGACGTGGTGGTGGAGGCCTGGGATCGTTGCGCACCCCAGTGGGCGGACTGGGTCCGCTCCGGGCGCGACGGCGACCGCGAGTGCCTGCTCGATCCGGTCATGCTCAGGTGGCTGGGGAACCTGGGGGGTGCGCGCGTTCTGGACCTGGGTTGCGGCGAGGGGTATTTCAGCCGGGTGATGGCGCTGCGGCAGGCCAGCGTGGTGGGAGTGGACATTTCCCCGGCCATGATCTCTCTGGCCCAGGCAGAGGAGCAGAGACGCCCCCTGGGCATCACATACTGCCTTGGGGACATGACCGACCTGGCCGTGTTCGGCAAGGAGACCTTCGATGCGGCCACGGCCTACCTTTCCCTGTCCGACTGCATTGACCATCAGCTGGCGCTCCGGGAGGCGGCCCGCGTCCTCAAGAAGAAGGGACGCCTGGTGTACTGCCTGCCCCACCCCTGCTTTTTCACCCCGGGCGCGTCCTGGGAGCCCAGGGACCGCCTGCGGGTTTCGGGCAGCGACCACGACAAGCTGCACTGGAAGGTGGACCGCTATTTCCACCGGGAACGGGTGGATTGGATGGTGTACCCCAACCTGCCCGCCGGTACCCCGCACTTCCACCGCACCCTGCAGGACTATCTGGATGCCACCCGGGATGCCGGCCTGCAGGTGACCGCTATGGTAGAACCGGTGCCCTCCAGGCAGCTTCTGGCGGAAAGCCCCAACTGGGAGAAGTATCTGCGCATCGGCTTTTACCTGGCGGTACAGGCGGAGAAAACCCATTAGGGTGAAGGAGGGAGTGGCGTGTCGCAAGAAGCGCCCGTCGTGCGCGCACCGCGGGGGCTCGCCCTGTCCTGCCGCGGGTGGCAGCAAGAAGCCGCCCTGCGCATGCTCATGAACAACCTGGACCCCGAGGTGGCGGAGAAGCCGGCCGAACTCATCGTGTACGGGGGGACGGGGAAGGCGGCCCGCAACTGGGAGTGCTTTCACGCCCTGGTGCGGTCCCTGCGCGACCTGGGGGAAGACGAGACCCTGCTGGTGCAGTCGGGTAAACCCGTGGGCGTATTCCGCACCCATCACCTGGCTCCCCGCGTGCTCATCTCCAACGCCATGCTGGTGCCCGCCTGGGCTACCTGGGAGAACTTCTGGGAGCTGGAAGAGCAGGGTCTGACCATGTTCGGGCAGATGACGGCCGGATCCTGGATATACATAGGGACCCAGGGCATCCTGCAGGGCACCTACGAGACTCTGGCCGAGCTGTCCCGCCAGCACTTCGGAGGTACCCTCAGAGGGAAGCTGGTGCTCACCGCCGGCCTGGGGGGCATGGGGGGAGCCCAGCCTCTGGCCATCACCATGAATGAGGGCGTGGGCATCATCGTGGAGGTGGACCCGGCCCGCATCGAGCGGCGGCTGCGCACGGGGTTCTGCCAGCGTCAGGCTCCCCTGGACGAGGCCATCCGTCTGGCGGCGGAGGCCAGGGAGAAGGGCGCCCCCCTCTCCGTAGCCGTGCCCGGGAACGCCGCCGACGTGTACCCGGAGATGGTGCGGCGCGGGGTGATCCCCGACGTGGTCACCGACCAGACCTCGGCCCACGATCCCCTGGGTGGATACATCCCCCGCGGGCTCACGGTGGAAGAGGCGGCCGGGTTCAGGCGGCGCGACCCGGAGAGCTACGTGAAGCGGGCTTACGAGAGCATGGCGGCGCACGTGCAGGCCATCCTGGACATGAAGAAGAGGGGAGCCATCGCCTTCGATTACGGCAACAACCTCAGGCAGGGGGCCTTCCGGGCGGGGGTGGAGCACGCCTTCTCCTATCCGGGCTTCGTGCCCGCCTACATCCGGCCCATGTTCTGCGAGGGGAGGGGACCTTTCCGCTGGGTGGCCCTGTCGGGCGATCCCGCGGACATCCACGTCACCGACGAGGTGGTGTGCCGGGAGTTCGCCGGGAACCAAACCCTGGTGCGCTGGATCCGCCTGGCCCAGAAGCAGGTGCCCTTCCAGGGGCTGCCGGCCCGGGTGTGCTGGCTGGGGTACGGGGAGAGGGCCCGCTTCGGGCTCCTCATCAACGACCTGGTGCGGCAGGGCAGGATCAAGGCTCCCATCGTCATCGGCCGTGATCACCTGGACACCGGATCGGTAGCCTCGCCCCGCCGGGAGACCGAGGGGATGAAGGACGGCTCGGACGCCATCGCCGACTGGCCCATCCTCAACGCCCTCCTGAATGCAGTGAGCGGGGCTTCCTGGGTATCGGTACATCACGGGGGAGGGGTGGGAATCGGGTATTCCATTCACGCCGGCATGGTGGTGGTGGCCACGGGCACGCAGGAGGCCACCTGGCGGCTGGAGCGGGTCCTCGATACCGACCCCGGCATCGGGATCGTGCGCCATGCCGACGCCGGGTACGAGAAGGCCATCGAGACGGCTC
Organism: Bacillota bacterium; assembly: GCA_030019365.1. Classification (NCBI taxonomy): domain Bacteria; kingdom Bacillati; phylum Bacillota; species Bacillota bacterium. The sequence continues at coordinate 246,234 of JASEFA010000001.1, forward strand.
GGGAAAAGGGGATCCGGATACCCATGCGTTGAGGGGGGGCACGGGAACTTGGAGTTCGATCTGGCACCCGAGCAGAAGCAGATCAGGGACCTGGCCCGCGAGTTCGCGGAGAAAGAGCTGGCGCCCGGAGCCGCGGAAAGGGACCGCGCCGGGGAATACCCGCAGGAACTCATAGACAAGATGGCGGACCTGGGGTTCTTCGGCCTTCCCGTTCCCGAAGAAGAGGGGGGAGCGGGGGCCGGCTATGTGAGCTACGCCATCCTGGTGGAGGAGCTGGCCCGTGCGTGCGCGGCCACCGCCCTCATGATCGCCGCCCATACCTCCCTGGGATGCGGCGCCGTGCACCTTTACGGCACGTCCGCCCAAAAAGAGCGCTGGCTGCAGCCGGCGGCCCGGGGCAGGATGCTGCTCGGATTCGGGCTCACCGAGCCCTGGGCGGGGTCGGACGCGGGGGGCGTGCGCACCCGGGCCCGCCTCCAGGACGGCGAGTGGGTCATCGATGGCAGCAAGGTGTTCATCACCAGCGGGGCGCGGGCGGGAGCCGTCATCGTGGCGGCGGTGACCGACCCGGAAGCGGGTCCCCGCGGCATCTCCACCATCATCGTGCCGCGCGAATCTCCGGGATTCCGGGTGGGCAGCATCTTCGACAAGTTGGGGGTCCGTGCTTCCGAGACGGCCGAGCTGGTTTTCGAGGGGTGCCGGGTCTCGGGGGAGAACCTGCTCGGCCAGCGGGGCCGGGGCCTGGCCCAGTTCCTGAGCGTGCTGGACGGCGGGCGCATCGCCATCGGAGCGCTGTCCGTGGGGGTGGCCCAGGCCTGCTACGATGCCGCCTCGCGCTACGCGCGGGAGCGTTACCAGTTCGGCCGGCCCATCGCCGCGTTCCAGGCCATCTCTTTCCGCCTGGCGGACATGGCCACCCGTATCGAACTCGCCCGCTGGGCGGTATACCGGGCGGCCTGGATGCGCGAGCGGGGGATTCCCCACACGAAGGAGGCGGCCATGGCCAAGCTCTTTGCCTCGGAGACGGCCATGGATGCCGCCCGCGACGCCGTGCAGATTCACGGCGGGTACGGGTATACCCGGGAGTACCCGGTGGAGCGTTACTTCCGCGACGCCAAGATGCTGGAGATAGGGGAGGGTACCTCGGAGATCCTCCGCCTGGTCATCTCCCGGCAGCTGGGATTGGGTGGTGACAGGGGGTGATCTGACTTGGCCGGTAGGGTAGCCCTGGTCCTTCGTTCACCCGGCCTGCGGGCCGCGGCTTCCCAACTGCTGGCCGAGACAGGCGAAGACGCTCTGGTTTACGCGGGCGCGGAGTTTCACCCCGAGCGGGTGGTGTCCCGCGCCCTGGAGGAGGGGGCTGCGGTGATGGTCGCCCCTCCTCCCCTGGCCCGCGGGCTGCGGCAGGTTGGACTCTTGCCCGTGGTGGAGGTGGAGGCCACCTCCTTTGAGTTGCTGGAGGCGCTGGGCCGCGCCCGCCAGGGCGGGCGCCCCATCGTGCTGGTCCACTACTCCCGCGCGGGCCCCGATGCGGGCGTGCTCTCCCAGGTGGCTGGGGTCCCGGTCACCTGTCTCTCCCTGCCCCGGGACGCGGGCAAGGTGAGGGAGCACCTGGAGAAGGTGGCGCCGGGATCGGTGGTGGTGGGCGGCGAGACCACCGTGAGCCTGGCCGCTGGGTTGGGACTGGCGGGGGTGGCGGTCACGCCGGGAAAGGCGGCCCTGGAGGAAGCCCTGAAGAGAGCCCGGGCAGTCCTGGCGGCCCTGGGGCAGGCCACCGGGGGTATGGCCGGAGGGGGAGGCCTGGACGGTCCCGCCGGTGCCGGGGGCGGCGACGGGCCGCGCGGGCCCGGCGATATGGCGCCGCAGGAGATACCGGTGCGGGAAGGGGAGGAAATGAGGCCTCCGTGGGAAGAAGTGGTGGCCGGCAGCCCGGCCATGGACCGGGCGGTAGCCCTGGCCCGCCAGATCGCCGCCAGCCTCCGTCCCGCCCTGGTGTGGGGGGAGCTGGGGGCGGGCAAGAGCTTCATGTGCGCGTACATGCATTGCCACGGGCCCCTGGCGGGCCAGCAACTGGTGGTAGTTTCCTGCGGCGGCAGTCCCCACGCCTTGAAGGACAGGCTGGGGAGGGTCACGGATAAGGGCAACTCGTTCCAGGGAACCCTGGTCCTGGAACAGGTCGAGGAGCTCCCGCCCGAGTGGCAGGCGAGCCTGCTGGGCCTTCTCGAGCAGGAAGAGGGCGGTGTGCGCGTGCTGGCCACCACCAGGGGAAAGCTCAAGCAGGCCGTGGACGAAGGGCGGTTCCGGGAAGACCTGTACTGGCGGCTGAGCGAGCTGCAGCTGCGCGTCCCCCCTCTGCGCGAGCGCCTCGAGGACCTGGAACCCTTGCTGGCGGCCTTCTGGACCGAGCTGGCCGGACAACCTCTCGACCTGACGGCTCCCGGCAGGCAGCGCCTGCTGCGCTATCGCTGGCCGGGAAACGTGCGCGAGCTGCGCAACTTCGCCCACCGCTACTTCCTGCTCTGGAAGGGGTTGCCCCTGTTCCCGCCCGAGGAGCGCGAGAAGATGGCCCTGGATGACTTCCTTTCCGCCGTGGAGGAGGAATCCCTGCGGGTTCCCATCCAGGTGGTGCCGGGCACCATGGAGAGCATGCAGGCCCAGATCATGCACGAGATGGCCCGCCGCATCAAAGGGAGCAAGGCAGAGGTGGCGCGGCGGCTGGGGATCAGCCGTACCACCCTGTGGAAACGGCTGAAGGAAGCAGGACGGGCCACCGCCGGCGGAGAAGGGATATCGTAGGCTGGCGAGGAGGTGGTGACGATAAGGGAGCGCACGCGGCTGTCCCTGCTGATACTCGGAGTGGTGCTGGGCATCCTGCTCGTGGTCGCGGTTGCCGCCGCATACGTCTACACCGAGTGGCTGTGGTTCAGCCACCTGGGTTACGCCGGGGTGCTCTGGCGGGTGTGGCTCTCCCGGCTGTGGGTGGGGGCGGGGGTCGGCCTGGTGTATGCCCTCTTGCTGGGAGTGAACCTGTACTGGGCGCAGCGGCAGCGCCACCTGGGGGTTCAGGAGGCATGGGGGATACCTCCCCTGCCGGCCCGCTTCGGCATGCTGGTGTGGGTGGCCAGTATCGGGGTGGGCTTCATAGCCGGTCTGTCCTCATCGGGGCAATGGCCCCTGGTGCTGTCCTACCTGAATCAGGTGGGCTTCCGCCTGGCCGACCCCCTCTTCGGGCGGGATGCGTCCTTCTACGTGTTTTCCCTGCCGTTCTTGCGGCTGGTGTACACCCTGGCTTCCACCCTGCTGGTGCTCTGCTTTCTGGGGGCTGCCGTCATCTACTTCCTGACCGGAGGGCTGGTGGGGACGGGGGGTCGCATCTCCATCGGGCGCCAGGCCAGGTGGCACCTGTCCCTCCTGGTGGTGGGATACCTCGGGCTGAAGGCGTGGGGATACTGGCTTGACCGTTACGGACTTCTTTTATCGCAGCGGGGCGCGGTGTTCGGGGCCGGGTACGCCGACGTGCACGCGGTGCTGCCCGCCCTCAACGTGCTCACCGGGCTGGCTCTCGCGGTTGCCGCGGTGGTGGTGTTCACCGCCCGCCTGCGCAATGGGCGTCCCGTCCTGGCGGCCCTGGGTTTGCTCGTGGCCGCTTCCCTGGTGGGGGGGACGATTTACCCTGCCGCCGTACAGCAGTTTAGGGTTAACCCCAATGAGCTGGAGAAGGAGAAGCCCTTCATCAGCAATGACATCAAGTTCACCCGCCTGGCCTACAACCTGGACGCCATCAAGGAGGTGCCGTTTGCCCCCCGCGATGCGCTAACCTACGAGGATCTGGTGACAGCCCCGGAAGTGGTCGAGAACATCCGCCTCTGGGATTACCAGCCCCTGAGGCAAACCTACGCCCAGCTGCAGGAGATCCGCCTGTACTACACCTTCCCCGATACCGATGTGGACCGCTATACGGTGGGCGGTCGCTACCGGCAGGTGCTGGTGGGGATGCGGGAGCTCAACCAGGCCAACCTGCCCGAAGCAGCCCGCACCTGGATCAACGAGCGCCTGAAGTATACCCACGGTTACGGCATGGTGATGAGCCCTGCCAACCGGTTCAGCGAGGAGGGGATGCCCGAGTTCTTCATCAAGGACATCCCGCCCGTTGCCACCGCGGATGTGGGGGTCAGGGAGCCCCGCATCTACTACGGGGAACTCACCAACCAGTGGGTAGTGGTGAAGACCCGCGAGAAAGAGTTCGATTACCCCCGCGGCGACGTCAACGAATGGTATACGTACGAGGGTCGGGGTGGTCTGCCCATCGGGAGCTGGCTGAACCGGCTGGCCTTCGCCGTGCGCCTGGAGAGCTACCAGCTGCTGTTCTCCGGGGCCATCGCCCCCGATAGCCGGGTGATGCTTTACCGCAACATTGCCCAGCGTACCCGGCGCATAGCGCCTTTTCTGCACCTGGACCGCGACCCCTACCCCGTGCTGCACGAGGGGCGCATCTTCTGGATCATCGATGCCTACACCACCAGCAACAGCTTCCCTTACTCCCAGCGATCGCCCGAAGGGTTCAACTACGTGCGCAACTCCGTGAAGGTGGTGGTGGACGCCTTCAACGGCGACATCACCTACTACATGTTCGACCCCACCGATCCCATCGTGCAGACCTACGGGCGCATCTTCCCCGGCCTCTTTCGACCGGCGGAAGAGATGCCGGCCGGGCTGAGGGCGCACGTCCGCTATCCGGTGGACCTCTTCCGGTGGCAGGCCAAGATGTACGCCGCGTATCACATGCAGGACCCCTTCGTCTTCTACAACCGGGAAGACCTCTGGAACGTGGCCCAGGAGATCTTCGGCAAAGATACCGTGGAGATGGAGCCTTACTATCTGATGATGGAGCTGGATCCCCGGGTCGGTCCCGAGTACATCCTGCTCCTGCCCTACACCCCCAACGAGAAGCGGAACATGATCGCCTGGATGGCGGCCCGCTGCGACGGGACCCATTACGGTCAGCTCCTGGTGTACAAGTTCCCCAAGGAGCGGCTGGTGTTCGGCCCCATGCAGATCGAGGCGCGGATCGACCAGGATGCCCGCATCTCCCAGGACCTGGCCCTGTGGGGAGCCAAGGAACTGGTATTCCGGGGCAATCTGCTGGTCATTCCTATCAAGGAGTCCATCCTGTACGTCGAACCCCTCTACCTGCAGTCTCCCGAGACCAAGCTGCCCGAGCTCAAGCGGGTAATAGTGGGCTACGGCAACGTGGTGGCCATGGAGCGCACCCTGGAGGACGCTCTACGCGCAGCCACCCTGGGGGTGACGGGACCACCGGTCGGGCCTCCCACTGGGCCCCCGGCGGTGGAGACCATCCCCGACCTGGTCAGGCGGGCCAGCGAGCTCTATCGCACGGCCCAGGAGCGGGTGGCGGCCGCCGACTGGGCCGGGTACGGTCAGGCCCTGGGGGAGCTGGGGGACGTGCTGCAGAGACTGCGCGAACTGACCGGAGGGACATCGCCGTGACGACGGGCGGAAGCGCGGGAGGGGACAGGCCCGGGATCCCGGCGCTTAAGGACGCAGTGCGGCAGGCCGTTTCCACCCGAGCCGCGGAAGTGATCGGGTTGGCCGAGGAGGTGTTCCGCCATCCCGAGCTGGGGTTCAGGGAGACCCGTACGGCCGCGCTGATCGCCGGCAAGCTGGCGGACCTCGCCCTTGAGCCCCAGCCCGGCCTGGCCATTACCGGAGTGCGGGCGGAGCTCGATTTCGGAAGGCCCGGTCCCACGGTCGCCATCTTCGGGGAACTGGACGCCGTGGTGTGCTATCAACATCCGGATGCTGACCCCCATACGGGCGCCGTGCACGCGTGCGGTCACCACGGGCAACTGGCCGCCATGTGGGGGGCTGCGGCCGGCCTCACCATACCCGAGCTGCGTCCGCATCTTTCGGGCCGGGTGGTGTTCTGGGCGGTCCCCGCCGAGGAGTACGTGGAGATCGAGTTCCGCCAGCGCCTGCGGCAGGAGGGGAAGATCTCGTTCCTCGGGGGAAAGCAGGAACTTATCGCCCGCGGGCTGCTGGACGACGTGGATCTGGCCATGCTCTGCCACGCCGACTCGGACAACCCCGGCCGCAAGGCCAAGGTGGGGGGGACCTGCAACGGCTTCATCGGGAAGCTCGCCGCCTTCGAGGGGAAGGAGGCCCATGCCGGCGGTGCGCCCCACCAGGGTGTGAATGCCCTCAACGCCGCCATCCTGGGCATCATGGGCATCCACTGCCAGCGGGAGACCTTCCGGGACGAGGATCACGTGCGGGTGCATCCCATCCTCACCCGGGGTGGGGATCTGGTCAACATCGTCCCCGCCGACGTCCGCCTGGAGACATATGTGCGGGCGGCTACCACCGAGGCCATGGCGGACGCTAACCGCAAGGTCAACCGGGCCCTCCGCGCGGGGGCGCTGGCAGTGGGGGGGCGGGTCCGCATCGAGGACATACCCGGGTACCTGCCCATGCGCAACGATCCCCAGCTCACCCGCGTGTTTGCGGACAACCTGGGCCTTCTCATCGGTCCGGAGAACATCACCTGCGAGGAGCACATGGGTGGATCGACGGACATGGGTGATGTCAGCCACCTCATGCCGGCCATTCACCCGTCCATCGGTGGCGTGGCGGGGCGGGCTCATGCCCGGGATTTCCGGGTAGTCGATCCCGAGATGGCCTACGTCGTCCCGGCGCAGGCCATGGCCATGACGGTGGTGGACCTTCTGGCCGGGGAGGCAGCCGTGGCCTCCGGCATACTGGCTGATTTCCGGTCCCTGGCAGCGGACCGGGATGAGTACGCCAGACTGTGGGACAAGCTCATTTCCCCAGAGGAGGTTCCTTAGCCGGTGGGGGATGCGGTGCGTATTGAGGAACTGCGCGGACATGTTGGTGAAGAGGTCCGCATCCAGGGCTGGCTGTACAATCTGCGCTCGAGCGGCAAGATCCATTTCCTCATCGTCCGGGATGGGTCGGGATTCGCGCAGGCGGTGGCCACCGCCTCCGACCTGGATCCGGAAACCTTTGCGCTGGCGGGCCGGCTCACCCAGGAGTCGTCGATCCGCGTGCGCGGCAAGGTGCGGGAGGACGGCCGGGCACCTGGCGGGTACGAGCTGAGCCTCACCGGGCTGGAGGTCGTGCAGTGGGCCCAGGACTACCCCATCACCCCCAAGGAGCACGGGGTGGAGTTCCTGGTGGAGCGGCGCCACCTCTGGCTGCGCACCCCGCGCCAGCAGGCCATCATGCGCATCCGCCACACGGTCATCAGCGCCATCCGGGAGTTGCTGGATAACCGGGGCTTCCTGTGCGTGGACGCCCCCATCCTCACGCCGGCGGCATGTGAGGGCACCACCACCCTCTTCCGCACTGATTACTTCGGCACCCCGGCGTACCTGAGCCAGAGCGGCCAGCTGTACAACGAGGCGACCTGCGCCGCCCTGGGCCTGGTCTACTGCTTCGGGCCCACCTTTCGGGCCGAGAAATCCAAGACCCGCCGTCACCTCATGGAGTTCTGGATGGTGGAGCCCGAGATGGCGTACTGGGATCTGAATCAGAGCATGGCCCTGGGGGAGGAGATAGTCTCCCACGTGGTGCAACGGGTGCTCACGGACCGGAGACGAGAGCTGGAGCAACTGGAGAGGGACCCTGCTCCTCTGGAGAAGGTGGTACCGCCGTTCCCGCGCATATCATACGATGAGGCCCGCGAGATCCTGTTGCGGAACGGTCGCGACCTCCCCTGGGGGGAAGATTTCGGGGCACCGGACGAGACCGTGATTTCCCAGAGCTTCGAGAGGCCGGTGCACGTGCACCGGTACCCGGCCCGGTGCAAGGCCTTCTACATGAAGAGAGATCCGGAGCGGCCGGAGGTGGCCCTGTGCGCCGACCTGCTGGCTCCGGAAGGTTACGGCGAGATTATAGGCGGTGGGCAGAGAGAGGATGACCTCGAGACGCTGGCCGCGCGGGTGCGGGAGCTGGGTCTTCCCGCCGAGAGCTACGAGTGGTACCTGGACCTGCGCCGGTACGGCAGCGTTCCCCATTCCGGCTTCGGACTGGGGATAGAGCGGACGGTGGCATGGGTATGCGGGCTGGGGCACGTGCGGGAGGCCATTCCCTTCCCGCGCATGCTCTATCACCTGACCCCGTGACGGGTGGCCCCGGGGGAGGCCGCGGTTTCCCCCCGAGAAGCGCTCCGTCTCTCCTCCAAGGCCAGCGAGGGCGGGCTGTTTCCTGGGGCTGGGCAGGAGGTCGGATAAAATGCGGGAGATCGGGGAGTTGCTCCGGCAAACCCGGGAAGAAAAGGGACTGTCCCTGAAAGACGCGCAGGTTGAAACCAAGATCCGCACCCGGTACCTGGAAGCCCTCGAGCGCGGGGACGAGACCGTGGTGCCGGGAGAAGTGTACTTCCGGGGGTTCCTGCGTACCTATGCCAACTTCCTGGGCCTGGACGGTCAGGAACTGGCGTCACGCTACCGTGCCCTCAAGGAGGCGGAACGGGCCAGCCAGGCACCGCCCCCGGCCGCTCCCCGCAAGGTCGCCCGTTTCCCTCGCGCGTTGCCCGTCACGGCACTCGTCCTGTTCCTTCTGGCGGCGCTTTTCGTGGCGTGGTGGGCCTGGCAATCGGGGCTGCTACCCACCGGTGCCCTTCCTTCCCGCGAGGGACCGCCGGCGCCCGGCCCCGCGCCGGGTCCCACTGAGCCGGGCGGTCCGGGGACGCCTGCGCCCGGCGGTGCCGCGCCTGGGGGCCCCGGAACTACGCCCGGCGTGCCCGGAGGTGGACCTGGTGGTGCTCCGGGCGTGACCCTGGAAGAGGTGCCCGGGCCGCGCGGGGTGGTGACCCTGAATGTCCAGGGGGCTTCTTCCCTCGAAGTGAAGGCCTCCTTCCGCGACCGCTGCTGGGTGCGGGTGACCGCAGACGGCCTGGTGCGGGAGGAGACCACCTATACATCCGGGCAGGAGAAGCTGTGGCGAGCCCAGGCCAGCCTCAAGCTGCGGGCGGGGAACGCCGGTGCCATCGTGCTCAGTGTCAACGGGGTGCCCGTGGGGGAGCTGGGCGGAGCGGGAGACGTCGTCGACGTCATCGTCCAGGTCGCCCGCTAGCCGGAACATACCCGGCCGCCCGCATCCATATCTTCGTCCGGGGGGCTCCTTGATCCGGTTCCGGTACTGTGCACTTGTGCTGGCGGTGTTGTTGGGCTCCATACTTGTCTGTAACCAGCCGCACCCCCGCCCGGTCGGAGCGGAGGGTTACGAGGAGTACGGCCTCCATGGTGGCCCGGGCTGGAGTGAGGATCGGGGCGAGGGCTGGGGCGAGGACTGGGGCGAGGTGCCCGCCCTGGTGGAGCCGCCCGTCAGCGCGGAGCGGCCCCGCCTGGACTGCCGGGCTGCCGTGCTCATGGAATGGACCACTGGGGCCGTCCTCTATGCCCTCCGTGCCACGGAAGAACGGGACCCCGCCAGCCTCACCAAGATCATGACCGCCGTGGTGGCCATCGAGCAGGGTTCCCTGCCCGAACCGGTGAGGATATCCGCCGATGCCGCCTGGATGCCCGGATCGGTGATGGGCCTGCGGGAAGGTCAGGAGTATACTCTGAGGGACCTGCTGTACGGGCTGCTCCTGGAATCGGGCAATGATGCCGCCGTGGCCATCGCCCAGCACATAGCGGGGAGCGAGCAGGACTTCGCCCGTCTCATGACGGAAAAGGCCCGGGGCCTGGGTGCCATTTCCACCAGGTTTCGGAACCCCCACGGCCTGACCGAACCCGGGCATTGCAGCACAGCCTACGACCTGGCTCTCATCACCAGGTACGCCTTGACCCTGCCCCTGTTCGCCGAGATGGTGGCCACGGTGCAAAAGCAGGTGGCCGACCTGGGCGATCCCTCGTCAACGGGTACCCTGTACAATACCAACCGGCTGCTGGGTGTGTACCCCGGCATGGAGGGGGGGAAGACGGGCACCACCGCTGCCGCCGGTGCCTGCCTGATCACCTCCACCATGCGCGATGGCATGCGCCTCATCAGCGTGGTCCTCGATTCCGCCGACCGGTGGGGAGACACCCGTCGCCTCCTGGACTGGGGGTTTGCCAACTTCACCCTGGTCGAACGGGGGCACGCGGGAGAGTACTACCGGAGTATCCCCGTGGCGGGAGGTGCTGCGCGCTCGGTCGACCTGGTACTCTCTCGAGACCTGGTGGCGGTCATCCACAAGTCAGAATCGAACAGGGTGCGATTGCTTGAGGAACTGGCGAGACGCGCCCTGAGTCCGGTGCGGCGGGGCCAGCCCCTGGGGAAGCTCATCATCCTCGCTGGTGAGCGGCAGGCGGCCGAGGTGATACTGGTGGCCCGGGAACCGGTTCCCCGGGCCACCCCGTTCTGGCTGATATGGAAATGCTTTCTTCCGGCCCTCCGCTGGCTGCACGCGGCTGGCCTGACGTGAGCCAGGAGCGTTGATGGATGGAGGGCTGACTGCCATAATGAAGGCGTTCCATTCGAGTGGGCGGGATGGAGAGGGGGACGATCTTGTCTCAGCAGGGTGGAGGCGGGGACGGGGTGAAGCTGGCGGTTTGTGGTAAGGGCGGGGTGGGGAAGACCACCGTGGCGGCCTTGCTGGCAGAGGTGTACGCTCGCCGGGGGTACCGGGTGCTGGCCGTGGACGCCGACCCTGACGCTAACCTGGGGCTGGCCCTGGGGTTCGCCCCCGAGGAGCTGGCCCGGGTGGTGCCGGTGGCAGCCATGGACGAGCTCATAGCCGAGCGCACCGGAGCGCGCCCCGGGTCGGTGGGGGGCTGGTTTGCCCTCAACCCCAAGGTGGACGACCTCCCCGAGCGACTGGGGCTGGAGCGCGATCACATCAGGCTGCTGGTCATGGGCGGAGTGAAGCCGGCTGGCAGCGGGTGCGCCTGCCCCGAAAACGCGCTCCTGCAGGCCCTGCTCCGTCACCTGGTCCTGCAGAGGAATGACACCGTGGTAGTGGACCTGGAGGCGGGACTGGAGCACGTGGGTCGCGGGACGGCCCGGGGCGTGGACGCCTTCCTGGTGGTGGTAGAACCCGGGCGGCGCAGCTTCCAGACGGCACGGGCGGTGGCGGCGGCTGCCCGCGCCCTGGGGGTGAAGCGCGTGCTCGGGGTGGCCAACAAGGTTCGGCCTGGAGAAGAGGAAATCGTGCGGGCGGGGCTGGAGGAGGAGATGAAGGCCCACGGTCTGGCCCCTGTTCCTCTGGTGGCTGTTTTCCCCTACGAGCTGGAAGCGGTGAAAGCCGATGCCGAGGGCCGTCCGGTGTACGAGATGTGCCCGAAACTGCGGCGGGTGGCGGAGAACCTGTTCGGGGTGTTGCAGCAGGAACTGGCTCGGCTGTAGAATGGCGGTGTACCCGGCTGCAATTATGTTGATGGAGGGTTACGCCACATGGGAGATGCTGCGTACGTCTATGGACCCACCTTTGAAGAGATGCTGCACCCGGCGCGGATACCGGCGGATGTCAGGGCGCGGGCGCTGGCCGGCCGGCAGGAGGATCCCCTCGATCCCATCAACCTGTTCAACATCAGCTGGAAGGATGCCGGAGGCAGGGTCCGCTATGTGGTGATGGATCCCCATCTCACGGGAGTCGACACCAGCATCGTGGTGCTTTACGGCAAGGACTTTCCCACCGGCAGCCATAAAGTGGGCGCCACCTACTCCGTGGCCATGGAGAAGCAACTCGCGGGGGAAATCGTGCCGGGGAAGCACACCCTGGTGTGGCCCTCCACGGGGAACTACGGCATCGGCGGGGCCTGGGTGGGACCTCGCCTGGGTTACGATTCCCTGGTCATCCTGCCGGCCGAGATGAGCCAGGAGCGCTTCGACCTCATCACCCACTACGGGGCCCGTTACATCAAGACTCCCGGGTGCGAAAGCAACGTCAAGGAGATCTACGACCGGTGCAAGGAGCTGGCTGTTCAACCCGGGGTCAGGATCCTCAACCAGTTCGCGGAGATGGCCAACTACCGCTTTCACTATTTCGTCACCGGCAACAGCATCCTGGAGGCGGTGGCCGACCTCAAGGGCCAGGGCCTGGGTGACGGTCGGGTGGCCGCCTTCGTGTCGGCCATGGGGTCGGCGGGCACCATCGCGGCCGGAGACCGTCTGAAGCAGGTCTTTCCGGACTGTCGCATCGTGGGGCTCGAGCCCATCCAGTGCCCCACCCTGTTCCTGAACGGGTACGGGGGCCACGACATTCAGGGTATCGGGGACAAGCATGCGACCTGGATACACAACGTGCTCAACATGGACGCCCTGATGTGCATCGACGACATGGAGTGCAAGAAGGGGCTGCAACTGCTGAGCGACCCAGCGGGGGGAGAATACCTGGTGGAGGCGGGGGTGGACCCGGACCACGTCCGGCAGATTTCCAGCCTCTTCGGCATCTCGGGGGTATGCAACCTGCTGGGGGCCATCAAGGCGGCGAAGCTCTACGGCCTGGGCCCCCGCGATATCGTGGTCACCATCGCCACCGACAGCATCGACCGCTACCACAGCGTGATGGCGGACATGGCGCGCCGTTACGGACCTGTAGACCGCACCCGGGCGGCAGTGTACCTGGAGAGCATCTTCCACGGTGTGAAGCTGGACTGGATCCAGGAGGGCACCCGGCATAACCGCCAGCGCTGGTTCAACCTCAAGTACTACACCTGGGTGGAACAGCAGGGCAAGACGGTCGAAGAACTCAACGCCCAGCGCGACCCGGCCTGGTGGGCCGCCCACCAGGAGAAGGTGGCCGAGTTCGATCGCCTGCTGCGCCAGGCCCGCGGCTTCTGACCGTTACCTGCCGGACCCCGTGCTCGTGTCCAGGGGCGGGGGCGGCTGCATCAGTTCGCCCAGCCGCACCATTTCCAGGCCCTTGGCGCGGATGCCCTGGACGATGGCGGGTAGGGCGCCGGGGGTGCCGGGGGCACTGTCGGAAGCGTGCATGAGGATGATATCGCCCTGCTTGACCCGGCTCAGGATGCGTTTGGCGATCTCGTCGCTGTTGAGGCGTTTCCAGTCGAGGGAGTCGAGGCTCCAGATCACCGTCACGTACCCAAGTTCGGTGGCGGTCTGGATCACCAAGTCGTTGAAGTCACCGTTCGGAGGCCGGAAGAAGCGGGGCTGCTGGCCGGTGAGCTCCACCAGGATCTGGTGGGTGCGCCGGATGTTGTCGGTGATGAACTCGCGGCTGTACCCGGAGAGGTTGACGTGCTCGTAGCCGTGGGAGGCGATCTCGTGCCCCTCGCCGGCGATGCGCTTCACCAGGTCGGGGTAAGACCGCGCCCAGGGGCCTGACAGGAAGAAGGTGGCCCTGACCCCCTCCGCCTTGAGGGCGTCCAGCACCCGGGGCGGCATTTCCTGGCCCCAGCTGATATCGAAGGTGAGCGCCACCCTTTTCTCCCGGGTCACCGCCCGGTAGACGGGCATCAGCCGGCCGCTGACGAGCAGGTGCCGCCTGGCACTCACCAGATAACCGGTCGCCATCATGGCCACGATGAGGATGCCGGCCAGGATCAACCTGCGCCTGCCCCGGCGGGTGATCGTCACCAGGAGCACGGCCACCACCCCCGCAACGCCCCTTCATTGTTACCTATTAGGGTCGCGTCGGGACTATTCATCGGTTGCGCGGTGGTATGGCCGTGCGGTATTCTTATTGTTGTCTCCATAACGGGGGGAGGCGCTCACGACGGCTCAGCCGCCGCCACCACCCGTGAAAAGAGGGGGGCACCTCGCGTTGCTGGACAAGAAGGGCCGGCTTTTCGGGAAGATCAGCGTCGTCGACCTGGCCATCATCATCATCCTGCTGGCCGTGGCGGCGCGTTTCGCATACGCTGAGCTGGGTGCCCGGGTGGGGCGGAGCATCGCGGAGCGGGAGCACACCATCGAGGTGACGTTCCTGGTGCCCGCCATCCGCCCCACGACCGTGGACGCCATCCGGCAGAGCAAGGCCGTGTTCGAGTTCAAGACCGGCGCATACGTGGGCGACGTGGTCAAGGTGGAGACCGAACCTGCGGATGTACTTCTCCTCCTGGGCCAGGAGGTGTGGGCGCAAGTGCAGTCACCCAACCGGGTCAACGCCCTGGTCACGGTGCGGGGCAGGGCCCGCATCGGCGAAAACGTGATCACCATGGGCGGGGTGGAGATCAGGGTGGGGGCGTCCGTAGGGCTGAAGTCCAAGTGGGCGGCATTTCAGAGCAACGTGCTCACCATCAACACTGAGGTGGCAGGAGAACAGCCGTGAGCGCACGCGCCCTGCCGGCGGAGCGCCTGGTTGCTTCCTGGGCGGAACGGGCCGGCGACCGCCTGGCCGGACGGGTCGATGCTGCCTGGACGTGGCTCGAGTCTGCCTGGGCGGGCAGCCTGGCCGGGAAGACCGCGCGGCGGCTGGTGATTCTGGGACGGGAGGTCGCGTCGGTCAGCACGCTGGCAGGATGGGCCACCAGGGTCTGGACCCTCGTGCTCCCCCCGTGCTCGCCGCTCCGATGGCAGACCTGGCTGGGGATCGGCCTGGGGACGGCAGCCCTGCTACCCACCGAGGTGCCTCTGGGGCTCTTGTTCCTGTTGCTGCCCTTCTGGCTCCGGGACCGGGTCAGGGAACGGCTGAGGGACCGGCCGGCACGGGGCGGTGCCGACCTGCAAGGGGCTGGTGCGGGGTCGGGGGGTCTTCCACTTGGTGCCGTGACGGGCCGCGGGCTCCCGCCGTGGGTGCTGGTGTCGTTCTTCGCCTTCCTCGCTATGGTGGCGGGTGCCGTGCCCGGCTCGGTGCGTGCCCGGGACAGCCTGGTCGAGTTCGTGTTTTGGGTCGGGTACGCCCTGGTTTTCCTCCTGGCGGCGGATGCCGCCCTGCGGGGCCGGGGGGAAGAGGTGGTGTGGCCCCTCCTGGCCCTGGCCTCCCTGGCCGGGGTGGTGGGGATCTGGCAGTACGTCAGTGGATGGACGCCGCCCCAATCCTGGGTGGACCCCCGCTTCGAGGGGGAAATCACGCGGGTCGTGGGTACCTTCACCAACCCGACTTTCTTTGCCGAGATGATGGGCCTGGCCCTGCCCGTGACGGTGGCCCTGGCCGTGGCGCGGCGGCCCTGGCGGGAGAGGATGGTGCTGGGTGGGTTCGCCCTGCTGCAGGCGGGCGGGATGCTGCTCTCGTTCAGCCGGGGAGGCTGGCTGGGGCTGGCGATCTCCCTGGCGGTGCTGACCGTCCTGTACGACCGCCGTTTGCTCGTGCTGGGGATCGTCCTGGTGCTGGCGGCGCCCCACGTGCTGCCTCCGGTGCTGGTGGAGAGGTTCGCCTCCTCTTTCTCCCTCGAAGACACCTCCAACAGCTATCGCGTTTTCATCTGGCGGGGGTCGTGGGCCCTCGCCCGCGCCTATCTCTGGACCGGTACCGGCCTGGGGGCCGACAGCTTCGTCTACACCTACCCCGAATACATGATCATTCAGACCCCTGCCCCCCACGCCCATAGCACTTTCCTGGAGATGCTGGTGGAGCTGGGCGTGCCGGGATTGGCGGCGCTGCTGTGGTTCCTGCTCATGTGGGCGTGGGAGGTCGGGAAGGGGGTGCGCCGCTTCACAGCGACGACCGCCCTGGGGGCGGGCATCCTGGCTACGGTGGCCGGCCACCTCCTGCACGGCCTGGTGGAGTTCACCTGGTACAGCCCCCGCATCACCCTGGTTTTCTGGGCCCTGCTGGGCCTGGCCCTGGGTGCCGCCCGGTGCACCCCCGCCCGGGGCGCCGCGGCGGCGACGGGCGCTTACGATCGGGACAGGATGGTGGCGGTGGTGCGCGGGAGCAGGCCGGGGCGGGTGCGCGGGAGCAGGCCAGGATGACCCGTGCCTGTGAGCAGGGCGGCGAGCGGATGAGAGTCCTGCACATCATAACCGACACCAATGTGGGCGGCGCCGGACGCTACCTCCTGAACCTGCTGGGGTCGCGTGCCTTTGCCGGCCTGGACGTGACGGTGGCGTGCCCGCAGGGGGAACTGGCCCGGCGCGTCGATGCCCTGGGTGTGAGCCGGATGGAGGTTTCCGGCCGGGATGTTTCCTGGTCCTGGCCGCTCCTCCGGGAACTGCACGCGGCTATCCGGCGCCTGCGCCCCCACGTGGTACATACCCATGCCAGCCTGGCAGGCAGGGTGGCGGCGCGCCTCGGCGGGGTGCCTGTGGTTTACACCAAGCACAACGTGGTGCGCATCCCCACCGCCGCGGGGGTGGTGCCGCCGGCAGCGGGTCCGGCGAAGCGCCTCTTCAACCGCTGGTCGGGCCGCCTGCTGGCCGACCGCGTCATCGCCGTGTCCGGTGCCGTAGGCATGCAGCTGGCAGAGGCGGGGTTTGACCCCCGCCGGGTGGTGACCATCCCCAACGGCATCGACCTGCGCCCCTTCGTTGGAGTCGAGGCCCGCCGGGAACGGCCGTTGGGATACCGGGTGGGGACGGCCGCCCGCCTGACCTACCAGAAGGGGCTGGACATCCTCATCGAGGCGGCCGCCCGGGTGGTGGCCGGAGAACCGCGAGCGCGCTTCGTGATCGGGGGAGAGGGCCCCGAGCGCCCCCGCCTGGAGGAGATGATCCGGGCCCGCGGCCTGGAGGGCCGGGTCACGCTGGCCGGCTTCGTGCAGGACGTGCCCGCGTTCCTGGCCGGCCTGGACATATACGTGCTCTCCTCGCGTTATGAGGGATTGCCTCTGGCCACCCTGGAGGCCATGGCCGCAGCACTCCCGGTGGTGGCCACGGACGTGGGCGGGGTAGCAGAGGCAGTGGTCGATGGGGTCACCGGCCTGCTGGTGCCTCCCGGGGACGCAGCTGCCCTGGCCGCGGCCATCCTGGCCCTGTTGCGTGACCCCGAGCGGGTGCGGTCCCTGGGCCGGGCGGGACGGCAGCGCGTGGAGGCCCAGTTCGACTGCGAACTGATGGCCGCCCGCGTGGTCGATGTGTACCGGCAGGCCGCGGTCCATATGTAGCGCAAGAACTCCCTTGCGACGATACCGTCGGCGGTTTGGGGCGGGAAGATATCCTGGCGGTACTTGCCTATGCTGCCAGGTCGGGGCGTCAGTCGCCCGATGGGGGCGGCCCGGGATGGGCGGCGAGTTTGCGTTCGAGACGCCGCAGGCGGTGAAGTAGCTCGGGCACAGATGCGCCCGACCCCGGTGAAGACCCCGGTGAAGGACTTGCATCCCCGCGGAGACTCCACGGTGGGGCAGGGCGTCCGCACCGGGTGTCCGGCGTGGAGCGAGGAACCCCCATACCGGGCGGGGAGGGGGCGGCGAGGGCGGCACGATGGCGGGCCGCTTCCAGGGCGCGCAGGGTACACTGCCGGGCAGCCTCGTGGTCGCGGACGACGTGCTCGTAATACTTGGCCAGCTCCACCAGTGGGCCCGGGTGGGCCAGGGCACCGTCTGGGGCCACGGCCCGCCAGATGCGCGCTGCCTCGTGGGGCTGGCCCAGGTGGCGGTAAATCCGGCCCAACTCTTCCCCGGCGCGGGTGGCCAGGACCGGGGGCAGGCCGGCCACGGCCTTCTCCCAGAGGGGCACGGCCTGGGGAGCGTGCCCGCGCGCCCACATCATGCGGGCCAGGCCGTACAGTTCTTCCGGCTCCGCCTCTTCGGCCTGCAACCAGGGGGCGAGCAGGCGGCAGGCCAGCACCACCAGGGAAAGCAGGTCGTGGCGGTTGTGGTCCAGGACGGGAGCGAGAGTGCGGGCGGGGGCACCGCGCAGGTAGGCCCGGTAGACTTCGGGGATCAACTCGCTGGGGATGTCGCCCTCCCGGGGGCAGCGCAGGATCTCCGACTCCAGGTGGGTCAGGCGGCAGGAGGCCAGGCGGGACCGGAACAGCCAGCGGGCTGGGAAGAGCAGGTCGGCGTGCACGGGATCGGGGGGTAGGGACTGCCGGGCCAGTACCACCCGGTCCCGGATGAGGGGCCAGTCGAAGGCCCGGCCGTTGAAGGAGACGATCCCCTGGCACCCCGCCAGGTCCCTGAGCACGGCCCAGATGAGGGCGGGCTCGGCGGCGGGGTCGGGAGCCAGGTACTGGCGCACCACCAGCGTGTCCTGCGCGAAGCGGGCCAGCCCGCACAGGAAGACGATGGTGCCCGGTCCCCCCTGCAGGCCCGTGGTCTCGGTATCGAGGAAGGCCCAGGCGGAGGGGGGCAGGGCCTGCGGGGGCTGGGCCAGGATGCCCAGGCCCTCCGGGGGCAGGTTCAGGAAGGACCCCAGGTCCAGGATGCCATGGCGGTGGGTGGCGGGGTAGAAGGTCTCCAGGAAGCAGGACGGGCCGGCCGGGGTTTCCTCACACTGCAGGCCCAGGTCGGCCACCGCCCGCCGCCGCCATCGCTCAACCGCGCCAGAGCCGGGGGTCCGGGCGGGTTCGGCGCCGGGGACGTGTGCGGGTTCGGCGCCGGGCACCTGCGCCGGGGCGGCGCGCTGGGCGCGTTCCTGGAACTGGCGGAACCTTTCCCAGAGGTCCACTCTCACTCGCCTCCGGAGCGGTCGAGGGCGCGTTCCAGCAGCAGGCGGGCGGTGGCGCGGGCGTCCTGCCCGGTCTGGGCGGCAGGGCCCACGCAGGAGGGGCATCCGTCCCGGCAGGGGCAGTCGCGCAGGGCCGCCAGGGCCGCGCCCAGGAGTTGCTCGTGCAGGTCGTACAGCTTCTCCGCCAGACCCACGCCGCCGGGATAGGCGTCGTACAGGTAGATGGTGGGGAGATCGGTGTGGGGCGAGCGCACGTGGGTGGCACTGCCCAGGTCGCGGCGGTCGCACAGCAGGAAGAGGGGCGCCACGTGGGCCAGCAGGTGGGCGATGCCAGCCAGCCCCGCCTCCAGCTGGGGCGGGGGTAGGTCGGCGGTGATCTCGGGGGCCAGGCTCACCCAGTAGGCGGTGGTGGGCAGCTCCTGCTCGGGGAGGTGGATGGGGCCCGAGCCTACGTTTTCGTGGGTGTGCAGCTTGATCTTCTTGAACATGGTGGCCAGCGCCCTCACCAGCACCTGGCCCACGCCCCGGGTGGCCGGGGCCGCCCCGGAGCGCCACTCCTCCAGGACCTTCACCTCCACCGCCAGGCTGGCGTCGGTGTAGTAGTCCACCTCCACCCGGCGCACGTAGGCCTTCTTGTTGGGGTAGTCGAGCTTCTCCACCTGGAACTGTTCGCCCCCGTGCATGTAGATGGCCTCTTCGTGGAGGAGCATGGGGGCGGAGAAGGCGTCCACCTCGCCGATCACCCGCGGAGAAGACCCGGTCTGGTCCACCACCACGAAGTTCTCCGCAGCCGCCGAACGCAGGCTGATTCCCTCGGCGGGGAAGGCGTCTGCCACCCAGAAGTAGCGGTCTCCCTGCCGGTGCAGGACGCCCTCCTCCTGCAGGAAGGCCAGCATGTCCGCCGTGGTGGGCACGCCGAACTGCTCCCCGGCGGCGAAGGGGAGCTCGAAGGCGGCGCACTTGAGGTGGGACATGAGGATGTACAGGTTGTCGGGGTTGATGAGGCCGTGCTCGGGGGACTGGCGGAAGAAGTATTCGGGATGGTTCACTATGTACTGATCGAGGGGGTTGGAGGAAGCCACCAGCACGGCCAGGGACAGCCCGGCGCGGCGGCCCGCGCGCCCTGCCTGCTGCCAGGTGCTGGCCACCGTGCCGGGGTACCCCACCATGACGCAGGCCTCCAGCTGTCCGATGTCGATGCCCAGCTCCAGGGCGTTGGTGGATACCACCGCCCGCACCTGTCCCTCGCGCAGACCCCGCTCGATGCGCCTTCTTTCCAGGGGGAGGTAGCCGCCCCGGTAGCCCTGGACGGCGTCGCGACCGGGGGCACGCTCGCGCAGGTAGCGGAGCAGCACCTCCACCGCCAGGCGGGCGCGGGCGAAGGTGATGGTCTGGATACCATGGTCCAGCAGCATCCTGGCCCAGGAGACGCCTTCCAGGAGGGAAGAACGCCTGATGCCCAGCTCCCGGTTCACCAGGGGCGGGTTGTAGAAGATGAAGTGCTTTTCGCCCGCGGGGGCGCCGTTGTCGTCCACCAGCACCACCTCGTCTTCGATGAGGTGCCGGGCCAGTTCCTCCGGGTTGGCGATGGTGGCCGAGCACAGGATGAACTGGGGACGGGCACCGTAGAACGCCGAGATGCGCTTCAGGCGCCGGATGACGTTGGCCAGGTGGCTCCCGAACACGCCCCGGAACTGGTGCATCTCGTCGATGACCACGAAGCGCAGGTTGGAGAACAGCTTGAGCCACTTGGTGTGGTGGGGGAGGATGCCGGTGTGGAGCATGTCGGGGTTGGTCACCACAATGTGACCCGCCGTGCGGATGGCCTGGCGGGCCGAGGTGGGGGTGTCGCCGTCGTACGTGTACGTGCGGATGTCCCGGCCCAGGAGGCCCACCAGGTCGTGGAGTTCGGCCAGCTGGTCCTGGGCCAGGGCCTTGGTGGGGAACAGGTACAGGGCACGGGCTTCGGGATCTTCCAAGAGGGTGCTGAGGACGGGCAGGTTATAGCAGAGGGTTTTCCCCGAGGCAGCCGGGGTGACCACGGCCACGTGGTGCCCCTGCCGGGCCGCCTCCAGGGCGCGGGCCTGGTGGGAGTAAAGCTGCCCGATACCCTTCTGTTCCAGAGCCTGGCGCAGGACCGGGGGCAAGGAGGGTGGAAAAGGAGCATAGCGCCCCGGCCGCGAGGGTAGCACCTTCCAGGCAGTGATGTTGGCCCGGGTGCGGGGCATACGTTCGATTTCTTCCAGGAGTTGAGCCAGGTTCAAGCCCTTCACCTGCCGTAGGAGAGGTGGTTGAGATGTCACCAAGCGAGCCCCGTGACACCGGCCCAGGCACCGGGAGTGCTCCCGGGGAGGTCCTCACCCTCCTCGCCGTTGCTCCCGGGGAGGCCCTGGATCTCCTCGCCATCGCACCCCACCCCGACGACGCCGAGATCGGGGCGGGCGCCACCCTGGCCCTGCATGCCGCCCGCGGGCACCGGGTGGGGGTCCTCGACCTCACCCGGGGCGAGCTGGGCACCAACGGCACCCCGGAGGAGCGGTTGCGGGAAGCCGGGGAGGCCGCCAGGGTACTCGGGCTGGCCTGGCGGGGGAACCTGGGGTTGCCCGACCGCGGCCTGGCGGTCCATCCGGGTGCGGTAGCACAGCTGGCCCGAACCATACGGCGTCTGCGTCCCCGGGTGGTGCTGCTGCCGTCTCCCACGGATGGCCACCCCGACCACCGCACGGCCACCGCCCTCGCCAGGGAGGCCGTCATGTCCGCGGGCCTGCCCAAATGGGACCCGGAGACGCTGGCTCATCGGGTGGAACGGGTCCTTTACTATTTCGTCGACCCGCCGGTGCATCCTTCCCTGCTGGTAGATGGGTCCGGTTACCTGGAAGTCAAGATGCGAGCCCTGCGCTGTCATGCCAGCCAGTTCCTGCCCGGACCAGGCCGAATGCCCACGGTCCTGAATGACGGGCACTACCTGGCCCGGGTGGAGCACCAGGCCCGCTACCTGGGTGCCTCCTGCGGTCGCCAGGACGCGGAAGCATTTTCCACGCCGGCACCGCCCGTATTGTCGAATCTCGTGACCTGGACGCTGCTGTCTGGTTAAGCGCCGGGCCCTCTGCAGAGATTACTGACGGAGCGGCCGCGTGCTTCACGAGTTGCGGCCGCCCGGAGGCAACCCGGTTGGACCGCAGGTGGAAGATCGGCATAGGGGGACTGATAGCCCTATTGGTGGCGGTGGCCCTGTACAGCGCCATCACCCCCCGGGCCTTACGGCGCCCGGTGCCCTTTGAGGTGGTGGGTTACGTTCACGACCCCGCCAGCGGGCTGGCCAGCGCCCGTGCGCATCCCGATCGGCTGACGGCCCTTTCTCCCCTCTGGTATTCGGTGGGTCCTGACGGGGGGCTGGTCGATGCCCGGCCCGACCCCGCCCTGCGGGAGCTGGCCCGGGCTCAGGGCATCTCTCTGGTGGTCCTCATCAACAACCAGAAGGTGGGGGACAACTCCCAGGCCCTGCGCAGCGATGCCAGCCGCCGGCGCATGGTGAAGGAGATCACCGACCTGGTGACCAGGGAAGGATACCAGGGTGTCAACCTCGACTTTCAGCAGATTAAACCCGAAGTGAGAGACGAGCTGACCGCCGTGGTCCGGGACCTTGCCCGCAGCCTGCATGCCAGGGGGAAGATCCTGGCCCTGTCCCTGATCCCGCCCGTGGATGTTCCTCCCGAGGTCACCGGCGTGTATGATTACCGCGCCCTGGGTCAGGCGGCCGACTACGTGGTGGTGTTCGGATACGACCGGCACAATCCCTCCACCGATCCTGGCCCCATCGCCCCGCGGGAGTGGGTGGAGGCCAACATCAAGAAAGTCGTGAGCCTGGTGCCGGCCCGCAAGGTAGTGCTGGGAGTGGGGGTATACGGGTACGACTGGGCCCTGCCGCGCTTGACCACCAGGGACGTGACCCCGCTGGCGGTGCCGGATGCCCGCGAACTGGCGCGCCGGCACGGAGTGCAACCCCGGGTGCAGCCCGGAGGCCAGGCGACGTTCACCTACGTCAAGGACGGGCGCAGTCACGAGGTGTGGTTCCAGGATGCTACCAACCTGAAGGATAAGCTGGATCTGGCCCGCCGCTACAACCTCCGGGGTGTGGCCATCTGGCGCCTGGGGTTCGAGGAACCCGCCCACTGGGCCCAGTTGCCCCGGCGGCGCTAGCCGGCCCCGGTCCTGGGAAGCTGAACCACGGGCCCCGAATCGGTTGGTCGTGTGAACCGCCGGTGTCTTTCGTCGCGCCCTCGCCCCCCGCGCCCCTGCGTTGCGCGGGCGCGCAGTGAAAAGGGCGTGCACTTGCGGTAAAATCCTGTGGGATGGATGAGTCACAGGGTCGGCTGCGGGTGTGCGTTGTCTCGCTGGGTTGTGCCAAGAACCTGGTCGACTCCGAGTCGATGGTAGCCCTGCTGGAGAAGGCCGGGTTCACGCTGGTAACGGACCCGGGCCGGGCGGACGCCGTGGTGGTGAACACCTGCGGTTTTATTGCCCCGGCCAGGGAAGAGTCCCTTTCCGTGATCCGGGACCTGCGCCGGAATGGCCCGGGGCGAGTGCTGGTGGCCGCGGGGTGCCTGGCCCAGCGGGCATCGGCCGACCTGGTCGGGGAGGCTGTCGATGCCGTGGTGGGCACCGGGGAGCTGGAGAGGCTGCCCGAGGTGCTGGAGCGATGCCTGCGCGCCCGTGCCGCCGCCGATGGGGTGGGCGCGGCAGCTGCGACCGGCGCTGCCGTCGTGGCTTCGACCTCCGGTGTGGCCGCCGGCGGGGTGTGGGTGGGTAGGCCGGAGGTCCCCCTCGGGTTACCCCGCCGTCTCTCCACGGGGGCGACCGCGTACCTGAAGATCGCCGAGGGGTGCGACCGGCGCTGCACCTTTTGCATCATCCCCCGTCTGCGGGGGCGCTACCGCAGCCGCCCCGTCGAGGATCTGGTGAAAGAGACCCGCGATCTGGTGGAGCGGGGCGCCTGCGAGCTGGTGCTGGTGGCCGAGGACACCTCCCGGTACGGCCGGGATATCTACGGCCGGGCTGCCCTTCCCCGTCTGCTGGAGGAACTGGCGGAGGTGGAGGGGGTGGCCTGGATTCGGGTGCTCTACGCCTACCCTTCGGGTTTCCCCCTGGAGGTGGCCCGGCTGATGTCGCCAGGGGGTAAGGTGATGCCTTACCTCGACCTGCCGCTGCAGCACGTAAGCGACCGCATGCTCACCCGCATGGGCCGACCCTACCGTGGGGCGCAGGTGCGCCGGCTCCTCGACCGCCTGAGGGAGACGGCCCCCGATATCGTGCTCCGCTCCACCTTCCTGGTGGGTTTTCCCGGGGAAACAGAAGAGGACTTCGGCCAGTTGCTGCGGTTTCTGGAAGAGTACCGCCTGGACCGGGCCGGGTTCTTCCCCTTCTACCCCGAACCGGAAGCGCCGGCAGCAGCGTTCCCGGATCAGATCCCCGGCGATGTGAAGGAGCGGAGACTGCGGGCGGCAGAGCGCGCGCAGCAGGTAGTGGCGGTGCGCGCCAACCGCCGGCTGGTCGGCAGAGAAGTGGACGTGCTGGTGGAGGCTCGGGGGAAAGCGCGCACGCTGGAGCCCGGCCGCGATGGGCGGGCCGGGAGCCTCCCGGTGGCGGTGGGACGGTGGTGGGGGCAGGCTCCCGAGGCGGACGGCCAGGTGCACGTCCTCGGGTGCGACACGCCCCCAGGGCGGTTCGTGTTCGCCCGGGTGGTGAAAGTGCGCGGGTACGACCTGGTGGCAGTTCCCTCCAGAACCCCTACTCACCTCGCCTGAGAGTATGCCTGCGCGGTGAGGGCGCGGTTATCCGGAGGTTCCATTGTGGGATTAAATTGCCACGGGCTGTGGCAAGGCATCTTCAGAGGCATGTGCTATAATACTCGTTGACGTAATATAAGTTACGTCTTCAATGCCGGGGACGGCACCATACGGTCAGGTCCCATGGGAGAGGGGCGTGCGAGCAGGTGGCATGCGAACACGCCGCACAAGGGGAGCCAGGTTGACCCGGGAAGCTTTGCCAGGGGGTGCGACAGAGTGGCAGGCCACGTCAGGCGGGCGCTGATAGCCGCCGTGGCGGCAGCGTTTACCTTCGCCGTGCTGTGGTGGGCGGCGGTCGGCCTGGGCTGGGTACGCCAGGACCGCCCGGTCGCGCGCCTGCTGGCGGCGCGTCCTGACCTGGTTTCCCACCGGCTGACCTGGTCGGGGGACATGCTCCAGGTGGAGGTGCTCCCTGCGCCCGGAGTTGACCTGCCCGAGTTTTATGCTTCCCTGCACCGCCAGCTACAGGAGGCCCTCGGCAACCGCCCCTTCGCGCTGCGGGTTGAGGACCGCCGGGATGCGACGCTGCAGGAGGCCATGCGGGTGATGCGCCTGTACATCGAGGAGGCCCTGGTGAGCGGCCGCTTCTCCTGGGCGAACGACACGGTGCGGGAGATCGCGGCCCGCCAGGGACTGGAGTGGGCTCGCATGGGAGTGGATGCAGGCTATGTGTACGTTGAGCTCCGTCACGGTACGGCATATCTCTACGAAGTGATCCCACGTTTCAAGACCCCCTGACGTGGCCCGCCCGCTTCGGCGGGATGCGCTCGGCCAGACACCTTCGGCGGGAGAGGTTCCACGGGAAGGCGGGCGGCGGGAGAGGCTCGGCCGGAAACGGAGGAATGGGGCAGGTGCGTAAGAAGGAACTGCTGCAGTACGCGGCGCTGGGAGCAGGGGCGGGAGCGGTGGCCTACCTGGCCACCCGGGATGTCAACCTGTTTCCGGTGGTGGTGCTGGGCGGCCTGCTCTACTTCCTCATTTACTCCACGGGTGCGGGAAAGGCGCTGGGACGCCGTTTCGTGCTGCACCTTTCCGAAGGGATGTGCCCCCGGGTGACCTTTGACGACGTGGGGGGACAGGGGTCGGCCAAGAAGGAGCTTCTGGAGGCCCTGGAACTGGTCAACCGGCCCGACCGGGCGCGACGCCTGGGCATCCGCCCCATCAAGGGTATCCTGCTGGCCGGCCCGCCCGGCACCGGCAAGACTCTGCTGGCCAAAGCCGCTGCCAACTTCACCGGCTCCATCTTCCTGGCCACCTCCGGTTCGGAGTTCATCGAGGTCTACGCCGGCGTGGGCGCCCAGCGGGTGCGGGAGCTGTTCCGGCGGGCCCGCGACCAGGCGCGCCGGGCCGGGAAGAAGAGCGCGGTGGTGTTCATCGACGAGCTGGAGGTGCTGGGAGGAAAGCGGGGCCGCTACTCCGCTCACCTGGAGTACGATCAAACCCTGAATCAGCTCCTGGTCGAAATGGATGGACTTTCCGTAGAGGACGAGGTACGCATCCTGCTCATCGGGGCCACCAACCGCCCCGACCTGCTGGACCCGGCCCTCCTGCGACCCGGTCGCTTCGACCGGGTGGTGCGCGTTGACCTGCCCGATCGCGAGGGCCGGCTCCAGATCCTCAAGGTACACACCCGGGGCAAGCCCCTGGCGGCTGACGTGAGCCTGCAGGCCATTGCCCGCGAGACCATGGGGTTTTCGGGAGCGCACCTGGAAAGCCTGGCCAATGAAGCGGCCATCCTGGCCATGCGCGAAGGTTCCGGGCAGGTGGAACAGAGGCACCTGCGGGAAGCCATCGACAAGGTGATGATGGGGGAAAAGGTGGACCGCAAGCCCCGCCACCAGGAGCTTTTCCGGGTGGCGGTGCACGAGGCCGGCCACGCGGTGGTGAGCGAGCTGGTCACCCCGGGGTCCATTTCCTCCCTCACCATCTCGCCCCGCGGCAGTGCCCTGGGGTATGTGCGGCAGGCCCCCCAGGATGACTTTTACCTCTATTCCCGCAGCGAGCTGGAGGACCAGATCTGCGTGCTCCTGGCCGGTGCGGTGGCCGAAGAGCTGGTGCTGGGCGAGCCCAGCACGGGGGCGGCCAACGACTACGACGGGGCCTGCCAGGCCGCCCGCCGCATGGTATATGCGGGCCTCTCCGCCCTGGGGGCGGTTGACCCCGACCTGGTAGCGGGCGACTCGGTGCAGCGGGCCATGTCCGACATCATGACCCGGCAGAGGCAGCGCGCCCAGGAGCTGCTGGGGCCCAGGACCGAAGCCGTCCGCCGCCTGGCGGAACGGGTACTGGAGCGCGAAACTCTGGCCGGAGAGGAGATCCGGGCCGTCCTCGGCTTCGGAGCGCACGCCCGGACCAAACCTGCCGTACACAGGGTGCGCCTGGTGCGACCCGCTCCCATGCGACCCGCTCCCCTGCGGCCCGCCGCCGCCATCCCATCGGCGGTGCAAAGCCGCCCGGGGTCCCCCGGCCATCGGCAGGCTGCCGGGCCAGCCCGGTTTCCCCGCGGAGCAGGAATCCGGTGGGGGGGACAGAATTATCCTGCCGGGGTGAAGAAGCCGGTTTGATCGCGGAAATAGTGGCTGTGGGGACGGAGATCCTGCTGGGCGACATCGTCAACACCAATGCCCGGTTCCTGAGCCAGCGCCTGGCCGCCCTGGGCGTGGACGTCTACTACCAGGTAGCGGTGGGGGACAACCGGGACCGCATGGCGGCTGCCTTCCGGCAGGCGCTGGGGCGCGCCCACCTGGTGGTGGTGAGCGGGGGACTGGGCCCTACCGAGGACGACCTGAGCAAAGAGGTGATGGCCCAGGTCCTGGGGCGGCCTCTGGATTTCGACCCGGGAGTGATGGCGGGGATCGAGGACTTCTTCCGCCGCCGGGGCAGGCCCCTGACCCCGAACGCGCGCAAGCAGGCCCTGGTCCCGCGAGGGGCGCGGGTGCTGGAGAATCCCGTGGGGACGGCCCCCGGTCTCTTCCTGGAGGAAGCGGGGAGCCTGGTGGTGCTCCTGCCCGGACCGCCCGGAGAGCTGGTTCCCATCTGGGAGCGGCAGGTGGAGCCCTTGCTGCGCGAGCGGGGAGCCGGTACGCAGGTGATCCTCAGCCGCACCATCAAGGTTTGTGCCATGGGGGAGGCGGGGGTGGCCCATCTGGTGCGGGACCTGTTCGCGTCGGCCAACCCCACGGTGGCCCCCTACGCCAAGCCGGGTGAGGTGCACCTGCGGGTGACGGCGAAAGCTGCGGACGCCGCTGCGGCCCGAGAGCTCATCGCCCCCCTGGAAGATGAGGTCCGGCGCCGCCTGGGGTGGCGCGTGTTCGGGGCCGACGGGGAGACTCTGGCTCACGCCGCCGGCGAGAGGCTGGCAGCGGCCGGTCTCACCCTGGCGGTGGCGGAGAGTTGCACGGGGGGCATGCTGGGCGCCCGTATTACCTCGGTGCCGGGATCGTCGCGCTACTTCCTGGGTGGGATCATCTCGTACGCCAACGAGGTGAAGGAGTCCCAGCTGGGGGTATCCGCCGGGGTGATCCGGGAGCACGGGGCCGTCTCCGAGCAGGTGGCGGGCGCCATGGCGGAAGGGGTGCGGGATCGCCTGGGTGCCTCCCTGGCCCTGGCCATCTCGGGAGTGGCCGGGCCGGGTGGGGGCAGGCCGGGCAAGCCGGTGGGTACGGTGTGCTTTGCTCTGGCGCGACCGGAGGGCACTTTCACCTGGTCGGATTCTCTGCGGGGTGATCGGGAAGAGGTACGCGAGCGAGCCTGCCAGATTGCCCTCACCACCCTCTATCGCTATCTGGCCACCGGCAGCCCCGAGGGGGAATAGGTTTGCGGCTTTTCGTGGCGGTGGAGTTGCCCCCTTCTTTGCGGCGCGCTCTGGGCGAACTGGTGCGCCACCTGGCGGAATCCCGGGCCGACGTCAAGTGGGTGGAGGAAGAGAACTTCCACCTCACCCTCAAGTTCCTGGGAGAGGTGGACCCGGCCCGCCTTGCCGAGCTGGCGGAGGCCTTGGCCCGGGCGGCCGGGGAAATGAAGCCATTCACCTTCGAGGCTGCCGGCACAGGCGCGTTCCCGTCCCCCGGGCGAGCGCGGGTGGTGTGGGTGGGGGTGGGCCGCGGGGCAGGAGAGCTGGGCCGGCTGGCTGCCGCAGTAGACTCCCAGCTCGCGGACCTGGGTTTTGCCCCCGAGAGCAGGCCCTTTTCGCCCCACCTCACCGTGGGCCGGGTGCGCTCACCCCGCGGGGCGACCGACCTGGCCAGAGCGCTCGAGCAGGCTTCCTTCCCCGCCCGGGAGGTTGCCGTGGAAGAAATCGTGCTGTTCCAGAGCGCGCTCGGGCGCTCCGGTCCGGTATACACTCCCCTGGGGCGCCACCGGCTGGGCTAGCGAGCCGCCAGGCGGGCCGCGCCTGGTGGTTGGACAGGAGGCCCGCAGCGCACGAGGGGCTCGCCGGGGTGAGGCCGGGTCGGGGCGGTGGCCGGGGATGATGTCGGGCCGGGGTGGTGCTTGTCCCGGCGGCGAGCAGGATGATATACTCAGCGGAGGAAGCGGCTCCCGACCAGAAAGGAGGGGACCGCATGGATAGAGAAAAGGCCCTGGAGATGGCCCTTTCCCAGATCGAAAGGCAGTTCGGGAAAGGGTCCGTCATGCGTTTGGGAGAGGCGTCGGCCCGCATGCAGGTGGACGTGATCCCCACCGGATCCCTCGCCCTGGACATCGCCCTGGGGATCGGGGGGATCCCACGAGGGCGGGTGGTGGAGATTTACGGCCCGGAGGCGTCGGGCAAGACCACCGTGGCGCTCCACATCATCAGCGAAACCCAGAGGATGGGGGGAGTGGCCGCCTTCATCGACGCCGAGCACGCCCTGGATCCGGTGTACGCCCGCCGGGTGGGGGTGGACGTGGACAACCTCCTCATCTCCCAGCCGGACACCGGTGAGCAGGCCCTGGAGATCGCCGAGGCGCTGGTGCGCAGCGGTGCCGTCGACGTGGTGGTGGTGGACTCGGTGGCGGCTCTGGTGCCGCGGGCGGAGCTGGAAGGTGAGATGGGCGATTCGCACGTGGGTCTGCAGGCCCGGCTCATGTCCCAGGCCCTGCGCAAGCTGGCCGGCGCCATCTCGAAAACCCGCTGCGTGGCCGTCTTCATCAACCAGTTGCGCGAGAAAGTGGGGGTAATGTTCGGGAATCCCGAGGTGACCCCCGGGGGCCGGGCCCTCAAGTTCTATGCCTCCATTCGCCTGGAGGTGCGCAAGCAGGAGTCCATCAAGCACGGGACGGAAGTGGTGGGCTCGCGCACCCGCGTCAAGGTGGTGAAGAACAAGCTCGCTCCCCCCTTCCGGCAGGCCGACTTCGACATCATCTACGGCGAGGGGATCTCGCGCGAGGGCAGCATCCTGGACGTGGGCGTGGATATGGGCGTTCTACAGAAGGTGGGTACCTGGTACGCCTTCGGTGACGTGCGCCTGGGACAGGGTAGGGAGAACGCCCGTGACTACCTTCGCTCCCACCCGGAGACGGCGACGGAGGTAGAGCGCAAGGCGCGGGAAGCCCTCAGCCTGGGCGCGGTGAAGACGGCAGCCGCCAGTGATGACGAGGCCTGACCGCGCCGCCCGCAGGGGAGCGGGCGGGGGCTCGCAGATCGATGCCGCGCGGGAGTACGCCTTGCGGCTGCTCGAGCGTCCCCGCACCGAGTACCAGGTCAGGATGGCCCTGGCCCGGCGGGGATTCGACGGGGCCGTACAGGACGAGGTGGTGGGCCGCCTGCGGGGGCTGGGACTGCTGGATGATGTGGCGTACGCTCGGGCCTACATAGAAGAGACGCTGGTACGTCGGCCCATGGGCAGGAGGGCCCTGGCGGTCGCCCTGGCCCGGCGCGGGGTGAGCAGGGAACACGTCCGGCTGGCCCTCGCCCAGGTGGAGGAGAGCATGAGGATGGATGTGGGGGCGGATGCGGGTCCCGCGGGCCGCGAGGGGGAGCCGGACGCAGGTGCCGCGGGCCCGGAGGGGGAGCCGGGAGACCTGGAAGAGGTGGCTGCCCGGCGGGCGGGACAGGCCTGGTTGCGGCGCAACCGGCACCGTCCCGACGCCTGCCGCCTGCAGGGCTACCTCATGAGGCGCGGGTTCGGTAGGGAGCTGGCGGTGCGCACGGTGAGAGAACTGCTGGGCGAGGAGAGTGACGATGCGTTTCCTGGTGGTGGCTGACACCCACCTCCGCGGCACTTCTCCCCAGGGCCGGCGGGACGACTTCTTCGCCACCTGCCGCGCCAAACTGGAGGAAGTGGTGAACCTGGCGGAGGACCTGGGGGTGAGCGCCCTCCTGCACCTGGGGGACGTGTTCGACCGCCCCGACCTGGCTCCCGGCGTGGCACGGGAATTCATGCTTGTCCTGCGCCGCTGCCGGGTGCCCGTGTACGGCATCGTCGGCAACCACGATGTTTACGGTCACAACCCGGACAGCCTCCCCCGCACCCTGCTCGGGCTGGTGGAGGCACTGGGTGGGCTGCGGCTCCTGCGGTGCGGCGAGGTGGAGCTGCTGGGAGGTCCGGGGCAGTTGAAGGTGCAGCTCACCGGGGCCCCCTTCCAGCACGACATCGACAGCAGGGACGGGGCGGACTACGTGGTCAGCAGGGATGCCCGCGCGGACGTGGCCATCCACATGGCTCACGGCATGCTTCTCGAGAAACCCTGGGTGTCCGGGATGGACTATACGCTCATCGAACGGGTGGCACCGCGCACCGGTGCCGATCTCACCCTGGTGGGGCACTACCACCTGGGGTACTCCCGGCTTCCCCTCGAGCCCGTACCGGGGCGCCTCTTCGTCAACCCCGGTGCCATGGTGCGCCTGGAAGCCAGCCTGGCGGAGATTGCCCGTCACCCGCAGGTGGTGCTGGTGGAAGTGGAGGGGAGTGGCATCTCGGTGCGCGGCATCCCTCTGCGGAGCGCGCTCCCGGGGGATGAGGTGCTGGACCGTTCGCTCATCGAAGCGGCCGCCTACCGGGATACCCAGCTGGCCGACTTCATCCAGCGGGTGAAAGGGGCCTGGGACGGGCGCCGCCTGTTTGACCTGGAGGACATGGTGGCCGCCATCGCCGGCGGCGAAGGATACCCGGAGGAAGTGAAGAGGGAGGCGCTGCAGCGGGTGGGGATGGCTCGGGAACGCCTGGCGGGGAGGAGCGGGAGGGAAAGGTGAGGTACATAGCCAGTCTGGAGCTGGAGAACTTCCAGTGCCACGCCCGCACCCTGCTCACCTTCAGCCCGGGGCTGAACGTGATCGTGGGCCCCTCCGACCAGGGCAAGACCGCCATCATCAGGGGCCTGCGCTGGGTGCTGTACAACGAGCCGCGTGGGAGCGACTTCGTGCGCGTGGGTGCCGAGTCCTGCCGTGTAACCGTCACCTTCGACGACGGCACCCGTATCAGCCGGGAGAAAGGGCCCCGCACCAACCGCTACCTTATCGAGAAGGATGGGGAAAGACGTGAGTTCAACTCGGTCAACGCGACCGTGGAGAGCGAGGTCTGCGCCGCCCACGGCATGGCACCCCTTGCCCTCGATGAAGACCGGGAGCTGAGGCTCAATCTGGGTGGCCAACTGGAAGCTCCCTTCCTCCTGGAGGAGCCGGGTGCGCTGCGGGCTAAGGCAGTGAGCCAGATCGTGGGCGTCCACATAATCGACGCTGCCATCCGGGACGTGCTGGCGGACGAGGGGCGGGCCGCCCGCGAGGAAGCCGATCTCGGCAGGGATATCGCAGTCTGGGAGGAAAAGCTGGCCCGGTACGACGACCTGCCCGCCCACGAGCAGGCGTTGCAGCAGGCGGAAGCGGTGCTGGCCCGGGCGCGGGGGCAGCGGGAGCGGGCGGAGCGGTTGTTCGACCTGAAGAAGAGCTGGGAACGCGCCCGGGAGGATGCGGAGAGGCTGAGCCGGCTGGTGCACCTCCTGGGGGGCCTGCCCCAGGCGGAAGACCTGGCGGGGCGGGCAGGGGCGCTGGTGGATCGGTACGGTCGCCTGCGCCAGCTGTCGCTGCGGTGGCGCGAGAGCGGCTCTCGCAAGGCCCACTGGGAGCGGGTGGCGGCCGGCCTGGCGGGGGCGCCCCGGGCCGAGGGCCTGCTCGAGAGGGCGGCAGAGCTGCAATCCCGGTGGCAGAGGCTGCGGGAGGTACGGTCCCGCCTCGCCCAGGTCCGGGAGCGGATCGGGAAAGCCGTGGCCGGGCGGGACCGGGCCCGCTACCAGGAGAGAGAGGTGGGGACCCGGTACGGCGAACTGCTGGTGCGCCTGGGCAGGTGTCCCACCTGCGGGGCCGCCATCAAGCCGGACCAGGTTCCCGCCATCCTGGCGGAAATATGCGGAGGGGGGCGGTAGCTTGAGCCTGGAGAGTGACCTGGCCCTGCTGAAGCAACAGCTTCAGCAGGCCAGGACGGTGAAAGCGCGGGCGGAGGGGCAGCTTGAGGCTCTGGAGCAGGATAGGCAGCGCATCCTGGCGGAGATGGGAGAGCTGGGAGTGACGCCCGATACCATCGACGGCGAGGTGGCCCGGCTGGAGAAGGACATCGCCGGCCTCCTGGAACAGGCCCGGCGCCTCATCCCGCGAGAGCTCCTGGGCGGCCCGGGGCCGGCGGGGGCATGACGGGAGACGATCCGTGGTGATGGCGGCGGAGCAAGAAATACAGGACATGGCCGGCCGGGCCCGGAAGGCCCTGGAGCAACGCAGGGGCCAGCAGCGGCAGGTGGAGGAGGAACTGGCTCGCCTGCGGCAGAGTCTGGCCGACAGGCAAAGGCGGCGGGAGCTGTACGGCCAGGTGGCTGCCCTGCTGCGCACGGTAGCGGAACGGGCCCGGGAGGATGCCCGCGAGCAGGTGGAGATCCTGGTAACCGACGCCCTGCGCTACGTGTTCGGACCTCACCTGGAGTTCCAGGTGCTGACCGAGCAGCGGGCGGGCAGGTCTGAGGCGGACTTCTACGTGGTGTCCAGCTACGGGAGTCACCGGGTGCAGAACAGGCCCCAGGATGCCCGCGGGGGTGGGGTGGTGGACGTGGTCTCCCTGGCTCTGCGCGCGGCCCTGCTCCTCCTGGCGCGGCCTCCCCTGGCGGGTCCGGTAGTGCTGGACGAGCCGGCCAAGCATGTTTCGGAGGAGTACATCGCCCGCGTGGCTTCGTTCCTCAAGGAAACCAGTTCGTCTTTTGGACGGCAGGTGATCATGATAACCCACAACCAGCACCTGGCCCATACGGGAGACAAGGCATACCTGGTGGAAATGAAGGATGGCATCTCGCAGGTCCGGGAGCTGGCCGTATCCTTGACTTAGGGAAGGAAAATAGCTAGAATTCCTACGGATGGGAGCGCAGAGTACCGCTGTTTATCGATAAAGCTTCGGACATCCCGTGTCCGCAGGGACGGACGCATCGATAGGCACGTGGTAATCTGGCCGGAAGCTTCCGGCTTTTGTGTATGTGCCCAGAGGGGAGGTGACGGTGATCAACTGGTACACCGTCCTCGCGATGGTGGTTTCTCTGGTGGCGGGCCTGTTCACGGGGTATTTCGTCCGGCGGGTCATGGCCGAGGCGAAGATAGGGTCGGCGGAAACACAGGCCAAACGCGTCCTGGAAGAGGCGGTCGAGCAGGGGGAGGCCAGGAAGAAGGAGCTCCTCCTGGAGGCCAAAGAGGAAGTCCACCGTTTGCGGTCGGAGTTCGAGCGCGAAACCCGGGAGCGGAGGGTGGAGCTGCAGCGCATGGAGCGCCGGCTCATGTCCAGAGAGGAACAACTGGACCGCAAGCTGGACAACCTGGAGCGGCGCGAGGAGACCCTGGCAGCCCGGGAAAAGGAGCTGGCGACTGCCCAGAAAGAGCTGGCGGCCCTGCAGGCCCGGCAACGTGAGGAACTGGAGAGGATTTGCGGGATCACGGCCGAAGAGGCCCGGCAAATCCTGCTCAAGAGTGTGGAAGAGGAAGTCCGGCACGAAGCGGCCCTGCTCATCCGGCAGGTGGAGCAGGAAGCCAGGGATGAGGCGGAGAAGCGGGCCCGGGAAGTGGTGTCCCTGGCCATCCAGCGCTGCGCCGCCGACCACGTGGCGGAAACCACCGTATCGGTTGTGGAGCTGCCCAACGAGGAGATGAAGGGACGGATCATCGGGAGGGAGGGCCGCAATATCAGGACTCTGGAGACGCTCACCGGGATCGACCTCATCATCGACGATACCCCGGAGGCCGTCATCCTTTCCGGATTCGATCCCGTGCGGCGCGAGGTGGCCCGCGTGGCCCTGGAGAGGCTGGTGGCCGACGGCCGCATCCATCCGGCACGCATTGAGGAGATGGTGGAGAAGGCCCAGAGGGAAGTGGAAACCCGCATCCGGGAAGAGGGCGAACAGGCCGCCCTGGAGGTGGGCGTGCACGGGGTTCATCCCGAGCTGATCAAGCTCCTGGGCCGGCTGAAGTTCCGCTCTTCGTACGGGCAGAATGTCCTGCGGCATTCCCTGGAAGTAGCCCACCTGGCGAGCGTGATGGCGGCCGAGCTGGGCGTGGACGTGCAGGTGGCCAGGCGGGCCGGGCTGCTTCATGACGTGGGTAAAGCCATAGACCACCAGATGGAAGGTTCTCACACGGCCATCGGGGTGAACCTGCTGCGCAAGTACCGGGAATCGCCGGAAGTGACCCACGCGGTGGAGTGCCACCATGGCGATGTGGAGCCGCACACGGTGGAGGCGGTGCTGGTGGCGGCCGCTGATGCCATCTCCGCCGCCCGGCCCGGAGCGCGCAGGGAGACCCTGGAAGCCTATGTGAAGCGCCTGCAGAAGCTGGAGGAAATCGCGGATTCCTTCGAAGGGGTGGACAAGGCCTACGCCATCCAGGCCGGCCGGGAAGTGCGCATTATCGTACAGCCCGAGAAGGTTGACGACCTGGGGGCCGTGCGCCTGGCCCGCGACATGGTGAAGAAGATCGAGAGCGAGCTGGAATATCCCGGCCAGGTCAAGGTAATCGTGATCCGGGAAACCAGGGCCGTGGATTATGCCAGGTGAGAGCGGGGGGCCGCAAGGCCCCCCTTCTCCTTGGGGAAGGGAGCATACATACGGGTGCAGATACTGTTCGTGGGGGACGTGGTGGGGAAGCCGGGCCGGCAGTTGCTGGCCCAGCTTCTTCCATCTTACCTGGAGAAGGAGCAACTGGATCTGGTGGTGGTGAACGGAGAAAACGCGGCCGGCGGGCTGGGCGTCACCCCCGAGGTGGCGGCGGAACTGTTTGCCATGGGGGTGGACGTGCTCACCAGCGGCAACCACCTCTGGGACAAGAAAGAGGTGATGCCCTTCCTGGACAGGGAAGAGCGTCTCCTCCGCCCCCTCAACTGGCCGGGTGACCCGCCCGGCCGGGGATCCCTGGTGCTGCAGGGCCGGTCAGGCATCCCGGTGGCGGTGGTGTGTGCCATGGGGAGGGTTTTCGCCCCCGTTCTGCTCGACTGCCCTTTCCGTAGCCTGGCCCGCGAGGCGGAGGGCCTGCGGGCGCACACCCCGGTGATCCTGGTGGACTTCCACGCGGAGGCCACTTCCGAGAAGGTGGCCATGGGGTGGTTCCTGGATGGCCGGGTGAGCGCCGTCATCGGTACCCACACCCACGTGCAGACGGCGGACGAGGTGGTACTGCCGGGCGGGACGGCATACATCACCGATGCGGGGATGACCGGCCCCTGGCAGTCGGTGATCGGCATGCGCACTGAGACCATCGTACAGCGTTTTCTGGACCAGCTACCCAGCCGCTTCGACGTGGCCCGGGGACCGCGTCAGTTCAATGCCGTGTGCGTCGACGTGGACGAAGGGTCCGGTCGCGCCCGGTCAATCCGTCGCATCTGGTGGCGCGAAGGCAGCTCCACTGCGGACGCCGATGATTCATGAGCGGCGGGGGCCAGCCCCCGACGCCCCGGGCCAGCGGGCGGGGCGGCCGGGGGTCGGGCGCCAAACGCCCATGGCCGCCGCAGCGGGATTTCGGCACAATTGTTTTTCTATTGCCAAGACAGGTCACATATGGTAAGATAACGTCCAGAGCCAAGCCCAAAACACTCTGCGGGGAGGTAAGGGACGTGGCAGAGGTCTTGAAAGTATCGTCGCGGTCGAGCCCCAATGCGGTGGCGGGAGCACTGGCGGGAGTAATCAGGGAGAAGGGGTCGGCAGAGGTACAGGCCATCGGGGCGGGTGCCATCAACCAGGCGGTGAAGGCAGTGGCGATTGCCCGGGGGTTCGTGGCGCCGGGCGGGATCGATCTCATCTGCATCCCCGCGTTCACCGACGTGAACATCAACGGGGAGGAGAGGACGGCCATCAAGTTCATCGTCGAGCCTCGTTGAGGATGCATCCGGCACCTTCGAGGACCGGCATGCTGGCCCGCCTACCGGCGGGCTTTGCTTTTGATGCGCACCGGCGTGGCGGCACGGGCCCCTGGATTGCCGGGCCGGTCCCCGGGACGGGGGTGGCAGGTATTCGTGCGGCCCGGGAAGAAATACCCTCCGTCAGGGTACGCACGAAGGAGGGGTGTATCGGTGGATTTTGCACTGACCGATGAGCACCGCATGGTCAGGGAGATGGTGCGCCAGTTCGCAGAGAAAGAAGCCGCACCACGCATCAAGGAGCTGGACCAGCAGGGTCAGTGGGACGTGGGCCTCATCAAGCGCATGGGCGATCTGGGTATCCTGGGGCTGGTCTTCCCCGAAAAGTACGGGGGCGGAGGCATGGACTACGTCAGCCTGGCCATCGCCTGCGAGGAGCTGGAACGGATCGACACCTCCCTGCGGGTGGTGATGTCGGTGCATGTGGGCCTGTGCGGCCTGGGCATCCTGCAGTGGGGCACGGAAGAACAGAAGCAGAAGTATCTCACCCGCCTGTCCACGGGTGAGCTGATCGGCGCTTACGGGCTCACCGAGCCCAACGCGGGCACCGACGCGGCCGCCCTGGAGGCCACCGCCACCCGCACGGCGGATGGGTACATCCTGAACGGCGAGAAGACCTGGATTTCGCTGGCCGACGTGGCCGACGTGTTCCTGTTCTTCGCTCGCACCGAGCCCCCCGAGGCGGGTCACCGGGGGATTTCCGGTTTCATCGTCGAGCGCGGCATGCCGGGGTTTTCTTCGCAGCCCATCCACGGCAAGATGGGCATCCGGGCGGGGAACACCGGCTCCTTCGTGTGCCAGGACGTGTTCGTGCCGAAAGAGAACCTGCTCGGGCAGGAGGGCGAGGGGTTCAAGATCGCCATGTCCTGCCTGGATAACGGCCGCTACACGGTCGCTGCTGGCGCCACCGGACTCATCGCGGCCTCAATTGAGGCTTCCGTGAAGTACGGCAAAGAACGCAAGACCTTCGGGGTGCCCCTGGGCAAGCACCAGCTGGTGCAGCGCATGATCGGCCACATGGTGCGCGACTACGAGGCCGCCAGGCTGCTGGTATGGCGGGCGGGCTGGATGAAGAACCAGGGTATGCGCAACACCCGCGAGACCGCGCTGGCCAAGTGGTACGCCACCTGTGCTTCCTTTGATGCCGCTTCCGACGCGGTGCAGATCCACGGTGCCTACGGCTATTCGGACGAGTATCCGGTGGAGCGGTTCCTGCGCAACAGCAAGGGCGCGGTGATATACGAGGGGACCCGCGAGATCCTGGAGATCATGGTGGGCGAGTATGCCCTGGGCTACCGGCAGGACCGGCCGCTGCGCTGCGAGCTGCCGGGCTGGCCGTACGAAGGATAGGGGGGATCGGGCCCTGGCGGTGAGGATAGAGTTCTGGCAGGGTAACGAGGCTATCCTGGAGGGGGCGCTGGCTGCCGGCGCCCGGCTTTTTGCCGGTTATCCCATCACACCCTCTTCGGAGATCGCGGAACTGGCCTCTCTTCGCCTCCCCGCCGTGGGGGGCGTGTACCTGCAGATGGAAGACGAGATCGGCAGCATGGCGGCCCTGGTGGGGGCTTCCCTGGCCGGGGCGCGGGCGTTTACGGCCACCAGCGGCCCCGGTTTCTCCCTCATGCAGGAGAACCTGGGCCTGGCCATCGCCCTGGAGATCCCCTGCGTGGTAGTGGACATCCAGCGCAGCGGACCTTCCACCGGGCTGGCCACCCGGCCCGCCCAGGCCGACCTCATGCAGGCCCGCTGGGGAACTCACGGTGATCACCCGGCGGTGGCCCTGGCCCCTGCCACGGTGCAGGATTGCTACGACCTGACCGTACGGGCCTTCCACCTGGCCGATCTGCTGCGCCACCCCGTGATCCTCCTCGGGGACGAGGTCATCGCCCACGCCCGGGAGCGGGTGGTGGTGCCCGAACCCGGGGCCGGGCGGGGCGACGGCGGGGCAGCCGGCGGGCAGGGGCCCGGAGTGGGGGGACGGCCGGAACCGGACTGCCCTCCGGAAGAGTACCTGCCTTTCGGCCCCGGGCCGGACGGGGTGGCACCCCTGGCTCGCTTCGGTTCCCGCTATGTGTTTCACGTATCCAGCTCCATGCACGACGAAACGGGGTTCCCCAACTCGCGCCCCGAGAACGCAGCCCGGGTGATCGCCCGCCTGCACGAGAAGATCACCCGTCACGCCGGCGACCTGGAACTCTACCGTACCTACCACTGTGGTGGCGCCCGTTACCTGGTGGTGGCGTACGGGGCGGCGGCCCGGGCGGCCCGGGCGGCGGTGGACGAGGCCCGCGCTGCCGGCGTGCCGGCCGGGCTCTTCGTGCCCCTCGTGGTATGGCCTTTCCCGGCGGCCGCCCTGCGCCGGGCGGCGGCAGAGGCCGGCCGGGTGTTGGTGGCGGAGATGAGCCACGGCCAGCTGGCTCTGGAGGTGGAGCGCATCCTGCGCGGGGAAGTGGTGGGTATCCACCGCTACGACGGGGAGATGCTCACTCCGGAGGAAGTGCTGGCCGGGCTGGAGGGAGGGACGGCAAGGTGATGAGGGAAGGGATCCGCCCGGCGGATCCCGCCGCGGATACACCCCCGGAGGATACCCGCCCCGCGGAGGATACCCGCCCGGGGGAGGCTCGTTCCTACCTGGTGGCCCGCAACCTGCCTCACTTCTGGTGCCCGGGATGCGGCAACGGGGTGATTCTCGCGGCGGTGGCGCGGGCTTTCGCCCGGCTGGGCCTGGACCGGACCGAGACCGTGGTGGTCACCGGGATCGGCTGTTTCGGGCGGGCGGACGACTATCTGGACGTGAATGCCGTGCATGGCACCCACGGCCGGGCCCTGGCCATCGCCACCGGGATCAAGGCCGTCAATCCCGCCCTGCGGGTGGTCGCTCTCATGGGGGACGGGGACTGTGCCACCATAGGGGGAAATCACTTCCTCCATGCCTGCCGGCGCAACCTGACCATCACCGCCGTGGTGGCCAACAACCTCAACTACGGGATGACGGGAGGCCAGTACTCCGGTACCACACCCGCGGGCAGCACCACCTCCACCTCTCCCCTGGGTCATGCCGAAGAGGGGTTTGACCTCTGCCGGGTGGCGGCGGCGGCGGGAGCCATGTACGTGGCGCGGACCACTGTCTACCACGTCCACCTTCTGGACCGCTACCTGGAGGCCGCCCTCACCCACCCGGGGTTTTCCCTGGTGGAAGTGATGTCCTCCTGCCCGGTGTACTTCGGTCGCTACAACCGCCTGGGCGGCCCGGTGGAGATGATGGAGCACTGGCGCCAGGTGGCCGTCCCCCTGGAGAGGTTCCGCCAGTTGCCGGAAGGCGAACAGCGGGGAAGGGTGGCCGTCGGTGTGTTCCAGGACCGGGCCGGCATTCCCTTCGAAGAGAGGTACTGGGCGGTGCAACAGGCCGCCCGCGGGACCGGGGCCCGTGAGGTGAGCGAGAGATGAGGGGAAATGGGGCCGACCCGGTGACGACGGCACCGCCTGCCGGCGGAACGGGGCGGGAGTGGCAGGTGATCATAGGGGGTGAGGGCGGGCAGGGGGTAGTGCTGGCCGGTGCCCTGCTGGGGGAGGCGGCGGTACGGGCGGGTCTGAACGCCACTCACACCTCCGCGTACGGGATAGCCACCCGAGGCGGTTTCACGCGATCGGACGTGGTCGTGGCGCCCGCCGACCGGGAGATCGCCTACCCCCGCGTGCGCCACCCCGACCTGATGGTGGCCCTGTCCGGAGACGCCTACGCGCGCCTGCTGGCCATGTGCCGGCCCGGCGCCATTCTCATCAGGGAGGCGGGCCTGAGCGGCGTTGCCGCGAGCGCTGACGGAGGGCCGGGGGGAGCCACACCCCGGTGCCGCGAGATGGCCCTGCCGCTTGAGCAGGCAGCCGGGCAGGCGGGCGGGCCGAGGACGATCAACATGGTGGCCCTGGGCGCCGTGCTGGGTGCCACCGGCATGTTTCCACCCGCGTTTCTGGAGGAGGTGCTCCGCCACCGTTTCGGCGCCGGCCGGGGGGAGACCAACTGCCGGGCCGTGCGCGCCGGGTACCATCTGGCAACCGGCCACCAGGGCGCCTGACCTCGCCGGTGGGCCATGATATCGGGCAGGCGGGGACGACGTCCGGTGGTCGGGGATGGCATTGGGTCGACGGAATGCCCACCCCTCGGCCCCGGGGACGGAGCGAAAGGAGTGAGGAGGACGACAGAGGCGGAAAAGCTCCATCATGAGTGCCTGGTGGTGGACGGTCATTGCGACACGCTGCTGCGGCTGTGGGAGACGCGAGCCAGCCTGGCCCAGCGCCGGACCGAGGGTCACCTGGACCTACCCCGCATGAGGGAGGGCGGCGTGGATATCCAGGTGTTTGCCTGCTACATCGAACCCCAGTACAAGCCCGATCGCGGGCTGGAGCGAGCCCTGCAACTGGTTGATTTCTTCCATCAGCAACTCGAGGCGTGCCCGGAGCTTTTCCTGATCAGGACCGCCGGGGACATCGCGCGGGTCAGAGGGGAAGGCCGGCTGGGGGCGATGCTGGCCATCGAGGGCGGAGAGGGGGTCGGGGACGACCTCTCGTACCTGCGCACCCTTTACCGCCTGGGGGTGCGGCTGATCACCCTCACCTGGAACCAGCGCAACCTCATCGCGGACGGGGTGGCGGAAGAACGCACCGGGGGAGGCCTGTCCACTTTCGGAGTGCAGGTTGTTGAAGAAATGAACAGACTGGGGATGATGGTGGACGTCTCCCACCTCTCCGAAGCGGGGTTCTGGCACGTGGCGGCAACGTGCCGGGCTCCCTTTGTGGCGTCTCATTCCTGCTGCCGGGCCCTGTGCGACCACCGCCGGAACCTCACCGATGATCAGATCAGGGCTCTGGCCCGGGCGGGTGGGGTGGTGGGCATCAACTTTGCCCCCAACTTCCTGAGGGAGGACGGGCGGGCGACCTGGGAGGACGTGTTGCGGCACATCGAGCACGTGATCTCCCTGGTGGGGCCCGCCCACGTGGGGCTGGGCTCTGATTACGATGGCATCGGCGCCGCGCCGACGGGTGTGGAGGACGTATCCCGCCTTCCCGTACTCACCCGCGGCATGCTGGAAAGGGGCTTCAGCGAGGACGATGTCAGGAAGATCCTGGGAGAGAACTTCCTGCGCGTGCTGGAGCAGGTGATGGACCAGGGGACGGCGCCAGCAACGGACCAGGAGACCGCGCCAGCGACGGGACGAGCGCCGGCGACCGGTGAGGTAGCAGCTCCGGCAGGAGGGCGGGACCCGGGGCCGTGAGTGCGATCGCCGTGGACCGGGGGACCGAAGAGGGACGCAGGGCTGCCGGTGTCGGCGGGGCCGATATGGGAGCCGGGCCGGGGGAGGGACGGTTCGACCTCCACGTGCACACCACCGCTTCCGACGGCACCTGGGATCCTGCCCGCGTGGTCCGGGAGGCGGCCCGGCTGGGCTTGGCCGGGGTGGCTATCACCGACCACGACACGGTGGCGGGAGTCGCCGAGGGGGTGGCAGAAGGTGCGCGGGCGGGGATCACCGTGGTACCCGGGGTGGAGGTGGGGGCCGAGCGGGGCAGCGAAGAAGTGCACGTGCTCGGGTACTTCGTAGACGTCGACCACCGGGGCCTGCGCGCGACACTGCTCCGGTTGCAGGGTAGCAGGGAGCGGCGGATGGAACGCATGGCAGAGAGGGTGGCCCGGTTGGGAATGCCGGTTTCCCTCCAGCGGGTGAGGGAGTTGGCCGCAGGGGGTGCCCTCGGTCGCCCCCACATGGCCCGCGCCCTGGTAGAGGCGGGATACGCGACTTCGGTGAAAGAGGCTTTTGAGCGTTTCCTGGAACGGGGACGTCCCGGATATGTGCCGCGGGAGCACATCTCCCCGGAGGCGGCCGTGGGGGTGATCCGGGAGGCGGGCGGTGCGGGCGTGCTGGCCCATCCGGGTTTGTTGCGCGACGACAGCTTCATCCCGGACCTGGTGGCCTGTGGCCTGGCGGGGATCGAGGTGTACTACCCGGAGCACGGACCGGAAGCGGTGGCCAGGTACAGGGCGATGGCCCGCAGGCTGGGATTGATGGCGACGGGAGGCTCCGACTTCCACGGCGGTCCGGACTATCCGGCCAGATTGGGCCAGGTGACAGTGCCGGCGCGCGTGGTGGCGGACCTGGCCCGGCTGGCCCGGGTTCCCTGATGGGGGTGAGTGCGGTGAAGATAGGGCCCATGACGGCCGCCATCGGCCCGCGTCTCGAAACCGTGCTGGAGGCGTGTCGCGCTCAGGGGTGCAGCTACGCCGACGTCCGCTGGGTGCGGCGCGAGCAGGAGGAGATCAGGTGGCGCAACGGCCGCCTGCTGGGGGTGAGCCGGCCGCGTAGCGAAGGCTACGGTATCCGGGTGCTGGTGGAGGGAAGCTGGGGCTTTGCCGCCACAGCTTCGGCCACGAGCGAGGATCTGGCCAGGACTGCCCGGGAGGCAGTGGCCATCGCCCGGGCCAGCCGTAGCGCGGGCGGGCCTGCGGTGCAGCTGGCGCCCCAGGAACCGCAGCACGGTTTCTACGCCACCCCGGTGAAGAGGGACCCTTTTGCGGTGCCGCTGGAGGAGAAGCTCGCTCTCCTGGAGGACGCAGACCGGCTCATGCGGGCCGTCGGCGGTGCCGTGCGGGTCACGGAGGCCATGGTGGGGGCACGGCGGGAGAGAAAGGTGCTGGCCACCAGCGAGGGCACGCTGGCGGAACAGGAACTGGTGAGCACGGGCGCGGGCATGCAGGCCACTGCCGCCAGAAACGGGGAGGTCCAGTTCCGCAGCCATCCGAATGCCCACCGCGGCCACTGGGAGGCAGCCGGGTGGGAAGCGGTGGAGCGCATGCGCCTGCGCGAGCACGCGGAACGGGTAGGGCGGGAAGCCGGGCAGTTGCTGGATGCGCCTTCCTGCCCGGAGGGAATGACCACGCTTATCCTGGACGGCCGCCAGATGGCCCTGCAGCTGCACGAGTCCTGCGGCCACCCCGTGGAACTGGACCGGGTGCTGGGTCAGGAAGCGGCATATGCGGGCACCAGCTTCCTGGAGCCGGGGCTGCGGGGCCGCTACCGCTACGGCTCGCCCGAGGTGAACATCGTGGCCGACGCCACCGTCCCCGGGGGTCTGGGCACATTCGGATGGGACGACGAGGGGGTTCCCGC
This sequence comes from Bacillota bacterium, assembly GCA_030019365.1. Lineage (NCBI taxonomy): Bacteria > Bacillati > Bacillota > Bacillota bacterium. The sequence goes on from JASEFA010000001.1 coordinate 290,061, forward strand.
GCAGCGCGTTGGCCTGGTGGACGGGGGCATGTTCACCGGCTTTCTCACCTCCCGGGAGACGGCGCCGCGGGTGGGAGAGAGGTCCAACGGGGCCATGCGCGGGGACGGCTGGAACCGCATTCCCCTCATCCGCATGACCAACATAAACCTGGAACCGGGTGACTGGACTCTGGACGAGATGGTCCGCGACACGCCCCAGGGGATCTACATGGAGATCAACCGGTCCTGGTCCATCGACGATCGGCGCCTGAACTTCCAGTTCGGATGCGAGGCGGCCTGGGAGATCCGGGACGGCTCCCGTGTCCGCATGCTCAAGAACCCCACCTACACGGGCATAACCCCCGAGTTCTGGGGAAGCTGTGATGCCGTGGGCGACCAGGACCACTGGCGCATGTGGGGTACCCCCAACTGCGGCAAAGGTCAACCCGGCCAGGTGGTCAGCGTGGGCCACGGAGCCGCACCCGCTCGTTTCCACCGGGTCAGAGTAGGAGTGGGAACCCGCTCCACCCCGACCACCTGATGGGAGGATAGTCATCGTCCCAGGTGGCGGCGTCGTCATCCAGGGCTGCCGCGACGTCGCAGTCCCATGCCGTGAGGAGACGCCTGCCCGGGCAGCGCCGCGGCTGGCCGAAGTTCTCATCGTAGTATAGCGTCGCCCACCAGTCGAACCAGCCCGGCTCGTCCCCCTGCCGGTGGCGGGGTTGCAGCATGAGACGACCCTCCGGCCCTATTATGCAGGGGGGTGCCCTGCCCTATTTACGGGCCGGACACCCCGCGGCTGCGGGCCCGGTTCTTCCGGCAGGAAATCGCTCCATACAGAAAGAACCAAAGGGCGGGAAAGGGGCACCGTGCTTGTCTTCTGAACACGAGGAAGAAGATCTGGAAAAGCTGGCCGAGCTCCTCGACCGCCGCGAACGCGGGGACGTGCCTGCGGGTACTGCCGCGCCCGGGCCGGGTGCTCCTGGACCTGCCCCCGTCGTGACCGGACCGTCAGGCCAGGCGCGGGCTTCCGCAGAACCGCCGGATGGGATGCCGGCTCCGGCGCACCCGTTGGATCAGGGGCAGGTTTCGGCGGAGTCTCCGGAGCGGGGGCAGGCTGCCGCGGTGCCGCGGGCGGGGGCGGGGAGTTACACCTTTGCCGAAGTCTGTTCCCTCCTCAATCTCTCTCCCTACACGTTGCGGGGACTCCTGGCCGACTACGGGGATGTCCTGGGGGTGGCGGGGGCCGCTCAAGAGGAAGCACCAGCCGGCAAGCGGCGGCTTTCGGAATGGTCCTTTCGCCTGCTCAGGGAAGCGGTGACTCTCAGGAATGCGGGCATGTCTCGGGAGGAAATCCGGGACCGCCTGCGGGCCCTGGCCGAAGCGGCGGTGGGATTGGCGGTGGTGCCGGGCTACCAGGGCCCGGGTGGTTCCGGGCACCTGGTCCGCTACGTGGACCGAGCCACCGCCCGTGACCTTCTCCTCATCGAGAAAGTTGAGCAACTCAGCGAGCAGCTGGCCCGCAGCGAGCAAAAGCGGGTGGAGGACCGGGATCGCCTGCTCGTGGCCCTCCTGCGCACCCAGCAGGAAATCCAGCAGTTGCGTTACGAACTCGTGGCCCGGGGCACCCGTCGTGACCGCAAGCGCCGGGGGATTTGGGCCCGCCTGTTCGGCCAGTGACGCTGGCACCTGTCTTTCGTCGAACCCGTGCCGGACGGTACGTTGCATACGCACAAACCCTGTCGGGGCGCTATATTGTAAGCTGCCGGCTTGAGCCGTTCGCGGCTTGTGGGTGTGGGGACTCCCAGGTAGCTGGGTAAGTGCCAGGGCAAGTGGCGGGACGAGTGCGCTGGAACCGCCGGGGAGTGGCTTGCTCCCGGGGGGTCACTCTGCTACATTTGGGGGCGAACCGGAATAGGGGCGAAGAGGGTGAGCGGGAGCTGCGGCGCTATTACGTGGAAGCTTACGGCTGCCAGATGAACGTGCACGACGCCGAGAACGTGGCCGGCATGCTGGAGGGCCTGGGGTATGAGCCGGCCACCTCGGTGGACGACGCCGATGTGGTGGTGATTCTCACCTGCTGCGTGCGGCGCACGGCCGAGGACCGGGCCTGGGGCCGGGTGGGGGAACTGGCCCGGCTCAAGCAGCGGCGGCCCGGGGTGGTGCTGGCCCTGGGCGGCTGTATGACCCAGCAGTCGGGTGTGGTGGAGGAGGCGCGCCGGCGGGCACCCCACCTGGACCTCATCTTCGGGACCCACAACCTGTACCGCTTGCCGGAACTGCTGGGCCTGGTGCGGCCGGGGAACACGGTGGCCGAGGTATGGCAGGAGGACGGCAGCCTTCCCCCGCCCCTGCCCGTGCGGCGGGGAGCGGGCGTGCGAGCCTGGATCACCATCATGTATGGGTGCGACAACTACTGCAGCTACTGCATCGTGCCCTACGTGCGGGGACGCCAGCGCAGCCGGGCCGCCGAGGAGGTGCTGAGGGAGGCAGAAGACGCGGTGCGCGACGGCTATCGGGAGGTGTTCCTCCTGGGGCAGAACGTCAACGATTACGGACGCGACCTGCCCGGCGGGCCGGACTTCGCGGAGTTGCTGCGACGGCTGGATCGGATACCGGACCTGGACCGGCTGCGCTACACCACCTCGCACCCCCGCGACTTCACCGATGCCATGATCGAGGCGGTGGCGGAGTGCCCCAGCGTGTGCGAGCACTTCCACCTGCCCGTGCAGGCGGGTTCCGACCGCATCCTCGCCCTCATGAACCGGGGCTACACCCGCGACCAGTACCTGGACCTGCTCCGTCGCATCCGCGCCCGTGTGCCCGGTTGCAGCGTGACCACGGACATGATCGTGGGTTTCCCCGGCGAGACTGACGGGGAGTTCGCCGACACCCTGGACCTGGTGAGGAAGGCACAGTTCGACGCCGCTTTCACCTTCATGTTCTCGCCCCGCCGGGGAACCCCGGCCGCTTCCCTGCCCGGCCAGCTGCCGGTGGTCGAGAAGAAGAGGCGGCTGGCCGAACTCAATCGTCTCCAGAACAGTATTTCCCTGGAAAAGAACCGGGAGCTCGTGGGAAGCGACGTGGACGTGCTGGTAGAGGGCGTTTCCGAGCGGGACCCCGGGTATCTCACCGGGCGCACCCGCACGGGTAAGGTGACCGTATTCCCGGGACCGGCCGGGTGGGCGGCGAAGATGGTGGTGGTGAGGGTGGAGAAGGCTCTCACCTGGACCCTGCACGGCCGGGCGGTGGGTGGTGAGGTGCGCGTTGACGCCGGTGCTGAGGCAGTACCGGGCTCTCAAGGAGAAACACCGGGATAGCATCCTGCTCTTTCGCCTGGGTGACTTCTACGAGGGGTTCTATGAGGACGCCGAGGTGATGGCCCGCGAGTTGGGCATCACCCTCACCTCCCGCGAGATGGGGAAGGGGAACCGGGCCCCCATGGCGGGCATCCCCTACCGCGCCGCGGAAGGGTACATATCCCGGCTGGTGGAGCGCGGCCACCGGGTGGCCATCTGTGAGCAGGTGGAGGACGCCGGCAAGGCACGGGGCCTGGTGCGCCGGGAAGTGGTGCGTACGGTCACGCCGGGCACGGTGAGCGAGGGCCGCCTGCTGGAGGACAGGGGTCACCGCTGGCTGGCAGGCCTGTGCGTCCACCGCCGGGCCTGGGGGCTGGCCAGTGCCGATGCCTCCACCGGCGAGTTCCGCGTCACCCAGCTGGAGGGGCCGGACGCGGCCCGCCTGGCCCTGGAGGAACTGGCCCGGCTGGCTCCCGCCGAGTGTCTGGTGCCCGCTTCCCTGGCGGCCGACCCGGGCATAGGGCAGGTGATGCGAGAGGCGGGAGGCATCCTCACCCCCCGCGACGAGCCGGAGTTCGCCCCCGAGGAGGCGCGCAGCCGCCTGCTATCCCACTTCCAGGTGGCGTCCCTGGGCGGCTACGGCTGCGAAGGGCAAGCTGCCGCCGTGGGCGCGGCGGGGGCCGTTCTCAAGTACCTGGGGGAAACCCAGGGAACGTGTGCCCACGTGCGCGAGTTGGTGGCATATCAGGTGGGCGAGCATCTGGTGATCGACCCCACCGCGCGGCGTAACCTGGAGCTGTTCCACCGCTGGCCCGATGGCAGGACGGAGGGCACCCTGTGCTGGGTGCTGGATCAGACCGTCACCCCGGCGGCGGGGCGACGGCTGCGCTCCTGGCTGGAGCGTCCTCTCACCGAGCCGGCCCGCATCGAAGAGCGGCTCGACGCAGTGGAGGAGATGGCCGGCGATGCTCTCCTGCGGGAAGAGCTCCGGGACCTGCTCAGGCACACCTGCGACGGGGAACGGCTGCTGGCCCGCGCAGCCACGGGTGCCCTGACACCTCGGGAACTGGGGCATGTCCGCCGGACCCTGGGCATCCTGCCCCGCGTGCGGGAAGTGGTATCCCGCGCCACTTCCAACCTGGTGGGGCGACTGGGCGGGCGCCTGGACGCTCCCGCGGAACTGGTTGATCTCCTCAACCGCGCCCTGGGGGATGACCCCCCGGTGTCGCCCCACGAGGGGGGCATCATTCGGGAGGGGTTTTCCCCGGAAGTGGATGGACTGCGCCAGGCGGCGCGGGAAGGGCGCACCTGGCTGGCCCGGCTGGAGGCCGAGGAGCGGGAACGCACGGGCATCAAATCCCTCAAGATAGGCTACAACCAGGTGTTTGGCTACTACTTTGAGGTTACCCGGGCCAATCTCTCCCTGGTGCCGGCCGATTGGACGCGGCAGCAGACCCTGGCGGGGGCGGAGCGGTTCTTCACCGGCCGGCTGAAGGAGCTGGAGAGCACCATCCTGGGTGCCCAGGAGAAGCTGGAGCGGGTGGAGTGCGATCTCTTCTCCGGGCTACGGGAGAGGGTGGTCGATCACCGCGATACCCTGGCCGGCGCCTTCTCCGCCCTGGCCGACCTGGATGCCCTGGCCGCGCTGGCCGAGGTGGCCGTGCGCCACGGCTACGTCCGCCCCCTGGTGGACGACGGCGACGCCATCTGGATCGAGGACGGGCGCCACCCCGTCCTGGAGAGGATGATGGGCGAAGGCGAATTCGTGCCCAACAGCGTGGCCCTGGATGCGGGTTGCCGCCTGCTGGTGATCACGGGACCCAACATGGCGGGGAAATCCACCTACATGCGCCAGGTGGCCCTGGTGGTCGTCATGGCCCAGATGGGTAGCTTCGTGCCCGCCCGGCGGGCCAGGGTGGGGGTGGTGGACCGGCTCTTCGTGCGCGTGGGAGCATACGACGACATCGCTTCCGGGCAGAGCACCTTCATGGTGGAGATGAGCGAAGTGGCCCGCGCCCTGCGCCACGCCACCGCCCGCAGCCTGGTGATCCTGGACGAGATCGGCCGGGGTACGGGTACCTTCGACGGCATGAGCATCGCCTGGGCGGTGGCCGAGCACCTGCACGACCGGGTGGGGTGCCATACCCTGCTCGCCACCCACTACCGGGAACTGATCGCCCTGGGAGAACGGCTTCCTGCCGCAGCCAACTGTTCGGTGGCGGTGCGCAGGCGGGGGCGGGACATCATCTTCCTGCGCCGGGTGGTACCCGGCGGCGCCGATGCCTCTTACGGGGTGGAGGTGGCCAAGCTGGCGGGGCTGCCCGAGGCGGTGGTGGAGCGGGCTGGGGACATCCTGGCCCGGCTGGAGGCCGGGGGGAGTCATCCCCACCGGGCGGCCCTGGAGGCCGCTGCCACGAGCCCCGACCGGGCGGACCCCGGGATGGCGGGTCGGGTGCGCGAGCAGGCACCCTTGCAACTCACCTTCCTGTCCCCGCCTGCCAGTCCGCTGGTGCGGGAACTGGCCGAGCTGGACCCCCTGCGCATGACTCCTATCGAGGCCATTGCCCGGCTGCATGAACTGAGCGAGCGAGCGCGCCGCGAGATCGGCCACGGGACCGGATGACAGGGGGCGGGTAGATGGGAGTGATGGCGGTGGGGTGATCAGGCAGCTGGATGCGGGCACCGTGGCCAGGATAGCGGCCGGCGAGGTGGTGGAAAGGCCGGCCTCCGTGGTCAAGGAGCTGGTGGAGAACAGCATCGATGCCGGCGCCCGGCGCATCGTGATCACCTGTCGCCGGGGCGGGTTCGATCTCATCCAGGTCACGGACGACGGCTGCGGCATGATGCCGGAAGACGCTCCCCTGGCCTTTGCCCGCCACAGCACCAGTAAGCTCGCCTCTGCGGAAGACCTGCCCCGGGTGGTCACCCTGGGATTCCGGGGTGAGGCCTTGCCCAGCATTGCCGCCGTGGCCCGGGTGGAGCTCGTCACCTGCCCTCCGGGCGCTCCCTGGGGCACCAGGGTGGTGGTGGAAGGGGGCGAGGTGGTGCAGGTGGAGGAGGCCGCCGCCCGGGCGGGCACGCGGGTGACCGTGCGGGACGTGCTGGCGGAAGTGCCCGCCCGGCGGAAGTTCCTGGCCGATCCCCACCGGGAGGGCCTGCGCTGCGTGGACGTGGTGATGCGGCTGGGCGCGGGCTACCCGGGCACCGCCTTCCGCCTCGAGATGGACGGGCGGCTGGTCCTCAGCACCCCGGGGGACGGTCGGCTCCTGGACACCCTGGTGGCCCTGTACGGTCCGGAGACGGCCCGCGCGCTGATTCCGCTGGCGGGCGCGGGCGACTCCGACGGGCACCCCGGAGAGCCGGCCGGCCGGGGAGGAGACCGGCCCGGGTCACCATCCGTGGCCGGATACGTGGGAGGCCCGGCCACCTTCCGCAGCCGGCGGTGGGCCCAGTTGCTGTACGTGAATGGCAGGCCGGTGCGCGCCCCTGCGCTGGTGGCAGCGGTGGAGTCGGCATTCGGACCCCTCCTGCCGCCTGACCGCCACCCCTTCATCATCCTGTTCCTGGCTGTGGACCCGGGTGAGGTGGATGCCAACGTTCACCCCGCCAAGGTGGAAGTACGCCTGGCTCGGGAGGATGCGGTAAGGTCCCTCCTGGTGCGCGCCGCTACCCGGGCCCTGGCCTCCGCCGACATGTCCCGCCCGCTGCTGGGTGATGCTGCAGTCTCCCCGTCCGTGGGGGCGGGGCCAGGTCCGGATGATGAGGCGGCAGCCGGGAGCGGGCGCCAGCAGGGCGCAGGTGACCTGGTGGCGCAGGCCGGGCCGGTGTGGGAAGCGGATCTCTCCGGGATGCGTGTGATCGGACAGGCTATGGGCACCTACGTTCTGGCAGAAGGGCCCGAGGGGGTATACGTGGTGGACCAGCACGCCGCCCACGAGAGGGTGTTCTACGAAACGATGGAGTTCCCCCAGCGGAGCCAGTTGCTCCTGGTGCCCCTGGTGGTCAGGACCGACCTCCGGGAAAGGGAAGTGCTGCGCGCCTTCCGGGAGGAGATCGGCCGGGCGGGCTTCGAGGTAGAAGAGTGGGAAGGGGACGCGGTGGCCCTGCGCGCCATTCCCGCCTGGGCAGCGGGTCACGAGGAGAGAGCACTGCGGGATCTGCTGGAGGCACTGGACGAGCCCGGGCGGGGGGAGGTTCAGGAGCACCTGCGCCGGGCGACCGCGGCCTGCCGGGCGGCCGTGAAAGCGGCCATGACCCTGCACCAGGCGGAGGCGGAAGCTTTGCTTGCGCAGCTGGGTCGCTGCGAGAACCCCTGGGTGTGCCCCCACGGCAGGCCCACGGTGCTCAAAGTCACCCGGGCCGAACTGGAACACCACTTCGGAAGGCGATGACCGGGTTGCCCCTGCTGCTGGTAATATGCGGCCCCACGGCGGTGGGGAAGTCGGCTGTCGCCCTGGAACTGGCCCGTCGGCTGGGTGGGGAGATTATCTCCGGCGATTCCGCCCAGGTGTATCGTCACATGGACATCGGTACCGCCAAGCCGACCCCTGCGGAGCGGCGCGAGATCCCTCACCACCTGGTGGACATCCGGGACCCGGACCAGCGCTGGAGCGTGGCCGATTTCCGCAGTGCGGTGGACGAACTGGTCCCGCAGGTGGTCGCCCGCGGTCATCTCCCCATCCTGGCCGGAGGCACCATGCTCTACATCCGCGCGGTCACCGCGGGGTACCACTTCCCTTCGCCCGCCTGTGATCCCGGGCTACGTCAGCGGCTCTATGAGCAGGTGACCAGGGAGGGAGTGGCTTCCCTGCACGCACGGCTGGCCGGCCTGGACCCCGACACGGCAAGGCGTCTCCACCCCGGGGACGTGCGCCGCATCGTACGTGCCCTGGAAGTCTGTCTCCTCACGGGGGAGCGGATGTCGGTGCTCGCCGCCCGCCGGCAACCCGGCCCGTACCGTCCCCTGGTGGTGGGGCTGACGCGCCCCCGTCCCGTCCTTTACCGTCGCATCGATGCCCGGGTGGACGACATGCTCCAGGCGGGGCTGGTGGAGGAGGTGAGGAGGCTGCTGGCGCGGGGCTACCACCCCGGGATCCCCAGCATGCGGGCCCTTGGCTACCGGGAGATGGTCGATTACCTTTACGGGAGGACGACCCTGGAGGAGGCCAGGCGGCTCTTTGCCCGCAACACCCGCCACTTCGCCCGCCGTCAGTTCACCTGGATGAGGCGGGAAAGGGGGATGACATGGATAGATCTGGGAGAAGATAAAGAAGAAGAAGCCATCCTGCGCGTCATGGAGCTGGTGGCAGGAAATCGCTGGCCCCCGTAGAAGCAAAGGCAGGTCAGGAAGACCGCAGCAATCGGGAGGGGAAACCGTTGGCGAAGGATGCCGTGAACCTGCAGGATTTGTTCCTCAACCAGGTGCGTAAAGAAGGTATACCGGTTACCGTTTATCTTGTAAACGGCTTTCAGTTGAAGGGCCTGGTAAAGGGTTTTGACAACTTCACGGTGGTGCTGGACAACGAGGGCCGCCAGATGATGATTTACAAGCACGCCATATCCACGATCAGTCCCTCCCGCAGCGTGAACCTGGCCGCCCTGGTCTCGGAGGCGCGTAAGGACACAGCCACGTGATGTTAGAGTTTGAGCTGGCGACCGGCCGCCTCGGAGAGGGCCTTCCTCACCATGGAGCCGGGGGGGGATCCCTGGGGTCCCAGGGGACCAGGATACACGCGGCAGGCCAGGCTCCATCCTGCCATGGTGCGGAAGGCCGCATCCACGTCCAGGCCGTCTACCCGCACGGTGGGTGACCCCAGAAAGCCGACGCGCTCGGCGGTGGCAGCGTCGGCCACCGGTATCATGGTGATGGGTACCTGGAGATTCATCTCGGACAGGGTCTTTTCCACGACCGCCCGGGTCGCTTCCACGTGGGGTCAGCCCGGGCTGTGGAGGAGCTCTATCCTCAGGTGCCTCACCCCCCGGTGATCAGGTTCCCTGGCCGGCCAGGCGGACGTGGCGGCAGCGGGTGCATTCCAGGCACAGGATGCACTGGGAGGAGCGGGGATGGCGCCAGACCTCGTGATCCATGGGGCAGAGGTCCCGGCACCAGCCACATTCCGTGCAGCGAGCGTCCACCTCCAGGTGTTGCCGGCTGAACCGGTTGGTCAGCCCGTAGAAGAGGCCGAGCGGGCACACGAAACGGCAGAACGGGCGCTTGACCACGAGCACCGCTGCCACCAGCCCCAGCAGGATGGCCAACTTGATCCCGAACAGGGCGCCTGCCATCTGCCGCAGCCCGGGATCGATGGCCAGCCAGGGTATGCCCGCTTCTAGAGTCCCCGCGGGGCAGAGCTTGCAAAACCAGGGCTCGTGCAGCACGAGCGGCAGGGCGACCACCAGCACTGCGGCCACCACCCACCTGGTCCAGGCATGGCGGTTGGAAACGTGGAGGACGGGGAGGCGCAATCGCCGGCCCAGGCGGTGGCCCAGCTCCTGCAGGAAGCCGAAGGGGCACAGCCACCCGCAGGCCCTACGTCCCCACCAGCTTCCCACCGCCCCCAGCGTTCCCAGGGTGAACAGGGGGGCGCGACCGAGGGCCAGAAAGTACTGGATGGTGCCGATGGGGCAGGCCCCGATCGCCAGCGGGCAGGCATAGCAGTGCAGGAACGGGTAGGGCAGGTGCTTCAGGAAGGGCAGGGCGTACAGGTTCGCCGCCACCAGGGAAACCAGCTGCCACAGCGTACGCCGGCCCTGGGCCTTCTTCACGGTGCCAGTCCGATGCAGGAGAGACACAGGGTTACGGCGTTGCGGTAGATCAGGGCCAGTTCTCCCCGGGCTGCCCCCACCCCCAGGGCAAGCAGAGCCAGGAGCAGAGCGATCTTGCCTGTTCGCCAGTTCAATTCCCCGCCTCCACAATGAGCTCTTGCAGTTCCCGGGTCAGGTCGGCCGTACCCGGGTAGCCCTCGTGCCGGTAGCGGATGTTCCCCCGGTGGTCTATGAGCACCAGGGTGGGGATGGCCCGGATGCGGTAAGCCGCCGCCACGGCGCCCTGCTGGTCTAGCAGGACGGTGAAAGTGAGACCCCGCGATGCCACAAACCGTTCCACCGGAGCGCGCTCGGGATCCAGGCTGGGTGCCAGGATGACGACCTCTTGACCGAAGCTCTGGTGTATCTGCTGCAACTGCAGCAGTTCCGTACGGCACGCGGGTCAGGTGGTGCCCCAGAAGTTGAGCAGCACTGGCCTGCCCCGCAGGGAGTCCAGGCTGACCTGGTTCCCCGCCAGGTCGGGCAGGGTGAAGTAGGGAGCCGCCTGCCCGCCGGATTCCTCCCGGGAGCGACATCCCCCGGGGAGGGTGGCCAGGATCAGGACCAGTGCCAGAGCAAGCACGATTCTTGCTGCGTGAGATGGGAATCGGCCCGCTGACGATCGGTGCGACAACTGCATACCCCCCGGGGTTCTATTTTAGCCGCTGGCGTCGCGGGCGGCAAGTTGGGTATCACCCGCTCACCGGCCAGGTGCTTACCGGCGCCGGCTGACCCGTTGCCACCCGCAATCTTCGGCTCCCGGGCTGCCGCCTGCGCCAGGCCGCGGTTCAGCGGAAGACCGGGCCCAGGAAGAGGCAGGTGAACAGCACATCCCACAGCACGAACCTGCCCACCCGGGCCAGGCCCTGAGCATCCCGGTGGCGAAGGGCGGTGGTGAGCCCGGCCAGCCCCGCCGCCCCCAGCAGGATGGGCAGGGTGAGGGCAGGTGTGACCCACGGCGGGGCCCGCATGGCCAGCACCGGGGCGTGTAGCAGGCGCCAGAGCAGCCAGCCCTTGCCGGCCAGGTATACCCCCAGGGCCAGTATGCCCAGAGGGCGGGGATGTTGCTCCGCCCAGTTGAGGGCCACGGCGTGGGCTGCCACCAGCACCAGGAGGGCCGGCACCGTCCAGCCCAGGGCAAACAGGAAAGGCAGGTACGAGAGAAACGCTCCCGCCAGGGTTTCGCCGAGAGCCGCAGTCAGGTCGGAAAGCCGCACCCTGGCCATGGCCTGGCGGTAGACGGGGACGGAGGCCGTGAAGCGCAGCCGGAATCGTCCCGTACCGGCGGTATCCACCCAGGTGAGGAAATAGCCCCCGTCGTCTATCGCGGGACCGGCGGGGGCGGGGACCAGGTGGGGCTGGCCGGCCGCGCCCCGGGTGAGGGCGGCAAACTGGCAGTCTACCATGCGGCCCCCCAGGAACCGCGCTACCAGCACGTCTTCATCCTGCCCGCGCCTGCCCCGGTTGAGGGCGGTGAAGGCCACGGGCAACCCTCCCTGCGGGGAAGGGGCGGGGTCCGGTTCCGCCAACCAGAGGATGTGCCGGGCGGCCACGGCCGTCGCCCGCAGGGGGGCAAGGCCCCCTGCCGCCCCGGCGGGAGGCCGGGTCGCAGGCCATGCCTGCCAGTAGGTGGTGATGTCCAGGTTGCCTCTCTGCCTCTTCTCCCGGGTGACGAACACGTACATCCACTCGCCGTCGGTGCCGCATCGTACCTGCCGCAGGAGCTCGTGCTCCTCGAGGGGGTACTCCCCCAGCAGGACGGGATGCGCCGCCCCGGCGGTACCCCCCAGTTCCAGGTACTCCAGTTGGAAAGAGCCCCGTTCCTGGATCACGCCCACAACCGCCACCCGATCACGGGCGAGGGAGACCCCGTCCGCCAGCGTCATCCCCGGGCGGGGGACCCGCTGCGGCTGGCCGGGATGCCCGCTCGCGTCCAGCGGGAACCACAGGAGGCCCTCAGGACCGGCGGCCAGCAACCCGGCAGAACGTGCGGCCGGGGCGGCAGCCAGCGCGGAGGCACCACCGGCGGGTGGTGCGCCCGGACCGGCGGTGGGTGGCGCGCCCGGACCGGCGGTGGGTGGCGCGGATACGAGACGCACCATGCTGATGCCCCCGCCCAGGTGCACCGGGCTCCCGAGGGACGGTGCGGAGAGGGAAAGGGGCGCCCAGTAAAGCTCGGTGAGGGCCGGACCGGCCAGCCAGAAGAGGGCGGAGGAACCCGCCAGCAGGGAAGTGGGAGACCTGGTAGGGGTGTCGACCTGCAGGGGAATGTGGCCGCGGGCCTTCACCAGGGCCTGCGGGGAAACCAGGATGTAGTCGATACCCCCCCGGACCGACCACAGTACGAGGAGGTCCCCGTCCGGAGCGGCCTGCGCGGCAGTGGACCCCGACATGTCCGACGACGCCAGTTCCAGGGGCCGGCCGAAGGAAGGGCCGGGCGGCCGCAGCTGCTCCTGCAGGAAACGCTGGTAGTGGAACGCCACCAGCAGCAGCACGACCAGGAATGGGAAGGCGGCCCAGAGCCGCCTCTTTCCTGCCTCTTTCATGTCGCCGACCTCCTTCCCGTGCTTCGATGGAGGCCGCACGCATTCCTGCTTTCCCGTCCGCGCGCCCGCGGACCGATTTTTCTCGAAACAGGGGGAGCCAGGAGGGGGAGCGCTCAGCGATGACGAATATAAAAGGCTGAATGGGCAGAGGGGGTGGTAGCCTGCACTGCGAGGATTGAACCGGTCATGGTTGCCGGCGGTATGACAAAGGGGGGTTGACAAGGTGAAGAGAAAGGTGGCATGGCTCGCCTGGCTGCTGGTGGTGGCGATGGTAGGTACCGTGGTGGTCACGGGCTGCGCGAAGAAGCCTGCGGAACCGGAGAAGAAGCCCCCGGTGGAGCAGGTGCTCAACCTGAACCTGGGCGAGGAGCCTCCGGACCTGGACGCCAACACTTCAACCGACCAGGTGTCCTTCGAGATCCTGAACAACGTCATGGAAGGCCTGGTCCGGGTGGGCGCGGGCGAGAAAATCGAGAAGGGCTCCGGGCTGGCCCTGGACTGGACGGTATCGGATGATGGGATGAAGTACACCTTCAAGCTGCGGGACGCCAGGTGGAGCGACGACAAGCCCGTCACCGCCTATGACTTCGAGTATGGCTGGAAGCGGGCCCTGGATCCCAACACCGGGTCCCAGTACGCCTATATCATGTACCCCGTGAAGGGTGCCGAGGCCCTGAACAGTATCGACCCCAAGGCTCCGGACTCGGCGGCCAAGATCGAAGCGGCCAAGGCCGCTCTGGGTGTAAAGGCCCTGGACGAGAAGACCCTGGAGGTCACCCTGGAGTCGCCCACGCCGTACTTCATCAGCCTGATGGCGTTCCCCACCTATTACCCCATCCGCAAGGACATCATCGAGAAGTTCGCAGACGCGTATGCTGCCGAGCCGGACAAGATGGTGTACTGCGGACCCTTCGTGATCCAGGAGTGGCAGCACGAGTCCAAGCTGGTGCTGGCCAAGAACCCCAAATACTGGGATGCTGACAAGGTTAAGCTCAGCCGCATCGAGTTCGTCATGATCAAGGACCACAACGCCTACATGAACATGTTCGAAGCGGGCGAACTCGACGGGACTGGCGTTCCGGGCGACTTCATCCAGAAATACAAGGACGCCGGCAACCTGCAGACCATCCCCGAGGCCGTGACCTGGTACATCCTGTTCAACCTCAAGAGCCCCGTCTTCAAGAACAAGAACATGCGCAAGGCCTTCTCCCTGGCCATCGACCGCCAGGACTTCGTAGACAAGGTGCTGAAGAACATGTCTCTGCCGGCCACTTCTTACACGCCCCCCTCCATCACCACGCCTGACGGCAAATCCTTCGCCAAGGACATGGTGGGTGAACTGATCCCCAAGAAGGCGGACCCGGCGGCGGCCAAGGCCGCCCTTCAGCAGGGCATGAAGGAGCTCAAGCTCAAGAAGCTGCCCAAGATAGTGTTCTTGTCGTCCGACAGCAGCGTGGCGAAGAAGTACGCTGCCGCCTGGCAGGAGATGTGGAAGCAGAACCTGGGCGTGGAGGTCCAGGTGGATGCGGTGGCCTTCAAGGTGCGCATCGACCGCATGTCCAAGGGTGACTACGATGTGTGCATGGCGGGCTGGGGCGCCGACTTCAACGATCCCATGACCTTCATCGACATGTGGGTCACGGGTGGCGGCAACAACGATGCCGGCTACTCCAATCCCAAGTACGACCAGCTGGTCAAGGAAGCGAAGGCCACCGGCGATCAGGCCATCCGCTTCCGCAACATGCTGGAGTGCGAGAAGATCATCGCCGAAGACCTGCCCATCGCTCCCGTGTGGTGGCCGGTGTGGAACTTCGTGGAGAAGCCTTACCTGAAGGGCGTCATCCGCCACCCGGTGGGACCCGACCTCGACTGGAAGTACGTGACCGTCGAGGGCAAGCCGGAAAAGAAGTAGCGGAGATCGAGCCGTGCGCGGGGCATCGCCGGGGGACCGGCGGTGCCCCGCAGCGCGCCCGGTCCTGGACGGGCGCGGCAATGGAGGTCACGGGAGTTGCTGGCATATACCTTACGTCGATTCGGATACATGGTTTTCACCCTTTGGCTCATCATCACGCTGACTTTCCTGCTCATGCATGCCGTGCCCGGGGACCCCTTCACCAGCGAGAAGAAGGTCCCGGAGGCGATCAGGCAAAACCTGCTCCACAAGTACGGGCTTGATCTCCCGCTGCCCGTGCAGTACATCCGGTACCTGAACAACATCCTCCACGGCGACCTGGGCATATCCATGCGCTACCCCAACCGCACGGTGAACCAGATGATTGCCCAGGGCTTTCCGCATTCTGCGGACGTGGGTATGCGCGCCCTGGTGTTCGCCGTCAGCGTGGGGCTTACCCTGGGGGTGCTGGCCGCCTTCTATCGAGATCGCCCTCTTGACCGCACCGCCATGGTGATCGCGGTGATCGGCATATCCGTACCCAACTTTGTGGTGGGCACCCTGCTGCAGTACCTGTTCAGCGTGCGCCTCAGGCTGCTCCCGGTGGTGGGGTGGGGAACCTTCAAGCAGTCCATCCTTCCTTCCTTTGCCCTGGGGCTGGGAACGCTGGCGGTGATGGCCCGCATGATGCGGGCCAGCCTGCTGGACGTGCTCAACCAGGATTACGTGCGCACGGCCCAGTCCAAGGGGCTTTCCAACCGGGAGGTGGTTCTGCGCCACACCATCAGGAACGCCATCCTGCCCATCGTCACCATCCTCGGGCCCCTCGTGATCAATATCATCACGGGGACCCTGGTGGTGGAGCAGATCTTCGGGATTCCCGGGCTGGGCAAGCATTACGTGCAATCCGTATACAACCTGGATTACACCCTCATCATGGGCACCACCATCTTCTACGCTGCCCTCCTGCTCTTCGCCATCTTCCTGGTGGACATCGCCTATGGCCTGGTGGACCCCCGCATCCGCCTGGTCAGGCCGAAGGAGTGAAGGCCCGTGGCGGACATCGAACTCACTCCCGACCTGTTCGAACGGGAATTGGCGCCGGAAGAGGCAGCCGAAGTCATCACCCGCCCCTCCCTCACCTACTGGCAGGATGCCTGGCGGCGCTTCCGCAAGAACAGGCTGGCCTTGGTCGCCCTGGGCGTGCTGGCGTTGATCACCGTCATGGCCATCGTGGGCCCGTATATGCGTCCCTACAGCTTCTCCTACCAGGATCTTGACCACACCGGTCAACCTCCGGACCGGAACCACTGGTTCGGCACCGACGAGTTGGGTCGCGACAGCTTCGTGCGGCTGTGGATGGGAGCGCGCATCTCCCTGTTCATCGGCATCATGGCCGCCCTGCTCGACATGCTGGTGGGGGTGACTTACGGCGGCATCTCCGCCCACTTCGGTGGCTGGGTGGACGACATCATGCAGCGCTTCATCGAAATCCTGTACGCCGTCCCCATGCTGCTGCTCATGATCCTGCTCATGGTGGTGATTGGGCCGGGTCTGTCCACCATGATCCTGGTGATGGTGATCGGCGGGTGGGTGGGCATGGCCCGGCTGGTGCGCGGCCAGGTGTTCCAGCTTAAGGCCCAGGAGTTCGTGCTGGCCGCGCGGGTGCTGGGGGCTTCGCCGTGGCGCATGATCATCCGGCACCTCTTACCCAACGCCATGGGGCCCATCGTCATCTCGGCCACCATGACCATCCCCGCCGCCATATTCTTCGAGGCATTCATGAGCTTCATCGGATTGGGTATCCCCATGCCACTGGCGAGCTGGGGTACCCTGGCCAACACCGGGTACGAGTACCTCCAGCTGTACCCCTGGTTGCTCATCTTCCCGGCGGTGGCCATCGCCCTCACCATGCTGGCCTTCAACGTCGTGGGTGACGCCCTGCGGGATGCCCTGGACCCGCGGCTGCGACAGTAGGGGGAGCGTTGATGGACAGACTCCTGGAAGTAAGCGATCTGGAGGTATCTTTCACCACGTACGGTGGAGAGGTTCAGGCGGTAAGGGGGGTGTCCTTCCAGCAATACCCGGGGGAGACCCTGGCCCTGGTGGGCGAATCGGGCTGCGGCAAGACGGTGACCGTGCACTCCATCGTGAAGCTCATCCCCATGCCGCCGGGCCGCATCAAGAAGGGGCAGATCCTCTTTGACGGCCGTGATCTCACCGCCCTCAGCGGAAGAGAGATAGAGCGGGTGAGGGGAAGGGAGATCGGTATCATATTCCAGGACCCCATGACCGCCCTCAACCCCACCATGACCGTAGGGCGGCAGATATCGGAGGGCCTGATCAAGCACCAGGGTATGACCGCCCGGCGGGCCTGGGAGCGGTCCCTGGAGCTCATGCACATGGTGGGCATCCCCGCGCCCGAGGAACGCATCCGCAACTACCCCCACCAGTTTTCGGGCGGCATGCGCCAGCGGGTGATGATCGGCATCGCCCTGGCCTGCAACCCCAAGCTGCTCATAGCAGATGAGCCCACCACCGGGCTGGACGTCACCATCCAGGCCCAGATCCTGGACCTGCTCAAGGACCTGCAGAAGAAGCTGGGCACCTCCATCATCCTCATTACCCACGACCTGGGGGTGGTGGCGGGGATGGCCCACCGCACGGCGGTGATGTACGCGGGCCGGATCGTGGAGTCGGGCACCAACGACGACATCTTCTACCGTCCCCACCACCCCTACACCTGGGGCCTGATGAGGGCCATGCCGCGGTTGGACCGCGACATCAGGGAAGACCTGCACTCCATTCCGGGGAGCCCGCCCGACCTGTTCCGGCCGCCGGCGGGATGCGCTTTCGCCGCCCGTTGCCCGTACTCCATGAAGGTCTGCTTCCGGTACTATCCGGAAGAGGTGGAGGTTTCGCCCGGGCACTTCGTGTCCTGCTGGCTGGAGCATCCGGCGGCAGCCGGGGTGAGGCCGTCCCGGGAGGAGGTGGCCGCCGGTGCCCGCTGACGAGGTCATCCTGCGCCTGGAAAACCTGAGCAAGTATTTCCGCGTGGGCGGGGCGCTCCTCAAGGCGGTGGAGAACGTTTCCTTCAGCGTGCGCAGGGGCGAGGTGTTCGGGCTGGTAGGTGAGTCAGGCTGCGGCAAGACCACCCTGGGTCGCACCGTCATCAGGCTGTACGATCCCAGCCGGGGGCAAGTCTTCTATCGTGACCAGGACGTGCACGCGCTCACCGGACCCGACCTCAAGCGCTTCAACCGGAGCATGCAGATGATCTTCCAGGACCCGTATGCCTCGCTGAATCCGCGCATGACCGTGGGTGACATCGTGGGCGAGCCTCTCGATATCCACGGGCTGGCCGCGGGTGCCGAGAGGAGGCGCCGGGTGGAAGAACTGCTGCGCACGGTGGGGCTGAGCGCGGAGCACGCCCTGCGGTTTCCCCACGAGTTCTCGGGGGGGCAGCGTCAGCGCATCGGCGTCGCCCGCGCCCTGGCCGTGGATCCCGAGTTCATCGTGGCCGACGAGCCCATATCGGCCCTGGACGTCTCCATCCAGGCCCAGGTGGTGAACCTGCTCAGGCGGCTGCAGGAGGACCGGGGCCTCACCTACATGTTCATCGCCCACGACCTGTCCATGGTCAAGTACCTGAGTCACCGGGTGGCGGTGATGTATCTGGGTCAGGTGGTGGAGATGGCCTCTTCCGCGGAGATGTACAGGGAGCCGCTCCACCCTTACACCCGGGCGCTCATGTCAGCCATCCCCATCCCCGATCCCGGCATCGAGCGCACGCGCCGGCGCATCATGCTACCCGGCGAGGTGCCCAGCCCGCTCAAGCCGCCCCCGGGATGTCGTTTCCACAACCGCTGCCCGGACGTGCGGCCCATCTGCAAGGAAGCGGAGCCCGAACTCAAGGAGGCCGCCCCCGGCCACGTGGTATCCTGTCACCTGTACTAGCCGCCCGCACGGCGGCGGCCCTGGGCGTAGATGATGACGCCCACCAGGATGGTGAGCAGGGTACCGCCTATGAGCTGGATTTCGTAGGCCCACACGTTGGTGGTCTCCTCGGGGGGCATGAAGAAGAAGACGATGGCGATCAGGATGAAGAACTCGCCCAGGATGGTGGAGAGCCAGGCCCCGGCGGCGCCGCCCGGCACGGTGAAGGGCCGCGGCTGGTCCGGGCGGCGCAGGCGCAGGCTCAGGAACGCGGGGAACATGAGCAGATAGGGAAGCAGGAACACCACCGACGAGAGGGCGAAGATGGTCCAGAACACCGAGGCCGCGGTGGTGAAGGTGAGGTAGTTGCCCACCGCCAGGATGGTGGCCACCATCCCCATCATGATATAGGCGTAGTCCGGGCTGCCGTAGCGGGGGTGGATGTGCCCCAGGATGGAGGGCACCTGCCTGTCCAGGCCGGTGGCCGCGATCACCCGGTTCGCCCCCAGGCTCCAGGTCACCATGTTGGCGAGGAAGGTGGCCAGCAGCAGGGCCGCGGCCAGGTAAAACAGGCCGCCCAGCGCGGGCACGCCCTCAGTCATGGCCTTGAGGGCATCGGTGATCCCCGTCACGATGTTGATCTGCTCCAGGGGGATGGCGGCCAGCACCCCGAAGGTGGCCAGCATGTATACCCCGGCGATGACTATACCAGCCAGCAGGATGGCCAGGGGGACGTCCCGCCGGGGGTTGTGCATCTCTTCACCGGCAGCGCTCATGAGCTCGAAGCCCATATAGTTGTACACGATCACGGGCAGGAACGACAGAGTGGCGGACCAGCGGGGGACCCACTCCGCGGGGGTGAAGGAGTTGGCGGCGCCACGCGTGACGGCGTACCATGCCCCCATGCCCCCCAGCAGGAGGAGGAGCAGTACCTTGATGATGGCGCCCAGGTTGGGGATCCACTTGGCCACGCGGATGTCCATGATGCCCAGGGCCACCGTGATCCACACCAGCACCACGGTGACGATGGCCTGGCCCGCGTTACTCAGGGGCCAGAAAACGGAGGCCAGTACGCCCGCGAAAAGGACGTATACCGACGGCATCCAGTAGGCTACGTTGATCCAGTACAGCCAGGAGGTGAGGGTCCCCCAGAAGGGCCCGTATGCCTCCCTGACCCATACGTAGATGCCGCCTTCCTGGGGCCAGGCGGAGCCCAACTCGGCGGTGACCAGGCCGTAGGGCAGGAAGAAGAGGACGATGCTGAGTACCCACCACCCCATGGCCTGGACGCCGATGGCCGCCGAGGCCGCCACCGTATCCGCCACTATGATGGCTGAGGCGGTGAAGAGGACCAGGTCCACCAGGCCCAGGGCTTTGCGCCAGGGTACCGTAGCCGCAGCTTCCATCGCGTTACCCCCCAAGCATTGTCACCGTCTGAGACGCCACTATTCTTCCCCCGCATTTCCTGCAGTACCCAGGCCGGTTGCGCTCCCCACCGGGCTGCAGCCGGAGTCGGGCTTCGGCTTGGGGCTGTGGTCGGCGCTGGCTGGGCCAGGGGCTCGGGCTGGGGCGGGGGGCCGGGGCTGGAGTCGCCGTGTGGCTGTCCGATAACTACCAGAGAAGATCTCGGTGCGGGGGTGGGTGCTTGTGGCCGAATGCTCGGTGTGCGGGGCCAGCAACATGGGGATGGCCCGGGTGTCGCTGGCGGTGGTGGACAAACGCTGGTACTGCCGGCCCTGCCTGCAAAAGACGGAAGGGACGGTGAAGTGCGCCGTCTGCGGCAAGGAGGCCTTCGCGGGGGACGAGCACTTCAAGACCGTGGACGACAAGAGAATGTGCACCACCTGCCTGGAAAAAGCCGGCCTGGGCGACGCCTTCAGCGTGATCATGGAAGCGCGCATGGCCGCCCGGGCGCAGGGGCCTCAGGCGGTCACCGCAGGGGTGGGCCGGGCCGACGACCGCGCCCCGGGCGGGCCTTCCCGGGGAGGCGAGCGGGCCCAGGCGGGGCTGGACAGCGGCCTGGCCGCGCTGCTGCAGGAGAACCTCACCCGGGGGGAGCAGGTGGTAGAGGTCATCATCGGGAACGCCGGGGAAGCCGTGGCAGTGACCGATTCCCGGCTCCTCATCCTCAAAACGGGTATGGCGGCCGGTTCCCTGCTGGCCAGGCGGTGCACGGCCTTCCCGTACCGCGAGGTACGAGGCGTGGATCTGACCGTGGGTGCCGTGTACGGCTTCCTGCACGTGCTGACCACCGAGCATCCCGAAAAGGCCCAGGACGTGGTGGGAGCCAAGAAGGCCCCCAATGCGGTCACCTTCCTCGCCAACCGCCGCGGCCAGTTTGACGCTCTTATGGCTCGCCTGCGACAGGAAGGCAGGTGCCCGGCCTGACCGCCACGAGACCGTAACCCACCAGTCCAGGACGGGCACCACGACGGACTCCATCCCCAGGTGACGGTACACGGAGACGGTTCCGAAGGCCACCGAGAGCAACCAGGCTGCCTCCATGGCCGCGAAACCTCCTCCGCCCACCAGCGCGGCGGGCAGAGCTACCGCATCGCAGGGCCGACGAGCCTGCCCCGGGGCGATGGAAGCGGCACCGGCCCGGTTCAAGACCTGTTCCATCCAGAGTGACCACCGCCGGCTTGCCAGGCCGGCAACGATGCCGGGCACGCGCAGTTCCCTCAGTGTATCGGGAACCCCCGGACCCGCATTCATTACGCGATAACCCGCCTGGTGAGAGTGTCTTCGCAGGCCGCAGTCCTTATCCCACGTTCGCGACCGCGGGCGTCCGGAAGGCGGCCCGAGTGATAGCACGTATGGCGTCCACGCGTGATGGCACGGGCCGGCGACGACCTCACGAGCATGGCTCTATGAGCAGATGCCTTATGAGCAGATTGACTTCGCATCGCCTTCGGGGTACCCTGGACGGGGTAACCAGCAATTCCTCCAGGGGGATGGATATGAGGAGATCGCTGACGGACGGGCAGGCGGCACTGTTGCGGGCCCTGGGGCATCCGGCCCGGCTGCGCATCATCCAGTTCCTGGCTGAGGGAGAAGGGTGCGCCGGAAGGGGCTGCACCGGCGAGAGGTGCGTGTGCGAGATCATCCCCGCGCTGGGCATGGAACAGTCCAGCGTATCCAAGCACCTGGCCATCCTGCGGGAGCGGGGAGTGGTGGAGTCGCGGCGGGAGGGAACCCGCATCTTTTACTCGCTGGTGGACCCCCGCGTCCGGGACATCCTCCGGCTGGCAGAGGAGGTCACCATGGGGCACCTGGCCCGGGCAGAGCGCATGCTGGCGGAGGCTCGCGCTGCCGCCGCCACCGAAGACATACCGGGGTGACCCCCGGATCGGTAGCGGCCCCTTGCCGGCAGGGGTTGCGATCTTCATCGCCGCTGGCGTGGCCTGGGCAAACGGCATTCGCCCACCTTGGGCTGGGCCTGGCCCTGGTCGCCGGTCTAATTCGCTGTCAACACCGGGGGCGAGGACCAGCTGCCATCCCAGCCGCGGGGAGTTGCACCGCTCGGGTTCGGAGCATGCCGGCCCGGAGGGCACCGGGTCGCATCGCACCGGGTCGGACTGCGGGGTGTCGAAGCGCATGGGGCCGGAGCGCAGGGTCAGGGCCTGGAAGCAGCGCCAGGGGGAGAATCCCAGCCGGGCGTAAAACCCGGTGGCTTCTTCCGCCGGCTCCACCGTGAGGCGGACGCAGCCAAAGTCCCGTGCCAGCCCGGCCGCAGCTACCACGCTCGCCAGGGCAACCAGGGGAAAGCTTGATTCTCCTGCCGCGCCGCAGAGGGCAGTTCCCCGAGGGTGACCTGCTTTCTGCCGGGTCCGTATACTGTTAGCGGCCCGGCAGGAGGTACCCCGATTGGCCACTCCCCAACCCCGCAACGCCGACCAGGTGCTGGAATGGGTCCGCCAGGGCGTGGTTTCACCCGTGGAGGCGCTCGAGCTCCTGTATCATCTGGGGCCCGAAGCGAGAGCACCCGCGGGCGTGCCCCGCCCGGCATACTCCCAGGTGACCGGTGCCGTCCCTGCCGGCCTGCCCAGCGCCCACGCGGGACGGAGGACCGCCGCGGACTTACGGCCTGCCGCCTTAGCCGGTGAGCAGGGACAGGCGGGAGCGTGGTCGCCCCAGCCCGGGGTCACGGCAGACAGGGGGATGCCTGACAGGCACGCGCTGGAGGCCATCTGGCGGGAGCTGGACTCGCTGGTGGGGCTGAGGGACATCAAGGACCTGATCCGGGAGATCTACGCCTTTGCCGAGATCCAGAAGCGACGGCAGCAGGAAAACCTGGCGGCGGAGCCTCCCGTCCTGCACATGATTTTCCGCGGCAACCCGGGCACCGGCAAGACCACGGTGGCGCGCATCGTGGGCCGCATGTTCAAGGAGATGGGCATCCTGAGCAAGGGCCACCTGGTGGAGGTTGAGCGGGCCGACCTGGTGGGGGAGTACATCGGCCACACCGCCCAGAAAACCAGGGAGCAGATCAAGAGGGCCCTGGGGGGTGTTCTCTTTGTGGACGAGGCATATTCCCTGGCCCGGGGCGGAGAGAAGGACTTCGGCAAGGAGTCCATTGACGTGCTGGTAAAGGCGATGGAGGACCACCGTGACAACCTTATCGTCATCCTCGCCGGATACCGTCACGAAATGGACCACTTCGTGCGTACTAACCCAGGGCTCAGGTCCCGGTTTCCCATCCACATGGATTTCCCGGACTACTCGCTGGAGGAACTGGTGGCCATCGCCGAGCAGATGGTGAGGCAGCGCCAGTACGTGCTCAGTCCGGCGGCTCGCGCCCGGCTGGAGCGCACCCTGGGCGGGCGCCTGCAGAGTGGGGAGGGGGCTACGGGGAATGCCCGCCTGGTGCGCAACCTGGTGGAGAAGGGCATCCGCAGGCAGGCCGTCCGCCTGGTGACGGCAGGGAAGTTCACCCGGGACGACCTGGTGCTGCTGACTGAGCAGGACCTGGGGGATGAGTGAAGGTGGAGTGCATGCTGGTGGGGCGCCCCGGCAGCGGCAGAAGCTCTCTCCTGACCGCTCTCCTCCGCTCCTGGGGATGCCGCAGTCTGCCCGTCACCACCTGGTTTCCCGGGGGAACACCTTCCCGCTGGCGCCTTCGCCTACCTGACGAGGAAAGGAAGCTCCAGCGCCTGAGGCCTCCGGCGGGATTCCTGGCGGTGGAGCTGGCCGCACCGCAACTGGGATTGCCCGGCCGGCGGTGGACCCTCGTGGAGACACCGGGGATAGAGGAAGAGGCGGCGGATGACCCGGCCGCTCGCCAGGGGATGGCGGAGGCCCTGGGGAGGCTGCTGGCCACCGACCTGGTCATCCACGTGGTGGACGGGGCAGCCACGGGGGAAAGAGGAGAGGTATCAGCCCCGGACATGGCCCTGTGGCGCCTGGGGTGCCAGCGGCCCCGCTACCTGTCGGTGGTGTCCAGGATGGATTGTGCCTCGTCGGCCGCGGGGCTGGCACTGGTTCGGCAGATGGACCCGGGACTTGCACCCGTGGCAACATCGGCCTGGACGGGTCAGGGCATCCGCCAGTTGCGCAGCCTGCTCGCAGCCCGCCCGTGAGGGACGTGGTGGCCGGGCCCGGCCATGGTATAATGTAGGCGCGCCTTCGAGAGCGGCGTTCGGGGGAGGTGCCGTAGATAGCAAGAAGCGCCGAGAAGACGCTGGAACTGGTCAAGGCGCTCCGCAAGAGGGACCTGGATGCGGGCAGGGTCGTGGACAGCCAGTGGGCCCAGGACCTGGCGCGCCTGGTGGCGCGGGACAGGCAGGACTGGGCCGCCTTTTTTGACCGCCGCGGCCATCAGGTGGCCCTGTTGAGGGGTGAAGCCGCCTTCGCCCGGTGG
Organism: Bacillota bacterium; assembly: GCA_030019365.1. Lineage (NCBI taxonomy): Bacteria > Bacillati > Bacillota > Bacillota bacterium. Next base: position 314,376 of record JASEFA010000001.1, read on the forward strand.
GAACCACCTGTGCGTCGGGGGCTCTGCGGGATCCGCTGCATCCGGGCCAAGGCCGGAGGCAGTCTGGGCCGTGAGCTGGTGCTGGCGCAGGCGTGGCGCCTGGATTCCCTGGCCGTGGTCCAGGCGAAGAACGGTCGGCCCGCCGCAGTCGTGGTCGCTTACCCCAGGGCAGATGAGGCCTCGTCCCCTGTCTACCAGGTGGTGGGACCCGTCGCCGTTGAGGACGCGGCCTTCATGGATATCGCCGCGGAGGTGGAACGGGTCCACCGCATGCTGGACCATGCACCGGCCGGAAGCCCGGGAAACCGGGTGCTGGTGGTATCCCTGCGCATGGGTGACGAGCCCCCCTGGCGGGCCGAGGACGTGGCCAACGAGATGGTTCTCCTCGCCCGCAGCGCGGGAGCGGCAGCTGTTCATTCCGTCGTCGTAGACGTGCGCGAGCCCGATGCCGCCACCCTGGTGGGCAGGGGCAAGGCGCAGGAGATTGAGGCGGCCCGCCGGGAAGCGGGGGCCGACCTGGTTGCGTTCTCGTACGAGCTGGCTCCGGCCCACGTCCGCAACCTGGAGGGGATCATCGGGGGCAGGCTGCTGGACCGCACCGAGCTCATCCTGGACATCTTCGCCCAGCGGGCGCGCACCCGCGAAGGCAAGCTCCAGGTGGAGCTGGCTCAGCTCAACTACCGGCTGCCCCGCCTGGTGCGGGCGCGACCGGAGCTGGACCGCCTGGGAGGCGGTATCGGCACCCGGGGTCCGGGCGAAACCCGGCTGGAAGTTGATCGCCGCCGGGTGAGGGAACGCATCAGCCAGCTCGAGCGGGAAATCGAAGAGGTGCGCCGCACCCGCTCCCTGCAGAGGGCCGAGCGGCAGTCGGTGCCGTATCCCCTGGTGGCCCTGGTGGGATACACCAACGCGGGCAAGTCGACGCTCCTCAACGCTCTCACCGGGGCTTCGGTGCTGACCGAGGACCGCCTTTTTGCCACCCTCGACCCCACCACCCGTCTTCTCGAGCTGCCTTCCGGCCAGCGCGTGCTCATTTCGGATACGGTGGGATTCATCCGCAACCTGCCCCACCATCTGGTGGCGGCCTTCCGGGCCACTCTGGAGGAGGTCGGGGTGGCGGACGTGCTGGTCCATGTGGTGGACGCCGCTCATCCGGCGCGGGAGGAGCAGGTGCGGGCGGTGGAGGAGGTGCTGGGCGAACTGGGGGCTGACCGCACGCCCCGCCTCACCGTGTACAACAAGATAGACCTGCTTGCCCCCGGCGAAGGACAGGGGTGGAACGGTAGGTCCGAGGGCGCGGCCGCCTCTGCCCTCACCGGGGAAGGACTCGATGTTCTGCTCGACAAGCTGGACGCCTTCTTCCGTAACGGACGGCAACTGCTCGAGCTGACCCTGGCCTACGACGAGGGGTGGGCCGTATCCTGGATTCACCAGGCGGGCCGGGTGGTGGGGATTGACTATACACCCGAAAGCATGAACGTGCGGGCGGAGATGGACGGGGTGCGGGCCGCCCGCCTGCTGCGGATGCTCGACCGGCGGCACATGGGCCGCCCGCCGGGAGCCAGCCAGCAGAGCAGGAGCAACCGGGCATGAGCGTGCTGGGTTCATCTTTCTGGGAGGCGGCGGAGCCGGCCCTTTCCCTTGATGCCGACCTGGTAGCGGTGGCCAGGGAGGCCTGGCAAGAGAGCTGGCGGGAAAGAGAAGAATACGAAGAGCGGGCCGCCCTCAACCAGGTGCGGGTGGCAGTGGCCCTATCGCGTTCCGGCCTCGACGAATCGGGCCTGGCCGGCTCGTGGGGGTACGGATACGGGGATCGGGGCAGGGAAAGCCTGGAGCGGGCCTGGAGCGAGGCGTTTTCAACGGAGGCCGCCCTGGTGCGGCCCCAGATCGCCACCGGCACCCAGGCACTGGCGCTGTGCCTCCAGGCCTTGCTGCGACCGGGGGACGAGGTGCTCACTTGGCCCGGAGCACCGTACGATACCATGCAGGGAGTGCTCGGGAATCTGGTGGAGTGGGGGATAGGGGCGCGTGCCGTATCCGTGGAACCTGAAGGAGACGCAGGGCAGTGGGTGGACGCGCTGGCAGCATCTCTTGAGCCGCGCACCAGGGTCGTCCTGGTCCAGAGGTCAAGGGGGTACTCCCTGCGTCGGGCCCTGAGGGTGGGGGAGATAGGGCAGGCGGTGGAAGTGGTGCGAACTGGGTCCCGCCGGGCAGTGGTGCTGGTGGACAACTGCTACGGTGAATTCGTGGAGGAAGCCGAACCCGGCGCGGTGGGGGCCGACCTGTGCGCCGGCTCCCTGATCAAGAATCCGGGGGGCGGTCTGGCTCCCACGGGCGGGTACATAGCGGGGAGGGCCGACCTGGTGGCACAGGTGGCCGCGAGGCTCTATGCACCCGGGCAGGGCGGAGAAGTGGGACCCACCGGGAGCTGGTTGCGAATGGCCGCTCAGGGACTTTTCCTGGCCCCTCACGCCGTGGGACAGGCCCTGGGCACGGCCGTGTTTGCCGCCCACTTCTTCGCCCGGCTGGGCATGCAGGTGGTGCCCGCGCCCGGTGAGGAGCGGGGCGACATCGTGCAGTCGGTGGTGCTGGGAACCCCTGCGCGCCTGCGCTCCTTCTGCCGGGGGCTGCAGCAGGCCGGGCCCGTGGACGCCCGCGCCCGCCCGGAACCCTGGGAAATGCCGGGTTACCGGGACCGGGTCATCATGGCGGGAGGGACTTTCGTGCCGGGGGCTTCCCTGGAGCTGGGGGCGGATGCCCCCCTCCGGCCGCCATACGCCGCCTACCTGCAAGGTGGCACCGTCACCGCCCACGGAGTGCTCGGGTGCCTGCTGGCGGCCGCCCGCCTGCGGAAGGATCACCCCGACGGGTCAGATCGTCCCGAACGTTCGCGCCGGCAGCCACCGGAGGGTACGGCATGAACGCACGGGGGCGTCAGGAATCTCTCGTGCACGGAATCGCCGTGCTGGGGGTGGCCGGCTTTGTGGCCAAGCTCCTGGGAGCGGCCTACCGCATCCCCCTGACCCGCCTCATCGGGGCGGAGGGCGTGGGCATCTACCAGCTGGCCTATCCCGTCTACGTCACCATCCTCTCGGTGGCGCGAGCCGGCATCCCCGTGGCGGTATCCAAGCTCATGGCCGAGTACCACGCTCTGGGAAAGGACTCCCATGCGCGCCGGGTGTTCCGGGTCAGCCTGTACCTCCTGGTCGCGAGCGGTCTCCTTTTCACCCTGGTGCTGGGGCTGGGTGCAACAACGGTAGCTCGCTGGCTGGGGGATCCGCGGGCGGCGCTGGCGCTGGCCGCCGTGGCCCCTGCCATCCTGCTCGTGGCCGCGGGGTCGGCTTTCCGTGGCTACTTCCAGGGCCTGCGTCTCATGACCCCCACCGCCATCGCCGACGTAGCCGAGCAATGCGTGCGGGTGGCGGTGATCCTGGGGCTGGCCTGGATGCTTGCGCCCCGGGGGGTGGAGGTGGCTGCTGCAGGGGCGGCCGGAGCTGCCGTGACCGGGAGCCTGGTGTCTCTGGCGTACGTGGCCGGCCTCTATCTCCGGGGCGGAAACCGGCTGCTCGCCCCGGGGCGCGCGCCCCGGGGCGAGGATGCTGTGCTGGTACGCAGGATCCTGGCCCTGGGGATTCCGGTGGCTGCTGCCTCTCTCGCCCTGCCGCTCATGGGTTTCCTGGACGCCGTGATCGTCCAGAACCGCTTGCGGGTGGCCGGGTTTTCTCTGCGCGAGGCCACCACTCTCTACGGTCGCCTCACCGGGCTGGCCATGACCCTGGTGAACCTCCCCGCAGTGCTGGCCACCGCCATCTCCGCCAACATGGTGCCCTGGGTCTCCCAGGCTTACGCCACCGGCAACCGGCAGGAGCTGGCGCGGCGTGCTTCGCTGGGCGTGCGGGCCTGCTGCCTCTTTTCGGTGCCGGCCGCGGCGGGACTGCTGGCGCTGGCCACGCCCATCACCAGCCTCCTCTACGCCGATCCCCTGGCAGGGCCGGTCCTGGCCTGGGTGTCGCCGGCCGTGCTGTTCCTGAACCTGTACCTGGTGACCACGTCCATCCTGCAGGGCATGGGCATGCCCACCCTGCCCATATACCATATAGCGGCGGGGGGACTGGCCAAGGTCATCACGTCTTACACCTTGACCGCCATTCCGGCCTGGAATGTGCGCGGTGCTGCCCTGGGTTCGGTGCTGGCCGATCTGGTAGCCGGATTGCTGAACCTGCGGGCCGTGATGGCGAGAACCGGGCTGGCGCCCGACTGGCGGGGTTGGGTGGCAGTCCCCGCAGGCGGTTCGCTGGTCATGATACCGGTGGCCCTGGTGCTGGGGCGCTTCTGGCCGTGGGGCCGACACCCTGGTACGCTGGTAGCCATCTTTGCGGGCACCCTGGTGTACGGCGTGGTGGTCCTGCTGGCAGGTGGAGTGAAGAGGGAGGAAATCGCTTCCCTGCCCGGCGGAGCCAGGGTGCTTGATCTGGCCGGGCGCCTGCGACTCCCCATCCGCTAAACGACGGTAGCTGTTGCCCATCCGCTGAAGGCGGTGGCTGAGGAGAGGTGCGGCACGGGTGGAAGAAGCGCGGCTAGAGGATACCGGCAAGGAGCGGCTAGAGGATACCGTCAAGGAGCGGGAGCGCCAGGTGGGCGCAGCCGGGGCGCCCGGCGTGGAAGGCCAGGTTGCAGCCACCCAGACCGAGGCGGCGGGGGTAGTTGCCTCCGACACCCGGGTAGTGGTGAGGGGTAGGATCTACCGCCGGCTGCTCGTGCGCACCCACGTCATCCGGACGGGCGAGGAAGTCCCCGCGCTCATGAAAAGATACCTCGGACCTTACGTGCAACCTGGCGACATCGTCTTCGTCGGCCAGAAGGCTGCTGCCGCAGCCCAGGGCCGCGCCTATCCCGTGGACCAGATCCGGCCCCGCCTGCTGGCCCGGTTTCTATGTCGCTTCGTCCGCAAAGTGGGATATGGTATCGGCCTCGGCATCCCCGAGACCATGGAGATGGCCGTCCGGGAAGTGGGGGTATTCCGCATCCTGCTGGCGGCGGTGGTGGGAGCGATTGGCCGCCTTCTGGGCCGCCGCGGGGACTTCTACCGGGTGGCGGGGCGGGCGGTGGCGGCGATCGACGGCCCCACGCCCTACACGCTGCCTCCGTACAACCGTTACGTGGTGCTCGCCCCCCGCGACCCCGACGGTCTGGCCCGGCAAATCGCCTCGGCGTTTGCTCCCGTGCGGGTGGCCGCAGCCATCATCGATGCCAACGATATCGGTTGCAACGTGCTGGGCGCCAGCCCCCGCCTGGACCGGCGCCTGGTGGTGAGCATCATGGGCGACAACCCCATGGGGCAGGGGGTGCAGCGCACCCCCATCGGCATCATCAGGTGCGCCAGCTAACGCCCTGCGCGCGCCAGCCTGGAAGCTCCAGGAGGTCGTTCGGGAGGTGGCCGATGCCTTTGAACTCGCTTACAACCACCCAGCCGATCCGGTCCGGTCTTTCGGGCTGAGGTGCAGGTGGATCATCTCTTCTTCCCCGCCGATGCTCTCGCAATCGTCCTCGATGATCACGTCGGGGCCAAAACGCTGAACTGCGTGTTGATACCCTTCAACGCTCTGACGAAAGAGCACCTCCCCGTCCGGAGACCCGTACCGGCGCAATACGGACCTATCCTTATGCCTGTTTGCGCAGCCGTTGGGGCCCGGGGGATCCGCCCCGGGCTCCCAGCGGTACGTCTAGATGCGGCGGTAGAGACCGATTACCTTGCCCAGTACCTTTACGTCTTTGGCGCGAATGGGTGCCATGGCCGGGTTCTCCGGCTGGAGCCGCACCCCGTCCTGTTCCTTGAAGAGCCGCTTCACGGTCGCTTCCTCGCCCATGAGCGCCACCACGATGTCACCGTTGTCGGCCGACTCCTGCTGGCGGACCACCACGCGGTCGCCGTCCAGGATGCCGGCCCCGATCATGCTGTCGCCGCGCACGGTGAGGACGAACATGTTGCCCTCCGTAGTGAGTTCGGGGGGAAGGGGGACGTAGTCTTCTATGTTCTCCACCGCCAGGATGGGTTCACCCGCCGTCACCTTGCCCACCAGGGGTACCATGGCCACCTTACCGCGGTAGCGGGTGGTGCCCGGTCCCAGCACCTCGAGGGCGCGGGAAGTCATGCGACCCCGCCTGACCAGGCCCATCTTCTCCAGACGGTCGAGCTGGGTGTGCACCGACGCCGGCGACCTGAGCCCCACCGCGCGCGCGATCTCCCGCACCGACGGGGGATAGCCGCGCTCTTCCAGCGACCGCTGGATGAACTCCAGGATGCGCTCCTGCCGCTCGCTGAGTCCCTGCCTGTTCCTGGGCACCCCAATTCCTCCCTCCGTACATAGATTCATACCGCCGGGCCATTGTACCACGTCCCCGCCCCTTTGTAAACATCCATTCGTGGTGTACGAAGCCAGGTGGGCCGTCTGGAAGGTAGCTGCCAGTATGAAGGAGAATACTGCCGTGGCGTCGCCGGGTCCGGTGATGCTGTCCTCTGCGACAGACTCAGCGCCTGGCAAGCCGCCGAGGGCATCGGACGGGTGTATCGAGGAGGCGGTGGGCGGAAGAGGGGGTGGGCGAGTGGCTATCGTGGAGACGGAGCGGCTGGGCAAGACGTACCGCAAGACGTGGGCGGTGAGGGATCTCGACCTGGCAGTCAAGGAGGGGTGTATCTTTGCCCTCCTGGGGCCCAACGGTGCCGGCAAGACCACCACGGTGAGGATGCTCACTACAGCCATTCCTCCTCATACCGGGACGGCCAGGGTGTGCGGATACGACGTGCGTACCCAGTCGTTCCAGGTGAGACGCAACATTGCCCTGGTCCCCCAGGGAGGAGGCCTTACCCACCAGTTCAACGTGTATGACAACATCTGGCTCTATCTGGTATTGCGGGGTCTCTCGCCGTGGAAGGCGAAACGCCTGGCGCGCGAGGCCCTGGCACGCTTTGACCTGGCCGCCCACGCCCGCAAGCGGCCCTCGGAACTGTCGGGCGGGCTGCGGCGCCGGGTGGACGTGGGCCGGGTGCTTGCTTTGCCAGCACAGGTGGTCTTCCTGGACGAGCCCACCACCGGGCTGGATCCCGTAGCCCGGCGGACGGTGTGGAGCAGCATACGGGAGGCCCGGGAGCGGGGATCCACCGTGTTCCTCACCACCCAGGCCATGGACGAGGTGCAGGAGCTGGCCGACGAGGTTTGCTTCCTGAGGGAAGGCATGCTGGTCTGGCGGGGCTCCAAAAGGTCTCTGCTGGACGAGCTGGGGCAGACCGGTGCCTCCCTCGTACTGGAAGACGCGGGGAATGTGACAGGCGGCGTGAGCGCGTCCGAACTGGCGGAGAAAGTGCGTGCCGTGGAGGGCGTGTTGCGAGCGGAGGCGGTGGGGGAACAGCCTGTCACCCTGCGCCTGCAACTGCAGGGAAACGGGGCCTGCCTGCCCCAGGTGATTTCCCTCCTGTACGGGTGGGGCCACCGGCTGGCCGGGCTCCAGGTGGGGGCTCCCACCGTGGAGGAAGTCTACCTGCAACTTTTCGGAAGGAGGGAGGCCGGTGCTTAGGGAGTTCGGGCTCGTCCTTTACCGGGACCTGCAGGGCCTGCTGAAATGGCCCATGCGGCTCACCGTCCTGGTAGGACCCATCCTGTCCTTCCTGCTGTTTGCCCCGGCCCTGGGCCGGGCGGTGGGGAACATCCGCGTGGGGACGGTGGAGATGAACTACGCCGCCTTCGTCGTACCCGGCCTGCTGGTGGCCAACTCCATGACCCTGGGCCAGCAGGCCTGCTTCTCGGTGTGGCTGGACAAGATCACCGGTCAGCTTGAGGTGCTCTTCGCCCTGCCCCTGCGCAGGGCCACCCTGCTGGCCTCGGGTGCGGCCAAAGCGGTGTTCGACGTGATCCTCGTGAACTCCGCCCTCATGCTCATATCCGTCCCCGTGCTGGCCGGCCAGGTGAGCTGGTCCCTGCGCGCGGTCCTGCAGGTGTGGGGGGTGTCGGCACTCTCTGCCACGGCCTGGGCCCTGCTGGCCATCGGCGCCTCCGCCATCATCGAGCGCAGCGAGTCTTTCAACCTTTTCATAAACCTGCTCATCACCCCCCTCATGTTCACCTCCAGCGCCTACTACCCCCTGGCGGCCATCCCGGAGTGGGTGCGGCCCCTGGCCTACGTGAACCCCCTGACTTACGCCGTCAACCTGCTCCGCGGCCTGCTCAGCGGTGCCCGCGGCTGGCTGGGCGTTGATCTCGCCGTGCTGCTGGTCTTCCTGGTCCTCTCGGCCGCCTTTGCCGCCATCCTCTATCCGCGTTCCATCAAGTAACCGGCGTGCAGAGTGGTGGCGCACCTTTGTCCCGGCGACCGCACGGAGGAGAGAGGAGGGCAGAACTGGCGTTCGCGAGCTTGGCACAATGGAGGAGGTCGGTGCCATGGAGGATGCAGGGAAGTCGGTCTATTACTTCGCCAGGCCGGGCCCGGTGAACACGGAGAGGACCCTGGAGTTGGGTATCGCCCGGGCCGTGGAGCTGGGCGCCGGGCACCTGGTGGTGCCGTCACTGACGGGGGAAAGTGCCTGGCGCGCCTCTCAGAAACTGGAGCAACTCGGGGTGGGGGAGAAACCGGGGCTGGTATGCGTGACCTTTCGCGCCGGGGGCGCCTGGGACGTGACAGGTGACCCACCCGACGCCGCCCACTGGAGGGAAGTGCCCGAACTGAGGGCGCGCTGGGAAGAGTGGCGGCGGGAGGGCTTGAGGAGGATCACCTTCGATCGGGCCATCTGCGACAGGCTGGCGGGCCGGGGGGTACCCGTGATCCAGGGGACCGACCTGGGTTGCGAGATCGACGCTTCCATAGCCAGGCACCTCGGGGTGCCCGGGCCCAAGACGGTCATGAAGGAGACGCTGTTCCTCTTCTGCGCGGGGCTGAAGGTAGCGGTTTTCGCCACCCTGACGGCGGCCGACGCCGGGGCCATCCCGGTCGATGGGGAAGTGGTGGCCTTCGGGGGTATGGAGCAGGGCCTGGACACCGCCGTGGTCATAAAGCCCTCGTATTCCGACGTGGCATTCCATCCCAGGTACGGCCTGGAAATTCGCGAGTTGATCTGCAAGCCCCGCTCCATGCTCGGGCCGTCCGGCGTGTACTACGACCGGGCCTGGGGCGTCTGACGTTCGGACACCGGGAGAGGCTGGCGTCCGGCAGGCGAGGGCCTTCCTGGTGACAACGACGGGGCTGGCCGATTGACTACATCCCGTCAGCGGGGGTGGCGCGCATGGCTCCTGCCCGGCGGAGCAGGGTCGCGATCTCGGGCGGGGATGGCAGCTTGTGGAGGAGCATGCGCCCGTCGACGTAAACCCCATTGGCGACACCGTGCCAGCGCATGGCCGCCCGGTCGCGTGTGTCGATGCACTCCAGGCGGACACCCGGATAGCGGCCGAGCCCTGCTTCCAAAGTATGGCGGACCAGGACGGCTGCCGGGCAGCGACTGTGAAGCAGCACACGGACGTCAACGGTATCCGGCTGGCCGCCTTCGACCAGGGAGAGTTCCGCGGGTGAGAGTTCCGGCCGCGCCTTGATTAACCTGGGTGGGCCCTTAGTGATGCTACCTGCGCCGTGGGTGCGCGCCGGTGCCCTGACCCCGGCGGTGCTGCCCTGATGCGAAGGCAAGCGATCAGGGGCGGCGGCATGATACATCAACAGCCGCGGGCCGTCCCTGTCGATTGCTTCGAACCCCAGGCGGGCGAAGAAGGCAGCCGGCATGTAGTCGAAGTATCCCCACCAGGTCTCGCGATCGTATGCGATCACCGCCATCGCGGGGGTCGGCCCGTCGCGGAGATCGGGGCAGCCCGGGTCCGCGCCCACGTCGCGCAGGACTTCCCTGACCAGCCGCCTGGCGATGCCCCGGCCGGCGTACGGCGGTATGACCCATACGCAGTGGATGACCCACGCGCCCTGCGCCTCGACCGGCTCCGCCGCGTAATCCCCGGGGGCGTACTCCACCAGGCCGGCGGGAATATGGCCGCCGCGGGCCAAAGCTTCGGTAGGGATGGGACCCACCCCCGGATAGTCGATGAACGGCTCAGAGGGAGCCGGTGCCAGGGCCAGCATCACGCGCAGCCGGTCGGATGCAAGCCCGTTGCGCAGCCAGGTTCTTCTGAGCCCTGCGGCTTCTTCGAGCCCCTCGGCGGTGCCGCAAGGGGGTTGGGGCGGAGGGTAGACGCAGGGGATCAGGACCACGTCCTCTTCGCCGGGGCGAGCCCGGCGCACCCATGCCTCCGCCTCAGGCACAAGCACCACCCCCCCGCAGGCCTGTCCGGCACGCTCAACGCCATTATACCGTCTTCCCACTCCGGCCGACCCCACCCGCTCAGCTGTTCCGACCGCAGGCTGGCGGACCCGCTGTTGGCAGGCAGCCCGCTATCCGACCCGCTGTTGCCCGACTGGTGGCGAGCCGCCGGCGTCACCTGGTCGCCGGTGTCACCTGGTCGCCGGTTGACGGACCGAGGTTGCTGCCGGTAAGATCAAGGTACAAGAAGTCGCGGGTGACTCGGAAGCGGGGTGACCGCCCTGGAAAACTCTCACGTCGTGAGGCAAACGACGCCGGAATACCTGCCGGGTCCGCGTCTCACCTACGAGGATTACTGCCGGATGCCGGCCGGGCTGCGCTACGAACTGGTGGAGGGGGACCTGAGGATGACGCCGTCGCCGAGCACGATCCACCAGAAGATTTCCGGCAGGCTGGAGAGGATTCTGAGAGAGTGGGTTGAGGGACGCCAGCTGGGAGAAGTGTACGATGCTCCGACCGACGTGGTGTTGAGTGAGCACAACGTGGTCCAGCCCGACATCTTCTACATAAGCCGGGAACGGCTCGGCATCATCAAAGAGGCGAACATCCAGGGAGCCCCGGATTTGGTGGTGGAAATCCTCTCACCGAACTCGCTGGAATGGGACCGGGTGACCAAGAGACATCTGTACGCAAAATACGGCGTGCGTGAGTTCTGGCTGGTCGACCCCGATGGCCGCACCATCGAGGTGGCCGTGCTCCGGGGTGGCGAGCTTGCCACGCTCCAGGTCTACCCGATGGGGACCACGCTCGCCAGCCCGCTGCTGCGGGGCCTCCAGGTTCCTCTCGACCAAGTGTTCGGGCAATAGGCCAGGATGCGACAGGTGCTCTGCGGTTTGCTGCGGTAAGGAAAAAGTCGTGTACGTTCTTGGTGTGATGGGTTCGCCGCGCAGACGCGGTAACAGCGATCTGCTGCTTGAGGCTGCCCTCGACGCCGTAGGGCAGGGGGCGCGGGGGGACAGAGTGTACCGTACGATCTAAACATCCGTCCGTGCCGGGCCTGCGAAGGCTGCCGCGCCGGAGACGGATGTATGCAGGAGGACGACATGCAACTCCTGTGTCCCGGATCCGGGATGCGGATGGCCCCGTCATCGCCACGCCCATGTACCGCTGGGCGCGGTGGCGGGCAAGCGCGGTGAGGTCGTAAACAACCACCACGCCATGGCCAGAGCCGCTTCTAGGTCCTATAATATACATTATGTTTACATCACCAAATCGTTTACGGCGGTCACAGCGAGGCCTGGAATGTTGGGGCAGGCAATGCAAGGGTGAACAGCGAACCCTCCCCCGGCCGGCTCTGCACGGAAACGGTTCCCCCGTGCGCCTCCACGATCTGCTTCACGATAGCCAACCCCAGACCGGCGCCCCCGCTGGAACGGGTTCGGGACTTGTCCACGCGGTAAAAACGTTCCCAAATGCGCGGAAGGTCTTCGGGAGGAATGCCCGGCCCGGTATCCCTCACACCGATTATTACCCGAGTCCCCTGCCGCTCGGCGAATACCTCCACCTGACCTCCCCGCGGCGTGAACTGCACCGCGTTCGCGACCAGGTTGGTAAGGGCCTGCTCAAGTCGGTCTTCGTTCCCCAGGACCAGGAGTGGGTCACCAGGAATGCTGACGCGCGAAACGATCCCCCCTTCTGTTATCCTCGGGGCGAAGCTGGCCACCACCCGTTCCACGAGCGGCCTCACATCCACGGGGCCCACCGGCCAGCGAGTGCCGCCGGACTGCATGAGGGACAGGTCGAGCAGATCGCGGATGAGACGGTTCAGCCGTACGGTCTCCTCATGGATGGTGGCCAGATACCTGTCGCGAGTATCTTCGTCGTCCACAACCCGGTCTCTCAGAGCTTCGACGAATCCCTGGATAGAAGTCAAAGGTGTCCTCAGCTCGTGAGAGACGTCGGCCAGCAACTCCCTCCTGAGCTGCTCCAGGCGCATAAGCTCGGTTACGTCCTGCAGCACTACCACCACCCCGGAGGCCGACCCTCCGCAGCCGGACAGGGCCGAGGCATGCGCCACCAGCAAGGCGTCCCTGGTGTCGAATTCCACCGCGTCGGGGGTGCCGGAGGCGAGGACTCCCGACACCAGGTCTGCCAGGGCCGCCGCGTCCGGCAGTTCCCCTACGGGCCGCCCGATGGCCTCCTCGCCGATTTTGAGCAAGTACCGGGCACGGTGGTTAATCATCACGAGCTCACCCTCGCTGTCGGTGGCCAGCACGCCCTCAGCCATGTTGCTGAGGATGTTCTCGATTCTGGCCTTCTCGTCGGCCAGAGCGGTCACGGTTCGATCCAGTGCCGCCGCCAGGTGGTTGAAGTTGGCGGCAAGCTGCCCGACCTCGTCGTCGCGAGCAACTGCGAGTCTCTGCCGAAAGTTGCCCCTCGCCATTTCCAGCGCGGTGCGACTCATCTCGCGCAGGGGCCGGGAGATGGACCGGGACAGCAGGTATCCCACCACCCCCGCCAGCACGATGGCGCCACCGGCCGCGTAAAAGATCAGGCGCCTCACCGACGAAACCGTGGCGTTGAGCCCCGTCAGGGGGGCGTTCAACACCAGGCCGCCGACCACCTGGCCTCCCGCTTCCAGGGGTATGGCCACCGACAGCATCTCCTCGCCGAACCTGGGGTTAAAACCCAGGCTCCTCACGATCTGTCCTCTGAGGCAACCCGCCCCCTCGCCAGGAGCGAGCCGCATACCCCTGGGGGTGCGCTGCGATGTGGTGGCCAGGATGAGGCCGCTGGCATCCACCACGAGGAGCCTCGCATCCAGGAACTGATCCATCGCCTGCAGCCATATCTGGTCCGGAGGGTGCAACTGACCACCCCCGAACAGCTCCATGACGCGGGCGATCTCCTGCCCCTTTCTGACCAGTTCTGCTTCCTTGGCGGAGAAGTAGTAATCGGAAAACAGCCGTGGCAGCACCACGCCCACGACGGCGAGGGTAGTCAATACCACCGCCACGTACGAAAGGAACAGCTTGCCGAACAGGGTCCTGGTCATCCCCTGCGCACCTGCCCCGGGAATTCACCGATCCCGCCTGGGACCCGCTTCTCCGCCAACCTCAAATTTGTATCCCACTCCCCATACCGTTCGGATGTACTGTCTCCCCGCCACGCCCAGCTTCTCCCTGAGGTTCTTGACGTGGGTGTCCACGGTCCGCGCGTCCCCCAGGTACTCGTAGCCCCACACGTGTTCGAGCAACTTCTCCCGGGTGAACACCCTGCCGGGCGCTTTGGCCAGGAACCACAGCAGGTCGAATTCCTTGGGCGTGAGCGGTATCTCCGACGCGTGGCATACCACTCGCCGGCAATCGCGATCGATCAGCAGATCCCCGTACTGCAGGACCTGCCCTCTCTCGGCCCTTGGACGCGTCCTCCTCAAGACCGCCTTCACCCGCGCCACCAGCTCCCGGGGGCTGAACGGCTTGGGGACGTAATCGTCTGCCCCCATCTCCAGCCCCACCACCCGGTCGGTTTCTTCGCCCCGGGCGGTGAGCATGATGATGGGGACGGCAGAGGTCCTCCGTATCTGGCGGCACACTTCCCAGCCGTCTACCCCGGGCAGCATCAGGTCAAGTATCACCAGTTGGGGGTTGAGCGCTTTCACCTTGGCCAGGGCCTGCTCGCCGTCTTCGGCCTCCTCAACGGCAAAACCGTCCCTCTGCAGGTAAACCCGCACGATCTCGCGGATCTTGGGTTCGTCATCGACTACCAGGATTCTATCTCCGGCCACGCTCCTGTCCTCCCAGGGCTTACCTGACCAGCCGCCTGGCGATGCCCCGGCCGGCGTGTTGTCACCGCGGGGGACGGTACTCAATCCGCGCAGCGGCGCGCAGGCTGCTCAGCCACTCCGGGTACATCTCCGCGAGCTTCTCCTCCTGCAAACGCTCGATCACCCGATCCCTGACCTCCTCCAGGCTCACCTCCCTGGCTTCCCTTCTCTCCAGGACCTCGAGGATGTGAAAACCGTCGGCACCCTCGACGGGATCGCTCCACTCGCCGACCGGCAGGGTAAACGCCCTATCCTCCAGATCGGGTGGCAACTCGCCCCGCCCGACGAGTCCCATGTCGCCGCCTTCCGACGCCGTGGCTTTGTCGAGCGATCTCTCCCGTGCCAGCGCGGCGAAGTCCGCCCCCGCCCTCAGCTCGGCCAGGATTTGGCGCGCCTCGTCCTCGCTGCCCGCGACGATGCGGCGCAGGCGCACCGCTTCCTGCTGGTCGAACTCGTCCCGGTGTGCCTCGAAGTACGGCTGTATCTCCTCGTCCCCCACCTGGATCTGGGGCAAGAGCATCTTGCGGGCCGCCAGGTAGACGCGCCACTGGGCCTCCACGTCCACCCGCGTCATGCCGTAATAGTCCAGCGTCTCCAGAAACGCCTGCTCGGAGGAGTACTGCTCCTGGATCATGCGGTCGACTTCCTGCTTAACTTCCTCGTCGCTGACCACCACCCCCTGGCGGCGCGCCTCCTGCTCCACCAGGGCGGCATCGATCATCTCCTCGAGCACGTCCGCACCCACGCGGCTGTACATCTCCCGGTAAAGCTGGTCCCTGGTTATCACCTTCCCGTTCACAACGGCCGCCGCCTCCGGGGAGAGCGCCACCGCCAGGGCCGTGGCGACGCCCGCCACGCCGATACACGCCACGAGGATCAGGACCAGCACGCGGTTACCCCGCGCGCGCCCGCCGGAATCCGTTACGTTCTTTCTGGCCACCTCTTTCCTCTCTCCTCCCCATCCCTTGAGCCACCAAGATCCGCTCCCCCATGGGGACCGGCCACGCCGCCCCTGCGGATCGTCACCGCACCCACACGCTCGGGAAGTCAAGGCAAGGTGAGGGAGGGATGGCCCCTCCCCCACCGCCATCGGACCCTGCGGGGGGACATCGAGCCGGCGTATTGCCGTCCCCACTCGCAGCGCCCGGGGTCCGCGGGCAACGGCGTCCTACAGCCCGCCGGCCGTCGGGGACATGCCACCGCTCGGTGCGGGGGCACCGCGGCAGCCGCCGAAACCGCCCCATCCGTGCCGGCCGCAGCCGAAGCCCCTGATCTGGCCGAGCTTCGCCAGCTGCTCCTGGGTCAGGACAGAATTCATCTGCTCCCGGACCTCCTGGGCAACAGCATACATCTGCTGGCGAAGGGCGTTGACCTCAGACTGCTTGGCGGCGATGGCCTGCTGATCCGGGTTCTTCTGCCAGTATAGGCTCCTCAGCTCATACATCTTCTGGAAAAGCGCATCCCGGATCTCGCGCTGCTTCTCATACGCGCTGGCCTGGATCTCCTGGATCTTACTCACCTGCTCGTCAGTCAGGTTGAGGTCCTGGACGACCGTTGCCCCCGCCGCCGGATTGGCTGCCGCGCCCCGGCGGCCGAACCCGCCACCCCAGGGGGCCGCGGCGGCTACCCCGACTACACCCACCACCATCAGCGCCACCAACCCAACGAGGACAAGTTTCCTCGTCACCGATACCATTCCTCCTTCCGTTCGCTCAAACCGCCCTCCTGCGCTCATTGGCAACCGGTTCACTATGTCCTTCCCGCGCACCCCCCTTCCCCCGGGAGACCCGGCTCCCTTTGCTCCGCTCCCTCCGCCACTATCCTACCCGGCGCCTGTGAGGATTTCGTGAAGGCCTCCCGAAGAAAAGGCGAAAAGTCCTCAGCGCCTGACCAGTTTTTCCGCGACGACACCCTTCAGGTCCTCGGCTGTCCACCCGGTGCCGAGGGCCACGGGAGGAATGGTCAGAAGACCTTGCTGAGCCCGCGGCGGTGGGCAATGTAAGCTGGAGAGAGAAACAGGGCGGCAAAACCGGTCGGGGCGGCGCAGTTGACAGACCAGGACACCGCACACGGGCGGCTGGCCGAAAGACACCCGGACTCTTTAGGAATGCTAGCCAGCAGGGCTCCCACAGCCCGAACAAACTCTGGCGGTACGCTCTTTCTTCGCTACCCCGCAGAACTCTCCGACGAACATCAGGTTGTCCCATGCGGTCATGTCGACGTACACGTTGGCCAGCTCGGGAACTACCCGGCCGGGCGGTCCTGCGACCGCCCGGCCTGCACGCTTGGGAAGCATTGCCCCCCGATTCGGACTCGGTTCTACTTACTGGCTTCCAGCTCCTGGATCGCACGCTCTACCTGCTGGGCCTCCGCCCTCAAATTGTCCAGGTAGTCGCGCAGCCTGGCTAGCCGCTCGTCCTTACTGAAGAACCGGCGGCGCATCCCCTGGCCTCCGCAGCAACAGCCTCCGACTTCTGCAAACCCGTGCCAGCCGACTGACCCGTGCGGCGTACCGTGACACATCCTCCTTCCCCCCTTTCTGTGACTCTCGCAGGCGGGACGGAAGCGGCACCGCCTGCCGCCACCCTTACTGGCGGTTGCCAGTAGGTGTAGCTCGCACATAGCTGCGCCCAGTATAACCGGCCGGGGTTACCCCTGTCAACCCCTCAATGGCAGCCCAACGGCAGTCTGAGCTTGACGCGTCTCGCAGAGATGAGCAGCGTGCCACTGCTACGCTCGTGTGCGCCCTGTCAGGTCAGCGTACATACTCAAGAAACGGTCCAGCCGGAAGCGGTAGTGTTCCACTTCGGCGGCCCACCCGTGAAGCAGTTCCTCCCCTTGCTCGGTCACGCGGTACAGCCGCCGCGGAGGGCCAGCAGCAGAGAAATCCCAGCTGGATGTCACCAGCCCCTCATCCTCCATCCGGCGGAGGTTTCTGTATAGCGTACCGGGGTCCGGAACCACCCCCTGACCCGTCGCCTGGCCCAGGCGCTCAAGCAACTCGTACCCATGAGAGGGCGAAACCCTAAGCAGGAGAAGCAGCCACGCCTCCAGGAATCCCTCATGGCGCGGCCCGCGACAACCACAATGCGACCCCCGCATGTCCGCCCCGTTGCTGCCACACACGGACGAGCGCCTCCCGTTAGCTGCATTGTGCATATACCCGTGAACAGCATATCAAACGGATGGGGAGCTGACAAGCGGCCAACGCCCCCACCTCCGGGATGCGGCCGGCAGTGCGGTCCATGAGATGACGAGCAGCGCCCCCGCCAGGGCCAGGTAGATGATCTCCGCCAACTGCTTGACCCCCACGACCAAGGCCACAGTCTAGCCGGCCAAGGCCCCGAATACCATGCCTGTGACCGTGGCCATAACAACCACCAGGCCGAGGTACGTCAGCGTTTTCTTGGTGCCGATCACGCTGCGGATGACGAGCATGCTGGGCAGGCTCAGAGCTGGCCCCGCGAGGAGCAACGCCAGGGCCGGACCCTGGCCCATACCGGACCCTATCAGCCCCTGAAGGATGGGTACCTCCGTCAGGGTAGCGAAGTACATGAGAGCGCCGGCCACCGAAGCCAGCAGGTTAGCGGCCAGGGAATTGCCACCCACCGCGGCCTCGACCCACCGAGAGGGGATGAGCCCGGCATCGGTACCTGGCCGCCCCATCAACGCGCCCGCCACCAGCACCCCGCCGAACAGGAGGGGCAGTATCTGCTGGGCAAACCCCCAGGTGGCGCTCACCCACGAGGAAAACTCCGCCCGCCGGAACCACCTCACCAGCGTGTACGCCAGGACCAGGAGCAGTGCCCCGGTGAGGTACCACTTCACCTCGAACACTGCGTTCCAGAACCCAACCGGCTGCGCCGGCTTGCCCCAGGCGGCGAACACCAGGATGCCCACCATGGTCGCAAAGTAGACCAGGTTCTGGACACCGCTGCGCGCCTCGCACTGCCGCATAGCTTCCGCCACCCGCTGCGACACCGCCTCGGTGCGCTCCCTCTCCTCGCCCCGGTAGATATAGGCCATGAGCAGACCGATCACCACCGAAAAGACCACTGCGCCAAGCGCGCGTGCCAGGCCCAGTTTCCAGCCCAAGACCCTGGCCGTCAGGATGATGGCCAGGATGTTGATGGCAGGACCCGAGTAGAGGAACGCTATGGCCGGCCCCAGCCCGGCCCCCCGCTGGTATATCCCCGCCAACAGGGGGAGAACGGTACAGGAACAAACCGCCAGCACCGCCCCCGATACCGAGGCCACGGAGTAGGAAAGCCACTTCTTAGCCTGGCCGCTGAAGTATTTGATGACGGAAGCCTGGGAGACGAAGTTGGCGATCGCCCCGGCGATGAAGAGTGCCGGCACCAGGCAGAACAGCACGTGCTGCCGCGCATACTCCTGCAGCATGTGGAACGCTTCCATGATGGCGCCCGACACGCGCGGGTGACCGAACGGCACGAAATAGGCGGCCAGGAACACAACTAGCAGCCCGAGGAACTTGCGCAACTCAGCCATGGTTTCCGCCCTCTTTCCCCTATGAGAAACGATTCATGATTCTGGCGTGGTAAAAGGCCACCCGCAGGTGGCCGTTAGCTCCTTACTTTCCTGTAATCCAGCTCAGGATCTCCCGCACCGTGGCCACGCGGCCCTGCAGCTTCAGGTCGCCGTCGATGATAATGGCCGGTGTGCGGTTGACACCGCGCTGCATGATCTCGAACACGTCCTCTACCTTTACAACCTCTACAATCTCTGCCTCGAGCCCGGCCTGGGGAAGCGCTTCCTTCACGTTCCCCAGCAAAGCCTGACACTTCTGGCAGCCAGGACCCAGAACCTCGATCTTCACGACCCTTTACCCCCTTCAACTGGTTCTTTGATGTTATGAGTCTTTGCTCATTATCGCCTAACGTTCAACATGTTGTCGTGGCCTCCGCGAGGCCCAGATGCTGTCGTGCTTCTGCCAGGACCTTTTCGGCCCTGACCAGGTGTCCCATACATACTTGCCGGGCCAGTCCGAGAATATCCAAAACCCGCGCATCGGCAAGAGAATAGAATGTGCGCGTTCCCTCTCGTCTGAAGTTGACGATCCCTCGATCCCGCAGTATGGCAAGGTGCTTGGAAACACTGGATTGCTCCATGCCAAGGGCCGGGATGATCTCGCACACGCATTTTTCCCCCGAGCAATCCCTGCCCGAGCATAGGTCCCCTTCGACAAGGAACTCCACGATCCGCAAACGGGCGGGGTGCCCCAGGGCCCTCAGCACCGCGGCCATCTGCTCAAGTAAAGCCTCAGTCATTGAACCCACCACCATCTTGGAATATAGTCTTAGCTTCAAGATACCCTCCCCATAGGAGGATGTCAAGCCCTCATCGACTAGCACCTCCTTGACAGGAGGGGTTAATGAAGATATGCTCAATCAGTGATAGCCCTGTACGAACTGCGGCAAACACCTGCGAAAGGAGTGCGAGCATCCTTGACGGACAACCGTGCTGTTCGGTTCTCCCTATTGGACCGTCTGCTTACCCTCTGGATTCTCCTGGCCATGGCTGCCGGGGTGGGGCTGGGGTACGTATTTCCGGGTGTGGCAGACCTCCTGGAGAGGCTGTCCATCGGCACCACCTCCATCCCCATAGCTATCGGCCTCATCGTCATGATGTACCCGCCCCTGGCCAGGGTCAGGTATGGCGAGTTGGGCAAGGTGTTTCGAAACACAAAGGTCCTCGCCCTTTCCCTGGTGCAGAACTGGATCATCGGCCCTATCCTGATGTTCATCCTGGCCATCACTCTCTTGCGCAACTACCCCGAATACATGGTGGGACTGATCCTCATCGGTCTCGCGCGGTGCATAGCCATGGTGATCGTCTGGAACAGCCTGGCCCACGGCGATAGCGAATATGCCGCCGCCCTGGTGGCGTTCAACTCCCTGTTCCAGGTCTTCTTCTATTCCGTTTACAGCTACGTCTTCATCACCATCCTGCCCACCGTCTTCGGACTGAAGGGAGCGGTTGTGCACGTCACCATCGGCGAGGTGGCCAAGAGCGTAGCCATCTACCTCGGGATTCCCTTCGTGGCGGGCTTCCTCACCAGGATGATCCTGGCGCCGGCCAAGGGCGAGAAATGGTACGAGGAACGGTTCGTCCCCCGCATCAGCCCCCTGGCCCTCATAGCCCTGCTCTTCACCATCGTGGTCATGTTCTCCCTCAAGGGCGGCTATATCGTCCGGCTCCCCCTGGACGTGGTCAGGATCGCCATACCCCTCATCGTGTACTTCGTGGTCATGTTCCTGGCCTCGTTCTTCCTGAGCATGCGCCTGGGCGTGAACTACCCGCAGACAACCAGCCTGTCGTTCACTGCCGCCAGCAACAACTTCGAGCTGGCCATCGCGGTGGCGGTGGCGGTGTTTGGACTCAACTCGGGCCAGGCCTTCGCCGCCGTGATCGGCCCCCTCATAGAGGTGCCCGTAATGCTGGCATTGGTTAACGTGGCACTGACGTTCCGCGGCCGCTACTATCGCCCGGACGGGACCCGGGCCCGGGGCTAAGTGAACTGCTGACAGGAGCAGCACTCCCTACGGTCGCCCGGATTGACTTGCTCGCGGGGCAAGCGGCAGCCACCGGTGTAAGGGGTGACAGCACGTGCCCGGCAACCCGAGCGGGTCGAAGGCAAAACGCCTGCTCGTCCCGCCAGTCCTTCCCCTGGCCGCCATCGTCGTCGTCAAACACGAGGCTTCTGGCCGTCCGCGGCGACGGAGGGCCCGGGCTAAAGAGGGAAGCGGGCCCGAGCGCCTCCGTCCACCAGAAGAACGGAACCTGTACAGAATACGGACGCGGGACCGCAGAAGAAGAGCACGGCTTCCGCCACGTCTTCGGCACGTCCCCAGCGGCCAATGGGTGGGAGCGGCCAGGAGAGGTAGTCCTCGCCGGGCCGTTCCGGCTCCCCTGGTTTGAGCATGTAGCGCATGCCGGGGACGGTGTCGCCGGGACAAACTACGTTTACGCGGATGCGCGGTGCCAGGTCCACGGCCAGCATCTTCCCCATCATGATCACGGCGGCCTTGCTCACCGAGTAAGCGCCGATGGCGGGTTCGCCCAGCACACCGGCGTCCGAGGAGATGAGCACCACGGCGGGGTCGTCCCCCGTCAGGTGGGGGCGGGCGGCCTGGACCGCCAGGAGATAGCCCTTGACGTTGATCGCCATGATGCGGTCGAAGTCTGCTTCCCCGGTGTCGATGAGGGGTGCCACCAGGCCTACGCCGGCGTTGGCCACCAGGATGTCGATCCTCCCCCACCGGGCGGCCACCTCGGCCATGGCCTGCTCCGTCTGCGTGCGCGAGCTGGCTTCGGCGGCAAGGAACATGACATCGACCGCTTCGGCGGCCAGTTGATCCCGGGCCCGTGCCCCGCGCTGACGATCCCGCCCCGTTATGGCCACCCGTACGCCTTCCCGGCCGAGGCGCCGCGCCGTCGCCAGTCCGATGCCAGAGGTACCGCCTGTGATTACCGCCACCTTCCCAGCCAAGACCTTTGACATTGAGGTCTCCAGGCGGCTCATGCGGCCAGGTACGATTGCAGGGCGGCGATGAGGCGCTCGACCTCCTCGGGGGTGTTATAGGGCGCCATCCCCACCCGCACCAGGCCCCCGCTGTCGCGCAGGCCCAGCCTTTCCACCAGCGTGGTGGCGTAGAAGTCCCCCGCCCACACGAACAGGCCGCGGGATCCCAGGTAGGCGGCCACCCGCGCGGGGTGATGACCGGCCACCGTGAAAGATACGGTGGGCGTACGTTCTTCGCCAGGTCCCGGACCGTAGATGGTGATGCCCGGCAGGTCGGCGAGGGCGTCCAGGAGTCGCCCGGCCAGCATCCCCTCATACTCCCCGATGGCGGCCATAGCGTGCAGTATCGCCTGGCGGCGCCCGGGCACCGGTTCACCGGCCACGTGCTCCCCCAGCCAGGCGATGAAGTCCACGGCGGCGGCGGCGCCGGCCAGCCCCTCGTGGTTGAGGGTGCCGGCCTCGATCTTCTCGGGGGGCTCGGAGGACTGGGGGCGAACGCGATAGGCCTTCAGGCGGGTGAAGGCCTCCCTCCTGCCGTAGAGGACGCCCACGTGGGGTCCGAAGAACTTGTATGCCGAGCAGAGCAGGAAATCCGCGCCCAGGGCATGGCAGTCGATGGGGCCGTGGGGGGCGTAGTGCACGGCGTCCACCACGGTGGTCGCCCCCACCTGCCCGGCCAGGCGGATGGCCTCGCGCACGTCGTTGATGGTACCCACGGCATTGGAGGCGTAACCGATGGCCAGGACGCGGGTACTGGGTCCCACCAGGGAGGCCAGTTGGTCCACGTCCAGGGTGCAGCGCGGAGAGATCACCGGGACCGCCCGCACCACTATCCCCCGCTCCTGCAGCGCCCGCCAGGGGGAGATGTTGGCCTCGTGGTCGAGGTCGGTCACCACCACCTCGTCGCCGGGTACCAGGTCTCGGGCCAGGGCCTGCGACAGGGCGAAGTTGAGGGTGGTCATGTTGGCGCCGAAGGCGATTTCGTCGGGGTCGGCCCCCAGGAAATCGGCCATGGCCTCCCGGGCCTGCCGGATCACACCGTCGGTGGCCCGGCTGGTGGCGAAGTGACCGTGGGTGTTGGAGTTCTTCTCGCTGAGGTAATCGCTCATGGCCGCGATTACGGTGTCGGGCACCTGGGTGCCGCCCGGCCCGTCGAAGAAGGCGACCGGATGGCCGTCCACGCGCAACCCCAGGGCCGGAAAGCGCGGGCGGCAGATGCGGGCCAGGTCCGGAGGTTCTGCCCCGGCAGGATGCGGCAAGAGGACCACTTCCCTTCTGCTTCATTGCGGTAGCCGATTCATTACGGCAGCAGGAAATTCTCTCCCGGCCGCCGCTTCCCCTTCCTGCCGGCCTGCCGATGGGTGCGGGGATTCAGTCGCTGCCTAACCGGCTGTGGCCAGCTCGGTGGCCCGGCTGGCCAGCCCCAGGGCACGGTGGGCATCTTCCAGGGTGACAGCTGGGCGCCGGCCGGATTCGAGCAGGCAGGTGGCCAGGTCCTCCAGACCGGCCCGGATGGCACGGCGGTAAATGGCCGTACGATCCGGATACTCGATCGCCAGGCGTGCCCGGTAACGCAGCACTGCCTCCGGCACAGGTGAGCCACCGGCCTCCCCTCCCCCCGGCGGGCCGCCCTCCTCCCCCGCCCAGGCGGGATCGCGGTCCGGCTGGGGTGGCTCGACGGGGTCCACCGCCCGCCCCAGGCACTCCTCCAGCCAGCGGGCTTCGCGTTCCGTCACCAGCACCTCGCCCCGCAGGGCTGTGGGTATCCACCCCTCCATGTCCAGGAAGCCGCGGTGCAGTACCAGGTGCCAGTCTGCCCGCTCGAACCGCTCCACCGTGGTGAAGGAGTGGTAGTAGGTGGCCAGCACCGGCGAAGGGGAACCCCCGTGCAGGCAGGTGCAAAGGACCCGATCCACAGGGGCGTCTTTCCACCGGGTGCGGCGGAGGGCGAGGGCGTCCCTGACCTCCCCCATCCCGAACCACCAGTTGCCCATGTCAAAGAAGTGAACACCATGCTCCACGAAGATGCCGCCCGAGAGAGCCGGGTTCCAGAACCAGTGACCCTCGGGAAGCCGCTCGTCGTGAGCCACGTTTTCCAGCACCGCCCTTTCCACCGGTCCCAGCACCCCGCTGCCCACAATGCGCGCCACCAGGGCGGCCAGGGGGGTGCAGCGGAGGACGAAGTCCACCGATGCCGGGACACCCGCCCGCCCGGCCAGGGCGGCCAGCTCCTCCATCTCCGCAGGCCGCAGCGCCCCGGGCTTCTCCAGGAACACGGCCTTGCCCTGCTCCAGGGCCAGCCTGGCCAGGGGGTAATGGAGGTAAGGCGGCGCCAGTACCCACACCAGGTCGACGTCGGGGTCCCGGCAGACCTCGGCACCGTCTTCATAAACCCGTACCGCCGGCTCGACTGGCCGGGTGGCCAGCGAAGCCGTCGCCCCCACGGGCAGGCCGCCGCGTTCGTGCCAGACGCGCACCGCTTGCAGGCGGCACTCTTCGCGGGGGTCGGCTACCGCCACCAGCGAGATCAGCGGCAAATCAGCCACCGCACCCAGGGCAAAGCGCGCGAAAGACCCGCAGCCCACCAGGCCGATGCGGACGGGACCCGGTCGCGTCACACGTGCACCCCCCGGGCAGCATAGTGAGCGTAGCGGGCCGGGTCTCGGGCACGGCGTTGCGCCCAGCGGTAGATGTCCAGGTGACGGCGGGCCACGCGATCCCAGGCGATGACTCCGGTCACGTACCTGCGGGCCGCCCGGGAAAGCCGGCGGCGCAGGCTGGCGTCCCGTATGAGGCGCACGATGGCCTGCTCCAGTTCCTCGTCATCGCGCACCAGGAGTCCGGCCCGGCTCGCCTCCACCGAGGACTTGAGCCCCTCAATGGCGGACACCACCACGGGCAGGCCCACCTGGTAGGCGTGGGCCAGGTTGCCGGATTGGGTGGCATACGTGTACGGCAACACCATCAGGTCGAAGGCGGACAGGATGGCCAGGTAGCGGTCGGGCGAGAAGGTGCCCAGCACCACCCGGATGGATTGGGCGGCGGGTGACTCTCGGGCCAGGGAGAGGTAGTCCTGCCGCACCCGGGGGCCCGCCGGGCTGCCCGGGCGCGCCTCCCCTGCCAGGACCAGCACTGCCCCGGGACACTCTCTGCTGACGTGGGGCCACAGGCGCAGCACACGGTCGAATCCTTTGTTGGGCTCCAACCAGCCCATCATCCCCACCGCTACGGCTCTCTCCCCCACCCCGATCTCGTGCCGCACCTGCCGGCGGGCCGGGGCCGGAGGACGCTCCCGCCCGGCGCCGTGGGGGACCACGAACACGTTGTCGGGCACCCGCCCCAGGTTGTAGGGAAGGTGAGTCTTCTGGATGGGCTCGTGCACGATGTTGGCTGCCGCCAGGGACATCATGTGGTCGTAGTAAACGGCCTCCGGGTGAGTGAGGTGGGTGAACACCGAGTGGTAGGTGACCACCACCGGGCGGCGCCTGATCTGCCAGCGGAACAGGGGCACGGCCAGACGGAAGGCATCCTCGGGGGCGAAGCTGAACTCGCCGGTGGGCAGGGGCGTGGCGAAGAGCCCGAATTCGTGCTGGATGTGTACCACGTCCGGGTCGAGCCTTTCCACGGCCTGCTCCAGCCTCTCGGGCCAGCCGGGGTCGGCCTGGTCTATGACCGCCTTCACGCCCCCGATGGCGGCATCGGTGTGGGCCACGAGGGAAACGCGCATGCCGGCGCGTTGGAGGGCAGCGCACAGCTCGGCCGCATAGATGGCGATACCGCACCAGCGCGGCGCCCACGATGTGACCATGGCCACGTGCAGCGCCATCCCCTGCTCCCTCCCGTGGTCCCACCTGCCCGGCCGTACCGGAATCCTGCCGCGGCCCCTACGGGAAGCTTACCCTGGTCCCTACGGAAGCTTACCTTGGCCCCTGCCGCCCTCATGCGTTCCTGGCCGCTTCGGGACGGGGTCAGCCCCCCGAGGCGGGGCTGATCAGGAGCAGTTCGTCTGCGTCGCTCACCAGGTCGTCCTTGCTGGCCGGTCTGCCGTTGAGGAAGACCTTCATGATCAACCTGGGGTTCACACCCAGGTCGGTGATAACCTGGCTCACCGGCACCGGTTGAGGCAGGGCCACCGCATGTGCGCGGCGGCCCCCCGGGAAGAACTCAGCCACGTGTCCGTGCACGATGATGCGCGCCATACCTCTCACATCGCAGCGTGAACAGTGTCATTCGGCAGCTTATCACCCAGCGCGCGGGCCACGTCCTCTAGGCCCAGTTCCTGCAGCTTGCGCCGCGTGGGCAGGCCGTCGGAAGACCAGCCCCGCAGGCGGTAGTAGTCGTCCAGGAGGGCATCCAGGCGCTCGCGGGGGATGAACTTGCCCTGGGCCGGACCGGTGGGGACGGGTTCCTCCCACACGCGGGCGGGCGGGTAGTCCCAGCTACGCCCGAATCCCGGGATCTCCCGGACGTCGAAGCAGCGGTTCTGGTTCCAGATCTTCTCGGAGATGCGTAAGAGATCTTCCCAGGAATAGTCCCGGCCGGTGACCAGGGGGAAGATCTCCGCATAGTGCTTGAGGTCAAAGCCGATCTCCACCCACTGCAAACGGCAGAGGCCCAGGGCGTCGAAGAGGGGCCGGATGTGCTGCAGCTCGATCACCCGCTGCGCCTTACCCTCCACCTTATCCTGCCCCACCTGCACGTCGTAGGTGATGGCCCAGGCCCGGTTGTGGTGGGCGCCGATGTCACAGGTCATGTAGGCCAGCATCATGGCCGGCGCGTAGCGCGACTCGTACCCCGACAACTCCAGTCCCTTGACGTGCGGGGCGATGCGCTGCGCCTCCGGGCCCAGCTCCGCCGCCGCCTTCTTGACGCCGTCGGCCAGCAGGTCACCGATCCCCTCGCGGGCGGCGATCTTCTGTGCCAGGTAGAGGACCGCTTCCGGGTCGCCGAAGGCCAGCTCCCTCCCCACCGCCTCGCGGGAGAGAATCCCCTTCTGGTAGCACTCGATGGCGAACCCGATCACGGCACCGCCGGAGATGGTGTCGATGCCCAGGTCGTCCAGCACGTGGTTGAGGTAGCCCACATCTTCGATGTTGCCGATCCCGCAGTTGCCGCCCACCAGGGCGATGGTTTCGTACTCGGGGCCCTCCACCCACGCTTCACCCAGGCGCGACCGGGTGAAGGAGTACTTGCCGCAGGGGGTGGGACAGCCGTGACATCCCTTGTGGGTGCGCACCAGCCGGTCCAGCAGCGCCTGCCCGTTGATCTGCCTGTACGCCTCGAAGTAGGAACTGGAGAAGTTGCGGGTGGGGAAAGCACCCACCTCATTGACCCAGTCGGTCACGCCCGCCGTCCCCTGGGGCGTCCACTGGGCCAGCCCGGGGTTGTCGAAGCAGGCCCGGTACATCTCTTTGCCCTTCTCCCAGGCTTCCCGGGGACGGGCCAGAGGGATGGACCGCGATCCCCGCACGGCGATGGCCTTCACCTGCTTGTGACCCAGAACGGTGCCCACACCCGTGCGACCCGCCTGCCGGCCGAAGTCGTGGCTGATGCAGGCATAGCGCACCAGCTTCTCGGCGGCGGGGCCCACGGCGGCGATCTGGAACTCCTCGCCCAGGTCGTTCTTGAGGGCTTCCTCTGCCTTAAGACAGCCCATGCCCCAGTACCGCGAGGCGTCCCGCAGCTCCACCCGGTCATCGTCGATCACCAGCAGGACGGGGGAATCCGCGCGACCGCGGAAGATGACCATGTCGTAGCCGGCGTGTTTCAGTTCGGCAGCCAGGTGCCCGCCCATGTTGGAATCCCCGTACCCCCCCGTGGCCGGGGACCTGGTGCCGAAGTGGATCTTTCCCGAGCCGGGCAGGAAGCACCCGGCCAGGGGCCCGGAGGCCATGATGACCAGGTTATCGGGGCTCAGGGGGTCGGTACCGGGTGACAGCTCCTGCCACAGGATGCGGGATACAAATCCCCGCCCCCCCAGCCAGTTGCGCGCCAGGCTCTCCGGGAGAGGTTCTCTGCTCACCGAGCGCGAGGTGAGATCCACGCGCAGGACCTGCCCGCCGTACCCGTACAGCATCAGTACCACCTCCGTTCGGCGATCTCACCTTCGAGGTCGAAAACCGCGCTGCGCGGGCAGAACCTCATGCAGTCGCCGCACAGGGTGCACTTGAAGGGAACGTCGTCGTCGGGGTGTGTGCGCATGGCGCCGGTGGGGCACGCCTCCACACAGGCCAGGCACCCGGTGCAGGCTTCCCGGTCGATCACGTAAGCGCCGTTCTCTGCCAGGGTGATGCATTCCACCGGGCAAACTTGGGCGCACTCGCCGCACTGGTCGCACACCAGGATGCGGTACCGCCCGGGAGCGGGAAACTCGCCCTTCACCACGATGGCCGACTTCTTGGGGTTCAGTTCTCCGAACAGGTTGAGCGAACACGCCATCTCGCACGTCAGACACCCCGAACAGCGTTCTTCCTTCAGCCCGATCTTCATCCCTTACCCCCCCTGGCACCGGCATGTCCCCGCCGGCCACACTTCCTCAGGACCTGACTGCCGTCGAAGCCCAACCGGGCCCCTTGCCCATACACTTTACCGGCACGTCGAGCAGGACCGCGACGAGCAACCGGCGCAGCCACCGCCGGAACCGTTGCCACCGCCGGAGCTGCCGGCGGAGCCGCCTCCCATCACCCGGAAGGCGGATACCAGCCGGCTCAGGCTCCCAGAGCCGCAATGGGGACACTCCAGTCCCGCGCCGGTTTCTCCCATACGGCAAAGCGTTTCGAATTTGTGACCACAATTACTGCACCTGAACTCGTAAATGGGCATCTGCCCACTCTCCTTCCGCTTCATACATCTTCTGCATTGAGTGTACTTCCCCTTCCCCGGGGCTGTCAACGCGGGCCCTCAACGGCCGCCAACGCGGGCTGGCCACGGCGGGCCTCAATGGCGCCAGCGCGGGATGCCAGCGCATTGCGGGCCCGTGCATTCATGCCATCATCCCATTTCCTGGGAAATGCGGGCGGCACGTGTGACGCTGGCGGCGGGTCCAGCAAATGACGAAATGACGCACCGGGGTGCGTGCACAATATCATCCGAGGAGGTGAGGAGCGTGCCCAAATTCATGAACCAGCCCAAGGTGCTCCCAGATCACGTACTTGATAACTTCAAGTACGAGCTCGCGGACGAACTTGGCATCACGCCCAAGATCCGCGACGGGTACTGGGGTGACGTTCCTGCGCGCGAATGCGGCAAGGTGGGCGGCAAGATCGGGGGCAACATCGTGAAAGTTATGATCCGCCACGCCGAGCAGGCGCTGGAACAAAACCAGGGCCAGGGTCGCTCTAACCTCTAGCGAGGGACCGCCGGGCGCGGCCCTCTCGCGGGGGCGGGGTGCTCCCCCGCCCCCTCTCTGCGTCCGGTTTGCCGCCGGTGACAGCCCAGTCAGTGGCCTCGCTGCAAATGGAATTCGGGGTGCCGGGCCCGGCAGCGCTCGAGCATTCGGGGCGCATGAGTCGGCGAGGAAGAGGGTCGGCGGAATGGCCTGGGACGGTGAGGAACAGGGCGGTGCTGGTTGCGACCATCCGCGGGCGGGAATGGACTGCGTCCTGTTGCCTTCCTCCTTCAGGAGTTGCTCAAAACGCACACCTGGCAGCAGGTGGCGCTGGGCGCGTCATTATGCCAGGTATTTGACTTGATGCCACACGGCGGGGGACCATGCGTCTACCTGAAGGTATCAGGCCCCACGTCCGGGTGCCAAGTCAGGCGGGAACGAGACCGGTTGGTGTGGCTGCGGGGCAGGATCCCCATCCCCGAGGTGCTGGGATACGTGGAGTATGCCGGGCGGCAGTATCTGCTTACCACCGGGATTGCGGGCGTGCCCGCCTCTGACCCCTCCCTGGGAGGCAACCTGCCCCGGTTGGTGTCGCTCCTGGCTGAGGGACTGAAGCTGATCCACGCAGTGCCGTTCGAGCATTGCCCTTTTGACGCCAGGTTGGAGGTGGAGGTGGTCCGGGCGCACGGACGGATGGTCGCCGGCCTGGCGGATGAGGAGGATTTCGACCCGGTTCGTAAGGGCAAGACCGCCCGAGAGCTGTATGACATGCTCATCGAGACCCGGCCCGCCCGCGAAGACCTGGTGTTCACCCACGGTGACTACTGCCTGCCCAACGTGATCATCAACGACGGTGAGATCAGCGGCTTCGTCGACCTGGGCAGTGCCGGAGTCGGGGACCGCTACCGGGATCTTGCGCTGGCCGCCAGAAGCATCGGGGGGAACCTGGGCCTCCGTTGGGTCAGACCCTTCTTCCAGGCGTATGGCATCCACGACCCGGACTGGGCCAGGGTAGAGTTCTATCAGCTGCTGGACGAGTTCTTTTGATCAGGGAAGCCTCTTGCCCACCAGGGGGGCCAGCCGACGCACATCGTGCATGAGCGCGGCAAAGTCGAGGGGGCCGAGGGATTGAGGCCCTTCGCACAGGGCGCGGTGGGGATCGGGGTGAACCCTGACCATGAGGCCGTTGGTGCCGGCGGCCACCGCCGCGCGGGCCATGGCACAGATGAGGTCAGGGGAGCCCGGGTGGCAGCAGGGATCGGTGACCACGGGCAGGTGGCTCAACTGCCTCACCAGGGCCACTGCCGCCAGGTCAAGGGTCGTCCCTGCAGCGGTGTCAAAGGTGCGGATACCTTTCTCACAGAGGACTACCTGCGGGTTGCCCGCATCCAGGATGCACTGTGCGGCCAGCAGCCATTCCTCGATGGTGGCAGCCGGTCCCTTCTCGAGGAACACCGGCCTGCGCCCCAGTCCGACCTCCCTGAGCAGGGGGATGTTTTGCATGTCCCGTGCGGCGATCCCGAGCCCATCTGCGTACTCGAGCACCAGGCCCACGTCGCGGGGATCACCGACCTCCGTCAGAACCGGGATACCTGCCTCATCGCCCGCGTCCCGGAGCATCCTCAGGGCGTTCACTCCCAGGCCCTGGAACTCATGTGGAGAGGCCTTTGACGGGAAGACGCCTGCTTTCAGTATCGCTCCCCCCAGCCTCTTGACCACACGCGCGGCCGCTCTGATCTGCTCCTGGCTTTCCACGGTGGCCGGCCCGGCGATTACCACCAGGTGGTGGGACCCGATGGGGACGCCGCCCACGTGAACCACAGTCTCTTCGCCGGCTTCTACGCGCCTGACTCCGCCCGGGGCCTTGACCTCTAGCATCTGTACCACTCCCCCTTCTCCCAGAGGTGCCTCGCGCCCTCCGCCCCTGGCACCGGCGGTCCCCTTCCGCCCTCGCCTGCGGCGGTCACCCTCTCGCCGCGCCAGTGACGACTGCCGCTACAGGCGGCGCGGCGGACGCAAAAAGCCCCGTCCCGGCAAGGGACGGGGCTCTCACTCCCGCGGTACCACCCTGATTGCTTCCGGCGCGCCGGGCTGGCGACAGCCGGATGCCACTCCGTTCGAGTACGGGACCGGCGACGCCGATCCGTATACCCGCTTCCGTGCTAACGGTGGAAGGTCCGTCTGCGCCTACTCGGCCCGGGGTTACCGGCCGGTCCGTCCGCAGGTCGCCGGCCGGCCATCCGGCCTCCGGTACCGTTCAGGCAGCCGCTCCCGGGAGAACTTCACGTCGCCTGGAGTCGCCCGGCTTCCACCGTCCCCGGCTCGCTAGAAACCCGACGGCGAGCTACTTTTCCCGTTCATGGCGTTTACGGGGGTATGCCTGCCTTCCCCCGTATGATTTTGGGCTAATCTACCACGGGCGGTCCGGTACAGTCAATGGATAGGGATGCCAGTGCTCGCCCCGCGGGCGCATGGCGGGAGCGGAAACCGCGAAACCTATGCATCGACCGGTGGGAGGCCGAAAGCCCCTGGTGCGCAATCGGAGGTGTTGACCGGTGGCGAAAGACAAGTCCCAAAACATAGACCTGTTGCGGCAGAGCCTGGGCCCCATCCCCTCCCCCGGCAGTGCCCAGACGCCGGCGGGGTATCTCACCCAGGCCGTCACCACCATGCAGAACATCCTGCGGCAGGAGCAGTTCACCTCGGAGCAGGAACTGCAGAGCAGCCTGACCCAGTCTTCCACGAAGGTGTCGCAGTCCCAGCGTCTGGACCAGATGCTGGCCCTGGCCAACCAACTGGTGCAGACGGCCCAGGGGGGAGCCGACGCCGTGCGCCAGAACCTGCCCCACTTCCAGCAAGCCCTGCAGGAATTGAAGACGCAGATCGCCGACGAGGAAACCCAGATCGGCACCCAGGTTTCCCAGGCGTTGCAGCAGGCGGTGTCCAGCCTGGCGCAGGCCCACGCTGCCATGGTGCAGGGCCAGTCATTCCGCGACCTCAACCGCCTGGTGGCGGAAGCCGAGCACCTGGTGGGCCAGATTCAGAAGCCCACGGACGTGGTCTCCTGATACTCCCGTGACGTTCCCACTCGCCTGCAGGAAAACCGTCGCTCGGGGTCGAAGCTAGGCCTAAACGAAAACGGCGATGGGGCTCGCCATATGTTGTGGTCCGCAACTGATGGCTCCTGGCTGACAGGCCGGGAGCCATTTGCATCAGAGGAGGTGTGGGGTCCTGCTTTCTGTAGAGTTGCTTCCCCAGGTCTCCGCCTGGGTCACGGAGTTGACGCTCCCTCAGCTGCACGCTGCCCTTCAACAGGGGGCTGCGTACCTGCTGGGTCGCGACACGTTTGCCCAGGAAAGTGATCTGTGCGATTACATCGAAAGCCTGGCGGAGCTCTCGGCTCTTGCCGCCCAGGCCTTCCGTCTGGAAAGGGAACAACGGGAGCTGGAGGCGGAGGAACGGGAGCTCAAGCAAGAGGCAAATGCGCTGGCCGCCGGGCGGGTGAAGGATTGGGGCGGGCGCGTTGGGTTCCAAAGAGCGGACACAGAAAGACCCGAGGCCCGTTCGGGTTCTACACCGCGCCTGGTCGCCACCGCTGTGCCCCTCCCCGCTTCCGGGGGCGAGGGGGCAGATGCCGGCGGGGATCTGGCGGGCCGGCTGGGCAAGCTGGCGGCTGAGAAGGGATGGGATGAGGCTGCCGCAGTACGCAGCGCCCTCACGTGTGCCTTCGCCCTGGCACGGGTAAGCGTCGCTGACCGGGAGGAGTTGGCGAAGGAGAGCAAGCTGTTCGGCCGGCAGTGCGCAGTGCTCCGCTACCGCATCTGGGTTCTGCTGCAGGACAACCGCATCATCCGCATGCACCTGGCGGGACTGAGAGCGCGCGTGGCCCGCCTCCAGGCCATGGACTACGACGTTCGCTGACCGTGGGCCGCGACTCTGCTCCGGGCGTAAGGGATTGCTGGCCGGGTCGTTGCGAGTGCCCGGCGCTGGCCGGTTAGCACCGGCCGATGTGCCTTATCGCTCCGCGCAGGGCCTGTCTCCAGAGTTCGATGTGCGCAACCTGGAACGGGCCGGGCGGCACCTGCGTCATCCAGCTCTTGATCTCCCTGGCGGCGATGACGACCGCGTCCCTGTACAGGTCCTGGCGGTCCCACCGGCTGGCGAGGCTCTCGAGCAGTTCGATTCGCTCGACGGGTGGGCGCGAGAAAAGCAGAAACAGGGCGGGGTCGTAGGAAGGGGGGCGCAACGACGCATATTCCCAGTCCACCAGCCAGTAGCTCCCACCCCGGTCGAGCAGGATATTGGCCGGCAACAGGTCCCCGTGGCTCAAGACGAGTTTGGCTGCGGTGGTCCAGGACCGCGAGGCGTCCTCGAGAAACGAGAGCGTGTCGGATTCCAGTTCGCGAGCGATCACGGGCAGGTACTTCCCCAATCTGCTTCCGCGCTCATATTCCGGGCGGAGGCTGCCAGGCGGGTCCACATTCTGCAGGTGCAGCACGTCCTCCAGGATGGCGTCGACCTGCGCGCCCTCGCGGAGGCGGAAGGCGTTACGCTTTTCCGCCAGCGGTACCGCGTCCAGGCGGTCGAACAGGAGGATCACCAGGTCGTCCGAAACGTAATGGCCGCGCAGGGCCGGCACCCGCACGGGCAGGCCTGGACACGTCTGCAGGAAGCGGAGTTCGTGGCGCAACGCGCTGAGGCCGTGTGGGTCCCCCCGGGTGCGGGCCTTCACGAACCAGCGGGCCGAGGGGATGGCCACCCGGGCACTGTGCGCGAGCAGGTCGACCAGCCGGTCTACTTCCTCCGGGCCGAGGAAGGGCTCCAGCGCCGCGAGCAAGGGTTCCATCACCTGCCGCCTGCCGGCGCCACCCGGCCTCATCCTTGCTCCTCCTGCAGTTGGGAAGCGGAAAGGTGGTAGAACTCGCCCCGTCGCCGCAGCAGGACATCGGCGGTGCCGGTTTCCACCGCGGCGCGACGCACCACCCCCACGTCGACTATGGCTCCGGTCACCTCCCCACCCGAGACCAGTCAATCGCCAGGATCAGCGCTACGCGGCGGTGCAATGTGCAGTGCAGCCGCGTGACCCACGCGCGGTAGCCGGCCGAAGCGCAGTCATGCCCCGGCCAGGGCCGCCGCGTGGTCGCAGATCTCCATGAGACCGCAATATCCCGATCGGAACAGGGCCCGCAACCGGGCGGGATCGTGACGCACTTCCGACCAGCGCCACACTCCCGCGAAGAAGGCATCCAGGCTACCGGAAGGGCACCAGGGGTCAACCACGGGCAGCACGTCGGCCACGCTCCGACGCCATACCTCCAGAGGCGGTTCACCGCGCAGAATGGCGGCGTGGTACACTGCGGGCTTCACGCTCGTCCCAAACAGTCGCACGTAGGAGGCCAGCCGGGAGTCCGGTTTGTCGGCAATCCTGCCGATGAAGGCCTGGGCTTCCCGCCGCGCCCACGGGAAGAACGACCGTGCCTTCGTGACGATCTCGTCGGGCTGCGGTTGGGGCAAATCCGGAGGCAGGCTTCCGTAAACAAGCTCATACGTTCCCGGGATGGGCGGAGTCCGATCGGACGGGTAGTTCGGCCCGTCCAGGAAATAGACCTGGATGGTACTGACGCCGAACGCCTCCGGATCCAGCCCGCCCATAGCGGCCTGGAAGGCCAGAGCCCTGTCCAGGGCCGGGGTACGGCCATCCACCATGGGCACCACCGACGACCGGAGGAAAAGATGCATGTCGAAGTCCGAGTAGCCGGGGACGAAGTCCCCCTTCACCGCCGACCCCTTGAGGATGGCGGTGACCAGTCCGTCGCCGAACACCTCCAGCCCCGCCGCCAGGAGCAGGCCGGCTAGTGCTGCGCGGTCGCGCTCGGGCATGGGGGGAAGAGGATTGACGGGCACTGCCAGCCGTTCACTTCCTCTCAAGGGTCGCTGCGGTTGCCGCCGGCCGCGCCCACGGCTTGGGCAGAGCCATCCTACCACGCTCCTCCGCGGCGATCAACTCGCGCTTGCCGCGTGGGCCGGTACCTCCATGGTGGGCCCTCGGCGTTCCCTGGTTTATAATGGTCTCACGGGCCCGCCCGCGGGTCTGGTGCCGGGGTGGGCGAGCACCGCGGTGGTGGTGAGGTTGCCGGGGGACAGGCCGGGGAACGACATCCTGCTGTGCGACCTGGATGCCTTCTTCGCGTCCGTGGAGCAGCGGGACCACCCCGAGCTGCGGGGCAAGCCGGTCGTCGTCGGGGGCGATGCCTCCAGGCGGGGGGTGGTGGCCGCCTGCTCCTATGAGGCCCGCGCATACGGAGTGCGCTCCGCCATGCCCATGCGACGGGCTCTCGACCTGTGCCCTCAGGCCATCGTGCTGCCCGTGCGCATGGCCCGATACCGCGAGGCGTCCGACCGCGTCTTCTCCATCTTCGACCGCTTCACCCCCGACCTGGAAGCGGTGTCCATCGACGAGGCGTACCTGGCCGTCCCCGCGGGCCAGGGTGCGGGCATTGCCGAGCAGATCCGTGCTCTCGTGCGCAGGGAGCTCGACCTTCCCCTATCCGTTGGGGTCTCCTGCAACAAGGTGCTGGCCAAGATAGCCTGCCAGTTGGCCAAACCGGACGGGATCCGGCTGCTCTGGCCGGATCAGGTGGCCACCGTCCTCTGGCCTCTGCCGGTGGGAACCCTGCCCGGGGTGGGTCCCAAAGCGGAAGAAAGGCTGGTGCGGGCAGGCCTCCGCACCGTGGGGGACGTGGCGGCCGCCTCTTCCCAGCTCATGGAAACCCTCCTGGGGTCCGCCGGTCGCACCATCTACCAGTACGCCCACGGCCGGGATGATCGGCCTGTGCTGACGGAGCATCAGGCCCGCTCCCTTTCCGAGGAGATGACCTTCGCCACCGACGTGGGCGACCCCGAGCAGGTCCTCTCCGCCCTCATGGAAATGGCCGAGGAACTGGGTCACCGCCTGCGCACGGCCGGTCTCCGGGCCCGCACCATCGGCATCAAGTTGCGCTTCCCCGATTTCCGCACCATCACCCGGGCCACCACGCTGCGGCAGGCCACGGACAGCGATGCTGCCCTGTATTTTCGGTAAACCGGTGGTCTTCCGCGCCCGGCGCCTGCAACCTCTGGCTCAGGCCCACCAGGCGTCGCCTGTCGTCTCACCCCGCTCAAAGGTCAGCGGCCGACCGCCGGGCTCGTCGGACGTCGGCGCCTACGGGACGACCCGGGAGGAGTAGGAACTGGGCGTGCCAGAAGAAACCACCAGGGACCCGCAGCACTCCGGCGTGCTGTAACCCCTCGATCCCGGTGCGGCCTTCCCCCCAGATCCAAGACCCTTGCAACTGCTGGAGGATTGAGGGACCTCGCCCTGTGCCGGCGGGGATTGTCGCCACCGGCCACCTGGTCCGAGCGCACGGGCGAATCGATGCTACGGGGTGGTTATGTAGCGGCCGGTGGCGGTGGCCAGTTCCTGTCCCTGTGCCCCCAGCAGCCGGGCTGTGACCTCCACCATCCTCCCCTTGCGGCGCCCGGCGCGCGCCTCCACGCTCAGGGGCCGGTGCAGTGGGACGGAGGCCCGGAACCGCACCTCCAGGCGGGCCGTGTGACCCTCGCACCCGATGGCGTGCAAGGCATAGGCCATGGCCTCGTCCAGCAGGGTGCACACCAGGCCGCCGTGCACCATGCCCGGGTAGCCCTGGTGCTCGGCCCGGGGCGAGAAAGAAGCGCGCGCCACTCCATCTTCGCAGGTGAACCGCAGGGCCAGGCCGATGGGATTCTCTCTGCCGCAGCCAAAGCACAATGGATACTCACGGATGAGCACCTGCTCGCCTCCCGGTCGGAACTGGGCACCTGAAGTGGCACTCGTTGGGCACGACCGCTGCCCGCCGAAGCGCAGTCAGCGGCGCCGATGGACCGCAACGCGGGTGCCCCGGTCCAGTTCTCCGGGGCACCCGGTTACTCCTTTCCACCGTCGGCGGCGGCGACCAGCCTGCCGGGCCGTCAAGGTGGGCTGGGGATACGGGCAGGAGGGCGGCGGTCAGTAGCGGGTGCCTCCTCTCCCCTGCCCTCGGTCGCGCCGCTGGGACGGGCCGGCCGCACGAAGTTCAGGGAACGCCCAGTTCGGAGAGGGTGACGAGACGGGCGCCCGCGGCGGTGAGCAAACGCACCAGGTTGTCCACCAAGGCGGCGGTGCCCGGCCGGTCAGCGTGAAGCATCACAATGTACCCGTCGTAGCAGCGCACGGCAATGCGACGGGCCAGTTCCTCTGCAGGAAGGGGGCAGTCGTCGGTGGCTCCCACGTTGTGCCAGAGAACGGTGGTGAGGCCCTGGCGGGCAGCGGCGGCCGCGACCGCCCGATCCAAGGCTCCACCAGGGGGGCGGAAAAGCAGAGGCTTTCGTCCCGCGACCGAGGCGACGGCGGCCTGGGCGGCGGAGAGGTCCTTCTCCACGTCGGCCGGGTCGTGGCCCACCAGGATGCGATGGCAATACGAGTGGTTGCCCAGCTCGTGGCCTGCTGCGACCATCCTCAGAACCTGGTCGCGGTTCTGGGCTATCCTTTCCCCGATCAAAAAGAAGGTTGCCCTCACCCCATGCCTGGCGAGCACCTCCAGGATGGCCCCGGTGCCGGCATGGGGAGCATCGTCGAAGGTGAGGGCGACTCGGGCCCCCAGCAGGCCGGACCGTGGTGACTCCGGGGAGGATGTGCCCGGCAGGAACGTCTCCCAGGCCGGGCCTTCCTCAGGTTGGGGCGCATCCGATACCGGTTGAGATGGCGAGTCCGCCGGCTCGGGCGTGGACCGGCCCTGTTGGGCGCCGGTGCCCAGATCCCGCACCACGAGCTTCTGCCCCGGGCGAATCAGGTCGGGGTCCCTGATGCCGTTGACCTGGCACAGCCACTTCACAGTCACGCCGTAGCTGGCAGCGATCTCGTTCAGCGTGTCCCCTTTGCGCACCACATAGGTCGCCGCCGCCCGTCGCAGGGCGGCCATGGTGGTCGGGCCCACCACCCCGTCCGCCGCCAGACCGTGCTCCTTCTGGAAACGCAAGATGGCCGATTCCGTGGCCGGCCCGCGGATGCCATCGAGGGCCCCGCGGTAGTAGCCGGTCTGCTTGAGGAGGGACTGGTATTCCCTTACATAGGCGCTAGATTGAGGTGTGGCGTGGGCCGGGCTCAACGCAACAAGCTCGAGCAGCGCCACGAGCAGCGCGCAAACGAGGCAAAAGCGAGTCATGGCTACCCCCCAATCCCGGGGTAGCTTCTCCCCGCCGCCGTCCCATTATGCCGGTGCGGGACGATCAGAAGTTGACGCCCACGATGCCCCCCAGAGCCCCGAGGACAACACCGACCGCGAGTCTGATAAGCCAGGGCCACAGGGCGAAAGTTGCTCCGAAGAAGAGGACGCCGATGATGAGTGCCACGAGTGTGAACAGGAGCCCGGCGATGGCACCGTGGACGAGACCCCGCGCCCGGGCCCGCTGCCCCGCCACGAAACCGGCCACCAGAGCCCCGACTCCGCCCAACACGTCCATGATCACGCGGGCGGGACGGTCGTCGATGTCCACCCAGAGCATGACGATGGCCAGCAGGCAAAGGAGGAGCACAGTCACCAGCAGCCCCACTACCGCCCCCCGTACCACGCCGCCCAGGGCCCAGCCCGTCTCTTCCTCCCTCAGCGACCTTACCGGGCGCATCCTTTCACCCCCCGGCCCGGTATGCTATATGCCCGGCAGGCCGCCCCTATGCCATTGGAAAACGATTGGGGGGA
This sequence comes from Bacillota bacterium, assembly GCA_030019365.1. Classification (NCBI taxonomy): domain Bacteria; kingdom Bacillati; phylum Bacillota; species Bacillota bacterium. The sequence continues at coordinate 353,112 of JASEFA010000001.1, forward strand.
GCCCGGGCTCCCCCCGCGGGGTCAGCCGCCCTGCCGTTGGTCGTCCTGTCCCCGCTCGCGGGCCAGGTCTTGCTCGGCGAAGCGCACCATGCGGCGCACCATCTGGCCTCCGATATGGCCCACCTCGCGGGTGGTCATGTCGCCCCACCCGCGCCGCTCCACATCGTCAGTCAGACCGAGGTCTTGGGCAACCTCGTACTTCAGCCGATCCAGCCCGCGCCGCGCCTCGGGGAGCACGATGCGACGCCTCCGTGGCATGGGCGCCCTCCTTTCCGCCCCTCCGGCGCCGGCGGCATTATTAGCTTTTGCGCGCCGCTTACGGTTATGTAAACAGCTTTCCCCAGTTTTGAGACAAGTTTGCGCGGCTTGCATGGTCGGGCCTCAGCCTTCCCGTTCAGCGGCCTTACATCCCCGCTTACCTTTGCAGTGGGGCCGCCCAGCAGGCCGTCCACCATAGGTCCCCGCTTCAGCCGGCCGGCTCAGTGTCCCGGCCCGCCTGCCCTCGCAGGCAGCGGTCCAGGGTGCCACTCAGATCCCACGCCCGCATGGTTTTTACCATGTCGTGGTGGGTGAGGTCCAGGTGGACGGGAGTTACCGAGATCAGGTTCTGGCGCAGGGCCATCACGTCCGAGTCCTCCGGCTCCTCGCCGTCCACGGCTTCCCCCGTGAGCCAGTAATACACGCGCCCGCGGGGGTCCACCCGCCGATCGAAGATGTTGCGGTAATGCCGCACGCCCAGGCGAGTGACAGCCACTCCCGCGATTTCGTAAGGCTCGAGGGGAGGCACGTTCACGTTGAGGAGGACGCCGGCCGGCCACCCCCGGCGCAGGGCTTCCCGCGCCAGGTACCGGGAGAACCGCGCCGCCAGGCCGTAATCGCCATCTTCGTATGCGGCCAGGGATACGGCCAGGGACGGTATCCCCAGGATGGTCCCCTCTATGGCCGCCGATACCGTGCCGGAATAAAACACATCGGACCCCAGGTTGGGACCCCGGTTCACCCCGGAGATGACCAGGTCGGGAGGGCGGGGCAGGACCGCCCCCACCGCCAGCTTCACCGCATCGGCCGGCGTCCCGCCCACCGACCACCCCTTCACCAGGCTGCCCGGGAAGACGACCTCTTCCACCATCAGGGGGCGGAAGAGGGTGATGGCATGACCGGACGCCGACCGCTCTTCGGCCGGAGCTACCACGTATACCTCGCAGTCCTCCTGTTGCTCCCAGGCCTCCCGCAGGGCCCGCAGGCCCGGGGCAAATATACCGTCGTCGTTGGTGAGCAAGATCAGCACCGGTGAGCACCTCGCCACGCTATGATATACTGCTCCGGGGAGGCGAGACAAGGTGCAGATTGACGTCGCCTTGCGCGCCCAGGACATCGAGCCGGACCTGGTCCGTGACTCCTGGGCCGTGGTCATAGACGTGTTGCGCGCCACCACCACCATCACCCAGGCCCTGGAGGCGGGATGTCGCGCCATCGTTCCCGCCCTTGAACCCGAGGAGGCCAGAGCCCTGGCCGCCGCCTGGGTGCGGGACGGCCGGGTGCCCCTGCTCGGGGGCGAGCGGGGATGCCGGCCCATCCCGGGTTTCGATCTCGGCAACTCGCCCCAGGCTTACGCGCCGGAGCGGGTGGGCGGTCGCCTGGTGTTCTTCACCACCACCAACGGCACCCGCGCCCTGCGCCGCTGCCGCGCCTCCCACGTGACCCTGTGTGCCTGCCTGCGGAACGCCGGGGGCGTGGTGGACTATCTCCTTGAGCGCCGGCCCGCCCGCGTGCTCCTGGCGTGCTCGGGCCGGGAAGGTGCGGTGGCACCTGAGGATATGGCGGTGGCGGGGCTGCTGGCCACCAGGCTGGCGGCACGGGGAGGGGAACTCCTGCCCCGGGCCCGGGAGGCGGCTGACCTGGCGACCTCCCTCACCGACTGGCACAGCTTCTTCACAGAGGTGCCGGCCGGGCGCAACCTGCTCGAGCTGGGATACCACCAGGACGTCTCCTTTTGCCTGGAAAGAGACTGCAGCCCCGTGGTGCCCCGCTATGTGGGGGGCGTGGTCACGAGAGCACGGTGGCCAGGCGTCCGTGGGCGATCCTGAGCTTGTCCCGGATGGGAAGCTGATAGGGGCAGCGGGTCTCGCAGTCTCCGCATTGCGCGCAGGTATCCGCCTGAGGCGCCAGCCCGGCGTATTGCTCGCGGGCCCATTCCTCCTGCCCGTAGCGCACGAAGCAGCCATCCAACCGGAAGACTGTGGGGATGCTGATGCCCACCGTGCAGGGCAGGCAGTACCCGCACTGGCGGCAGAAGTCCAGTCCCAACTCCCGGCCCTTTCGCCACAGGAACTCTTCTTCGTCGGAACTCAGGGGCCTGGGATTGTACCCCGGCTCCACATCCGTCTCCACCTCGGCCAGGGTACCCATCCCCGGCACGGCAGAGCTGACGGCCTGCCCGAGGCAGTAGCGGATCGCCAGCCGGGCGTGATCTTTGAGGGCACCCCCCGCCAGGGGTTTCATGGCCAGCACCCCGATGTCGTGCTCGGAGCAATGTGGCAGCAACGTCTCTTCCGCCCCGTATATGTGCCGGTCCACGATGTTGACGGGGACCATCACCACGTCGAACCGGTGCTGCTTCAGGATCTGGAGGAGCAGGTCCGGCCGGTGGCCGCTAATGCCCGCATAGCGCACCTTTCCCTCCTCCTGCGCCCGGCAAAGGGTCTCCAGGGCTCCCCCGGGGCCCCTGATGGTCTCCCAGGTGCTCATCCGATCCACCGCGTGGAACATCCACACGTCCAGGTAATCGGTGGCCAGGCGGCGCAGGCTTTCCTCCAGGTGCTCCCGCGACCTGGCCGCGTCGGTGGCCTGGGTCTTGGTGCAGAGCACCACCCGGTCACGTACCGCTCGCAGGGCAGGTCCGATCTTGTCCTCGCTGGCGGAGACGGGCAGATCCGCCCGCCCGTAGGCCCGGGCGGTGTCGTAGAGCGTAACCCCCAGCTCGAAGGCGCGCTTCACCACCCTTTCTGCCTCGTCGTCCGGGGCGGTGATGATGGGGATGCCACCGAAGCCGATCACCGAAACCCACAAGCCCGTCTTGCCCAGCCTGCGCTGCTGCACCTTCGCTCCCCCCGCCGTGATCGGACCCCGGCCGGGCCGGTGCGGCGTCCGGCACCGTTAGGGCGACGGGGCCGGTGCGACCCGAACCACCCTCCCGGGCTCCCTGAGCAGGAACTTTTCTTCGCCCTGCGAATTAGCTAGCGGAAAGAGGGAATCCGCCTTTGGAAACCGTCGAGCTGGCTGCTGCTTTCCTCGTCATCATCGTCCTGGCTGCCCTCCGTGTTCGTATCTCGATCACCATGGCGTCTGCCACCTCGGTCCTCCTCCTCTGGTCGGAGGCCCGCCCGGGGACAGCCCTGGCGGTAGCCGGGCGGGCGGCGGTCGACCCCGCCACCCTGGAGCTGGTGGTCACCGTCGGCCTCATCACCCTGCTGGCAGGACTGCTCCGGAACTTTGGCCTCCTGGCACCCATGAGCCGGTCCCTGGCCGGGACGCTGCGCAGCGACCGTCTGGCCTTCACCCTCGTGCCCGGCATCCTGGGATGCCTGCCCGTGCCGGGGGGAGCGGGCATGTCGGCCCCCATGGTTGACGGACTGGGCGATACCCTGGGCCTTTCCCGGCCCCGCAAGGCCGCCGCCAACATCCTGCTGCGCCATGCCTGGTTCTTCGTGTTCCCCTTCAGCCCTCCTCTTATCCTGGCCGCGCACCTCTCGGGCGTCACCGTGTCTTCCATCATCGGGCGCCAGTGGCCCCTGGCCATACTGGCCGTGCTCACGGCAACCCTACTTTTCCTCAGCGGACGTGCCGCAGGGCAGACCCCGTACGGAGCCTGGCGCGGCGAGGCCCGGGAGTTCCTCATCACTGCCTCGCCCATCCTCGTCAGCGTCGCCCTGTTCCTGGCAGCCGGGGTGCGGCTTCCCCTGGCCCTGGCAGCCGGGGTACTCCTGGCCGGGCTGGTAGCCCGTCAGCGGCACAGTTTCGCATGGAAGCTGGTGCGGGCCAGCGTTGACTGGGAGATGCCGCTGGCCACGGAGATCATCATGGTGTTTGCCGCCCTGGTGAGGGAGGCTCCCGGGCTGGGGGGCGTCATCGCGTCCGCCAGTTCGGGCTCGGTCCTCCCCGCCATCATGGTGACCTCGGCCCTGGCGGGTTTTCTCACCGCCAACCCGGTGGCCGGACTGGGCATCGCCATGCCCGCCCTGCTTCCCCTGGTACCGGGCGGTCACGACCTGGGGGCATACGCCTGCCTCATATTCGGGCTGACGTACCAGGCCTACCTGGTTTCGCCGCTGCACATGTGCCTGGTTCTCACCAACCGCTACTTCGATGTCAGCCTGGGCCGGACATACCGCCACCTGTTACCGGCGGTGATGGTGAACGCGCTCGGCGTCTTGCTGCTGTTCTTCTTCACCAGGTCCTGAAGGCCACCGGGGGTTCCCCGCTGGTCTGTCCCGGAGCTCAGGCCGGCAGATCTCCCGTGAGCAGGAGCTGCATCACGGAGGCGTTCTTTGCCGCCTGGCCGGCGTGGCAGTTGTTGAACAGGACGTATGTGCGCTCGGCCTGCCCTGCCATCTGCCGGATGCGGGGAACCCAGGACCTGAGCTCTTCCTCCGAGTAGAGGTAATCGTAGCGCTCCCAGGGGTGCTCGTGCTTCCACCACTTCCGGGCGTTGCGGCCGTGGAAACGCACGTAGGCCAGGGGCGAGGTGACCCAGGTCAGGGGAGGCATCAGCCCCTTCAGACGCGGTTCGTCCACGGCGCAGAACCCCAGCCCCGCCCGCGCCAGGGCCTGGCGGGTGTCGTCGGAGATCCACTGGCTGTTCCGGAACTCCACCACCAGGGGGAAGCCGGCTAGCAGTTCGGGCAGGCTTTCCACCAGCGCCCGGTTCTCCGGGGCGGGGCCGAAGCTCCACGGGAACTGCACCAGGACGCAGCCCAGCTTACCCGCAGCGCTCATGGGCTCCAGGGCTGAGGCAAACTGGCGACAGAGGGAACGCAATTCCTCCCCCTCCTGGGGACGCTCGTGGGTCATCTCACGGTAGGCTTTTACGCAGAACGTGAACCCCGGGGGTGTCTTGCGCTCTATCCCGGCCATGGTGCGGGGCGAAGGCATGCGGTAGTACGTGAAGTCGAGTTCTACCACCGGGAAGCGCTGGCTGTAATAGATCAGCATATCGCGGGCGGAGAGATCCGCCGGGTAGAAGGGCCCCCGCCAGTCCTCGTAGGAGAAACCCGATGTCCCTACCAGAATCAGTCCCCCGGCCAGGCCCACGGCTCATCGACCTTTCCCCAGGACAGCAACTCGTGCGGGGAGAAGAACAGGTCCACCTCGCGGGTGGCGGTTTCCACCGCATCCGACCCGTGCACCAGGTTGTGCCCCACGTCCAGGCCGAAGTCCCCCCGGATGGTGCCCGGGGCCGCCTTGCGGGCGTCGGTGGCACCCATGAGGTTGCGCACCACGGTGACCGCCTCGGGGCCCTCCCAGACCATGGCCACCACCGGGCCGGAGGTGATGAACTCGATGAGTCCGGGGAAGAAAGGCTTGCCGCGATGCACCTCGTAATGGCGCTCGGCCAGGTCGCGGCTGACCCGCATCATCTTGACGCCCACCAGGCGCAGTCCCTTCTTCTCCAGCCGCGATATCACCTCACCCACCAGCCCCCGGTGCACTCCGTCGGGCTTGACCAGAACCAGCGTGCGCTCCAACCCGTTTCCCTCCCCCAATTGGGCGGGGAGGCCGCTTCACGTGGGTACCCGGCCCCCGCCCACGGGCCCGGATCTCCCTACCTGACCAGCGATGCCACCGTGGCCGCGTCCAGCCGCCCGATTACGGCCACCAGCAATTCCACCGCCTGTTCGAAATCTGCCTGGTCGATGATGCCGGTGTGACTGTGTATGTAGCGGCAGGGGACGCCGATCACCAGGCTGGGAACGCCGGCGGCGTTGATGTGGATGCGGCCGGCATCGGTCCCTCCGCCCGGCATGGCGTTCACCTGCCAGGGGATGCCCTCTTTTTGAGCCGTCTCCATGACCAGGTCGCGCAGGCGGAAGCTGGGCACCATGGAAGCGTCATACAGAATCATGCTGGGCCCGCCTCCCAGTTTGGATTGGGCCTCGTGCTCGGCGATACCAGGGGTGTCACCCGGGATGTCTACTTCCAGGGCGAAGGCCACGTCCGGGTTCACCAGGTGGGCACTGGTGGTTGCACCCCGCAGGCCTACCTCCTCCTGCACCGTCCCCACCCCATACACGGTGTTGGGGTGATCCCGCTCCCGGAGGCGGCGCAGGACTTCCACGAACATGGCGCACCCCACCCGGTCGTCCCAGGCCTTGGCCATGAGGTAGTGACCGTTCTTCATCACCTGGAAGGGCGCATCGGGCACCACGGGGTCGCCCGGCCGGATGCCCATCCTGGTGGCCTCTTCCCGTGAGGATGCCCCCACGTCGATGAACATGTCCTTCTTCTCCACCATCTTCTTGCGGTCGTCGGGGCTCAGGAGGTGAGGCGGCTTGGCGCCGATGATTCCGGGGATATCTCCGTCCCTTCCCTTCACCAGCACCCGCTGCGCCAGCATCACGTGCTCCCACCATCCTCCCAGGGTCTGAAAGCGCAGGAACCCCTTGTCGGTGATGTGGGTAACCATGAAGCCCACTTCATCCATGTGCCCGGCCAGCATCACCCGGGGACCGCCCGCCTTCCCCTCGCGGCGCGCGATGAGGCTACCCAGCCGATCCTGTTCGATCACCTCGTCCGCCAGGTAGCTCCTGAGCACTGCCCGCACTTCGTGTTCGAATCCGGGCAAACCGGTGGCGCTGGTCAGGTCCCGCAACAGATCCTGCATGGCCACACCCCTCCTGCCCTATGTAACAGCAACCCCACCTGACAGCAGCCCTACGGCACCGCCGCCCCGCGCGCCGTAGGGCCACCAGTGTGTGGATCCTTGCTCCCTTTGCGCTTACGTCTAGGGCGCAAGATTTCACCGTCCTCCTTTTGATGCCCCTGCTCCCTTCACGACCCCACCGCCATGGCCACCGGCTGCTGGGCGAGGAGTATCCCGCGCTTGCTCTCGGTGGCGGTCATGTGAGAGGCCCGGAAGTGGGCCACGATCAGGTCGCAGGCCAGCCAGGGGTCTACGCGTTCGCCACAGGTGAATATATCCAGCGCCGCATACGCCAGCTCCGGCCAGGTATGCACGGCCAGGTGGGACTCGGAGATCACCACCACCCCGGAAACTCCCTGTGGACTGAACTTGTGGAACGCCGTTTCCCGTACCTCCGCACCGGCTTCTTGAGCCGCCCGAACCAGGATACGTTCTACGGCTCCGACGTCATTGAGGACGTTCGGATCACAACCGTAGACTTCCGCCAGCACGTGACGGCCCAGGGCTTGCATCTCATTCCCAGCCCCCTTTCGGCACACTGCCCTAATAGGGGAACGGCCCCCGGGGGAGCGGCCCGGCAGCCAGTTCCACGATGATTTTAGCAGACTAAGAGGGGGTGTCAACTGCAATGTTTACCGGGTTGGCGAGTACCCCTACCCCCTCGACTTCCACCTCCGCCACGTCCCCGGGCCCGAGAGGCCCGATCCCCGCCGGAGTGCCGGTGAGCACCACATCGCCCGGCTCCAGCGTCATCACGTCGGAGATGAACGAGATCAGCTCGGCCACCGAGAAGATCAGATCCCGCGTGTTCCCCTGCTGGCACACCCTGCCGTTGACGCGGCAGATTACTTCCAGGGCGGAGGGGTCGAGCCCCGGGGCCACCGCGGGGCCGAGAGGGCAAAAGGTATCGAAAGACTTGGAACGCGTCCACTGCCCGTCCTTCTGCTGCAGGTCGCGGGCGGTGACATCGTTGCCACAGGTATACCCGAGCACGTAATCGAGGGCCTGGCGTACCGGGACGTGCTTCACCCGCCGCCCCATCACCACCGCCAGCTCCGCCTCGTAGTCCACTCTGCTCGACACGGGGGGAAGCACGATTGCGTCGCCCGGCCCGACTACCGCGCTCGCCGGCTTGAGGAATAGCACCGGTTCTTCGGGGAGCGGGGCACCGACCTCGCGGGCGTGATCCCGGTAGTTCAACCCCACGGCCACCACCTTGCCCGGTTCCACCGGGCAGAGCAACTCCGCCTCCTTCCCGCCTATGTACGGGAACCCGTGCGGGCGTTCGCCATTGCCCCGCAAGAACGCTGCCCACTCGGGTCGATCCCACGGCCACCTGCTCCCCACCAGGTAGACGCGACCATCATCCATGACGCCGTAAAAGACCCCCGCTGCCGTTCTCACCCGCACCAGCCGGACCCCTGCGTGCTCTGACACGTCTTTTGCCTCCTGTTGCATGGCAAAGAGGGGCTCGAAAATAATGGTGGTCGGACCGCCGGGATTTGAACCCGGGACCCCTACCACCCCAAGGTAGTGCGCTACCAAGCTGCGCTACGGCCCGACCTTCATCCTGATTATAAGAGATTGCCGCCGGGAACGCAACCCGGCCAAGCGCGCGAATGGGCGACCTCACCCGATGGAGGATGACGGCGGGCGACGACGATGGAGAGTGACCAGACGGGGACGATTGGCAATCGCCCCCGTCTGATGCGAAGTATGTGCCTCTTCCCGGGCGCGGAGAATGGTCCCCGGCATCAACGTACCGCTTCCTTCAGGGCCTTGCCGGGCCGGAACACGGGCACCTTGCGGGCCCCGATCTTGATCTCCGTGCCCGTCTGCGGGTTGCGCCCTTTGCGAGCGGCGCGCCTGCGCACCGAAAAGCTGCCAAAACCCACCAGGGAAATCTTGTTACCGGCCGCCAGACCCTCGGTCATAGCATCGAACAGGGCCTCCACGAAACGAGCGGAGTCCTTCTTGGTGAAGCCGGTTCTCTCGGCCACCCTGTCAACCAGATCGGCCTTGGTCACTGCAGCACCTCCTTTCCACCGGTTGCCGTGCCCGACGCGTATCTTATTCGACGGAGAGAGCCGTTTTCCTTTGTACCCGGCCTCCGAGCACGGCCCGGCTTCCCAGACGGCAGGCGGCGCCCCGCTCCCGGCACGAGGCGGGCCGGCACCGACCTCGCGGTGCCGGCCCCTCATCGGCCCCTTGGCGCCGGGGATGATTGGTCTTCCTACAGGATTATGCAGATCAGGCCGCCCGTCCCCTCGTTCACGATACGCGTGAGGGTCTCCTGGAGCTTGGCCTGGGCGTGTTCGGGCATGCGGTACAGCTTGCTCTGCATCCCCTCCCGAACCAGTTGCTCCAGGGATTTGCCGAACAGGTGGGCCTGCCAGATCTTGTGGGGTTCGTCCTCGAACTGGACGAGGAGGCTGCGCAGGAGCTCCTCTGATTGCTTCTCCGTGCCGATCACCGGGGTGATCTCGGTGGTCACGTCCGCCCTGATGAGGTGGACGGACGGGGCACTCGCCCGCAACCTGACTCCGAAGCGGTTTCCCTGGCGGATGAGCTGGGGCTCGTCGAACTTCATGTCTTCGAAGCGGGGGGACACCACGCCGTAGCCGGTCTGCCACAGTTCCTGCAGTCCCTCCGCCACCTTGTCGTACTCGCGCCTGGCGTGAGCCAGCTCCTTGATAGCCCGGATGAGGTCGTGCTTGCCCTCCAGGGCGTATCCAGACATCTCGCCCAGCACGCGGTAGAACACCTCTTCCCGGGCGGCTATGGCAACGGCCGCCCTGCCGCTGCCCAGCTCCAGGGCTTCCAGCGTTACATCTGCCACAAAGTCGGCTTCCCGCAGCCGGGCGATGGAGGGGTCCACGTCCCGCACGCGCCTGACCCCGGGGATAACCTCCTCCACCTTCTGGGCAAACTGGCGGTGCAGCCAGTGCTCGCGGCCCAGTTCTTCCACCCACTGGGGCAGCCTCACATTGACTTCGGTGACCGGGAACTCGTAGAGCGCCTGCTCCATGATCAGGTAGACGTCGTCCAGGTCCATGGTGGCCGCATTCACAGGCACAACCGCCACGTCGTACTCGGCCTCCAGTTCCCCCGCCAGCTCCCGGGTGGCCGGGTCGTCAGGGCAGGTGGAGTTGAGGACCACCAGGAAAGGCTTGCCCAGCTCCTTCAGTTCAGCCACCAGTCGCGCCTCCGGCCCGGCGTAGGCCGGTCGGGGCAGGTCCACGATCGAACCGTCGCTGGTTATGACCAGGGCCAGGGTGGAATGCTCGGTCACCACCTTGCGGGTACCCAGTTCGGCCGCCTCCGGGAAGGGGATGGGCTCTTCCACCCAGGGGGTTTGCACCATGCGGGGAAGCCCATCTTCCTCGTACCCCAGGGCTCCCGGGATGGGGTAACCGGGGCAGTCCACCATGCGTACCTCCATGGTGACGTTGTCCCGCAGGGTTACCTGCACAGCCTCGTCGGGGATGAACTTGGGTTCCGTGGTCATTACCAGGCGGCCGGCGCCTGCCTGGGGAAGGGCATCCACCGCTCGCTCGCGCTCGTGGAGATCCTGGATGTGGGGCAGCACCAGGAGTTCCATGAACCGCCGGATGAAGGTGGATTTCCCCGTCCGCACCGGGCCCACCCCGCCGATGTAGATCTCTCCCCCCGTGCGCTCGGCCATATCCCGCAGAATATCAAACTTCTCCATGGCCCTTTTTCCTCCCCGGCACATGATGGCAGGCTGGCGCCTTTCTCCTCCACTATATGCGTCTGCCAGTCCGGGTAGACATCCCTACCCCGGCCGGACGCCAGATCATGCGCAGGGGAGCACCTTCCCACTCAAAGGCTTCGCGCAACCTGGTTTCCAGGTATCGTCGATACGAAGCAGGAACGGCATCGGGGTCGCTGGCCGTCACCACGAAGGTGGGGGGTGCACTGGCCACCTGCTTGAGCGAAGGGATTCGCACCCCACCCGGAGGAGGCGTGCGGGCCACGGCGTCGGCCAGAAACCGTGCCAGAGCGCTGGCAGCCACCTCACGCCGGTAGGCGGCCGCCACCCGGTCCACCGCCCCGAGCAGCCGGGTCAGGCCCCGCCCGGTCCGGGCGGAAACGGCCCAGAGGGGGGCGTAGGCGACGAAAGATAGCCGGGCCGCAGCCCGGGCCATCACCTCGGGGCTCTCGGGGCCGGCAACGAGATCCCACTTGTTGAGGGCCACCACCAGAGCCCTGCCGCTCTCGTGGATGTATCCGGCCAGGCGCTGGTCCTGCTGCACCACGCCCAGAGTGGCGTCTATGACCAGGATGGCCACATGAGCGCGGTCGATGGCGCGCAGGGCGCGCATGACGGCGTAGCGCTCCAGGGTGCGGCCTACCCGATCGGGCCGCCGCACCCCGGCGGTATCGACCAGAACGTAGGCCCGCTCTCCCCGGCGGAGGAGGCAATCCACCGTGTCCCGGGTAGTACCCGGCACCTCGGAGACGATGAGGCGCTTTTCCCCAAGCAGGGCATTGACCAGGGAAGACTTACCTGCGTTGGGACGCCCCACCACCGCTACCCGCACGGCCTGATCTGTCCCCGCCGGCGGTTCGCCGGCGGGGACAGGGAGCAGAGACACCACCCGGTCCAGCAGGTCACCCACCCCGCGACCATGCAGGGCGGAGACGGGCAGGGGATCGCCCAGCCCCAGGCGGTGGAACTCCGCCGCGGCGCCGGCCCGGGCGGCGTTGTCGGCCTTGCCGGCCGCCACCAGCACGGCCTTGCCTGCCCGGCGCAGGAAATCGGCCACTTCCTCGTCCAGGGGGTGCAGCCCCTCGGTTACATCCACCACCAGGATCACCAGGTCGGCTGCGGCCACTGCCGCCTCGGCCTGCTCCCTGACCTCCCGGGCCAGGTCGATGCCCCCCTCGGCCATGCCCCCCGTGTCCACCAGCACCATTTCCCGTCCCGCCCAGTCGGCCTCGGCGTACACGGGATCGCGGGTCACGCCCGGGGTTTCTTCCACGATGGAGCGCCGTTGCCCGATGATGCGGTTGAACAGGGCCGACTTGCCCACGTTGGGCCGCCCCACCAGGGCCACCAAGGGCCTGCTCACCCCTCCCCCACCTCCGCCCGCCCGACCGCGACCCCTTCCCACGGCTCCGCCCCGCGCGCGGAGCCGCCCGCGCGGCAGTCGCGCGCCGCCACCTCCGCTGCCGCCCGCGCCCCCCGCGCCGGGGCGAACCCCAGGGCGGTCCGCCTCAGGGCGGCCGGGCCGGGCGGCACCGCCCATACGGGCACCCCCAGGCTGCCAGCCAGGTCACTTACGCAGCGGTCATCCAGGAAACGGCCCCTGCTGTCCACGGCCACGCCGGGCACCAGCACCACGTCGCCCAGCGTTCCCTGGCGTGGGACCAGCGCCGCCTCCAGGTCAGTACCGGTGAGCAGCCCGGCCACGTCCACTCCCTCGCCCCAAAACGGCGAGGGCACTGCCACCACCTGCACTTCCAGCCCGCCCACGCTGCCCAGGTCTTCCGCCACCGGGCGTAGCAGGGGTGCTGCTGCCCGGCCGGTGGCGATGGTCACCCGGAAGCGGCCGCGGGGGTGCCTGCGGGGAAGGTGAGGCCGCTGCCGGGCCCAACCCCGGAGGAAACCGGCCACCATCCCCACCCCGCTTTCCCACTGGGGAAAATCGTCATAGCTGGAAGCCGGGGGAAGGGGCAGTGCGGCCCGCAGGTACACCTCGTCCGCCAGGTAGAGCACCGCCCGGCCCCACCGGCGCCGCATGCGGGCCTGGTGTGGCTCCGCCCACGCCACCAGGGCCGCCGCGCCCCCCGCGTCCAGGGGCACCAGCCCACGGCGGTGGTAGCGCGTCAGGCCCACGGGCACCACCGCCAGGGAGGCGAGCCCCGGTACCAGGGGCTCGAGGTCCCGCCAGGTGGCCTCCAGCACATCGCCGTCGTTGTACCCGGGACAGAGCACCGCCTGGCCGTGGAAGGTGATCCCTGCCCCCACCAATCGTCTCAGCAGGGGCAGGATTTCCCCGGGCGGCGGGCAGCCGAGCAGCCTTCGCCTGAGCGCGGGGTCGCTGGCATGGATGGAAACCCGCAGGGGGCTGAGCCGCTGCCTTACGATGCGTTCTACGTCGGCGGCGCCCACATTGGTCAGGGTGACGTAGTTACCGTTCAGGAAGGACAGGCGGTAGTCGTCCTCGCGCACGTACAAGGTGGGCCGCAACCCGGGCGGCAGTTGATCCAGGAAGCAGAAGAGGCAGCAGTTCTGGCACCTGCGCACCCCGTCAAAGAGGGGATGCGCGAAACGCAGCCCCAGGTCGTCGTCCCAGGCCTTGTCGGTTTCGATCCGGTACGGCCCCGCCCCCTCCCGCCACAGGTCCAGGGTGACCCTGGGTCCCGCCACCTCGAAGCGGAAATCCAGCCAGTCGCACGGGGACCTGCCGTTGACCGCGAGCAAGCGGTCGCCTGGACGTATCCCCAGGCGCCAGCCCGTACCGCCGTATCCCACCCGCTCGATCGATACTGCGCTGTGCACTCCACCGGCATTATAGCCCAGGCCCGGCCGCAGTCAACCGTCACCGCCCGTCACGGGCCACCTGCGGCGGCTCATGCCTGCGCTGCGGGAGCGGGTGGGGTACACCTGCGGTGGCGTCATGCTGGTTGCTGGGGAACCGGGGGTTCGCCGCGAGCAAGGGGAGCCACCGTGGGCCGCCGGAGTTTCAGCGCCCACAGGACGAGCAGCACCACCCCGGTGGCCAGCGTGGCCACGCCCACCAGGCGCTGGAACGCCAGCACCCCGGACGCCATCGTCTCCAGCCAGGCCCGGGCCGGAAGTCCGGCGAACGCCGGCGGCATCTGCACGGCTGCGCAACGTTGCAGCAGCCACGGCTCCGCCACCACACCGATTCCTGCCACGGTCACGCCGGCCAGCAGGAACACGCAACCCACCCAGGAGGCGCTCACCCGGGAACGTCCACAAGCCAGCCACACCATCAGGGCCAGGAGCACGGCCAGCACCCCGGCCGCCGGAACTGCCAGGGACACGGCCCGCACGACCGGGCGCACCTGCCCGAGGGTGTGCTCAAGCTGGGCCAACTGCGGCGTGGAGGTCCCGGTCAGCTCGTCGGGCACTTTCCGCACGAACTCCTTGAACCCCGCGACCAGACGCGGCTCGGCCCGGGCGGCAGCCAGGAACTGCAACGCCCGTTGCTTGGGCTCGCGCAGGTCGAGGGACAGGCCGAGCGTGTCCGTCCTGGCCCGCAAGTAGGCAAACACTTGATTGACCAGCGCTTCCACCTGGCTCTTCGTCCAGTCGGCGGGCAGTGCGTAAGCCAGGCCCTCATGCACCAGGCGGGACAGCTCCCTCTGCTTGGCGTCGTTGGCGGCCTGGCCGGCCGCCTGCCCGATGAGGGCGTCGGCGACAGCGCCCGGTAGCAGCGACGGCAGGTTCGCCTTCTCGAAGGCACCGGTGTGGAAGGTGGCGCTCAGCGCGGTGCGGTCGATCACCAGCGCCAACTCACCCAGGAGGAGCACGACCAGCAGGGTCCCACAGAGCCCTACCAGGGTGAGCACCCGGGCCACCCGGCGGGGCCACCCGGGAACCACCCACATCACCAGTAACACCAGGAGAATGAAGGCGAAAACCCCGAGGACCATCCCCGCCGGACCCATCGCCACCCGCCCCCCCTTACCAGGCTACGCCGCCCGGCAGCAACCGGTCATCGACCGTCAGGAGATGTCGCTTTGGTCGTGCCTAAGCGCATCATAGCACACGCGCACCCCGGCGGGAAGATCTGCCTTCGCTGGCAGCATTCGTATGGCGTACGACCGGGGGGCTACCCGGTTCCGCCAGGGGACCCGCGGGCCTGCTCCACCACCCGCAGCAGCCGGGGGATATCCCTGGTTATGCCCAGGGCGGCCAGGGTGCGCCCCGGCCGCACCAGGCCCAGCCGCCGCGACGTATAGCCGCCCAGCTTGGTGAGCGGTCCCGCGCAGGCCAGGGTGTCGTGGTTGGCCACCCGTCCGTCCAGGCCCAGAACGCGGAGGAGGGCACCCAGCACCAGGTCCGTTCCCCGGGAGTCCCGGCCCCTGCCCATGGCGTAAACCCGGCGCCCGCGGTCGTCAGTGCCCAGGTAGAGGGGCCACCCCCGTTCCCAGGTCGGGGTGTGGTCGAAGAGGGGAAGGCTGGCCACGTCTCGCCAGGAAGGCCGTTCCGGAAGCTTGCCCAGGTGAATGGCGCCCGCCACCACGGAAGTGTGGGCCCCACCGAAGCAGTGGTACACGACGCAACGGGTGCCGTCGGCCACCGCCTCCACCCCGGGGGGAGGGGGAGGAGCCGGCCGGTTTCCGGGGAGAAGAACCTCCACCCGGCCGGGCGCCAGAATGTGGGCCCAGGCGGAAACCACCCGCGCTGCCAGGGGCAGGTGCCGACCTACCCGCAGAATGAAACCTGGCCTTCCCTGCCCGTCCTCGCCCAGCGGAACCAGGTCACCGGCCGGGCCGGGGCGCAGGTGCAGCACGACCCTCCTATTTCCTGCCATTACCCCGGCCACCGCGCAAGGTCACTTCTCCCAGCCAGCGCTCCAGGCGACGCCGGGCCTCTTCCCAGCTACCCGTGCTCAGCCACAGGTACGCCCCGCCCAGCACACCGGCCAGCCCCAGTATCCACCACAGGGCACGCAGGGCACCCGCCGCCTCTCCGCCCCCTCCCACGGCCGGCCCGACCGCGCCTGCGGCGACGGGGACCGCATCCCCGAGCAGGCTGGCCCCCCGCTGAGCCTGCTCCTGGGTTACCTTCTCCGTCCCCACCTCGATGAGGATGTTGCGCGGATAGGTATCCTGGTTGAACTTCCCGCTCACATAGAGGATGCCCCGTACCAGCCCCGGATACATCCTGTCCGCCACCGCTTTGAGTCGCTCTGCGAAGGAGCTGTTGGCGGAGGTCTGGGGATTCTGCCGGCCAATCACGATCATGACCTGGCTGGTGGGCTGTCCGCCGATGTCGCGCAGGTATTCCTGGGCCGGGCCGGAGTCGCGGTGGACGTCGAAGATGGCCAGGGGACGGGAGCCGGCCAGGGCCACTGCTCCCCGCCGCGAGCGCTCGTAGGCCCTGCCGTCGTGGGGCAAGTAGAGGGACATGTCATGGACGGGGGTGATGCCCTTCTCCTTCAGACGGGAGGCCAGGCTGGCCCCCACCGCGAATACGCCTCCCCTGCCCTCCACGCTGGCCGCACCCTGGGAAGGCTCATAAGACTCGTCACTGTGGGTGTGATAGATGCCGACTACCCTCTGGGGAGCCTGCACGGGTTGCCCGGCGGAAACACGGGCCAGAAAGGTCCCCAGCTTCTCCCGCCAGTTGCCCGGGCGCGGGGGGAAGGAGAGGTGCCCGGTGGCGGGCGGGTAAGTGCCGAGGGCCCTGGCGACGGCCTCCTCATCGGCCGGGGTGAGCAGCGCACCCAGGTCTTCCTCACCGATCAGGCGGACCACCGCCCGCCGGTTGATCACCCGCACCACCCGGTAGCGACGGTTGTCGGCCGCCAAAAGCTCATCTCCGGGCCTCAAGACCAACCCCGTGGTCATGAGGTGCTGCCCGCCTTCGTCCACCACGGTCATGTAGGCGGGCGGTGCCAGCTCTTCCTCGGCCCGGACCGGGCGGGCGTCCACGACCCCCCACACAAGGAGCAGGGCCAGGCAGATCAGGAGTACCGGTCTCCTCATCGTTGCTCCCCCTCCTCGCCCGCGCCACCAGGTGGGGACCGGTCGCCCGGCCCCGGGGAGGGTGGGGCCGATGGGGGGCGTGGGGCTACCCTCTCCCGCAGCTCGCCGGCCAGCTCGGCCAGCGCGACGGCCAGCAGGGCCGCGATCACCACGGCGTCGAAGGCTCCTGCTCCTCCCACCCAGGTGCGGGTGGGATAGGGGCGCGCAAACCCCTCCACCCAGTGACCCAGGTCAGCCAGGATGGTACCGGTTGCCCCGGCGGCAAAGGCCGCCCGCCGGGACCGCCCGGCCAGGTAGGCTATGAGGCCGGCCACCGGACCGAATACGTAGGCGGGATCGATCCACATGGTCTGCTCCTCGGGAGGGAGTATCCGACCCAGGAGATACACCGCACCGCCTGCCAGCAGGGCTGCCAGGGTGCCGCGCCCCCGCTCCCCGGTGGTGTCGGTGGTGGCCAGGAGATACACGCTGATCCCGAGGGGAACCAGGCCGCCGCCCACGTTGATCACCAGTTCCCGCGGAGGTGGTACCAGGCGGAAATTGACCAGGCTGCCTGCCGCCATCACCAGCAGAACGACCAGGGCGGCGCGGTCACTCAGGCGCATGCGGTCCAGCACCCGGTGACCGGCCCCCAGGTAGATCAGCACCGCAACCGCGAGCAAAAGTACAGATCCCCAGGGCACGTACGACCCCTCCCCGGTCTTGGGCAAAGGTAGCTTGCCCGGCCGGGAAAGGGGCTATGCCGGCAATGAGAAGCCCCCGGCTCTGGTTTCCGGGGGCAACCCTGGCACCGGCCCAAACGGCAGGCTAATGGTTTTCTCTGTTGTTCAGCACTTCGCTCACGGCCGTGCTGAGGGGACCCGAGTTTCCCGCGGTGAGAAAGCGCTTGATCTCGGCCCGCTCCTGGTCCTGGAGCACCTGGCGCAGGGACAGGCCTATGCGCCGGTCGTGCGGGCGCATCCGCAGGATCTTGACCTTGACCTCCTCGCCCACGTTGAGGACTTCATCGGCCCGGGACACCCGGTCGCTGGACAGCTCGGACAGGTGCACCAGCCCTTCCACGCCGGGCTCCAGTTCCACGAAGGCTCCGAATGGGGCCAGCCTGGTCACCCGGCCCGTCACCACGTTCCCCACCGGGTACCGCTCCTGCACCGTCTGCCAGGGATCGGGGACCGTCTGCTTGAGCCCGAGCGAGATCTTGCCCTTCTCGCGGTCGAGACGGAGCACCATCACGTTGACCTCCTGGCCCTCGCGGAGCACCTCGGAAGGGTGGTTCACCCGTCCCCACGACATTTCGGAGACGTGCAGCAGCCCGTCCACCCCGCCCACGTCGATGAAGGCGC
Organism: Bacillota bacterium; assembly: GCA_030019365.1. NCBI lineage: Bacteria > Bacillati > Bacillota > Bacillota bacterium. Next base: position 371,085 of record JASEFA010000001.1, read on the forward strand.
CGAAGTCGGTGATGCTCTTCACGATGCCGCTCCTGACCTGCCCTTCGGCAATGGTGGACCAGGTTTCCTCCCGCCTGCACCGGCGCTCCTCCTCGAGCACCACGCGCTGGGAAAGGATGCAGCGGCCCTTGCCCCTGTCCAGCTCGATCACTTTCAGGCGCAGCTTCTTCCCCGCGTACCTGCCCAGGTCCTGCACGTAACCCCGCTCGATCTGGGAGGCAGGAACGAAGCCCCGCAAGCCCACGTCCACCACCAGGCCGCCCTTGACTTCCTGGATTACTTCGGCCTCGACCACCTGGCCTTCCTGGCGCACCTGCTTGAGCTGCTCCCAGGCCAGGATCTCGTCAGCCCGCTTCTTGGAGAGCTTCAGGATCTGCTCCTGGTTGTCGACGGAGAGCACGTACACGGTTATCTCGTCCCCGGGGCGTACGATCTCGTCGGGCGAAGTGAAGCGCCGCCGGGCCAGCTCTCCCAGCGGAATCACGCCCTCGGACTTGTATCCCACGTCCACCACCACGCCCTGGGGTGTCACCTCCAGCACCCGTCCCTGTACCAGGTCCCCGGGCTGTATGAGGCCGAGGCTCTGCTCCAGGAGGCTGACGTCCGACTCCGGCACTGCGGACTCCGGGGTCTCGTCGCCGCTCTCTGCCACCGGTGCCTCGTCCGCGGCGGGGACGGCGCTCTCCTCCACCACCGGTGCCTCGTCCGCGGCGGGGACGGCGCTCTCCTCCACCACCGGTGCCTCGTCCGCGGCGGGGACGGCACTCTCCTCCACCACCGGTGCCTCGTCCGCGGCGGGGACGGCACTCTCCTCCACCACCGGTGCCTCGTCCGCGGCGGGGACGGCGCTCTCCTCCACCGGGAGCGCCTGATCCTCCCCGGGAAGGGCCTCCGCCTCAGCGGCCCTGGTCTCCTCCTCCGGTGGTGCCACCTGGGGTGCCACCACGGCCTCGGTCACCACGGCATCCAGAGCAGCCGCCTCCTCCGACGCCTCTTCCAGATCTCTGCGACCCTCCAACTCGCTGCGATCCTCCCCACCTAGCTCCTGCACCTTGGCCACGACCTCCTTTATGACCCATTCCGGGGTAGAAGCCCCAGCAACGATGCCCACCGTGCCAACCCCTTCCAGCCACCGGGGTTGGAGATCCTCCGCCCTTTCCACCAGGCGAGCGGGGCAACCCTCTGCGCGCGCGATCTCGAGCAGGCGCCGGGTGTTGGCGCTATTGCAGTCGCCCACCACCAGGACCAGATCGGCTTCCCGGGCCACCTCCCGGGTGGCCTGCTGGCGCTGGGTGGTGGCCGTGCAGATGGTGTCGGCTACCCTCAACTCGTCGCACCGCTCCCCCAGTGCAGCGGCAACCTGCTCCAGCATCTCCCGGGGAAGAGTGGTCTGGGCCACCACCCCCACCCGCCCGGCAGGACTGAGATGGTCGACCTCTTCCAGGTCGCGCACCACCCGGGCCTGCCCTCCCAGCCATTCCACCAGGGCCCGGATCTCGGGATGGGAGGGGTCACCCACCACCACCACCTGGTAGCCCTGGTCGGCCAGGCGCTGCGCTTCCTCGCGGGCGCGCCTCACGAACGGGCAGGTGGCATCCAGCACTCTCAGCCCCCGGCACTGAGCTTCCTCGTATGACGAGGGGCCCGCGCCGTGGGTGCGGAAGATCACGGTCTCCAGAGCATCGTCGAGGGACGAAACGCACCGGACGCCGGCCGCCTCCAGCTCGGCGACCACCCGCCGGTTATGGATAAGGGGCCCGAGAGTGGCCAGCGGGCCTTTCCCCGCCGCCTCCCGGGCCATGTGCACCGCTCTTTCCACCCCGAAACAGAAGCCAAAGTGCCTAGCCAGCAGTACCCTCACGACGCTTGCCTGCCTCGCTTGAAATAGAGCCTTCCAGCAACCCGGCTATCGCCCGGGCCATCTCGTCCCGGACCGCCCTCACCTTCTCCCTGGTGGGATTGGTATCCCGGCCGAGGTAGAGGGGCTTTCCGATACGGACGTGCAGCGGCTGAAACAGCCGGTAGGGACCGACGATGGCCATGGGTACCACCGCTGCCCCCGTGCGCAGCGCCAGCTTGGCTCCTCCGGTGCGCAGGGGCCCCAGCTGGCCGGTGCGGCTCCTGGTCCCTTCAGGGAACACGCCCACCGCCCGCCCCTGCTCCAGCAGTTGCAGGGACCTGCGCACGGTGGAGAGGTCTGCCCGCTGGCGGTCGACCGGATACGCGCCCAGGGCGGCGATGACGCTGCGCAGCACCGGTATCCGCCAGAGCTCCCGCTTGGCCATGAAGTACACCTGCCGGGTGGCGGCACATCCCACCACGGGTGGATCCCATGCGCTCAGGTGGTTGCAGCAGAACAGAACCGGCCCCTGGGGAGGGATGTGCTGCCGCCCCTCCACCTTCCAGAAGAACAGCACCTTGAGGACCGCCGTGACCAGATACCGCGCCAGCCGGTAGGCCAGGGTTACCCGTCCTGACACAGCCGCAACACCGCCTCCACTGTGTCTTCTATGCCCAGCCCGGTGGTATCGATCACCACTGCGTCCTCCACCACCGTCAGAGGAGCCAATCCCCGCCGGGTGTCGGCCTCGTCCCGGGATGCCAGGTTTTCCCGGACCTCCTCCAGGGACACCGCGTACCCCAGCTCCCTGAGCTCCTGCCACCTCCGCCTCGCCCGCTCCCCGAGGGAAGCCGTAAGGAAAACCTTTGGATCGGCATCGGGAACAACGCAGCTGCCTGTGTCGCGACCCTCCAGGACCGCTCCTCCAGCCCTGGCCAGATCCCGCATGCGCCGGGTGAGGATATCCCGCACCGCGCGCGATCGTGCCACCCGGCTGACGGCCGCGGAGACCGCAGGCCCGCGAATGACGGAGGCGACGTCTTCCCCGTCCAGGAGTACGTGGCCTGTGCCGGGTTGCACAGAAATGCACGAGCCGGCGGCCAGCTGTGCCAGGGCACCCTCGTCGTCCAGGTCCACTCCTGCGCGCAAAGCCTTCAAGGTGAGGGCCCGGTACATTCCCCCGGTATCGATGTAGACCAATCCCAGCCTGGCCGCTACCCGCTGCGCCACCGTGCTCTTTCCCGCCCCCGCCGGCCCATCGATGGCAACAATCCGCACCCGGCGGCTTGTTTTGCCTTCCCTTTCGACAATGAACTGCTCTTTCCCTTTTTCGCTCTTCATACAGCCCCGCCCGCCAGCCACCCTTTTCCCCGCCCTCACCCGGCCAGGCGCAGACCCGCGCGCCGCGCTGTTTCGAGGCCCGCCACGTACTCCTTCGTCGTGACCGGCCGGGCCAACTCTTCCGTTTCCCGGGCCCGATAGCACGGCCGGTACTGTCCCATGATATTCACGTAGGTGCGGGGCGAAATGTCTTCCGCCAGGAAGCGGACCACCTCCTCGGTCCCCGCCAGGCCGCGGGGCAGGATCAGGTGGCGGACGATGAGTCCTCTCCTGGCCAACCCCTGGTCCATCACCAGGTCGCCCACCTGGCGGTGCATCTCCCGCACGGCCTCCCGGTTACGCTCGGGATAGTCGGATACGCCCGACAACCGCCTGCCCACTTCCGCATCAGAGTATTTCATATCGGGCATGTAGATGTCCACTATGCCGTCGAGGAGACGTAAGGTGGAGACAGCATCGTATCCCCCGGTATTGTACACCAGCGGCAGGGCAAGGCCCTGTTCAGCCGCTATGGCTAGGGCGGAAAGGATCTGGGGCACCACGTGACTGGGGCTGACCAGGTTGACGTTATGGCACCCCCGCTGCTGGAGGGTGAGCATCATCTGTGCCAGCTCCAGGTCGCCTACTTCGCGACCCTCTCCCTCCTGGCTGATCTGGTAGTTTTGACAGTAGATGCAGCGCAGGTTGCACCACGCGAAGAATATCGTGCCAGACCCCCGCCATCCCGTGAGAGGAGGTTCCTCCCCGAAGTGTGGTCCATAGCTGGACACCACGGCCCGCCCTGCCGTCCGGCACACCCCTGCCTCCCCATGCCGTCGCCGGACCCCGCACTCCCGCGGGCAGAGACGGCAGGGGTCGGCCAGTTCCCAGGCTGCCTCGGCCCGCGCCCTTATCAACCCCGGACCGTGCCGCCTGTACGCCGGGCCACTTGCCGGCAAGACACCACCCCCCACACCGTAGAGTGCGCAGCTCACCCTGTCCGGTAGCCACACTCAAACCGGCGGGCTAGTGTCCTTTGAGACCCAGAACCAGGCCCAGGAGCAACCCCAGGAGGAACGTCCCGGCGGTGACGGCCAGGAACAGGCCGGGCCGGGCAAAGGGATTCCACTGCCGCCCCCGCGGCCGCCGGGGCGCACGGGATGAAGGCGGTCGCCGGGGCATGCGGGACGACGCCGCCGGCCGGGTCCGGTCGCGAGTCGCGTCGGGCCGGCGGGCGCCGCGGGCCCGCGGGGGTGCCGGGAATACCCGGGTAGGTTCGGCCCCGTCCCTGCCTTTCACAGAATCTTCTGCAGCCGGGTGCCGGGGGTGATGCCCGGGATGCGACCCCGCTTGGCTATCGGCTGCCCGGCAACCTCCTTCAGGTCCAGGGTCATGTCGATGGGTCTGGTCCCGGAGATGTAGCTGCCCACCCCGAAGGCATCCGCCCCTGCCTCGGCCAGCAGGGCGATGCGCGCCGGGTCAAGCCCGCCCGAGACGAAGATCTTCACATGGGAGAATCCGGCCTGGTCCAGTCGCTGCCTGACCTCCCGCACCAGGTCCGGTGTCACCCCGCCCCGTTCCGCCGGAGTATCCAGCCTGACGCCATTCAGGGCAGGACCGAGAGCCTGTGCCACCCGCAGGGCCTCCTCGGCCTCGTCCTTGAAGGTGTCCACCAGGATGATGCGGGGCGCGTCGGCAGGCATGTAGCGGTCGTAAGCCCGGGCCACCTCCACCGTGTCGCCCGCGATCAGGATGGCCGCGTGGGGTATGGTACCGGAAGGGAGTCTCCCGGCCAGCCGGGCGGCCATGATGCAGCTGGCTCCGCCGGCACCGCCCACCAGCGCTGCCCGCTCCATCACCGGTGCCACCGCGGGATGGACGTGCCGGGCCCCGAAACAGATCACCAGCCTGTCCCCGGCCGCCTTCCGGCACTCGCGGGCGGCTGTGGCCCAGGCGCAGCTGGATGCCAGAATGCCCAGCAGGGCGGTTTCCAGCAATCCGAACTCCACGTATGGACCGGCGATGCGCATCACCACTTCCTTCCCGCCGAACTCCTCTCCCTCGGGTAGAGCCCAGACTCCCACCTTGCGGCCGGCCAGGAGTTGCTGGCATTCCGGAACCCCGGCCATTACCCCGGCCCGGCTGGTGAAAATCTCGGCCACTACCGGGGTGTCGAGCCTGCCCAGGCGCTCCAGGATCTCGTACGTCCGCAGGAAGTAGATGTCGGTGGTGGCCCCTCTGGCCACTTCGTCGGGGGTGGCCGAATACAGAAGGCGGGGCCCAGGATCATAATTTGGCACTTCGGATAGGCGCATGAATGGCGGTCTCACAGCACGCGCACCCCCAGCACTTTCTCCATCTGCCCCAAAGCCCATCGGTGGGCTTCGGGATCGAAAGAAGCCACCTTGTCCGCAGGCACCTCTACCCGGTAACCCCGCATGCGCGCATCGGCGGCCGTGTAAAGCACGCAGATGTTGGTGCATACCCCGACCAGGCGTAGCCGGTCGACCTCGAGCTCGCGCAGGCTGAGATCGAGGTCGGTGCCGAAGAACCCGCTGAAACGCCGCTTGGCTGTGATCCGATCATCCGGACGTGGCGCAAGGGCCGCAACCACCTCGGCTCCCGGGGTGCCCTCGACGCAGTGGGGCGGAAACATGGCGAACTCGGGATCATCGGGCCGGTGGCGATCGCACACGTAGATCACGGGAGCTCCTTCCCGGCGTGCCTGCTGGATTTCTGCTGCCACAGGCTCGACCAGGGCGGATGCGGCCGGACCGCAGTACAGGCTGCCTTCCTCCGCCACAAAGTCCCGCAACATGTCGATTACCACCAGGGCTCGCCTCTCCATCCGCTCACCCCCCGCGCCTTGATATTCGCCTCTGCACAGGGCTTTCCTCCCGCGCCACCGCCCGGCGCAGGGCGGCCACTTCCCGCTCGGACAGGAACCGGAAGCGTCCCGGGGGGAGACGCCCGAGGCGGAGCGGCCCCATGCCGATGCGCACCAGGCGCAGGACGGGGTGCCCGACCGCTTCCGTCATCAGCTTGACCTGGTGGTATCTGCCCTCCCGGACGGTGATCTCCAGCCAGGCATCCCCCACCTCTTTGCCTGCCACGCGCACATCGGCCGGGGCTGTGCGCCTGCCCGCCACCTGGACGCCCCGGCGCAGCCGCACAAGCGCCCTGGGCGAGGGCATCCCCCGTACCAGGGCGCGGTACGTGCGGGCCACCCCGAAGCGGGGATGAGTGAGACGGAATGCCAGGGCCCCATCGTTGGTGAGCAGGAGCAACCCGGAGGTGTCCCAGTCCAGCCTGCCCACCGGATACACCCGGGTATCGCAGGGCACCAGGTCCAGCACCGTGGGCCTTCCCAGGGGGTCCTGCACCGTGCTCACGTACCCGGGTGGCTTGTGCAACAGGATGTAAACATGCTCCTGGGGGTGCACCTGGTGGCCGTCCACCGTCACCCGATCCCCGGCGGCGTCCACCGTGGTGGCCGGGTCGGTGGTCACCCGGCCGTTAACCTCCACCCTCCCCGCCCGGATCAGTTCCTCGCACCTGCGCCGCGCCCCCAGGCCGCAACGGGCCAGGTAGCGGTTCAGCCTTTCCCTGGGTCCCAAACAAGCCCTCCTCCACCGCCCGCCACAGCTCTGCGGCACCATCGTGACGGACATCCACTGCCGGCACGCGCCCGCCGGCAGCGGCCGCCACGCGGGACCGGAGATCGTGCGCATCTACGAAAGCCGCCGCGAAACGGCCCGGCCCGAGCGGCTGCGGGTAATAGGGGCTGACCGTCACCGCCAGTATAGCAGGGCCGCTCCCCACTGCCAAACCCACACCCAGGCTCCCCAGATGTCCCAGCACCGTCATAACCTGCGGGGGCGAGCCTGCGAGGAGGAGCTGTACGGGGTGGGCGAACACAATCCTCCCCCCGTGTGGCCGGGCGTCAGCGAGCAGGCCGGCCAGACTGGCCAGGGCCGGCAGGGTTACCACCCCGGGAACCAGGATTTGTTCGCCTGCGCTCAGGTACCGGACCGCCTGGCGGCAGTCTGATTCCGATTGCAGGTGATGCAGCCAGCGCCCCCGCAATGGGCTGCGGGGCAGGGAAAACACTTGGACAATGGCCCCGGTCTCCCGGGCCAGAACGTCCGGGTCGCGGGAGCGGGCCGCCCCCGTGGATATCACCACGCCGCTCGCCCCTGCCAGGGGCGAGAGCCGACCGAAGGCTCCGTCCACCAGCACCAGATCCGGACCCGCAGCGGCAAGGAGACGGCACAGGCGGCGCAGGCCGCGCCGGTATGCCGGCCCCGCCAGGATGACCCGCCCGGGAGAAGTCACCTGGGCCAGCACCAGCGGGCCCAGCGCCGTGGCGGTCCCGCAGTCGGCCAGGAGCTCCCATCCCAGAGGGGATTTCTCCAGGCAGGGGCGGGCGCTCGCCACCAGGTCTCCCGGGTGCACCTCGACCCGCGGCTTGGGAAGGCCGGTAAGGTTGTCCAGTTCTTCCCCGTCGTACCCTATGCTGGTCAGGGCCACCCCGTACCCGCGTGCCCGCGCCTCGTGCAGGATGGCGGTGAGAGCGGTGGTCTTGCCCGCGTTCTTGGCGGTGCCCACGCACCCCAGCACCGGCGGGCCCATCTACGCCGACCCCACCCGGGACACACCGCTGCCGCCGGACCGGGAGACGGTGCCCCTGCCCGCCCGGCCGGGATTGCCCCCCTCCTCGCGGCTGCCGAACACACCCGCGTAGAGGGCGTCGCAGAACGAAGGATGGTCGAGGGCCGTCTCCAGGGTGGCGGCCACGCCCCCCAGCAGCTCCTCGGCCAGGCGTTCTGCCCTGGCCGTCGGAGAGACGGCTGCCTCTCCCAGGAAGCGGAATGCCTCCCCCACCGCGCGCAGGGAATCCACCCGGGCCGCTGCGCTGATGGGGCCGCGGGAGTAGGCTTCGTCTGTGGAGGCGATGGTGATGGCATCCACGCCCAGGGAGGCGGCCAGGCCGGCATGGAGGGCCGTGGTCACCCCTGACTGCACCCGTTCCTCGGTGTGGGTGAGGAACCCGATGGGGGCTCCCGGCCACACCGGGGCGTCGATGATGCGCCGGAGGGCAATCACCTTGGCCGCATTCCAGTCCACGTAGTCGCGGTCCATGTACCCTTCCAGCATGGCCTCGGGAGAGTAGCAGAACAGGGGCTGCAGGATGGGCCGTGCCCCCAGTTCCAGGCCCGTCGCCACCACCACCAGCATGCCGGCGATGGCCTTGTGGGCCGGCACCCCGCCCAGCTCCTCGTTGGTCACCACGTCAAAGGGCAGGCCGTAGGAGGCAGCCAGACGCATAGCAGAAAGGGCATCCACCAGGAGCCGCTCCGGGTCCGTTCCCCCGCCCAGAGAACCGTATACGGGGTTGATCTTGGTCAGGTCGGCGCCGGTGATAGCAGCCCACACCACCGTCTCAGGGGTGTTCAGCCCGCGATGGGCGCGCACCTGCCAGAGCAGGTGGGTGCCGGCTGCCTGCCGGAAGAAGCGCAGGTTCTCAGGGGTATAGAAAGTGCCGTCCGCACTCCAGGAGAGCAAACCGCGGGGCAGCCCCTCATGGCGGGCACTCCAGGCGGGATCGAAATGGACGGTGCCCTGGGCGCCCCACCGGGTGGCCACCACCGCGTGCAGGGCGTCCATGATGGGGCACCCGGTACCGTACTGCACGAATACCACGGGACGGCGGTCGGGGGTTCTAACCAGCGGATGCCACCCTCTGCCCCTCGCCAGGACTTCCAGGGCCCGCTCCCCTTCCTCGGGGCCGATAAGCCGGCAGTGAGAGGGCAGTTCCCCCTGCCTCATGGCCGCCACTTCCGGGCTGCAAAGCTGGAGGTATTCCTCCTCGAGATGCCTGAGATCGGAGCCGCCGGCCCGGGCCATGGCCTGCACCAGGGCAGCCCGCCGGGTTCCCGGGGTGGTGGCACCCTCACCCCAGGCGATGAACCCGCGGGCCAGCTCCCGGGCCAGATCCCCAATGGGCGCGTCCTTCCACCCGTAACCGTAGCCGGCACACAGGCCGGGTTTCTGGAGGGTCAGAGCCTCCTCTCCGGCCGTCAGGGGCGTCCCTTCCACAAAGGCGACTGCCGCCTGCGGGGGTGTCCCCGGGCCGAACCCGGCATCGTACCCCATCTCGGCGGCCAGCTCCGGCCGCACGGCCATCCCACCCACGGCCACCCGCATGCGTGGCCTGAGACCGGCTCCGTCCAGGAGGTCGGCCAGCCGGGCCAGCAGCTCCGCCGCCTCGTATCCCACCGTGCGGCTGACCAGCAGGGCATCGGGGTGCTCGGCCAGAGCGGCCCGGGTCACCTCTTCCGGGGTGAGGTCAGGGGAGAGCAGGGTTACCCGGTGACCCTGCCCCTCGAGCTGTTTCTTGATGAGCTTGAGGCCCACGTCGTGCACGGGGTCCAGGGGCGCCAGCAGGACCCGCTTACCCGGCATGGGGCACCACCCTCTTCAGCCAGCCGTAGGTCCCGCCGGGCCGGTGTACGTAGGCACGCAGTCGCACCCTGGCCCCCAGGCCCCGGTACTGCAGCGAAATCACGTCGCACTCCGGGAGGCCCAGCTCCTCCATCAGAGCGCGCGCCAACCGGAGGCACTCTTCTTCGGTTTGCCCCAGCAAAAACGTTTCCACGTCGATGGCATCGGCCACCCGGTCCAGCGCCTCTCCCATTTGTCCGCCTCCACCTCATCACTGATGACCAGCCCCGCCTGTGGCTCCCTGGCACCGACTGAGTTGCGCCGCGCCAGCCGCAGGAGCCGCGGCCCCGGCTATGGTGGCCCCGGTCCGACTGCCGGCGGGTGGTGTCAGGTGTTCGGGCTGGCCCCGCTCGCCTGCTCCTCCCAGAACCTGAGCACGTCGCGGATGATGCTGTCGATGTGCCCGGCCATGGCCTGCTGGGCACCCTCCGGGTCGTGGGCCATCACCTTCTCCAGGATGGTGCGGTGGTCCGTGACCATGACGCTCCCCACCCGTCCCCGGATGTACTCCAGGACGGGGGAAAGCTGGCCTTCTTCCCGCACCAGCTCGCTGGCCGCCAGAAGGACGCGGTTTCCCGCCGCCTGGGCGAGCAGGCGATGGAAAGAGGCATCTTCCTGCCAGCCCGTGAGCCGGGCGCTGACCTGGGTCTGGTGACGGTTCACCGCCCCCGCCATCTGCTCCAGCAGGGCGGGCGTCGCGCGCAGGGCGGCGAGCCGGGCCACCTCGCTCTCGATGGCCCGGCGGGCCTCCAGGATCTCCAGCAGTTGCTCGCGGTTGTGGGCGCGCAGGGCCTGCAGGAAGGCATGCTGGTTCAGGGACGTCCGCCGTTCCCGCTGCAGGGCCTCCAGGCGGTCCTGCCCCCGGGGGGTGAGCACTCTCCCGCGGAAGCCCTGCCGTGCGGTGAACCCGCGCCGGTCCATCTCCCTGAGGATGCGGCCGGCGGTGGCCTCCGACAGCCTGATGCCCGCCTGCACCAGCCCGTCCCGCAGGCTCCAGGAGCCCAGGGGCTCGGGGGCCTCGGCCACGGCCTTCAAGGCCAGGTACTCAAGCTCCTGTTCCACTTTGCCCTCCCTCTCGTGCCACCTTGCCGTCTCATCTCCGTGTCAGCGATACCTGCCCGCGCCGCCGTCCTCCCCGGGCGCAGCGCGGGTGTTTAGCGGCGCCTCAGGCCAGCCCGGACCAGCGGGCCACGATGTCCAGCACCCGCACCAGGCCGCGCACCGCCAGGCGCGTGCGGTCGGGGATGAGGTTGCCCTCCGGGTCGCTGGTGCCCATGCCGGGCGAGATGAAGATGTTGGCATCGTAGCAGATGGTCGGGATGATCCCCATCTGGGAAAGGCCGGTCTGGATGAGGTGGCTGCCGGCGTACATGTCCTCGATGGAGAAGACCGGCAGTCCCATCCCGTCCTGCCACGTGCGCTCGTAGTTGATCTCGACCGTGCCCGAGTTGTACGACTTGCTGACCACCAGGCCAGCGCGCACCTTTTCGGGTAGCCCGGCCAGCTCCTCCCGCACGATGGTCTCCAGTTCCTCCACCGGACGGGTGAGTACCTCGGGCCGGTCGCGCAGCACCTTGAGGGCCTGGATCTGGGTGAGGAGCGCCTCTTTGCCCGGGTCCTGGGTGACGTAGGCCGCCTTGCCGTATGAGGCCGTGGTACCGTAACGATCCCCGTGCATGCCCAGGGCCCGCCGGATGGGTACCATCACGTCTTCGCGGCCGATGATGAGGCCGCTGGTGGCCGCCCCCGAAGCCTTGTCCATGCTGTACACCATTACGTCCGCCCCGATGGCGCGGGGGTCAGTACCCACAAAGGGGAGGCCCCAGGCGTTGTCCACCACGTACGGCACGTTGTAGCGGCGGGCCAGTTCCCCCACGTGCTTGAGCAGCACGGGCGTACCCTTCTCGTCCTTCACTCCGTAACCGTACCCGGGGGTGTCGTACCCCAGGGAACTGAACCCGCTCAGGAGGCTGCGGTGCCTCTCCGCCGCTTCGGCCAAGGCCTCCCGGCTCGCCTCCGGGTTCACGCCCAGCATGAAGGGCACCGGGTGGTACTTGATGCCGTGATTGGGGTACTGCGCTCCGGGCAGGGGGACGATGACCGTGTCCAGGTTGTTCAGCCGCTTGCCATAGAAGCCCAGCTCCCCCGCCGTGCAACCGCGGTCGGCCAGGATGTCCTTGTACCTGGGCGGGAAGGGCCGCCCGTATGCTCCCTGGTGGTGGAGGTGCTTTTCGTAAGGGACGATATAGCGGGCCCGGTAGTTGTCGCCCCGGCCCAGGTTGGGCGGCGTGCACAGGCAGTCGAAGGAAACCCAGAGGCCCGCCTCGCAGGTGTTTACCGGGCAGACGTCCCAATCGTCCCCGTAGACGTCCTTGACGATCTCCCGGATCTCGTCCACCAGGCGGGCGAGGGGGATCACCTCGCCCGCGCCCTTCTCGCTGGCCTCCAGGATGTCCTGGCGCAGGGGGGCGGGAGCACCGGAAATGGCCCCCGTGAGGCCGAACCTGCCCCGGAGCTCGGGCGGAATCCCGATCTCGTCCGCTGCCCTGCGCATCTCCTCGTAGATGCGCCCCGTGTTCTGCTGCAGGTAGCGGTAAAGCTGAAACCGATACGAGAAACCCATCCTCACCCCTCCCGATATGTTGCATAGTTCTTCATCGCCGTCCCCGGCTCACGGGCGCTGCCGCGGCTCAGGCGGGAGAACCTCCGATAACCACCTGGTCGCCCAGCCCGAAGCGCCAGGCCAGCCCGTCCAGGGCCACCCTGCCCTTGAGCACCACGTTGAGGTGGTTGGGCATGTGGGTGGCGTCAAACCCCGCTATCTCGCCTATCACCGACCCCCGCACCCTGACGTCGTCGCCCGCCACCACCACTCCCCCCTGCTTCACTTCGAAGAAGCCCAGGTAGGAGATGGCGTCCACCCGGGAACCGGGGCCAGCGTCCTCGGTGGTGAGGATGAGCTCGTGCACTTCTCCCCCGCACAAGACCCGCGACGGTTGCGGGATCAGTTCCAGCCCCCGGTCGGGCAGGGAACCCGCCAGGATCGCCACCACCACGCCGGTGACCGGGCGGTGACGCACGAACCGGGCCGGGGGAATGCCCCCGAGGTAGGGATCGCGCCTTTCCTCGCCCGCGCTCTTCCCCTCGCCCACCCTCTTCCCCTCGCCCACCCTCTTCCCCTCGCCCACCCTCTTCCCCTCGCCCACGCTCCTCCCCTTGCTCATGAGCTCTCATCCCGGGCGACGGCCGCCTCGGCCCGGGCCAGGCCGGAAAAGACGCCCTCCAGTCCCGCCTGGCGCACCCGCTGCCGGATCTGCATGCGATCGGTGGTATACAGGCCCAGGGCCTTCATGCGGGCGAAGTACACCGACCCCGAAAAGGTGTACTTCTCGGTCAACCCCTCTTCCGGCCCCCGCATGCGCTCGGTGACCTGGGCGATGGCATCGCCCACCGCCAGGCTGGTGGGCAGAACCAGCAAGGGCAGCCCCTGCGCCCGGCGGGCGGCGTTGTGGCCGGCCAGGGTACCCGTGCAGATGGCCTCGCTGTGGCCCACCACGGGTCCGGCCTTCTCCCCGCCGCAGAACAGGTTGGTCACCCCTTCCACCTTGAGGGCCTCGTCGTGGGGACTCATGGCCAGGTAGCGGATGGAGTTGCCCACCCCGGCGGCGTAGGGGTCCTCGTAGCGGGCGTTCTCCATACCCGGTATGGAACGCAGGGCTTCCAGCGGGAAGTAGCTGGTCATGAGCTTGGCGTGCCCGGTGTCCAGCAGCACCAGGTTCTCGGCGAAATCGGGCAGGGCGTACTGCTGGCACGCCTTCTTGGAGAGGTCGGCCTTGCGCAAATGGGGCGGTAGGGGCAGGACCACCACCCCGTCGCGGTCAAGTGCCTGCTGCAGTTCGCGAGCCAGGGAATCCTTGAGGATCTTGCAGGAACCGCTCATGGAACCCACCTGCCCGGCGGGGGTGCGGGCCATCTTCTCCTTTACCCCTACCCTTTCCGCCACGCTCACCCGCGGGCCGAAAGAGGGGCAGCGCAGGATGCACATGCAGCACCCGTGCCCGTACCGGGTGCAGTTTCCCTGGGGGCCGGCGCTGCCCGTCGCGTCCACGAACACGTCGCCCTCCCAGCGGTTCCTGCCCCCGGAGGAAGCAGCCTGCACGGCCTCCACCCCGCCCCCGCCCGGCTCGACCGCAGTCACCCGGTGCTGCAGGTGGATCTCTACCCCGGCATCCTGCAGTATCCTGCGCACCCGGGGTTCGATGCGGGCTACGTCGTACAGGGTGGCATGCCTGTGCCCGGGGAAATCGACGTTACGGTGCCTGGCCAGCTCGTCGCAGGCCAGGAACAGCTCGCCCGCCCCCAGGGCGATCATCTCCTCCGCGGCGGTGAAGCGGCCGTTGTTGCGCATGATCCCGCCCACCAGCCCCGTGCCCAGCAACTGGTCGGTGCGTTCCAGCAGTACCACCTCGGCACCCGCCTTGCGCGCGGCCAGGGAAGCGGCGCACCCGGACCATCCTCCGCCGACCACCACCACGCGCGCCACACCTTTCACCTCCCGTTCCGAGTGGGGAGGGGAAATCGGGCGATCTCCCCTCCCCAGTGTCCACCTAAGCCAGGAACATGGTCAAGATGGTGGCCGCCCCCAGAGCAGCCACCGTGGGGAGGAAGTTCCTGCGCGTGAGGTCCATGGGCGAAACCCCGGTGATGCCCGACACGGGCAGCACCGCCCACGGGATCAGGGTGCCGCCGCCCACCCAGATGCCGCCCAGCTGGCCCATGGCAGTCAGGGTGGCCAGGCTGCGGCCCGTGGCGGTGGCGAACACCTTGGCGGTGGAACCGGCCAGGTTCAACCCGGAGAAGCCGGAGCCGTCCAGGCCGGTGATGGACCCGACCGCGGTCTGGCCGATGGCCGCCGCCACCACGTTGAGCGGTATGGCGGCTGCCAGGGCGGCACCGAAGTCACCGAATATGCCCAGGGAACCCTGGGGCAGGAAGTCGCCCACGATGGCCTTGAAGGGACTCACCTCGCCCATCACGAAGAAGCCGTAGATGGGCAGCACGGGACCGAACACCCGCAGGCCGAAGACGAAGCCTTCCACCAGGTGCTGGGTGAGCTTCTCCAGGGCCTTGTCCCCCAGGGCCCAGAAGGAGAAGATCGCCATGATGATGAAGGCGGTGCCGCCCACCAGGGCGGTGGCATCCCCACCCCGCAGGTCGAGGACGAACATGCCCACCACGTCCAGCAGGAAGGCGATGGGCACCACGATGGCCGCGGTGCGCGAAGCCCTTTCGCTGCCGGGCACGACCTCCTGCTTCTCTGCTTCCAGGCGACCGGTCAGGTTCACGCCCGCGATCCGCCCCGCCGCCATGTCGCGCTGCAGCAGGATGTAGCCCACGATGAGGGCGGTCACACCCGAGACCAGCACCAGCGGCCAGGAAGCCACGATGACGTCGTTCACCGGGATACCGGCGGACGAACTGGTGATGCGGGGCGCCCCCTGGATCACGAAGTCCCCCGACAGCGCCGCCCCGTGCCCGGCCAGGTTGATGGCCGAAGCGAAGCCGATGGCGGGCAGGCCCCCGGCGACTGCCGCCGGCATGAGCACGGCTCCCACCAGGGCGGTGGCCGGGGACGGCCAGAAGAACAGGGAGAATACGAACATGATGACCGCGCTGCCGAAGTAGGCCAGGGCCGGGGTGCGCATGAATCCGCGGAAGGGCGCTATCATGCGCTCCATGGCCCCGATCTCGTTGAGCACCCGCGACATGGCCACGATGACGGAAATGACGGCAATGGTGCTGAAAAGGTCCACTCCCGCGAATACCACACCGTCGAAGGTGCTGCGGATCGCCCTCACCAGGCTGCCCGAGGCCACCCAGCTCACCGCCAGGATGCCCAGCAGGCAGACCGCCACCGGGTCGCGACGCTTGATCATGAACAGCAGCACCAGGACAACGAAGGCCAGGTAAACCCAGTGGTACGGTGTCAGTACCGGCATCATACCCCTACCTCACCTCCTATTGACCAGAGTAACCGGACCTCTCCCCGCTTCTTCCTCTGCCTGCCGGCGCGTCTCGCCTCCGTTCCTCCTCATCAATGAGTAGTACCCCACCCGCTTGTCCAATTCGCCATGACGCGGGGAAATCCTTCCCCACGCCGGCCGCTCCCTGCCCGGCAGCGCAGCTACGAAAGCAGCATCCGCCAGAGCAGCACTCCTGCCAGGAAGGCGATGGCATCGCCGAACAGGCACACCCCCAGGGCATAGCGGGGATGGCGAACGCCCACCGAACCCAGGTAGAGGCTCAACACGTAGAATGTGGTGTCCGTCGAGCCCTGCAGGACGGAAGCGAGCAACCCCGCCGGGCTGTCCGGTCCGTGACGGCGCAGGAGGTCGGTGGTCACCGCCAGAGCTCCGCTCCCCGACAGGGGCCGAATGAGGACCAGCGGGAGGACGTCGGCGGGAACGCCCCACCTGTCCAGCAACGGCCCCAGCAGATCCTGGACCGCCTCCAGCAGTCCGGACGTGCGCAGGGCGGCCAGTGCCACCATGATGGCCACCAGGTAGGGAAGGATGCGCAGGGAAACCTCCAGTCCCTGGGCGGCCCCTTCCACGAAGGCGTCATAGACGGGTACCCCCTTCCAGGCTCCGTACAGCGGGATCAGCACCAGCAGGGCCGGTACCATCCAGCGGCTGGCCTCCTGCATCACCTCTGCCACGGCCGCTTCCTCCCGTCCCGCGTCGTGTTCAGCGCCCTCGCGAACGCCAGCGGATGAAGGCGTCCAGCAGCATGCAGCTTACCCAGGAGATGCCACTGACCAGGGCTATCACCGGCACCACTGCCGCCGGCGCCTCCGATCTGCAGGCGGAACGGACGGCCAGCAGTGCCGAAGGCACGAGCAGGAGCACGGAGGAGTTGAGGGCCAGGAAGGTGCACATGGCGGCTGACGCCTCCCGCGGCCGGGGATTGAGCTCCTGCAGCCTGCTCATGGCGGCCAGCCCGAAAGGTGTGGCTGCGCTCCCCACCCCGAGGATATTGGCGCTCAGGTTCATGGCCATGGTCCCCAGGACGGGGTCCCCGCGGGGTATGCCGGGAAAAAGCGGACCCAGCAACCGGCACACCCCGCGGGCCAGGAGTTGGAGCAGACCCGCTTTTTCGCCGATGCGCAGGATGCCCAACCAGAGGCACATGGCCCCTACCATTTCCAGCGTGTACGTGACGGCCCGCTCTGCCGACGCGAATACTTCCGCTGTGAGAAGGTCTGTGCGACCGTGAGCGGCTGCCGCGGCGACGCCGACCACGATGAGAAACAACCATATTGCGTTGAGCAAATGCCTCACCCGGCAAACCCTACGCGGCCCCCGGTTAAAAATGCAGGGCCCGGGCACAATAGCTAGCGAGGTCCGCGGTAGCCGGGCGAAGGCTGCTGCACGTTCCCCAAGGGGACGTGCCGTGGCCGGGCAAAGGTCACCGTCGTCCTGGGTGCACGAGAATTCCTCGCTGACGATGGGCGACGGTGGCCGGAGCGCAGATCATCATGGGCCCTCCAGGGTACTGCCAGGTGCCCGAGGGCGCCTGGTGGGCCTGATTGACGGTCCATGGTGGTCGAGCCAAGTCTGACCCGGGGCCTGGCGAGATCGGTCACGCGCCGCGAGGTGCGGACCGGTCAAAGCAGCGAGGACTCCGGGCAGACGGGCCAAGGTTACCGTGTGTTCCGTAAGGGTTCATCCGGGCCGAAAGGTCCGGGTGAGCTCTGCAGGGATGCACGGTGGCCGGTGCGAAGGTTGCCGCGGGCCTCAAATCGTTACTGCAACGGGAGGGCGTGCAGGAGGTCGCTGATTTCCCCCAGCCGGTGGCCCCGCTCGAGCAGCCCCGCGGCCAGATCTCCGCGGCGCTCAAGGCGGTTGGGCATGGTGCGGACGGTGAACTCGCCCGGGGAGACGTGCTCCAACTCATCCCAGGCGAAAGGAGCCGAAACAGGAGCACCGGGCAGGGGCCGGGGGCTGTAGGGGGCCACCATGGTCTTGCCGCGGGCGTTCTGAAGGTAATCGACGTAGACCTTTCCCGTGCGCCTCTTCACCGTCCTCTCCAGGGTTATCAGGTCCGGCCGGGCGGCGTGGAGGACCCGCGCCAGCGCCTCCGCCGTCCCCGTCACGTCTTCGGGACCACCTTCTGGCACCAGGGGTATGAACACGTGGATGCCGGTGGCGCCCGAGGTCTTGGGGAAACTCCTGATCCTCAACTCCTGGAGGAGCGTGCGCACCATGATGGCCACCCGGCGCGCGTCTTCGAAGGTGGCCGGGGCCGCCGGGTCCAGGTCGATCACCAGCCGGTCGGGTCGATCGGGGTGGGATGACTTCCAGGGTGCGGGGTGTATCTCCAGGCAGGCCTGATTCCCCAGCCAGGCCAGGGTGGCGCGGTCCTGGGCAAGGACGAACCGAATCACGTGCTCCTCACCACGATACGGAAACACCCTGATCCAATCCGGAGCGTGCCCGGGCAGGTCCTTCTGGTAAAACGATTCGCCGGCGATGCCGTCGGGATATCGCGTGAAGGTGAGGGGGCGGCCCTCCAGGTGAGGAAGGAGGACGTCGGCCACCTTCAGGTAGTACTCGATGAGGTCGGCCTTGCGGATGCCATCGTCCGGCCAGAGGGGCTTGTCCAGGTTGCTCAGGCGCAGTTCCCGCCCGTCGACCAGCACCCGTCGACCTGCTCTCGCCGCCATCCCGTTTGGCCTCCTTCCCCTGTCGGTCACCACACCGGTTCGGGCGGACCCGCGCCCCCGCCCACCTCGCCCGCGTCGGTGCCCAGGTCCCGTTCCGGACCGGCTTCGCGGGGGTCAAGGTCAGGCCGCAGGCCCAGGAAGCTGGTGTGGCGCAGCATACCGTCCCGGGTGACCTCCAGATATGCAACGCTGCATACCAGCCGGGGCTCCACCCAGGTGATGTCGCGGCGCAGCTCCCCGGGGATGCGGGCGGGGGGCGGGCCCGGCCGCAGGAGCGAAAGGATGCGGCCGCCCATCGCGCGGTCCCACCCCGTCCCCACGTGTCCCACCACCCGCCATTCGCCCTCTGCCGGTATGGCCAGGGCCAGGGACCCCAGCTCACCACCGGGCGCCAGCCGGTATCCCACGATGACGCAGTCGGCCGTGCGCCTCACCTTGACCTTGAGCCAGTACCGGGAACGCTGGCCGGGCAGGTAGGGACTGCCCCGCTCCTTCCCCACCACCCCTTCCAGCCCGAGGGCGGCCGCCCGCGCGAACAGGTCCCGCCCCTTCCCGGGCACCACCGGCGAGAGGACCAGGTCGCCCGCCCCTTGGGGGTCGCCCGCCCCTTGGGGGTCGCCCGCCCCTTGGGGGTTGACGGCCGCCTCGGGGGTTACCACCCGCTCCAGGGCCTCCCGGCGCTCTTCCAGGGGCCGGTCCAGCAGCTCCCGTCCCCCGTTTTCCAGCAGGTCAAAAGCCACAAAGACCAGGCGGCCCGCCCGGGCCTGGAGCGCGGAGAAGGAGGGCCGGCCCCCTTGCCAGGCGGTGATCTCGCCGTCCAACACCGCCTGCCGTGCCCGCACCAGCCGGTGCAACCCTGCCAGGGAAGGGAGCTCCGCCGTGATGTCGCGGAGATTGCGGCTCTGCAGGCGGGTCGTCCCGGACTCCAGGAAGGCCAGGCAGCGGTAGCCATCCCACTTAGGCTCAAAGAGGTGATGGGGCGAATCGAAAGGCTCCCGGACCGCGTATGCCAGCATGGGGCGCACCTGGCCGGGATGCAGGGGCATGGGGCGGCCTACTTCCTGGCGCCTGCGGTGGCATCCTCGGCCAGGCGCACGCTTTCCCGCAGGGCCTCCAGCAGGCTCTCCACCCCCACCGGCTCCTGGGGCCGGGGCAGCTCCCATTTCTGGCCCTGGGCCTTCCTGGCCACCAACTCCAGCAGGGCCTCGCGGTACCGGTCGCGGTACTTGCCCGGGTCGAAAGACACCGTAAGACGCTCGATCAGGGTGTGGGCCAGCTCCAGCTCGCGGGGATCGACCTCCATCTCCTGCTCCGCGCCGCGCAGGGGCGAGGGGTCGCGTACCTCGTCGGGGTAGTGCATGGTCTCCAGCACCAGCACCCGGCCGCCGTACACCCGGACCAGGGACAGGTGCTCCTTCTGGCGGAACGCCACCTGGGCCACGGCCACCCGGTCTGACTCCCGCATGGCCCGCCGGAGGAGCGCGTAGGAGCGCTCCGCACCGTCCATGGGCTCGAGGTAATACGGGCGGTCAAAGTAAATGGGGTCGATGTCTGTCAGGCTCACGAAATCCAGGATGCGAATGGCGTGCCCGGCCGCCGGAGGCAGGCGCTCGAGCTCCTCTTCCTCCACGGGGACGTATACGTCCCGCTGCCACTCGTAGGCACGGACTATCTCGTCCGCAGGAACCGTCTCCCCGCAGGTGGGGCAGAAGCGCTGGTAGCGGATGGGGGTACGACACTCCCGGTGCAGGAGGTGGAAGTGGACGTCCCTGTCTTCGGTGGCGGCATAGAGGCGCACGGGGATGTTGACCAGTCCGAAGGAGATACTGCCCTTCCAGAGACTGCGCACGGCCGCCTCCGCCCCCTAGGCAGGCCGGTAGCGCCCCGGCTCGTTTTCCTGCCGCTCGCCACCCTCATGCCGCCGACGATCCCGCGTCCGTCCGCCCCCACCCTGGGTCAGCGACCAGACCTGGTCTATCACCTGGGGGGCCATGTCGATCAGGCGGTCGTAGAAGGCGCTGCGGTCCACGGGCAGAAGGCGCACATTCCCCTGCCCCACCACCAGGAATCCCACTGGTTGAACGGTGACGCCCCCCCCGCTCCCGCCGGCGAAAGGAAGGGGTCCTTCCTCTTCTGCCCCGCCTCCCCCGGCTCCGCCCCGCCCGCCGCCCCCCCCGATTTCATACTCGCCTCCCCCGGCGGCAAAGCCGAAGCTTACCCGCGACACCGGGACGATGACCGAGCCGTCGGGCGTCTCCACGGCATCGCCCACCACCGTCCCCACGTTCACCATCTGGCGGATATTCTCCATGGCGGTCTTCATCAGAGTAGCGATGGGATGCTCCGGCACGGCGTCCAACCCCCTTTGCGCGCGGATGGCCCACGACGGGACCGCCCGGCGCTCATAGCATGGGCACCGGGCGGGTGCGCTATGCGACCCCCCAGCGCGCAGACTGCCGCCTCAATCCATGGCGGACCTGCCTCGCGGCTCGGGTGATGGCCGATCTTGCGAGCAGCCACGCAGTGGAGCCAGCACCAGCAGACCCGCAGCCAGGATCCGGGCCGGCGGCACCCTCACGGTGCAGTCGAGAAAGGTGTCCAGGCCCAGGCGGCGGTAGTCGGGATATGCCCGGATGTCCAGGGGTGATAGCGGGCGGGCCCGCGAGGCCGCCAGCCCGGCCGCCGTCTGCCCCATCTGGATCGCAGTCGCCGCCAGGGCGCACAGCTCCGCATCGGGCAGCCCGACGCGCGTGTGCCAGACCAGGCGGACGACGCGCAGGTGAGCGGCCAGGTAACGGAGTCCCCTGGCCAGCGCGGGTACCAGCAGGCGGGCCCGGTCCCACGCCCCGCCCGGGAGCGAGAGCCGTCGCGCCAGAAACCGGTCCCACGGTACGGCACGCCGCCCGGCGCGGCGCCTCCCGCCGCGGGTGAGCGGGGCGGGAAGGGTCGCAGTCCAGAGCCACTTTCGCCAGACGGCCACCCGGGCAGTGACACGAAGGGCACTACCCGGCTTCACCTCTCCCCGCAATTGCAGGCGCAGGGGCCAGGGCAGTACCAGGATGAAGGCGAGGGCCACGACGCCCGCTGCCACGGCGGACCAGAGAAGGCTCAGTCTTTCTCCCCCGGATATATTGCCCAGGTGTCCAGGGGCGGCAACTGCCCCAGGTCTTCCAGACCGAGCAGGCGGAGGAACTCCGGCGTGGTACTGTAGAGAATGGGGCGCCCCACCGTGTCTTTGCGGCCGACCTCCCGCACCAGCTTGCGCTCGCTCAGGGTGCGCAGGACGGCATCGCAATCTACCCCGCGCACCGACTCGATGTCCGACCGGGTGAGAGGTTGCATGTACGCCACCACGGCCAGGGTCTCGAGGGCCGCCCGGGAAAGGGGCTGGGGCTTGGGACGCAGGAGCTTTTCTATGTACGGGGCATATTCCGGCCGGGTGGTTATCTGGTAACCACCTGCCACTCTCTGCACCTGCAGGGCACTGCCACTCCGGTACCGCTCCTCCAGCAGGGCGAGGGCAGCCTTCACCTGTTCGGGCTCCGCCCCGCTCACCTGGGCCACCTGCTCGGGGCTGACAGGCGACGGGGATGCCCACAGCAGCGCCTCGCAGACCGCGGGCAGCTCTTCAGGCGTTGGCGGGCACTGCGCCTGGCCGGCGTCCGTCTGCACCTGGCATCCCCCTCCCGGCGGGGAAAACGAGTATCTCCCCGAAAAGTCCCTCCTGGCGCACGGCGATGCGCCTCAGCCGGAGCAGTTCCAGGAGGGCCAGGAAAGTTACCACCACCTGCTCCCTCCCCGCTCCGGGAGGCAGCAGGTTCCCGAAGCGAATTCCGGCGGGGCTTCTCCGCAGGCGCCACACGATCTCCCGCATTTTCTGCCGCACGCTCACCCGTCGCCGGGCCACTTCCATCACCGGTGCCCTCTGTTTGAGCAGGGCCCGCAGCATCTCCAGCAGGCGGCTCACCGCCAGTTCCCCGGCAGCCACCTCGCCCGCAGGCGTCTTGCCCCCGCGCAGGTAGCACCGCCCCTGCCTGGCCATCAGTTCCTCCAGGTAGGCACCGGCCTGTTTGAACTTGCGATAGACGACCAGCCGCTCCACCAGGTCCTGGCGGGGGTCCGGTTCCTGCGGCTGCGCGGGCACGGGCGGACGGGGCAGCAGCATGCGGGCCTTTATCTCCAGCAGGGTGGCTGCCATCACCACGAACTCGGCGGCCGCGTCCACGTCCACGGCTGAGAGCGCGGCCAGGTACTGCAGGTACTGCTCCGCGATTTGGGCCACCGGGATGTCATACACATCCACCCGGTTGGCTTCCACCAGGTGCAGGAGCAGGTCCAGGGGACCCTCAAACACCGACAGGCGGACCGCATAGTTCATGGATGACCATATCCCGCCCTGGTACCGCCCGTTTCACAGGCGGAAGATTCCCACCGCCCGGCGCGCTTCCTCCAGAGTGGCCTTCGCCACCTGGCGCGCCCGGTCGCGTCCGGCCAGCAGGATTTCCCTCACTTCCTCGGGCCGCTGCTCCAGGGACCGGCGCCGCTCCTGAATCGGTGCCAGCCACTCCACCAGGGCATCACCCAGCATCTGCTTGCACTCCACGCACCCGCGGGCGGCCCTACGACACGCCTCGGCGCGCTCGTCCTGCACCTGGGGGGCAAAGACCCGGTAAAACATGTGCACGGAGCACTCCTCCGGGTGCCCGGGATCCCGGCGGTAGACGCGGGTGGGGTCGGTGACCATCTGGGCCACCTTGCGCCGGATTTCCTCGGGGGGATCGGCGATGTTGATCTGGTTGCCGTACGACTTGGACATCTTGCGCCCGTCGATGCCCGGCAGGATCTTGACCACGTTCAGGAGGGCCTGGGGCTCCGGGAATACGGGGCCGTACAGGTAGTTGAAGCGACGGGCGATCTCCCGCGTCAGCTCCACGTGGGGGACCTGATCCTCCCCCACCGGCACCCCGTCCGCCCTGTATATCAGGATGTCGGCTGCCTGCAGCACCGGGTACCCCAGAAAGCCGTGGGTGGAGAGATCCCGGTCCGGCATCTCCTGCATTTGCTGCTTGTAGGTGGGCACCCGCTCCAGCCATCCGACGGGGGTGATCATGGACAGGAGAAGCTGCAACTCCGCGTGCTCGGACACCTGGGACTGGACGAAGATGACGGACCGGGCCGGGTCGAGACCGGCGGCCAGGTAGTCCATCACCACCTCCCACACGTTATCCGCCAGCTCGGAGGTGTCGGCGTACCCGGTGGTGAGGGCGTGCCAGTCGGCCACCAGGAAGTAGCACTCGTGCTCCTCCTGCAGTCGCAGCCAGTTCTGCAGGGCCCCCACCAGGTTACCGAGATGCAGCTTGCCTGTAGGACGCATTCCACTCAATATACGCAAGGTCAGAACACCTCCGCCGGGTGCCGGGTGGGCGGCCGGGGCACGGCTGGCCCGTGCCGCCTACCCCAGCCACCTGGTGGCAAGATCGAGAAGGCGGTATACGTGAATGGCCAGGGGGCCCAGGATGCGGCCGATGCCGCCCGTGGCCAGGAGCAGGAGCAGGAACACCCATCCGTACCTTTCCACCGTCTCCACCCAGGAGCCGCGGGTGAACTTCTCCACCACCCTCCAGCCGTCCAGCGGGGGCACCGGCAGCAGATTGAAGACGGCCAGATTGACGTTGTAGCGCACGAAGGCGGAAAAGAGGATGGTCCCGGCCAGGCCCAGGGAGTATCCCAGTGCCTTGGTGACGGCCACCCCCAGCCAGGCCATGGTCAGGTTGGCAAAGGGTCCCGCCAGCGCCACCAGCAGCAGCCCGGTACTGCGGTTTCCCCGGAAGAAATAGGGATTGACCTGCACGGGTCGGGCCCAGCCGAAACCCAGCAGCCACAGGCAGAGAATGCCCACCGGGTCCAGGTGAGCAAGGGGGTTGAGGGTGAGTCGGCCCATCCGGCGCGGGGTGGGGTCGCCCAGGGCGTCTGCGACCAGGCCGTGGGCGTATTCGTGCCCCACGATGGCCAGGAGCAGGGCAGGCAATCCCACGATGAGGGAGATGTCGAACAACTCAGGCCTCCCGGCTTGCCTCCAGGGCCTTGCGCAGCTCGGATTCGCACACGTAGGCGGCGGTAGGCGGCCTTCCCGTCTGCGCAGGGCCCAGGGGCTCTTCGAAGCGGCGCACCTTGTGCGCCCGGCAAAGCTGAAGGAGCTGCTTGCGGCGCAAGCCGTAACGGGCGCAAGCTATGTCCATCAGCAGGAACCTCTCCTCGCCCACCAGCTTTTCCTGGTCCAAGCCCGTCACTCCCCCCGGCTCACTGGGTCCCATAGTATCATACAACGCCCGGCGGAAAAAGACCCCGTCGCCCAGGCGACGGGGTTAGAGGAGGGGTGTATGGGAAAGACTGTTCAGCTGCTGGCGGCGGCGTCGGCAGACATCCACCCGGGCAGCCGGTCGCGCGCCACCACGTCCCGGTACGTCTCGCGGGCCACCACCGTTTCCGCCCGCCCCGCCCGCGCGAACACCACCGCCGGCCGGGGCAGGCGGTTGTAATTGGACGCCATGGTGAACTGGTATGCCCCGGCGGTGAAAACTGCCAGCACCTCCCCCGCCCGGGGACGGGGCAGGGGGATGTCCCTCACCAGCACGTCTCCCGACTCGCAATTCTTGCCCACGACCCAGAAGCTGCCCGCCGGCGGTTCCGTGACCCGACCGGCCAGGCTGGCGCGGTACCTGGCCCCGTACAGGGCGGGACGGGGGTTGTCGTGCAGCCCGCCATCGACCACCACATACGACCGCCCGGGCACCTGCTTTACCGCCTGCACCGTGTACAGGGCCACGGCCGCCTCGGCCACCACGGCACGGCCCGGTTCCAGTATCAGACGGGGCAGGGGGACGCCATCCCGCTGGCACGCCTGCCTCAGACGGCAGGCGACCTCGCCCACCACCTCATGGGGGCTTACGGGATCATCTTCCTCGGTGTAGCGTGCACCCAGGCCACCTCCCAGGTCCAGCTCCCATTCCGGAGCCCAGGGGAATTCCCGCGCCACCCGGATGGCCGCGTCGGCTGCAGCCGAGAAGGGCTCTGCGACAAGGATCTGAGAGCCCACGTGGCAGGACAGCCCCGCCAGCTCCAGCACGGGCGATTCCCGCGCGGTGCGGACCGCCGCCTCCAGGTCCGAGCCCGGGAGAAAACCGAACTTGGAATGCATGGTGCCCGTGCTCAGGTGATCGTGGGCACCCGCTTCCACTCCGGGGGCAAAGCGCAGGAGCACCCTGATCCGCCGTCGCCGCGGCCGGCCCAGGCGTTCCAGGCGAGCCAGCTCCTCGTGATTGTCCACCACGATGTGGCCCACTCCCTCTTCCAGAGCCAGCTCCAGTTCATCCGGGCTCTTACCGTTGCCCTGGAAGTAGATGCGCGACGCCGGGAACCCCGCGGTCAGCGCTGTCCACAGTTCACCACCCGAGCACACGTCCATCCCCAGGCCCTCTTCGCGCACCAGGGCAGCCATGGCCACCGTGCTGAAGGCCTTGGCGGCATAGAGGACCTTCCCGCCCGGCCACCACCGGGCCACAGCCCCCTGCCAGGCCCGGCACCGCCGCCTGATTTCCTCTTCGTCATAAACGTACAAGGGAGTCCCGAAACGGGCAGCCAGATCAAGGGCGTCGCACCCCGCTATCTCCAGACGCCCTCGCCCGTCAATCCCGATCCCGGGCAATGCTTCCCAAAGATACAAGTTGCCCTCCCCCCTTCACGGCAAGGGAGGAAGGCGACCAGGGTCCGGCGCCTTGCTCCCCTGGCGTGAGATAGCGCTCCACCGGGGAGCAGGGGTCTCCACCGGTGACAGTGCTGCACCTATTCGGTGCAACCCCAGCCGCAGGAGGCGGCCTCCCTGCAGCTTCGGCGACGACCCCTTTCCCGGCGGCTCACGGCCTGCCCGGCTCCCCGCCGGTACTGATGGTCATCGCGCCTCTACCCCACCTCCAGAGGAGATGAGGCCGTTACTTGCCCCCCATCATAGCAGAAGCTGCCCCCGCCGTCAACTGCATGATCTTCCACTTGTTCCCTTCCAATGTTATCTTCCGGCTGCCTTACCTTCCAGTTCTGCTACCGTTTTCCCCGGGCTAGCGGCGGCGGGCCGTTTTCTGTTCCCTGGGCTTGAGAATGGAAGGCCGGACGTGGCGGGCCGGCGTGGGCAGCCGCAGGGTGACCGCCTTGAGGGCGCCCCAGTCCGGGGGTATGAGCGGCCACAGGTAGGGCACCCCGAAGGAGCGACTGAACCCGAGGAACACCAGTTGCAGGAGGAAGACCACCGCCACCCCCCACAACCGGAATACGCCGGCGGCTCCCAACAGCAGCAGGCGCATGAGGCGTACCGCCATGGCGAACTCCATGCTGGGGGTGGCAAACCCACCCAGTGCAGCCAGGGCCACGTAGAGCACCGTCTCGCTGGTGAGGAGGCCCACTTCGGCGGCAATCTGGCCCAGCAGGACGGTGCCGATGAACCCGAGGGCGGTGGACACCGGTTCGGGGGTGTGAATGAGGGCCAGGCGCACCAGATCGAGGACGATTTCGCCGATGAAGAACTGCAGGGGCAGGGGAACCGTGCCTGCCTTCTTGGGGCCCAGGAGCTGCCACGCCGGGGGAAGCACGTCCTTGCTGAGCACCAGGGCGACCCAGAGCGGCGGGCCAACCCAGGCCAGCATGATCCCCATGAACCGCACCAGCCGCAGGTACGTTCCCACGCAAACGTCCTCCCGGTATTCCTCGGCGTGCTGGAGGTGGTGGAAGAAGGTGACCGGCAGGATCATGGCCGAGGGGGAGGTATCGACGAGGATCACCAGGTGCCCCTCGAACAGGTGGACGGCGGCCACGTCGGGACGCTCGGTGTAGCGCACCAAGGGGAAGGGGTTCCACCACTGGGAAGGGCGGGACTGCAGGTACTCCTCGATGCTCTTCTCCGCCATGGGGATGGCGTCTACGTGGATCTCCTTCAACCGGTCCCGCACCTGGGCCACCAGCTTGGGATTAGCCACATCCTGCAGGTAGAGCAGGACCACGTCCGTCTTGGAGCGTCGGCCCACCTGGAACCGCTCCACCCGCAGGCGGGGGTCGCGGATGCGCCTTCTCACCAGGGCGGTGTTGGACACCAGGGTTTCCACGAAGCCGTCCCGCGAACCCCGCAGGACCCTCTCCAGCTGGGGCTCCTGGGGCAAGCGGGCGGGATAGGTGCGCACGTCGATGGCGAAGGCGGTGTCCATGCCGTCCACCAGCAGGACGACCGGGCCGCTCAGCACCTGGTCGATCACGGCACCGTAAGTGGTGACGGCGTTGACCTCAATGTGGGGGATTCCCTCCTGGAAGAGGGAGCGCACGGCGTCCGGAGTGAGATCCTCCCGTTGCAGGCGCAGCATGGTGCGCAGGATGTTGGTGAGGATGGTATCGTTGACCAGCCCGTCCACACCCAGCAGGGCGGCGTCCCGCCCCCCGATTCTCAGCCGCCGGGCGAGGATGTCGACGCTTACCCCCACCCCCAGCTCGCCCTCCAGGACCTGCAGGTTACCGTCCAGCTTCTTCTGCAGCTTCTGTTCCCGATCCATCCCCTAGCCCCGGGGGTTGAACAGCACGCTCATCAGCCAGGCGAAGAGGATGGCGGCAGAAAGCCCCAGGGCGGTGGCCCGCAGGCCCCCGGTGAGAAGACCCACCACACCCTTGTGGGCCACGTCCTCCGCTACTCCCTGCACCAGGGTGTGACCGAACCCCGCCAGGGGGATGCTGGCCCCCGCCCCCGCTCTCTGCACCAGGGGGCCATACAGGCCCAGGGAGCTGGTCACCGCACCCAGGACGACGAAGAGCACCATGACATGGGCGGGCTGAATCTTGGCGAGATCCAGGACGAGCTGGGCCAGGGCACACATGGCCCCTCCCACCAGGAAAGCCACCAGGACCTGCACGTGCCGTTCCCCTCCGGTGGCCTATTCTCCGCCCTACCCGTGGTCCCTATGCATGGCCTTGGCCAGGGCGCCCACGTCGGGTGGGATGTGGATGGGCTCTCCCGCCGCCCGCATGGCGCCGGCCACGTCCTTGAGGCCGTTTCCGGTGATGATGCCCACCACCACTTCGTTGCGGCCGACGATGCCCTCGCGCACGGCGCGGGCCAGGCCCGCGAACCCCGCTGCGGCCGCCGGCTCGGCAAAGAGACCCCCGGTGGATCCCAGGAGCCGCATGGCCTCCAGGATCTCGCCGTCGCTGACGGTGATCATCTCGCCGCCGGATTTCTTTACTGCGCGCAGGGCCTTCACCGGGTTGCGCGGCACCCCCACCGCGATGCTGTCCGCCATCGTCTCCTCCGGCTCGGGGACGATCTCTTCCCGGCCCGCCCGGTAGGCCCGGTAGATGGGGGCGCACCCTTCCGCCTGCGCCCCCAGGAGGCGGGGCACCCGGTCGATGAGGCCGCACGCGGCCAGGTCCCCGAAGCCCTTCCCCACTCCCGCTATGGTGCAACCGTCGCCGACGGACACGACCACCCAGTCGGGGACCCGCCAGCCCATTTGTTCGGCGATCTCCAGGGATACTGTCTTCTTGCCCTCCACCAGGTAGGGGTTGAGGGCGGCGTTGCGGTTGTACCACCCCCAGCGGCGGATTGCCTCCATGGAGAGGCGGAAGGCATCCTCATAGTTGCCCCTGACGCTCACCACCGTGGCCCCAAAAAGGAGCAGTTGGGCCAGCTTGCCCTTGGGAGCCCGCTCCGGCACGAAAATGTAGCTGGGGATGCCGGCCGAGGCGGCATTGCCGGCCAGGGACGACCCGGCATTGCCGGTGGAAGAGCAGGCGACGGCGGAGGCGCCCGCCTCCATCGCCTTCACCACCCCCAGAGCGGAGGCCCGGTCCTTGAGGGAGCAGGTGGGATTGAGCCCGTCGTCCTTGACGTAGACCTCCCTGAGACCCACCGCCCGCGCGTAGCGGTCCGCCCGGTACAGGGGGGTCCAGCCCACCCGCAGGGCGGGCCGGGGGGTGGATGGCTCGCAGGGAAGCAGGGGCAGGTAGCGCCACATGCTCAGGTCCCTGTCCGCAGCCAGGGTCTCCCGGGTCAGCCGGGACCGGACGTAATCGTAGTCGAAGAGGACGTCCAGGATGCCCTGTTCCCCGCAACGGAGACAGGTGTACGTCTCCGGCGTCGCTTCCTCCATGCCCCCACACAGGGTGCACTGCAACCCCACCACGTTTCCTCTCACGATCATACCCCCAGTAAGCAGTTGTGAACCTGCTGCAGGCTGTTCAGCAGGCTAATTCAACGGCCCCATCCCGACTCCTCCCGCTCCGCCTCCTGCCCGCGGCGGCACGATGGGCCTGGCGTCGGGACGCACCCACCCCCGCCCGGACGGCACAGCCTCCCCCCGGGTGCGAGCAAGCAGGAAACCCGGTAGGCGCCCGCGAATCATACCGGCAATGCATATGCAGACCTGCATAAAGTGGGAGGGGGAGGAGAAAATGAGCGCGCCGCCCACCCGAGTTATCATCATGGGGGCTGCCGGCCGGGACTTCCACGACTTCAACACCGTGTTCCGGGACGATCCCCGCTACCGGGTGGTGGCGTTCACCGCCACCCAGATCCCCGACATCGCCAACCGCAGTTATCCTCCCGAGCTGGCGGGCTCCCTGTACCCGGAGGGTATCCCCATCTACGCCGAAGAGGAGTTGCCCCGCCTGATCCGGGAAATGGAAGTTGCTGCGGTGGTCTTCTCGTACAGCGACGTCAGTCACCTGCATGTAATGCACCGGGCGTCCCTGGTGCTGGCCGCCGGTGCGGACTTCTGGCTCCTGGGGCCGCACCGCACCATGCTCCGGGCCCATCGCCCCGTGCTGGCCGTGGTGGCCGCCCGCACGGGATCGGGCAAGAGCCAGACCTCCCGCAAGCTGGTGGCTCTCCTGAGAGAGAGGGGATGGCGGGTGGTGGTGGTCCGTCATCCCATGCCGTACGGTGACCTGCGCCGCCAGGTGTGCCAGCGGTTCGCCTCCTACCGCGATCTGGAGGAATACAGGTGCACCATCGAGGAGCGGGAGGAGTACGAGCCCCACCTGGACCGGGGCGCCATCGTCTACGCGGGGGCGGACTACGCCCGCATCCTCCGCGCCGCCGAAGAGGAGGCGGACGTCATCCTCTGGGACGGTGGCAACAACGACCTCCCCTTCTTCCGGCCGGACTATGTGGTGTGCGTGGTGGACCCCCACCGCGCCGGCCACGAGATTTCCTATCATCCAGGCGAGACCAACGTGCGCCTGGCCCAGGCGGTGGTCATCAACAAGGTGGACACCGCCCGCCCCGAAGACGTGCTGGCCGTGCGCAACAACGTGGCGGCAGTGAACCCCGGGGCCCTCATCATCGAGGCCGCCTCTCCCGTGTTCGCGACCGACCCCGCGCTGGTGCGGGGTCGCCGGGTCCTGGTGGTGGAGGATGGGCCCAGCGTCACCCACGGGGAGATGCCTTACGGCGCGGGTACCGTGGCCGCCCGGCGCTGGGGAGCGGCGGAGCTGGTCGACCCCCGACCGTACGCGGTGGGTAGCATCAGAGAGGTCTACGAAAAGTACCCGCACCTGGAGCGGGTGCTGCCGGCCATGGGATACAGCCCCGGGCAGGTGCGGGAACTGGAAGCCACCATCAACGCCACCCCCGCCGACGTGGTCATCGTGGCAACCCCCATCGACCTGGGCCGGCTGATCACCATCGACAGGCCGGCCCTCCGGGTGAGGTACGAGCTCCAGGAAGTGGGCAAGCCGGACCTGGGCGATGTGGTCGCCCTTTTCGCGGACGTCTGCCTGACGTCCCCAGTGGGTCAGGCGGCGCCGGGGAAGTAGCGATCCAGCAGCCCCTTCAGAGCGCGGGCGTGGCGCGCTTCATCGCGGGAAGTCTCGTCGAAGAAGTCGTGGGCGGGATCCACGCCTGCCTCTTTGGCCCGCACGGCCGCTTCCCGCTTACCGCGGTTGGCCATCTGCTCACCGGCCAGCATCTTCTTGACGTTTTCGGCGGTGGAGTCCGAAATCATGCCGGCCAGCTCGGCGTAACCGGCCGCGTGCCAGGCCTCCTCCCGGGCGATGCGGACCAGAGCCTCGGCCACCTCGGGGTAACCCTCGCGATATGCCTGCCTGGCCATGGCCAGGTACAGCCCCACCTCCGAGGTTTCGCCGCGGAAGTTCTGGTCCACCGCTTCCTCGACCACCGTTCCCCTGGCCACCCCCAGCCTGACCTCGTTGATCAGATCCAGTGCCATTCCTCAAACCTCCTCTCCGGTTTGCGGGGGTTTTCCCTCTTCCCGCCGGCAGGCGGGGCAGTAACCGTAGAAGCAGGAATCCTGGGCGCGGATGTCCCAGGCCGACCGGGCCGCCACCCGCTCTCCCAGCTCCCCGAGCAGGGCGTCCAGGTCGCCGTCGCAGTCGTCCACCCGCCCGCAACCCCGGCACACCAGGTGTACATGGGGAGCCACGTTGGCGTCATAGCGGTAAACGTTGTCCTCCATGCTGATGCGGCGGAGCACTCCCGCATCCTCCAGGGAGTGCAGAGTCTGGTAGACGGTGTTCAGGCTCAGCCCGGGGTAGGCGGGCTTCAGCTCCCGGTACACCATCTCCGGGCTGGGGTGAGCCTTGCTCCCGCGCAGCAGGCGCAGGATGGACACCCGCTGCGGGGTGACGCGCAGGGCGGCCGACCTCAGAATGTCCTGCTCTGTCCCCGCCGCTCTCCTCATCCGGGATTACCCCCTCCGCAATAAATACTACCTAGGAATAGATACCGTGTCAAGGGGGGGTGGCGAAAAAGACGCCGGGCCCGCCACCGTCGGGGAAAGGTTAGACGGAAAGGACCAATTATCCTGTAATCAGGCGGGGACTTCCACCGCCACGGCGTGGGCGACCGCCGCGATCTCCTGCCCCTGCTTCCAGGAGGTGGGGCTGAAGAGGGCTCCGGTGGGAACCAGCAGCAGCCGCCTGATCTCCCCGGCCACCAGCCGGGGTACCAGGTAGGAGGTGAACACCACCGCCGAGCAGCCGCACCCCGACCCGCCCGCGTTGACCTGCTGGCGGTTGCGGTCGTAAACGAGGATACCGCAGTCCACGAAGTTCTCGCCCAGTGCCAGGCCGCGGTCAGCGAGGAGCTTCCGGCAGATGGGGTGGCCCACCGCCCCCAGGTCGCCGGTGGCTATGAGGTCGTAGTCGGCGGGCAGACGGCCCGTGTCCTGCAGGTGCTGCCAGATGGTTTCGGCGGCGGCAGGGGCCATGGCCGAGCCCAGGTCGGAAGGATCCTTCAAACCCATGGAGATCACCTTCCCCACGGTGGCGTGGGTGAGGCGGGGGCCGGGCCCAGAAAGTCCCAGCAGCACCGCCCCCGCCCCCGTCACCGTCCGCTGGGTGGTGGGGGGCCGCTGGACCCCCAGTTCGGTGGGGTAGCGATACTGCCTCTCGGCGGTGTCGTGGTGACTGGCGCAGGCCGTGAGCACGCAGCCGGCGAAGCCGCCGTCCAGGAGCATCCCCCCCAGCGCCAGCCCTTCGGCCAGGGTGGAGCAGGCCCCAAAGAGCCCCAGGAAGGGGACGCCCAGGGTCTGGGCGGAGAAGTTGGCGGTGATTATCTGGTTGAGCAGGTCCCCGGCCAGGAAGAAGTCCACCTCCCGGGGGCTCTTCCCCACCTTCTTGATGGCCAGGTCGCAGGCTTCCTCGCACAGGAGCTTCTCCGCCAGCTCCCACGACTTCTGCCCCAGCAGCCGGTCCTGCTTCACCACGTCGAAGTGCTGGCCGAGCGGTCCCTCACCTTCTTCCGGCCCGACCACGCTGGCCGTGCTCAGGATGATGGGTGGCTGCGCGAACGCCACCGTTTGCTGCCCCAGCCTCTTGGACAAACCGCTCTCCTCCCTCCCGCAGCGGTCCCCGCCCTCACGGGTGACCGGTGATCAGCCAGCGCAGGAGCACCACCAGCACCGCCGCCACCAGCCCGTAGACGATCACCGGACCGGCTATGGTGAACAGCTTGGCCCCCACCCCCAGTACGTATCCCTCCCGCTTGTACTCTAGCGCCGGCGAAACCATGGAGTTGGCAAAGCCGGTGATGGGCAGGGCAGCCCCCATCCCCCCCACCCGGCCGATGACGTCATACACTCCCAGTCCGGTCAGGAGCGCGCCCCAGAAGACCATGAACCCGGATGTGGCTGCCAGGGCTTCCTTCTGGGGCATACCCCGGCCCAGGAGGTACGAGAGGAACAGCTGGGCCAGGGCACATATCGCGCCCCCGATCAGGAAGGCCAGCACCGTGTTTCTGAAGATGGGACGACGCGGCTGCATGGCCCGCGCCGTCTCCTGGTAGGCCTGCTGCGGAGACTTCCCCTGTACCACGGTCAGGCCCCCGGTTCGATGTTCCGCCTCTGATTGTCCACCACGAACGCGACCTTCACGTTGGCCCGGTACTCGGACACCTGCTGTCCCCGCACCTCCGCCGTCCAGTTGACCACCTCGACCCCGGTGATGTTCTTCACGGTACGGGCGGCCTCCGTCACCGCGTTCTGCACCGCTTCCTGAAAGCTACTGGGCGAGTTTCCCACCAGTTCCAGCACCTTGACCACGGGCACCTGCATCAGCCTCCTTCACGACCACTAGTTTGTGCCGGTCGCAGTCGCTGGTATGCCATGCCAGCATTTCGCGCAACCGGGCCAGGGCCCGCTGTTCCAGGCGGGAAACCTGGGGCTGGGAAATCCCCAGGCGAGTCGCCATCTCCTCCTGGGTGAGGTCCTCGAAGTAGCGCCCCCGGACGATGGCCTGCTCCCGCGGTTCCAGTCGCGCCAGGGCCAGGGCGAGGTCCAGGGTCTCCTCGTCGGGGGGGCCGCCGGCAGGCGGATCACCGGCCCGACTCGCGCCGCCGGGCGGGCCCCACCCCAACCGGGCGAGGGGTGCACCCTCCTCCAGGGAACGGGGCGGCAGGCAGGCTTCCTCGGCGGCCACCAGGTCGGCGGGCTCCACCCCCAGGGCGGCCGCCACCTCCCCCAGGGAAGGTTCTGCTCCTTTTTCCTGGGCCAGCAGGGCGCGCACCTCCCGGGCCCGGGCCACCATCTCCCGGGTCGCCCCCGGCATCTTCACCCCTGTGGCCTCACGCAGGTGGCGTCGCATTTCTCCCAGGATGACGGGCACCGCATAGGTGGAAAAGGCCGTTCCCCGCGCCGGGTCATACCTTTTCCAGGCCTTGACCAGGCCCAGGCAACCCGCGGCGAACAGGTCTTCGCGCTCGGGTCCCCGCACCCCCAGCCGGTTGACCAGCGACCACACAAGGGGGAAGTGGTTTTCGACCCCGGAGTCTTCCCGTTCCACGCTCCCCGCTCACCCCTGCTCGCGTCCCGGTCGCTTGATGAGGGACACGCGGGTGCCACGCCCGGGTTCTGACCACACCTCCACCTTGTCCATGAAAGATTCCATGAAGGTGAACCCTAGGCCCATGCGATCGGGATCGGTGGTGAAGCTGGCCTCGCGGGCCCGGGTCACGTCGACGATGCCCACTCCCCTGTCCTCCACCTCTACGGCCAGCTCCCCCGCGTCCACCCGGGCCCGCACCTTCACCGGGCCCCGCCCCCCCGGGTACGCGTGGACCACGGCATTGGTGACCGCCTCGGACACGGCCACCTTCACCTCCTCCAGTTCCGCCCAGGTGAATCCCAGCTGGGCGGCAAAGGAGGCCACCGCCACCCGCGCCACCCCCGCATTGGCGGGCAGAGAGAGGAACTCCATGTGCAGGTAGTTGTGGTCTCCCACTCCCATCAGGCCACCTCCCCCCCGGTCTCGCCGCCCAGCGCTGCCAGGGCTTTGCGTTCGGAATCGAAAAGCGGGATGAGCCGGGACACCCCGGAAACTTCCAGCACCGCCTTCACGCGTCCGCCCGCGCCCGCCGCCGCCATGCGGCCGCCCCGTTCCTGGAGCCACCGGTATCGGCCCAGGATGGCACCCAGACCGGTGCTGTCCAGGAAGGCCAGCTGCCGCAATGCCAGGACCACCACCCTCGCCCCCGAGTCGCGCACGGCCTGATCGGCCCTCTGGCGGAACGTCTCCGCGGTGTAGACATCGAGTTCACCCGACAGACGCAGTACCAGCACCCGCCCCACGACTTCCTCCTTCACCTCAAGCCCGCATGCCGGCAAACTGAAAATCCCCCCGGAGGGGGAGACTTCTCCTTCCGGAAAGTTTTTCCTTCCAGCAACTAGGGCGCGTGCCCGGAGGGAGGCGGGGCAATGGGCTCGGGCCGGCTGTGGGGAAACGGCGAACGGGATAGGATCACGATGTCCACACGCCGGTTGCGGGCCCGGTTGGCTTCGGAGTCGTTGGGGAACATGGGCTGGTACTCCCCATAGCCAACGGCCAGGAAGCGGCGGGGGTTCAGCCCGTGGCGGTCCACGAAGTAGCGGACCACGCTGGTTGCCCGGCGTACGGAAAGCTCCCAGTTGGTGGGGAAGATGGTGGTGTTGATGGGCAGGTCGTCCGTGGAGCCTTCCACGCTGACGTAGTTGGGCACGCGGGTGAGGGCGACAGCTACCCGGTCCAGGATGGCGGCGGCTTCCGGGCGGATGTCAGCTTTGCCCAGGTCAAAGAGTACTGCCCCGTACAGGCTGATCACCACTCCCCGCTCGGTGCGAAACACGGCACCCTGCCCCTCCAGACCCGTCTCGGCCAGGGCCTGCGCCACCTCCTCCCCCACTGCCTGCAGCGGCTCAGGGGGAGCCTCCGTCCCCTGCATGGGCAGATCGATGAAGGAGTTGCCCACCAGGGCGCCGCGCAGGCTGTATGCCAGGGCACGGTACTTCCCCACGTCCACGCTGGACATGGCGTACATCACGATGAAGAAGGCCATGAGCAGGGTGATGAGGTCGGCATAGGTGAGCAGCCACCGCATCATGCCGGTGGCGTCGTGACCGCCGCCTCCTGCCTCCCCACCCCGCCGGGGTCGCCTCAAGCCCCTTCCTCCCCCCTCCACCGGGGTCGCCTCAAGCCGCTTCCTCCCCTTGCACCGGGCGCGCACGTCCCTCGCGGGCCGCCTTCCGCCAGAACACCTCCAGCTTCTCCCTCACCATGCGGGGGTTCTCGCCGGCCTGAATGGACAGAATCCCTTCCAGCATCAGCTCCTTTTGGGCCACCAGCTTGCGGGCCCGCAACTTCAGCTTCGCCGCGATGGGCAACCAGATCAGGTTGGCGGAAGCAATGCCGTAGAAGGTGGCCAGGAACGCCACGGCGATGGCGGGCCCCAGGCGGGAGGTATCCTGCAGGTTGCCCAGCACGTGCACCAGCCCCATCACCGTACCGATAATGCCCATGGTGGGGGCATATCCCCCCGCCGTTTCGAATATGCCCGCCTCAGTCTGGTACTCCTTGTCCTTGACGGCCAGGTCGGTTTCCAGGATGCTGCGCACCATCTCGGGATCCGCACCGTCGATCACCAGGTTGAGCCCGCGTACCAGGAAGGGATCATCCCCCTCGTGCACGTACTCCTGCAGCACCAGCAGGCCCTCTCGCCTGGCCTTCTCCGCGTGCCCCACGAGGGTTTCGATGACCTCCGCCATGGGCGGGTCCCGGGAGAAAAAGGCCTGGGCCAGTAAAGAGGGGATGCGGGCCAGTTCCGCGGGAGAATAGGACATGACGGTGGCCCCCAGGGTACCGCCCAGGATGATCACCAGAGCGGAGGGGTTGAAGAGGGCCCCCAGGTGACCTCCCTCCATGAACACAGAGATGATCAGGGCCGCGAAGGCCACCACCATGCCCAGTCCCGTGGTAATGTCCACTGTCCGCCTCCCCCGGGGCCGGACGCGAAAAGGCCCGGGCCGGACCCGGGCCTGGGAAACCGCCCCCCTCTGGGGTGTTATCGAACGGAGAAGAAACGGGCGATAGTCTGCCCTATCGCCCCGAGCAGGGTGCTCCTGGGTACGTCCCGCGCCGCCACCAGGGCGACCCGGGCCAGCTCCTTGCCGTCCAGGTGTAAGGCCATGATGCCCAGCTCGTCCCCGGCCCGCACGGGCGCGTTTGCACGGGGAACCACCTCGATCACCTTCTGTACCTTGTCGGCCCGGTCTTTCTCCACCGACAGGGCCAGATCGCCTGCTGCCACCGCCGGGAGCCACCGCTCCTTCCCCCGCACCACCCTCACCCGGGCCACCTCCTCCCCCCCGCGGGCCGCCACCACCGGAGTGAAGGTAGCGAAGGCGTAGTTAAGGAGCTGGGTGGCCTCGCGCACCCTGGTGGCCGGGTCGGGAGCCCCCAGGATCACGGCCAGGAACTGCCGCTCGTCGCGCCTGGCTGAACCCACCAGGCAGTACTGGGCTTTGGAGGTATGACCGGTTTTGAGCCCGGTCGCCCCGGGATATGTGACCAGCAACCGGTTGCGGCTTACCAGCCAGCTCTTCTTGGCAGTGTTCTGTCGGATCCAAGCCTCCCGCAGCGTAGACAGCCGCACCACCTCGGGCAGCCCCAGGGCGTATCTGGAGATCAGGGCCAGGTCGTAGGCGGTGGTCAGGTGGCCCTCGTCGTCCAGACCGTGGCAGTTCACGAAGTGGGTGTCCTTGCACCCCAGGGCCCGCGCTTTCTCGTTCATCCACTCCACGAACTTCTGCTCGGACCCGGCCAGGTACTCGGCCACCGCCACCGCCGCGTCGTTGGCCGACCCCACCGCCACTGCCAGCAGGAGATCGGAGAATGGCATCTCCTCGCCCGGTTCGAGCCAGATCTCCGAGCCCCCCATCTCCCACGCGTTTTCGCTGGCAACCACCATGTCGTCCGGCTTGACCTTGCCCTGGGCCAGGGCTTCGCATGCCAGCGCCAGGGTCAGGATCTTGGTCAGGCTGGCCGGGGCCCACTTCTTGTGGGGTTCCTTCGCGTACAGTACCTGCCCCGTCACCACGTCCATGAGGACGGCCGCCTCGGACTTCAGGGCGAAATCCACCCTGGCGGTGGCCTCGGCCAGATCCCCGCTGGTTGCAGCCCCTTCCTCCCCCGGCGGCGGCCCGTCGGCAAGCCCCGTCTCCCCGGGCCACCCGGGTCCCAGAAGGAGGAGTGCGACCAGCAGAACGGCTCCCGCCATCCTGTGAAGGCGCACTTTCGTGCGCAATACTGCCACCTCCCCGCGCCTTTTTCCCTAGCTTTCCCGCCTGGGTGGCCACGTACACCCGGCGCCCGGGCATGCGGGCTGGCGGGGGCACCGCCCTCAGTACCCCTGCGCGAGGTCGTGCCGGCGAGACGGGAGGATGCGGTCAGAAAGGCCGGGCGCCTGTTGGGGTCCAGTCCAGGGCGAACCCGCGGGCGATGGTGGCGGCCACGTCGGCTAAGGTGTGCCTGACCCCCAGGCAGCCCCGCTCTCTCCAGCGAGGGCCCGCAACCAGCACGGGTACCAGCTCGCGGGAGTGGTCGGTGCTGGGGGTGGTGGGATCGCAGCCGTGGTCGGCGGTGACGATGAGCATGTCAGCTTGGTGGGCAGTGAGCGTGTCGGTTTGCCGCAGCCGGGGCAGAAACCCGCCCAGCCAGCCATCGAACTGTTCCAGGGCCCGCGCGTATCCGGGCACGTCGTTGCGATGGCCGTACAGCATGTCGAAATCCACCAGATTGGCCACGATCAGGCCCTGCTCCAGTCCGGCGAAAGCTTCGTCCAGAGCGGCCAGTATCTCCGCATTGCCACCTGCCGGGACGCGCGTGGTAATCCCCCGGCCGGCATATATGTCGGGCACCTTGCCGATCCCCACCACCTGGTAGCCCCTGCCCGCCAGGGCATCCAGTACGGTGGTCCCCGGCGGGGGCAGGGCCCAGTCGTGCCGCCCCGCAGTGCGCCGGAAGGATCCGGCCCCGCCGGCGAAGGGGCGGGCGATCACCCTGCCCACCCGCAGGGGGCTGCGGTCCAGGACGGCCCTGATCTCCGCACACCAGCGGTAAAGGAGAGACGGGGGAACCACTTCTTCGTGAGCGGCCACCTGAAGGACACTGTCGGCCGAGGTGTACACGATGGGTGAACCCGTGCGCAGGTGCTCCTCGCCCAGCTCCGCGATGATCGCCGTGCCCGAGGCGGGCACGTTGCCGAGCACTGCCCGCCCGGTGATGCGCTCGACCTCCGCCACCAGCCAGGAAGGAAAGCCGTGGGGGAAGGTATCGAGGGGAGCATCGATGACCACCCCGGCCAGCTCCCAGTGGCCGATCATGGTTTCCTTGCCGGGGGACAGGGGAGCCATGATCCCCCAGGCCCCGCCCAGCTGCGGGATGGGCAAGAGGGGGCTCCTGGGCACCTCGGTGCAATGGGTGAGACCCAGGGAAGCAAGGTGGGGAATGCGCAGGCCGCCCACCGCGCGGGCCAGGTTCCCCAGGGTGTTCGATCCCCGATCTCCGTAGAGATCGGTGTCGGGGAGAGCCCCGACCCCCAGCCCGTCCACCACCAGCAGAATGGCGCGTCGACAGGACGTCATGCCCGCGGATGGGCCCGTGAGTATACCTCCTTCAGCCTTCCCTTGGTCACCTGGGTGTAAATCTGGGTGGTCGAGATGTCCACGTGACCCAGCATTTCCTGCACGGAACGGAGATCGGCGCCGTTCTCGAGCAGGTGGGTGGCAAAGGAGTGACGCAGGGTGTGCGGGGTGATGTTCTTCTCGATACCGGCCTGCCGGGCATATTTCTTCACGATCTTCCAGAAGCCCTGCCTGGTCAGGCGGGCCCCCTGGTGATTCAGGAACAGAGTGTGTTCGCCGGGGTCACCCAGCAGGCGAGGCCGCCCGTAGGTGATGTACTCCCTAACCGCCTTGCGGGCCATGCGCCCGAGCGGGATGATGCGCTCCCTTCCCCCTTTGCCCAGGCAGCGCACGTAGCCCAGGTTGAGGTTGGCATCCTCCAGGCGCAGGTTGACCAGTTCGGAAACCCGTATCCCCGTGGCGTACAGCAACTCCAGCATGGCCCGATCCCGCAGTCCGCCCGGTGTGGCTGCGTCCGGCTGGGCCAGCAGTCGCTCGACCTCCTTCACCGTGAGCACGCGGGGGAGCTTCCGCTCCATGCGGGGGGATTCCAGGTTGTCGGTGGGATCGCTGTCCATGTAGCGCTCCCGCACCATGAAGTGGTAGAAAGCACGCAGGGCAGCCAGCCGCCGGGCCACCGTGGCCGTGGCGCGCCCCTGCTTCTGCAGCCAGACCAGGTAAGAAACCACCGTGGCGCGGCTGGCGGTGGCCAGGTTCTGGCCCGACTGGGCCAGGAACTGCTGGTACTGGTCCAGGTCGCAACCATACGAGGCCAGGGTGTTCTGGGAGAGACCCTTTTCCGTGCGCAGGTAGTCGACGAAATGCGCAATCAGGTCGGGTACCGCCATGGCCTTACCACCCTTTGGGTGTCCCCCGCTCCTCCGGGCCGCCTCCCGGGTATTCGGCGCGGTCAAGGGAATTCCTTTCTGCTTTGCCATCAGTCCCCGCCCCTCATAGTCATGTTCCCAACCCGATAGTTATGTATTCCCCCGGCCACCTAGAACGGGGCCGGGGGATGGGATTTCGCCTGCGGTGGCACCCGCCGGACCGGGGCCGGGGGATACGGTTTCGCGCCCGCGGGGCATCCGGCGGGTCGATGAGGCTGCGCCGGAATCAGAGGATCTCCGTAAGGGCGCGGCCGGGGAGCCCGTGAGCTTCGGCCACCGCCGGGTAGGTGATGTGACCCAGGCACGCGTTGACACCGCGGGCCAAGGGGGGGTCCTCCCCCACCGCGCGCCTCCAGCCCTTGTCCGCCAGGCAGAGGGCATAGGGCATGGTCACGTTGGTGAGGGCCAGGGTAGAGGTCCTGGGCACCGCACCGGGGATGTTGGCCACCGCGTAGTGGACCACGCCGTGCTTGACGAAGGTGGGGTCCGAGTGGGTGGTGACCCGATCCATGGTCGCGACGACGCCACCCTGGTCGATGGCCACATCCACGATCACCGACCCCGCTTTCATGGCCCTGACCATGTCCTCGGTCACCAGGTGGGGAGCGCGGGCTCCCGGTATGAGCACGGCACCGACGAGCAGGTCGGCGCGCGCCACCGCCTGGGCGATGTGGTAGCTGTTGGACATGAGAGTGGTCACCTGGCCGCCGAAGAGGTCGTCCAGATAACGGAGCCGCTCGGCGCTGATATCCAGCACGGTGACCCGCGCCCCCATCCCGAAGGCGATCTTGGCGGCGTTGGTCCCCACCGTCCCGCCGCCCACGATCACCACGTCCGCGGGGGGAACGCCCGGAACCCCGCCCAGCAAGACCCCACGGCCTCCCTGGCGTTTCTCCAGGAAGTGAGCCCCTATCTGCACGGCCATCCGCCCGGCCACCTCGCTCATCGGGGTGAGCAGGGGCAGGGAACCATCGGCCAGCTGTACGGTTTCGTAGGCGATGGCCACCACCTGGTGTTCGACCAGGGCCAGCGTCAAGGCCCGGTCGGCCGCCAGGTGGAGGTAGGTGAACAGAACCTGGCCGGGGCGAAGGAGATCGTATTCCTGCGGCAGCGGTTCCTTCACCTTGAGGACCATTTCCGCCCCCCAGGCGTCCTCGCGACTGACCATGGTGGCCCCCGCCGCCTCGTAATCGTGATCGGAAAAACCGCTTCCCTCCCCCGCTCCCTGCTGCACCAGTACCCGGTGCCCGCGCCCCGCCAGGGCCAGTACTCCGGCCGGGGTAATGGCGACCCGGTTCTCGTCCGCCTTGATCTCTTTGGGAATCCCTACGATCACGTGCCCATCCCTTCCTTCGTGCCAGAACTGTGTGCAGGAACTTCTCCTGGAACTGCCACCGTTCCGAGTTTCGCATCGTGAACCACCAAGGACAATACTTCCCCCGCCGGCCGGATTCCTGCTTGCGGTCGGATTTCCCCGAGTGACACGGGGCAAAGGCGGGGGAGGAGTCCCTTGCGCCCGCCGTGCTTCCTAAGTTCCCACCAGTGAACCCAGCAATCTGATCAGGGCGGGCGTGAGGTAAGCTTCGACCAGGCTGGCCAGCCCCAGCACGCAGACCACAGTGATGCCCACACCGACGTAGGCTACCACGTCCCCCAGGAAAGCTCCCGCCCAGCGCCGGCGCCGGGCGGTCCACACCTTGCCGGCGAAGGAAAGGGAGGCAACCGCCGCCGCCCACAGGGCGGGTACCGCCAGGAGGTTGTGAGGCAGCACCGCTCCCAGGCTGAACAACACCCCGCGCCAGCCCGCCTCGCTGGCCAGGAAACCAACTGTGAAACCGATGGCAAACCCGCGTACGACCACGAGAAACAGCACCAGGGGAACACCGATCACTACCAGTCCGCCCAGCCACATGATGGCCAGGGTGCGCAGGTTCTGGTCAACCGAAGCCCGCAGGATCTGGGGCCCACCCCGTCCCTGGGCATTATCCCCCAGGATTCGACCCAACTCCTCCAGATAAGTGGTGAGCTCGGCACGCTGAGCCGCATCCAGTGCCCGCACCGCCCAGGCCCCCAGGCCCAGCCCCAGAACAAACAGCAGCACCACCACTACCGTGAGACGCAGGTGGCCTGCAAAGAAAGAGGCCACACCGCCGCGCGTGGCGGCTCACCCCTTCCCTCCGGATTCCAGTAGAGGTTATGCCCCCCCTTCGGCGGGTATGTCCTGGCCCAGGAACGGGCCGGCCAGCAGCAACCCCAGCATGGTCTTGGCGTCCTGGAGGCGACCCTGCGCCAGCCACTCCATGGCCTGTTTCCAGGGCACCTTGCCCACCTGGATGGCTTCGTCTTCTTCGGGAGAAGGCTCCCCTTCCACCAGGTTGCGGGCCAGGTAGACGACCATCTTCTCCGTACAGAAACCGGGAGTGGTGTAAAACTCCGCCAGCTCGATCCACTCCTGGGCGCGGTACCCGGTTTCCTCTTCCAGCTCGCGCCGGGCCGCCCCCGGGGGCTTCTCCCCCGGCCTCAGGGTGCCGGCGGGGATTTCCCACAGGCGGGCCCGCACGGGGTGGCGGTACTGGCGGACCAGGACCACCTCGCCTTCGGCGGTGATCGGCACCACCGCCACCGCTCCCGGGTGAATCACCATCTCCCTTTCCACCACGCGGCCTTCCACCCGCACCCGGTCCACCTGCACGTGCAGCAGCCTGCCGTGGAAGACGGTCTTGCTGGCCCGGGGGATGGGAGTGAGCAGGGGGCGAGGGCTGGGGCCCACCACCCGCACGGGCTCCTCCGGCTTGGGGCGGCGCACCCGTATTTCCGTTCCGTATGCCTCCACCGGAG
This sequence comes from Bacillota bacterium, assembly GCA_030019365.1. Lineage (NCBI taxonomy): Bacteria > Bacillati > Bacillota > Bacillota bacterium. The sequence goes on from JASEFA010000001.1 coordinate 414,675, forward strand.
GTATTACGGGTTTGGGAATGCGGACGCGACTGCCGCCTTTTCTGATGGGGGAACGCGGACTCTGCTCAGGGCGCGGACTCTGCTCAGGACGCGGAGCCTCCTCCTGCTCCCTGCTCACCGCTCTCTTCTCCTTCCGGAACCTCCGACCACTTGCGCCGCGACTGCTGGGCGCAGGCTTTGCCCAGCCTGCGGTTGGCGGCATCCAGGGTGGCCTTGACGAATGCCTCCACCCTTTCTCCCTTCACCACGGCCGCTCCCGCCAGGGCCTCGTCATCCCCCCTGGGGTTGAGCAGTATCAGGGTCACCACCGCCACCTGCTGGCCCCCCACCTCCTGGCAGGTGGCACCCTGGGCCGAGAACTCCCAGCCCGGGTCCGCCAGCTGATTGAGGGCTTTCACAGCGGCACTGGCGGCCGTGAACCAGATGGCCAGGGGCATGTCGCCGCCCTCGTCGGCTCCCTGACAGGTCAGCACCGGTTCCCCGGTGGCGGGATCGAGCAGGCCCAGGTTCACCTCCACCCGGGTCAGGTGCCGGATGGTGTTGTTCAAAACGTGAACGCTCATAAGACGAACGCGTACCCTGAAGGGGGAAGGCTCCTTCTGGACCAGCTGCGCCACGCTGATACACTTGTGATCGATGACCATGCCCCAACGCGCCATCAGGCACGACTCCACGTCCCGGACGATCTGTTTGGCGGGACGGTCGCTCCCGGCCAGGACGTGGATCTCTTCAATGGCCCCCCAGTCGGAGACCACCACGCGTACCGCCTGTACGGAGGGCAGCTGGCGGATAAGCTCCTCCACTTCCTCCACCGTGATGATCCGGCGCGGTTGTTCCTCCACAGCCCTCTCCCCGTTCCCGGCCCCTTCCTCCTATTTCTTCGTCCCGTACCCGGTACTCCTCCAGTGCCCGCGGGGTCAGGGGGCAACCAGGGCGATCTCGCGGCCCCGGCGGAGAGCGGCCTCGTTGAGGGGGATGAGATCGTGCCGGTGCACCGGGAGAGCCTTGCGCAGGGATTCGGATACCGCCGTCTCGGATACGGCCCCGGTGAGGGCGAGGAACGCCCCCAGGCAGACCATGTTGGCGATCCGGCCCGAGCCCAGCTCCTCTGCCACCTGATTGGCGGGCACGGCCACCACCTGGAGATCGCCGCGCGCCGGAGCCCGGTCAATCAGAGAGGAGTTGTAGATGAGAATCCCTCCGGGGCGCACCGACTCCTCGAACCGATCCAGGGAAGGGCGGTTGAGGATGATGGCGGCAGTCGGCTCGGTGACCAGGGGGCAGGCCACGGGCTCTTCGGATATCACCACGTGACAGTTGGCGGTTCCTCCCCGCATTTCCGGCCCGTAGGAGGGCAGCCAGGATACCTGTTTGCCGTCCAGCATACCGGCGTAGGCCAGGAGGGAACCCATCGCCATCACGCCCTGGCCCCCGAAGCCGGCCATGATCACTTCATGCGCCATGCTCACGCCTCCCCGTGCCCGGGCACCTTGAACTCACCCAGGCGGTAATAGGGGAGCATGTGCTGCTCCACCCAGCGCAGGGCCTCCACCGGGGTCATCCCCCAGTTAGTGGGGCAGGACGAAACCACCTCCACCAGCGAGAAGCCCTGATTGCTGAGCTGCACCTCGAAGGCACGGCGCAAGGCTCGCCTGGCCCGATTGACGTGGCCGGGGGCGTGAACCGACACCCGGGCCACATACGCTGCCCCGTCCAGAAGGGCGAGCATCTCGGGAATCCGCACGGGATGGCCGTGGTAGGAGGCGTCCCGCCCGCGGGGGGTGGTAGTGGTTTCCTGCCCCACCAGGGTGGTGGGGGCCATCTGCCCGCCCGTCATCCCGTAGATGGCGTTGTTGATGAACACCACCGTAATGCGCTCTCCCCGGGTGGCGGCATGGATGATCTCGGCTGTGCCGATGGCCGCAAGGTCACCGTCCCCCTGGTAGGTGAACACCACCGCGTCGGGCCGGGACCGCTTGACTCCCGTGGCTACCGCCGGCGCGCGCCCGTGGGCGGCCTGGATCATGTCGCAGTTGAAGTAGTTGTACGCGAACACCGCACACCCCACCGGGGCTATGCCCACCGCCCGCTCCCGCACGCCCTGTTCGTCCAGGCACTCCGCCACCAACCGATGCACGATCCCGTGGGGACATCCCGGACAGTAGTGAAAGGGGACTCCGGTAAGGGCCTGGGGCCGGCTGAAAATGCGCTGCATCACCACTCACCTCCCCGGCCTTCCCGGATCATCTTCAAGCAGTCCATCACTTCCTGGGGGGTGGGCACAGCGCCGCCCGTGCGCCCGAAGAAGTAGACCGGCCGCCGCCCCTCCACGGCCAGGCGCACGTCCTCCACCATCTGCCCCGCTGACATCTCCACGGTGAGGAAGGCCCGGGCCCGCCCCACCACCCGTTCGATGGCAGCGCGGGGGAAAGGCCACAGGGTAATGGGCCGCACCATCCCGACCCGCAACCCGTCCGCCACGGCCCGCGCCATCGCCGCCCGGCAGATGCGGGAGCTGGTTCCGTAAGCCACCAGGAAGTATTCGGCCTCGGGATCGACCAGTTCGTACCTGACTTCCCGCAGCTCCATCTCCCGGTACTTCTGCAGCAGGTGCTGATTGTGACGCTCGCACGCCTCGGCTTCGATGTAGAGGGAATTGATGATGTTGGGCCGGTCCCGCCCCGGGGTTCCCGTGGTGGCCCACGGCTTGGGAGACAGCGAAGGCGGCGGGCCTTCGGGAAAGCGTACCGGCTCCATCATCTGCCCCATCATCCCGTCCCCGAGCACCACCACCGGGTTGCGGTAGCGGTCGGCCAGATCAAAGGCCAGCATGGTGAGCTCCACGGCTTCCTGGATGCCGCCCGGCCCCAGTACGATGGTGCGGTAGTCGCCGTGCCCCCCTCCCCGGGTGGCCTGGAAGTAGTCGGACTGAGCGGGCTGGATGCTCCCCAGCCCCGGCCCTCCCCGCACCATGTTAACGATCACCCCCGGTACCTCCGCCCCGGCCAGGTAGGAAATACCTTCCTGCTTCAGGCTTATCCCCGGCGAAGACGAGGAGGTCATCGCCCTTGCCCCCGCCGATCCCGCCCCGTACACCATGTTGATGGCCGCGATTTCCGACTCCGACTGGATGAAGGTACCTCCCGCCTCGGGCATGCGCCTGGCCATGTACTCGCACAGTTCATTCTGGGGGGTGATGGGATAGCCGGCATAAAAGCGGCACCCGGCCCGGATGGCCGCCTCCGCAATGGCCTCGTTTCCCTTCATAAGTGCCAGTTCTGCCACGGTCTCGCCCCCCTCACCGGTATACCTCGATCACGACGTCCGGACACATGAGAGCACATATCCGGCAACTGGTGCAGCGCTCCTGCTCCACCACTTCGGCCGGATGATATCCCGACGGGTTGATGCGGTCGGGCGCCAGCCGGATGATCTTCTGCGGGCAAAAGTGGACGCAGAGCTCGCAGGCTTTGCATCTCTCCTCCGCAAAAACCACCCTCTTTTCCGTAGCCATCGCCTCCTCATTCCCACGGCAGCAAGAGGTATCGCCGCAGGGGAAAAACTTCCCGCGCCACCATCTTCTCCACCCGGTGGGCAATGTCCTGTAAGGCGGCCAGCATCACCACGGGCAGCCCGAGCAGGGAGGCGGCCTGTTCCACGAGGCGGTGGCCCCGCTCGACAACCGGCGGCGTGGTTTCCCCGCCCAGGTGGGGATTGGACACCACGCCGGTGGGCTGCAGCCTGCTGCTGCCGGTCACCTCCCGGGCAAGGGCAGCCATTCCCGCGGGAGACCCGCATCCGGGGCGATACGGGTTGAGCACTACCCAGATGTGGCAGCTGTCCGCGAGCAGAGGCCGCAGCGACCCCAGTACCCGGGCCCCGGTGTCGCCTCCCCCCACGTCCACCACTCCCGGCCCGCCGCCGCGCAGGAGCCCACTCAACCCCGGCGGCAGGACGGGCAGATCGCCCTCCCCCCAGGCGGGATCGGGGGCAACCACCCGCACTCCCTCCCGTTCCAGCTCCTCCCGCACCTCCCGGGCGCGGAAGTAAGGAGTCACCAGGTCCAGGTCGGCCAGCCAGATCCCTCCCTGCCCGCCCACCTCCTGGTGCGTGCCGCCCGTGGCCCGGGCCAGGCGGACGGAGTAGTTGACGGAGATCTCGGTCTTGCCGCTACCGTATGGGCCCAGGAACAGGGTTACACCGTCGCGTCTCATCCCCTACCGCTCCGGCAGGTATATACGGTGCAGGCGACGGATGGCGGCGATGCGGTCTTCGGCCACCCGATCGGCGGCCAGGAAGGTGGGCATCCTCTCGTCCCGGGCCACGGTGAAGATCTGCCACAGCTTGTCATATATGCCAGCTATCCTGGCAAAGGCCCGGTCGCGGTTGTAACCTCCCTCCTCGAACTCGTCGCTGACGTTGGTGACCCCACCGCCGTTGATGACGAAGTCGGGGGCGTAGAGGATGCCGCGCTCCTCCAGAGCATGGCCGTGACGGGGCTCGGCCAGCTGGTTGTTGGCGGACCCGGCGATCACCCGGCAGCGGAGTCTCATCACGGTGTCGTCGTTGATGACCGCCCCCAGGGCGCAGGGAGCGAAGATGTCGCAGGCCACGTCGTAGATGGCGTCAGGGTCCACCACCTCACCTCCCAACTCGGCCCCCAGGGCGCGCGCCCGCTCGGAGTCCACATCGGTGACGATCAGGCGGGCGCCCTCGTCCCGCAGGTGACGGGCCAGCACCGCCCCCACCTTCCCCACCCCCTGAACGGCCACCCTCTTACCGCGCAGGGACTCTGATCCCCACACCCAGCGGGCGCAGGCTTTCATGCCCCGCCACACCCCGAAGGCGGTGGCGGGAGAAGGATCTCCGGACTTCTCGCCCAGGCCGGCGACGTAGGGCGTCTCGTACCGGACCACGGCCATATCCTGCACTGTGGTTCCCACGTCTTCAGCGGTGATGTATCGGCCGGCCAGGGTGTGGACGAAACGACCGAAGGCCCGCAGCAGCACCTCGGTCTTGTCCCGGCGGGGGTCTGCCATGATCACCGCCTTCCCCCCGCCCAGGTTGAGTCCCATGGCTGCGTTCTTGTACGTCATGCCGCGGGAGAGGCGCAGCACATCCCGCAGGGCTTCCTCCTCGCTGGCGTATGGCCACATCCGGCAGCCCCCCAGGGCGGGTCCCAGAGAGGTGTCGTGGATGGCGATGATGCTCTTGAGCCCCGACGCCTCGTCGTAGCAGAATACCACCTGCTCGTGCCCATACTGGTCCATGGACTCGAACACTTCCATCATGCTACCCCCATTCTCATCTGGATACAGCCCGGGGCACCAGAATGTGGCCCAGAGTCCCCAGAGCCCGGAGCCTGCGTTCCACGTGGATGTTGGCCGCCCGGGCGGGGGAGATGTCCTGCTCCCGGGCGATCCGGAACACCTCCAGCAGCTGATCGTAGATGGCCGCCGCCTTCCGCAGGGCGCGCTCGCGGTTGTATCCGCCCAGCTCGTCGGCCGCCTGGATCACGCCCCCCGCGTTGATGATGAAGTCGGGGGCGTAGAGAATCCCCCGCTCCTTGAGCATGTCGGCATGGCGCAGCTCTTCCAGCTGGTTGTTGGCCGCTCCGGCCACCACCCGGCAGCGCAACCTGGGGATGGTGCGGTCGTTCATCACTCCCCCCAGGGCGTTGGGAGAGAAAATGTCGCATTCCACATCGTAGATATCTTCTTGGCTCACCTTCTCCATGGGTATGCGGGCGGCGACCTCGTCCAGGCGGGCCCGGTTGGCATCGCAGGCGATGAGGCGGGCACCCTCTTCGCGGAGGTGGCGGGCCAGGTGCCCACCCACCTTACCCACCCCCTGCAGGGCAACGGTCAAACCCTTGAGCGAGTCGCTACCGAAGGCCACCCGGGCGCAGGCTTTCATGCCCTTCCACACGGCGAACGCAGTGGTGAGGGAGGTATCGCCGCTTCCGCCGTATTCCTCCGGCAGCGCCACCACGTAACGGGTTTCCGCCGCCGCCCACACGAAGTCCGAGGAAACGGTACCCACGTCCGTACCGGTGATGACACGGCCGCCGAAGCCCTGCACGAAGCGTCCCACGGCCCGGAAGAGGGCCTCGCTCTTGTCCCGGGCGGGATCACCCCATATGACGCACTTGCCGCCCCCGTAGTTCAGGCCGGCGGCGGCGTTCTTCTCCGTCATCCCCCGGGAGAGGCGCAGGGCGTCGCGCACGACATCTTCCTCTCGCCCGTAGTTCCACATGCGGCAGCCCCCCAGGGCGGGCCCGATGGTGGTGTTGTGGACGGCGATGACCGCTCGCAATCCTGACCCGGGCTCCCGGCAAAAGGCAAGCTGCTCGTGACCCGCCTCGGCCATGGCTTCAAAGATGCCCATGAAATCACCTCCGCCCAACATAAAAAGCCGCCCCCTGCGGGAACGGCTCTCGCGGTATGCGCTGACCCCGGGTGCGGATCGCGACCAGGGGCAACAGCACAGGGAGCAAGCGGCATCCGCTCCTTTTGCCTTCTGGACCGCCTATATATTCTCCGAACGGCGGGTATTTCCCTTCTGGTTCCCGCGCCTTCTCCCGGCGTGGGCACGCTGGAGGCACGGCGGGGTACGAGCCGGCGCGCGCCGGTGCGCGGGTCGTGCGGTGCGACGAACGGACGAGAACAGGCGGCTAGCCAGCCTGCAGCGAGATGCGCATGCGGTCTGCCACCATGGCGATGAACTGGGCGTTGGTGGGCTTGCCTTTGTCGCGGCTCACCGTGTAGCCGAACATCTCCTCGATGGCCTCCAGGTTTCCCCGGTTCCACGCCACCTCGATGGCATGCCGGATGGCCCTCTCCACGCGCGAGGGGGTGGTGCGGTATTTCTGAGCGATGGCAGGGTAAAGGCTCTTGGTCACCGCGTTTATGAGTTCCAAGTCTTCAATGACCATCAGGATGGCGTCCCGCAGGTAGCTGTAACCCCGGATGTGGGCGGGGATGCCCACTTCGCGGATGATCGAGGTCACCTCCGCATCCAGGCTGCGGGGGCGCGGGGCCGGGGCGGCACGGGCGGGCGTTCCCCTGGCCACCTCGCGGATGCGTGCCGCCAGCACGTCCAGGTCGAAGGGCTTGAGGACACAGTAGTCAGCGCCTAACTCAGCCGCTCTGCGGGTGACGTGCTCGTGACCGAAAGCGGTGAGGACCACCACCCGGGGCCGATGGGGGGCGTCGGCCAGTTTCTCCATCACGCCGATGCCGTCCAGATGCGGCATGATGATGTCCAGAAGCAGGACGTCGGGCCTGGCTTCCTGGAGGGCGGCCAGCACCTGGGAACCGTTGTTCGCCACCTGCATGACCTGGAGATCCGGTTGCTGGTCTATGTACTCCCGTAACAACTCGCAGAACTCACGATTGTCGTCGGCGATGAAGACTTTGATCTTCTCCACGAGAGGGCCTCCTTTCAAACAGCGCCCTCATCAATTCGCCGCCGCGGGCGTCAATTCCTACTTATTCCAGGAAAAACCTTTCGTCACGAGACGACAGGATCCGGGACGCGGGTCTCAGGGGGCGCGGACGGCAGCGGTCCCGGCCATCTCCTCCCACATCCACTGGGCCAGCACTCCGTACCCGCGGGCGGGATCGTTGACGAAGACGTGGGTGACCGCTCCCACCAGGCGCCCGTCCTGGATGACGGGACTGCCGCTCATGCCCTGGACGATCCCGCCCGTCAGCTGGCGCAGGCGGGGGTCGGTGATGCGTACCACCATCCCCTTACCCTCGTAGCGCCGGTCCACCCACACCTTCTGGATCTGCGCCTGGAAGGACTCAATGGTCTGGTCGTCCACCACGGTCAGGACCTGGGCCGGTCCCTCACGTACGGTGGCGGCCGCAGCCAGGGGCACGGGGCCGGGGTAAAGGGAATTGCTGAGGGAGCGGGTCAGGGTGCCCACGATACCGCATCCGGTGTTCCGTTCGATGCGGCCCAGAACGTCCAGTTCGGGGAGGAAGACGCCCACCTTCTCACCGGGCTGGCCCCGCCGGCCCTCGTGCACGGCCACGATCCCGGCCAGCACGATGTGGCCCTCCTCCAGGCGCACGGGCCGTCCCGTTTCCGTGTCTGTCACCAGGTGTCCCAGGGCGGCAAAACGCATGGTGATGGGATCCCACATGGTGAGGGTACCCACTCCCGCCGTGCCGTCCCGCACGGCCAGGCCGATGCGGTAGGTACCGTCCGGCAGGCCCACCGGGGTCACGCTCACCTTGAAATGGCGGTCGTCTCGCTCCACTTCCAGCTCCAGGGGTTGCCCGCTCTCTCCCGCCCGCTCCACACAGCGCACCAGGTCTGCCTCATCACGAACCGGCAGGCCTCCCGCACTCAGGATGATGTCGCCGGGCAGGATACCGGCTTCCTGAGCGGGCGAACGCAGTCCCGCCACCGTGCGCACCGGCCTGAGGCCCGTGACCACCACGCCCCGGCTGGAAACCACCACGCCGATGGACTGGCCCCCCACCATCACCCTGGTGTCGGGCATTATACTCACCAGAACCGAGCGCACCGGCAACACGCCCAGGAGGCGGAACTCCAGGCGAGCCTTTCCTTCGCCCCGGGGATCGAGGGTGAGCCGGGAGCCACCTGTCAGCCAGGCGGCCATGCTCTGGGGATGGCTGGCGGTACCCCGCACCTGACCCGGAGAGTCCAGGTAGCCCCATACCCCCGGGGGCAGGCGCAGGTCGTGGGGCTGCCCGGCTACCAGGTCCAGCTCGTCAGGCAACTCGGCCAGCGGGCGGACGGCAAAGCCGGCCAGCGTGAACACGAAAAGGGCAAACAGGATGAAGCTCTTCTCCAGCACGCGGCGTTCTTTCGCCATGCAATGCTCTTTCGCCCCGCGGCGATCTTCCGCCGTCGCTCCTTTTGCCATGGCGGCGACCTCCCGGAACCGGCAAATTCCGCTTGGAGGCGGCTGCGGTCCGGCTTAAGGTTGCCGCGCGCACACGCACATATGAAAACAGCTTATCCCTGCGGGCCCGCTTCCTGTTATCCCTGCGGAGCCGCTTCCTGCCCGTGCGGCGCGGCTTCCTGGCGCAGGCGGCGGGCGTGATCGAGGGCTTCCCTGGTAATGCGGGCTCCCCCCACCATGCGCGCCAGTTCCTGGACGCGCAGGTCTTCGTCTACCAACACCTCAACTTCGACGTCTGCGCGTCCGTCGCGAACGGTCTTGTGTACGACCAGGTGATGACGGGCAAATGCGGCCACGGGCGCCAGGTGGGTGACCACCACCACCTGCCGGTGCCGGGCCACCCGGGCTAGCTTGACTCCCAGCACGTGGGCCGCGTGCCCCCCGATACCGGCGTCCACCTCGTCGAATACCAGGGTGGGTATGCCGTCCAGGTCGGCCAGGACGGTCTTCAAAGCCAGCATCACCCGGGCTAGCTCTCCCCCCGAAGCCACTCTCTCCAGGGGACGGGGGGGATCGCCCGGGTTGGCGGTGAACAGGAACTCCACCTGGTCCACACCGTGGGGGCCAATGGCCAACCACCGCCCCGCACAGGGGAGCCCGCCCGGGTCCTCCCGCTGCTCCACCCCCACGACGAACCGGGCCGAGGCCATGGCGAGCTCCTGCAGCTCGGCGGTAACGCGCTCGGCAAGTCCGGTGGCTGCCTGGGCGCGTGCGGACGAAAGCTGGTCCGCCAGGGCCACCAGGCGGGCCTCCACCGCACCCAATTCCCGCTCCAGCTCCCGGGCGGACTCATCCCCGTGCAGGAGGGCATCCCTCTGCCTGGCCGCCTCCTGGCGAAAAGCCAGGATGCCGGCTACCGTGTCGGCGTATTTGCGTTTCAACGTGTCTATGGCCGCCAGGCGCGCCTCTACCTGGGCGAGACGGGCGGGGTCCAGTTCCACCCGGTCCGCGTAGGCGGCCACCTCGCGCGCCACCTCGTCCACCGCCGCCAGCAGCTCCTCTGTTTGCGCGGCCAGGGGACGGAGGGAGTCATCCACGCGGGAAGCCTCCGCCAGCAGGCCCGCTGCCAGCGCCAGGCGATCGTGCCCGCTCCCCTCCGCCCCTCCGTAGAGCAGATCGTAGACCTGCCGGGCGGCCCCCACCAGCTTCTCCGCTGCCGCCAGCACCTGGCGCTGCCTGAGCAACTCCTCTTCTTCCCCGTCCCGCAAACGGGCCCCGTCTATTTCCCGTATCTGAAAGTCGAGCAGGTCAAGCCGGCGAGTCCGTTCCCGGGCTGACGAACGCAGTTCTTCCAGATCCTCGCCCAATCTCTTCCAGCGCCGGTACGATTCCTCCAGATCCTGTCTGAGGGAACCGGCTCCGGCAAAGCCGTCCAGGAAATCCAGATGGCTGGCGCGGTCCAGGAGAAGCTGGTGCTCGTGCTGGCCGTGGAGCTCCACCAGGCTGCGGGTGAGGGACCGCACCATGGCCACCGTGGCGGGACGACCGTTGATGCGACAGGACGAACGCCCGCCCCGCTGTACCTCCCGGGTGAGCACCAGCTCGCCCGGACTCCAACCCATTTCCCCCAGGGCGGCGGCCGCCCGCGGGTGGCGATGGGCGTCGATCTCAAACAAGGCTTCCACCAGCAGGCGGTCTTCTCCCGCGCGGATCGTCTCCGGGGAAGCCCGACCTCCCAGCACCAGCTCCAGGGCGTCAATGACGATGGACTTTCCGGCCCCCGTCTCCCCAGTGAGCACATTGAGGCCGGCGTCCAGACTCAGCCGGACCCGGCCTATGATAGCCAGGTTCTCTATGTAAAGCTCCCTGAGCACCGACGGTCCCCCTACTCGATGAGTTGCCGCAGCCGTTCCACCAGGGACTGGCCCCGTTCGCGTCCGCGGATCACCACCAGGACCGTGTTATCCCCGGCCACGGTGCCCACGATCTCCTGCCACCGCAGGTTGTCCAGGGCCTCTCCCACGGCGGGTGCCGCCCCGCTCAGGCACTTGACCACGATCAGGTTCTCCGATACATCCAGGTCAAGCACACTGTCCCGCAGCACTCTACGCAAACGGTCGGTATGACCGGCTATCACCTGATCCTGGGGAAAGGCGTAACGCTGCCGGCCATCCCCCGTGGGCACCTTTACCAGGTTGAGATCCTTGATGTCGCGGGAAACCGTGGCCTGGGTGACGGGGATACCGAGCTTGCGCAGCTCCTGGGCCAGCTCCTCCTGAGTCTCCACAGGGCGCGCCCGGATGACCTCCAGGATTTTCATCTGGCGCCGCGCCTTCATGCCTCCCCTCCCAACCGGCCCGGTCAGCCTATTACTTCTGCTCTCTTTCGTCATTTCCTGCTCCTGCGCCCTCTCCTTTGGGTCCCTCCTTCAGCTTGCGGCGCAACACTTCGTAGAAACTCCAACCCTTTTGCCTGATGAGCCGGGCCGTTTCCGCCGCTTTGCTCACCTCCAACTCGTCCCCCGGTTCCAGCCGGTAGCCCCGCTGCCCGTCGATGGTGAGGGCCAGTTCCCGGTGGGTGGCCCAGACCCGCACCCGCACCTGCTCGCGCTGGGAGATCACCAGGGAGCGGGCGTACAGGGTGTGGGGGCAGATGGGAGTGATGATCAGGACTTCCAGCTGAGGACTGACGATGGGGCCGCCCGCGGACAGGGAGTATGCCGTGGAGCCCGTGGGCGTGGCGATGATGAGCCCGTCCGACCAGTACACCTCCACCGGGCGCCCCCCGATCAGCAACTCCAGGCGGATCAGGCGGGCGAACACCCCCTTGGACACCACCACCTCGTTGAGGGCCAGAAAGCGGGCTGCTTCGGCGCCCGAGCGCAACACCCGGGTTTGGAGCATCATGCGCTCCTCGACCTCGTACTCGCCCGCCACGATGCGGGGCAGCACCTCCCACAACTGGGGCACTTCCACCTCGGTGAGGAATCCCAGGTGCCCCAGGTTGACACCCAGGATGGGGGTCTCCGCCTGGGCGACCGCCCGCGCCGCCTGCAGCAGGGTACCGTCCCCACCCAGGACAATCAGCAACTCCGCGTCCCGGGCCCAGGCGGGCACATCCCCGCCCAGGTCCGGGCGGGCGAGCAGGAGGGCGACCTCCCGGGGGAGCAGGACCGCAATCCCCCTGTCCTCCAGCCACCTCACCAGGCGACGGGTGACTTCCAGGGCGCCTGGTTTCTCCAGATTGGGGTAAATGCCTGCCCGCCGCACCTCATGCCTCCCCGCCGGCTGCTGCCCGGTGGCGGGAAACCAGCCCTCGGGCGACCTGGGCCACCCCCTGCGGAGTGAGGCCATAGTGCTCCAGCCACTCCGCCCGGGCGCCGTGGGGCACGTGCTCGTCGGGGATGCCCAGCACCTTCACCGTGACCCGCAGGCCGGCGCGGGCCAGGGCCTCCAGCACGGCACTTCCGAATCCCCCCTGGCATACATGCTCCTCTGCGGTGACCACGCGTCCCGTGCGGGCAGCCCACTCCAGCACCAGGGATTCGTCGAGGGGCTTCACGAAGCGGGCGTCGATCACGGCCGCCCGGATGCCCTCCCACTCCAGCAGCCGAGCCGCCGCCAGAGCCACCTCCACCATCGTGCCCACTCCCAGGAGGAGGACGTCGTTGCCCGCCCGCAGCAACTCACCCTGTCCCACGCCCGGGATCTGCCGGTCGGAATCACCGAGCCGGGCCGGGGTCACGGCGCGCGGGTAACGCACGGCCAGGGGACCGTCCATCTGCAGTCCCAGTTGCAGGAGAGCCTTCAGGTCGGGCACGTCCCGCGGGCACGCCACTGTCATGCCCGGGATGTGGCGCAGATAGGCGAGGTCGTACAGGCCCTGGTGGGTGGAGCCGTCTTCTCCCACCACCCCGGCCCGATCCAGGCAGAGTGCGACGGGAAGCCCCTGCCTGGCCACATCGTGCACCACCTGGTCGTATGCCCGCTGCAGAAAAGTAGAATATATCGCCACCAGGGGCCGCATACCGCCGGCGGCCAGCCCGGCGGCAAAGGTTACGGCATGGCCCTCGGCGATGCCCACGTCGAAGAACCGGTTCGGGAAGCGCCGGGCAAATTCCCCCAGTCCCGTGCCATCCCGCATGGCCGCGGTGATGGCGACCACCCGGGGATCGGCTTCCGCCATCTGGCAGGCGATGGCCCCGAATGCCTGGCTCCACGTGGTGCCGTTTCCCGGTCTGACGCGTCCCGTCTCCAGATCGTAGGGACCGGGCCCGTGGAAGACACTGGGTTCCGCCTCCGCCGGACCGTACCCGCGCCCCTTGCGAGTAACCGCATGCACCAGCACGGGGCCGTCCAGATCCCGGGCCTGCCGCAGCACCTCCTGGAGGCCGGCGATATCGTGGCCGTCCACCGGACCCAGGTATGTGAATCCTAGGGTTTCGAAGAATATGCCCGGCAGGAGGAGGTACTTGATGCTGCCCTTGATCCGTTCCACCGCCCCGATCAGGTCCACCGGCCCCACCCGCTCCAGGATCTTCTTGATGCGGGCCTTGGCTCCCCGGTAGGAGGCCGCCGAGCGCAGCCTGGCCAGGTAGCGGGCCATGGCGCCCACGTTGGGCGATATGGACATGGAGTTGTCATTGAGGATTACGATCAGGTGCGTACCGTCCTGGCCGGCGTGGTTCATGGCCTCGTAGGCCAGCCCGCCGGTGAGGGCACCGTCCCCCAGGATGGCCACCACCTGGCGGGGCTGGACCCCGAGGTCGCGGGCCTTGGCAAATCCCATGGCCGCCGACACGGACGTGGAAGCGTGGCCGGTGCCGAAATGGTCGTGTTCGGACTCTCCGCGTTCGGGATAGCCGGAAATACCGCCCTTCTGCCGCAGGGAGGAAAAGGCTTCCCGGCGTCCGGTGAGAATCTTATGGGCATATGCCTGGTGCCCCACATCCCATATGATGACGTCGCGAGGGCTGGAAAAAACAGAATGAACCGCCAGGGCGAGCTCCACTGCCCCCAGGCTGGGGCCTACGTGTCCGCCGCTACGCGAGGTCACTGCGGTGATGAGGGACCTCAGCTCGGCGGCCAGGCCTTCCAGTTGGCGCGCGCTCAACCCCTTGAGATCCTCGGGACCCCTGACGCTTTCCAGAACCACTGCCCCGTCTCCGTGGAACCATAAAGGTTGGGCAGGTGGCAACCGGGCGGGTAAAGGTTGTGGCTTAGGTCCAGCAGGCTTTCCCTACGGGACACCCGGGCGTCGCCGCGCGGGCGGTTTCCCTTTACGTCCCGCCTCGTGGCGTCACCGGCCACGGCGCTGGATCACCACTCAGCACACACTGCAATCCCCGCCCGGCCTCCCCGGTGGAAACAGCCTAGGAGTTTTCCTCCACAGCACCCGTCATCTCCTAGCCTCTTTTGCAGACGGGGTTTCGGGCAGCACCGCTGCCGCCAGCGGGCCCACCGGCGGGATGCTGAACCTGCCATCCCCCCGCCCACTCAAGGCGGGCTACGCTGCACCCCGCTTGCCGGCGGGATGCAGGTTTCCCCCGGGCCGCAGGCCACACCCGCGCGCCCGGGCCTCCCCGGGGATAGGGTCTACGCCTACATGCCGTTGTAGATCGCCCCTTCCCCTTTCCCCCAGCCCCGGCCCACAACTGGGCGTCGCAAGCCAAAACCAGGGGCTTCATCGTTGTGCCCGCGACGGATTTTTAGGCCCGTCTTCAGAGATGGGGGCACCGACTAGGATACTGCGCCACCTGCCGCAAAAGCTGTGCATTCTCAATATAACACGACCCGGCTCGCCAATCAAATGGAGCGGCGGTATCCTGCCCCCGCTCGGGCGACCAGGTACGTCAGGGCGCCGCTCCTGTAGCCCAGTGACCGCACCAGGCGCAGGCAGGCTTGCCCTTCCTCGTCCGCCCGCCGTTCGGCCTCCTCCCGGCCCCATATGGCCGCAGCGTTCATCCCCGTTGCATCCTGCCCGGACGCCCAGTCGTCCAGGTCGTCCCGCATCTGGAAGGCCCGGCCCAGGTGCAGGCCGCAGCGGTCCAGGACCTCCATCGTTTGGGGGTCCGCACCGGCGAGCAGGCCACCCATGCGCAGGCAGGCCCGGAAGAGCGCTCCGGTCTTGGCGTCAGCCACGAAATCGTAGCTTTGCGGTGATGGTTCCCAAAGTAAGTCGCCCACCTGGCCGCCGGCCAGTCCCTGGGAGCCGCACGCCCGCGCCAGCTCTTCCACCAGTCGCCCTGCCAGATCGCCGGGGTAGGACGCCAGGACGCCGAAGGCCAGCGCGAGCAGGGCGTTGCCCGCCAGCAGGGCCACCGCCTGGCCGAAAACCCGGTGACAGGTGGGGCGCCCGCGGCGCAACTCGTCGTCGTCCATGCAGGGGAGGTCGTCGTGGACCAGGGAGTAGGAGTGGACCAGCTCCACGGCACATGCCCCCGCCAGGGCAGAGGCGGCCCGGTCTCCCAGGTGGGCGGCTGCCATTACCAGCAGGGGACGCAGGCGCTTCCCTCCCGGGAAAACGGCATAGCGCATGGCGGCATGGAGCTCCCGGGGCGGTAGTTCCTCGCGCGGCAGGAGCCGTGCCAGGTGCTCTTCCACCGCCGCCCGCCAGTCAGCGAGCAGGCGGGCCGCTTCCGGATTCTCCGGGCCCCGGTCCTCCGGGCCAGGGTTCTTCGTCCGGTTCACCATCTTCACCCTGTATGAGTTTTGCCATCCTGCCCTCCGCCTCGTCCAGGCGGCGCTGGCACACCCCGAGCAACCTGGTCCCTTCCTCGAAGAGACGCAGCGACTCCTCCAGGCCGGCGTTACCCTGCTCCAGGGCGCGCACGATCTGCTCGAGCTGGGCCAGGGCTTCTTCGAAACGGGGTTCGGGAGGCTGTTTCACCGTCCATCCCCCCCTGGGAGCTCCCGGGTGGCCTGCACCCGGCAGTCCATTTCTCCGTCCTTCAGCCTCACCACCACCTCATCGGGCACTGCCACCTCGTCCACGCTGGCCACCACCTGCCGCCCGGGCAGGCGGTAGCAGATGGCATACCCGCGACTCAGCACCGCCCGCGGGTCCAGAGCCGCCAGCTGCCCCGCGCATGCCTCCACCTTCAACCGCCGGGTACGGAGGTGGTTCCCCAGGGCCCGCTCCAACCTCTCCGCCAGGAGATCCACGGCCTGGCGACGCTGCCACACCACGTCGGCGGGGCGGGCCAGGCAGGGCCGGACCGCCAGCTCATCGAGCCGCTCTCTAAGGCGGGCCAGCTGCCCCGCCACGGCCACGCGCAGGCGGCTGCGCCAGCCGCTCAGGACCTCTTCCCACCGGGCCCGGTCGGGAACCACGATCTCGGCCGCGTGGGAGGGGGTGGCCGCCCGCACGTCCGCCACCAGGTCGGCGATGGTGACATCCGACTCGTGGCCCACCGCGGACACCACCGGGAGGGCGGACCGGGATATGGCCCGTGCCACCTCTTCCGTGTTGAAGGCCCACAGCTCTTCCATCGACCCGCCCCCGCGAGCCACGATGATCACCTCCGCCAGGCGGTACCGGTTCACCAGATCCAGGGCCGCCGCGATTTCCCCCGGTGCTTCCAGGCCCTGCACCTGGACGGGTACCAGGAGCAGGTCGAAGCGGGGGAACCGGCGGTGGGCAACCCGCACGATGTCCCGGATGACGGCGCCGGTGGGGGATGTGATCACCGCCACCCGGGCCGGTACCTGCGGGAGCGGCCGCTTACGTGCCGGTGCAAAGAGCCCCTCCTCCTCCAGGCGCCGGCGCAGCTCCTCCAGGGCCTGCCACAACGCCCCCAGTCCGTCCGGGTGCATCTCCTCCACATACAGCTGATAGATGCCGTCCCTTTCGAACACCCCGATGGAGCCCCGGCACAGCACGCTTATGCCGTTGGCTGGCGCAAAGACCAGACCCGCCACCCGGGACGAGAACATCACACATGCCAGGCGCGACTCCCCGTCCCGCAGGGAGAAATAGAGGTGGCCTCGCGAGTGGTGCTTGAAGTTGGCGATTTCCCCGCGCACCCAGGTGTCCTGCAGAGGGGCCTGTTCCTCGAGAACGTGTTTGATGTGGCGGGTGATTTCGCTCACCCGCCACACCTTCTCCTCCGGCCCCCGGGGAGCCAGCTTCCAGGTCATGAGCACACCCCGCCGGATGGCACCGCTCGACGGCTAGGCCAGGCCCGCCTGCCTCCTGGCCGCCTCCACCGTGTTCTTGAGCAGCATGGCGATGGTCATGGGGCCCACGCCGCCCGGCACCGGAGTAATGGCCGAGGCCACGTCGACCGCCGACTCGAAATCCACGTCGCCCACCAGCTTGCCGTCTTCGGGGTTGACGCCCACGTCGATGACCACCGCGCCCGGCTTGATCATGTCGCCCCGGACGGCCCGGGCTTTGCCCACGGCCACCACCAGCACGTCGGCGGCACGGGTCTCCGCCCCCAGGTCCTGCGTGCGGGAATGGCAGATGGTGACGGTGGCGTGTCGGGAGAGGAGCAGCAGGGCCACTGGCTTGCCCACGATGTTGGAACGGCCCACCACCACGGCCCGCTTACCCTTGAGGTCGACCCCGGTGTGCTCGAGCAGGTGCAGGATCCCCTGCGGCGTGCAGGGGACGAAGCACCTCTCGCCGATGAGGAGCCGCCCCTGGTTCACGGGGTGGAATCCGTCCACATCCTTTTCCGGGCTGATGGCGTCGAAGCAGCGCCGTTCGTCGATATGCCCGGGCACAGGATGCTGGAGCAGGATGCCCGAGATCTCCGGGCGGGCGTTGAGCTCGCCGATCAGGCGCAGCACCTCATGCTCCGGCGTGTCGGCGGGCAGGCGGTACACTTCCGAATGGATGCCGGCGTCCTTGCAGGCCCGTTCCTTGTTGCGCACATAGGTCTTGGAAGCCGGGTCTTCCCCCACCAGGATCACCGCCAGACCGGGCAGGATACCCCGCTCCTTGAGACCGGCCACTTCCGCGCGGACCTCGGCGCGCGCTGCCTCGGCGACGGCCTTGCCGTCGATGATGCGTGCACTCATCCCTGCTTCCCCCCTTCGGACAGATAGCGGTCGATGCCCGCGGCCGCCCGGCGTCCCGCTCCCATGGCCAGGATCACCGTGGCCGCCCCCGTCACGCTGTCGCCTCCAGCGAAGACCCCGGGCCGGGTGGTCATGCCGGTTTCCTCGTCGATGATGAGCCCTCCCCACCTGGTGGTCTGCAGGCCGGAGCTGGAACGGGAAACCAGGGGGTTGGGTGTGGTGCCGATGGCAATGACGACCGTGTCCACGTCCAGATGGTACTCACTGCCCGGAATGGGCACGGGGCGCCTGCGCCCGGAGGCATCCGGCTCCCCCAGCTCCATGCGCTGGCAGACCATCCCCTTCACCCAGCCCTTCTCGTCCCCCAGGATCTCAACGGGCGCGGTGAGCAGGTGGAACTCGATACCTTCCTCTTTGGCATGGTGGATTTCTTCGCGCCGGGCGGGCATCTCCTCCCAGGTACGGCGGTATACGATGTAGACCTTTTCGGGACCCAGGCGCAGGGCGCAGCGGGCTGCGTCCATGGCCACGTTCCCCGCCCCCACCACCGCCACCCGGCGGCCGCTCTTGACCGGGGTGTCATACTCGGGGAACAGGTACCCCTTCATGAGGTTGATGCGGGTCAGGAATTCGTTGGCCGAGTACACCCCGCACAGGTTCTCGCCCGGGATGCCCAGGAAGTTGGGGAGCCCCGCCCCCGTGCCCAGGAACACGGCCTGGTAGCCGTCGGCGAAGAGGTCGTCCACGGTAAGCGTCTTTCCCACCACCGCGTCCGTCCTGATCTCCACCCCCAGGGCGCGCAGCCCGTCGATCTCCGCCTGTACCACCGCCTTGGGCAGACGAAACTCGGGGATACCGTACATCAGGACCCCGCCGGGCACGTGCAGGGCTTCGAAGACGGTAACCTGGTATCCCTTCTGAGCCAGGTCGCTGGCGCAGGTGAGCCCGGCCGGTCCGGAGCCCACCACGGCCACCCTCTTGCCGTTGGGGGAAGGCTTCTCGGCCAGGCGGAGGCCCTGCTCGCGCGCCCAGTCGCCCAGGTACCGCTCCAGGCGTCCGATGGCGACCGGCTCGTTCTTCTTGCCCATCAGGCAGTACCTTTCGCACTGCTCCTCCTGCGGGCATACCCGCCCGCATATGGAAGGCAAGATGTTGGTCGACCAGATGCTGCGGTAGGCGCCCTCCACGTCACCGCCACGCAGCTTACCGATGAACTCCTTGATGCGGACGTTGACCGGGCACCCCTGCTCGCAGGTGGGATTCTTGCATTGCAGGCAGCGTTCCGCCTCCTCCTGCGCCAGTTCGGGGGTAAGGCCCAGCGCCACCTCCCGGAAGTTGCGGATGCGTTCCTCCGGGTGCTGCTCGGGCATGGGTACCTTGGTCTTGCGGAGCGGCATCAGGCCTCACCTCCACCGTGGCAGCTGCACTTCTCGTAGTGTTCCAGGGCCAGCTTCTGCTCGGCATCGTACATGTGACCCCGCCGCACCGCCAGGTCGAAGTCCACCTGGTGGGCGTCGAAGATGGGCCCGTCCACGCAGGCGAAGCGGGTCTGGCCGCCCACACTGACCCGGCACACCCCGCACATCCCCGTGCCGTCCACCATGATGGGGTCCAGGCTGACCAGGGTGCGGATACCGTGCGGCCTCGTCACCTCCGCCACCGCCCGCATCATCACCATGGGGCCGATGGCGATGACCTCGTCCAGATGCTCGCCCCGGGAGATGAGCGTCTGCAGGACATCGGTGACCATCCCCTGCATGCCCCGGGAGCCATCGTTGGTGGAGACCAGGTAGCGGTCGCTCACCGCCTGCAGTTCCTCCTCCAGGATCAGGAGCTCGGCGGTGCGGGCCCCGTTGATAGCGATCACCTGTACGTCCCGTTCGTGCAGGGCCCGGGCGATGGGGATGATGGGGGCCACCCCGAATCCGCCTCCCACCACGGCCACGGTGCCACCCTCCCGCAGGGGACAGGGCTGGCCCAGGGGACCCACCACGTCGGCGAGGGCATCACCATCGCCCAGGGCGATGAGTTCGCGGGTGCTCTTGCCCACCGCCTGGATGACGATGCTCAAGACCCCGTCCCGGCCGGCGTCCATGATGGTGAGCGGGATGCGCTCCGACTTCTCCCCCAGCCTGACGATGACAAACTGTCCCGGCCGGGCGTGCCGGCAGACCAGGGGAGCCTCAACTTCGAACAGCACGGTGACCGGCGTCAACACTCGCTTCTTCCGGATGCGAAACACCAATCCACCCCTCCCACGTCTGATGTTACACCCATCACAAGACCGGCGCAAAAAAGCGGGGGTCACCCGCCCCGATCCTCACCGCTATTCGACGCCTGCGGTGACAAGTCCTTTCCGCCCCAAACGCGCGCGAACTCCCACCAGCCCCACCTCCCCACTCCCACGGCGTTGTCGGTGCACAGGCCGGGGGGTGGGAAATGCAGCCGCACTCCCACTGCGGGGTGGCCCAGGCGATGGCACAATCGTTCCCGCACCAGGGTCGATGCCGCCACCCCGCCCACCACCAGCACGGCCTGTGGTTCACCAGCCTCCAGAGCGGCCAGGACCATCTTCTCGAGGGCCCTGGCCACGCAGAGCAGCGCCGCCCGCGCCACCTGGGCCGGAGGTGTCCCCTTCCCGATGAGGCGCATGGCGGCCGCCTCGGGCCCGGCGAAGCTGGGCCGGAAACCGCGCACCGTGACCGGGATGGCCACTTCGGGCCCGGCCGGCGGCCCCTTTCCGGGCAGACCCGCGCCCCTGCCCTTCTCTGCCGCCGGTTCCGGCTCGCCAGGCGCTTCGGCGGCCAGGCGGTCCAGGTACGGCCCGGCGGGAAAAGGGAGGCCCAGGGCCACGCCCACCCGGTCCAGGAACTGGCCGGCGTGCAGGTCCAGGCTGGTCCCCAGGGACGCGATCTCCCAGGGAGGCCCGCCCCGCAGGCGGACCAGCTCGGTCGTGCCCCCGGAAACGTGCAGGCCCAGAAGGGTATCCGGGAGGCGCGGGAGGTTCGGGGTGGTACCCGGGAGGCCAATCTCCCACCCGGCCGCCAGATGCCCTTCCTGGTGAGAAACCGCCACCAGGGGAACCCCCAGGGCGGCGGCCAGGCTGCGTGCGAACCCTTCGCCCACCCTGAATACCGGCAGGTAGGAATCCTGCGGGGGGCGAGGGCGGCTGCTGACCGCCACCGCCTGGACCTGCCACCCCGCGCGGCGGGCCCCGTCCATGGCCTGCTCCACCAGGGCGGGCAGGCGCACCAGGTGGGCGAACACCGCCTCCCCCTGCCGCAGGCCCCTCTCCCCCGGGGCAACCGGCAGGGGAACGCGCAGATCGAGCAGCCCACCTCCCCCGGGCCCTACCAGGGAACAGGACGTGGTGTAGCACGAGGTATCCAGGCCCAGGATCACCCGGCGGTCCACGGTGCCCGGGGCCACTTCACCCCGCCGGGGCGGGAACCCGCCCCAGCCGGCGCGCCAGCTCCCCCAGCACTCCGTTTATGAAGCGCGGGGATTCCTCGGTACCATAAAGCTTGGCCAGTTCCACCGCTTCATTGATGGTGGCGCTGGCGGGGATGTCCGCCCGGTGGAGCAGCTCGTAGGCGGCCAGCCGCAGGATGTTCCGGTCCACTCCGGGCATCCGGTTGACCTTCCATCCCTCGGAGCATTCGGAGAGCAGGCGGTCGATATCCTCCCGGTGGCAGGTCGATCCCGCCGCCAGCTCCCGGGCGAATTCAGCCGACCCCGCCGGCAGGCCTTCCCCCTCTATGGCCAGAGGCCACGCTTCCTCCAGGGTGTGCCTCCCCAGATCCATCTGGAAAAGCACCTTCAGCGCCACCTCACGGGCCTTGCGCCGCGCCACGGGACCAGGATCACGTCCTTCCCGGCGGCAGGTACTTCTCCAGGAGTTCCACCCAGCGCTCCTTGTCCTCGTCGATGCGTTTCCCGACGAAATACCCGGCCGCCGTACAAATGCAGATGAAGATCGCCCACAGAAAACCGTAATGGTGAACCACGAGGGCGAAGGCAAGTCCCACTGCGCCCCCGATCAGCCTTCCCTTGAAGGGACGGATTATATGCCACCCCTGCCGCAGCCACTCGGGAGCCATGCCCGCCACCTCGCCCCCGCCGTCATTCTACGCGGCGCCGCGGCTCGGTGCTGATGTTTTCCACCATCACCTGCACCTCGACCACCCCCACGCCCACCACGTCCCGGACGTACCGGTCCACCGCCTTCTGCACTTCCTCGGACACCTTGGGGATACTCACGTCCGGGCTAACGGTCAGGCGGAGGTGGACGGAAAGGCCTGCCGCCCCGTACCTCACCCATCCCCGTACATCACGCACTCCCACGCACTGCCTGGCCACCCGGCGCACCAGGTTCTCAACGGCCACCAGGGAGACGCTCACGTCCCCCATGGAGGTCTCATGCACCACGCTCCGCGATGTGCGCTGGCTGCGGACCCCCAGGGTGAGAAAGCGAACGGAGAAGGCGAAGAATATGACGCCCAATACTCCCAGCACCCAGCGGGACTGGGGGTCGCCCAGGCTGGCCTGCAACGCGGCCACCGGGCCCTGCCATCCCCAGGCCACCGCCACCACCACCAGCGATACCACCGCCAGGCAGAGGCTGTAAAAGGCCAGAAAGACCCTGTCCGCCAGACTCATGCCGGACCCCCCCGTTCACCTTTGCGCACCGGTGGGAACACCACTCCCTGGACGTGGATGTTAACTTCCACCACCTTGAGGTCGGTCATATCTTCTACGGCCTTCTTGACGACCTGCTGGACCCGCTGGGCCACTTCCGGGATGCGCACTCCGTACCTGACCACCAGGTAGAGGTCAACGGCGGCCTCCCGCTCACCCACTTCCACCCTGACCCCCCGGGGTACCCCCCTCCGGGCCAGGGCGGAACTCAGGTCCCCCACCAGCCCGGCGGAAAGGCCGGCCACTCCCTCTACCCCGGTGGCAGCGATGGCAGCCAGGGTGGCAACCGCCTCCTCCGAGACCCTGACGGTCGCTTCGGGCCTGTCCCCCTCGGCCACGGTTTCCCCCCTGTCCGGTCCCCGCGCCCCGCCTAATGATACCACACCGGGTCAGGGATCCGCACCCCGGTCCAGGTAGGTGGTACCCGCTTCACCCCGGCTGAAAACGGGGTCATCCAGCAGCCGCAGGTGCAGGGGGATGGTGGTACGTACCCCCTCCACCACGTATTCGTGCAGGGCCCGGCGGGCCCGGGCCACCGCCTCCCGGCGGTCCTGCCCCCATACCGTGAGCTTGGCCAGCAGGGAGTCGTAGTGGGGCGGGATCGTCCACCCCGGGTAGACCCCGTCATCCACCCGCACGCCCGGGCCCCCCGGGGGGCGGTAGGCGGTGAGAGACCCGGGACAGGGGAGGAAGTCCTGGTCGGGATCTTCGGCGCAGATGCGCATCTCCAGTGCCCACCCCCGGGGGCGCAAGGCCGCCTGGCCGAATCTCAGGCGCTCGCCCGCGGCTATCCGCAGTTGCTCCTGGACCAGGTCCACCCCCCAGACCATTTCCGTCACGGGATGCTCCACCTGGATGCGTGCGTTCACCTCCAGGAAGTAGCAGGCGCCTCCCGTCACCAGGAACTCCACGGTGCCAGCCCCCCGGTAACGGGCGGCGCGCATGATCCGGAGCGCCGCCCGGGCCAGGGTCCGGCGCATGCTCTCGTCGAGGGCGGGCGACGGGCACTCCTCCAGCACCTTCTGCCGCCGGCGCTGCAGGGAGCAATCCCGCTCGCCCAGGTGCACCATACTGCCGTAGCTGTCGGCCAGCACCTGCACCTCAATGTGACGCGGCTGCTCCAGATACTTCTCCAGGTACAGCTCGGGCGACCCGAATGCCGATCTGGCCTCCTGGGCCGCCAGCTCCCACCGCCGGCGCAGGCCGTCCTCGTCGCGCACCAGGCGGATGCCGCGCCCTCCCCCCCCGGCCAGCGCCTTCAGGAGCACCGGGTAACCCAAGCGGCGGGCAAGCCCGCAGGCTTCCTCCAGGGAAGCCAGCGGGTGGCTGCTCCCCGGTACCACGGGCACTCCCGCTCGCGCCGCCACTTCCCGGGCGGCGATCTTGTCTCCCAGCAGCCGCAGCGTGGCGGATGAAGGACCCACGAAA
Source organism: Bacillota bacterium (assembly GCA_030019365.1). Lineage (NCBI taxonomy): Bacteria > Bacillati > Bacillota > Bacillota bacterium. The sequence goes on from JASEFA010000001.1 coordinate 438,708, forward strand.
GCGATGCCCATGGCCTCGCACACCTGGGCGAAGGCAGGGTTTTCGGAAAGGAAGCCGTAGCCCGGGTGCACGGCATCACTCCCGGTATCTACCGCCGCCTGGATCAGACGGGGTATGTTGAGGTACGAGCGGAGGGCGGGCGGAGGGCCGATGGCAACCGCCTCGTCCGCGAGCTTCACGTGCAGGGAGTCAGTGTCAGCCTCCGAATAGACGGCCACCGTCTCCAGGTCCAGTTCACGGCAGGCGCGGATGACGCGGACCGCGATCTCGCCCCGGTTGGCGATGAGGACTCTGCGCACGATCCGACCTCGCTCTCGGGCAACGGGTGAGAAGTCTTTCGGCAAAACCGTCGCCATTCCTTGTCACCGGGCGAGGTCGACCGGTCCTACGGGTGTGCTGTCCGTTCCGGTACCAAGGGGCCGGTCCGGTCCGGTACTGGCTACCGGGTGCTTCCACCGCTCGCCACCGGGGCCACGATGGCCACCTGCTCGGGCCGGCACCCTGTCACCCGGCACACGGCATCGGCGATACGGGTGGCGTCTGGTCCCTGCAAGGGATCGGGTACAACCACCGTCACCGCACCTTCCCGCACATACGCCAGCACGTCCCGGTACCCCTTGGACCTCAGGATACCTTCGATCTCCACTTCCTTTCCCATGGCGGCGATGATAGCCAGGATCTGCTCCTGGGCCCGGGTCCTGACATCCGGTGCCGTGTCGCGGGAGGACACCATTCTCTCCAGGAGTTCTATCTGCTGGCTGCGCACCCGCTCCCGCTCCATGCGGGCCTCGGCCAGGGAGCCGCCGGGCTCAAAGGGCGCCATAACCTCCGTGCTCTCCGGAGGCGGCGGGTTGGCCCCCGGCACCTGGGTGGCCCCGAGCCGCGGCCCGTGGCCCCGTGTGCGCAGGTATACCGCACCCGCGGCCAGCAGGGCGAGCAGGAAGAGCAGCACCAGGAACCTCAGCAGCTCCTTTCTCCCCAATGCGGCAAAGGTCACCGGCCGGCCGGACATCGTTCATCCCCCCTCGTGCACCTTAACGGCTGGGTACTACCTGCACCCGGTGGGCGGGCAGACCGAGAAGGGTCTGCACGGCCCGGGCCAGCATCTCGCAGACACGGGGATCGCGCGCCCCCGACGCCACCACCAGCACCCCGGCGATTTCCGGTGCCTCCTGCCGCGATACCACGGGCTGGTCCTGCCCTCCGGGCCGGGCCATGACCGCCTGTACGCTCTCCTGCTTCTCCTCAGTGACCCGGAGGGCACCCCCCGGCTCCTTTTCTTCGGTACGACGGGTGGTGCGGGACACGTCCTGGACCACATCCTGCCTGGGGCCGGAGCGGTAAGTGATGCTCACGGCCACCTGGCCGGCACCCGCTATGCGAGAAAGCACCGTCTCCAGGCTCTCTGGGGTGACTTCTCCGCGGGCGGCCACGGGAGCCATGACTTCGGTGTCCCGGCCGGCGGGGATAGGCGGTTGCGACCGCCGCTGCCCCAGCCATGAGCCCGCCAGTATGAGGATCAACCCCACCACGCCCGCCAGTACCAACCAGGGACTGGGTCGAGTGCCCTGCCCCCAGAGTCTCCACATGGGTGACCCGCTTCCGTGCGCCGATTCCATGCCCCTGCGCAATGCTATCCCTCCCCCACGCTGACGCGGTCCCGGGGTATGCCCAGGTACCGGGCAACCGTGTCCCCCAGGCGTTCCCCCTCTCCGGGGGCCAGGGATCCGGCGCGGGATCGCACCCGGACCCGGACCCCGGTGATTTCGAGGCCCTCGAGCAGCACCTCCACCCGGGCTGCGGAGACGGTGCCGGAACTGACCAGGAGGTCCCGCACCGCCGCAGCTACCCGCTCTCGGAAGGCCTCCTGCACCTGGCGGTCGCGCGCAAGCTGGACCTCATGGGCGAGATTGCCCGGCAGCGTGCCGCCCGCAAGAGCGGATGCGGTGCGGGCGGCCGCCGACCCGGCCCGGGAGACGGCGGGAGCGGGGCCACCTGCGGTCAACCAGGCCAGTACAGGCTCCAGTACGGCCAGCACCAGGATCATGCCCGCCACCAGCCTCAGGTACTGGCGGAAAGTGGACCGGGGCAGGAGCAACTCCACGCTCAGGATGAGGAGCAGCAGCAGGACTATGTTCCGCAACCAGCCCCATAGCGCCGCCATGGTCCCCTTCCCCCTTCCCCGTTCGCCCGGTCCGTCTCCCCCCGTCCGCCCCGGCACCCCGGCGGGCGGTTGCCGGCCTTCCTGCCTCAGACGGTGCGCGCCGCTCCCACCAGCATGGCGATGCACACCAGGAAGCTGAGGGCTACCATCCCCACAATCACCCCCAGCCAGCCCAGGGCGGCAGCTATCCCCCGCAGGCAGCCGGCCAGCTGGCCCGCGTCCAGCACCGCCACCAGGGCTCCCGCCAGGCGGTAGCACAGCATGAGGAGCACGATCTTGACCAGGGGTAGCATGATCACGCCCAATATGGCAAGCGCACCCGCCCATCCCAGGCCGGTCATGACCAGGCGCGTGGAGGCGAAAACCACCTCGGTGGCGTCGGAGAACATCTTACCTACCACCGGCACGAAGGTGCCCGAGAGGAACTTGGTGGTGCGCACCAGGACTCCGTCCAGGGCCCGGCCGGCGGCGTTTTGCACCACCGCCACACCCAGGAATGCGGCCATACTCAGGCCCACCGTCCACACGCTGCCCTGCCTGAGAAGGGTGCTCAGCCCCTCCAGCCGTCGCTTCTCTCCCAGGCCATCCACCAGCTCCACCAGGGCAGAACTGAAGAGGAGGGGCATGGCCACGCCCACCCCCAGCAACCCGGCTCCATTCACGGCCAGCATCAGGGCGGGGTGGAGCAGCCCGGCGCTGGCCGGCGTTCCGCTGGCTACGGTGAGGGCCAGAAAGGGTGGGATGAGGGCCAGCATGAGTGCCACCAGGCGATTCAGGACCAGCCTCGCGGCGGCAAAGGCAGTTACGAAAGCCGAAATGGCCACCCCCGCGAAAGCCAGGAAAGCCACCAGATGAGCCACTCTGGCCACCTGCCCGCCTCCGCAGGCCTCACCCAGCTGGACCAGCACCCCTGCCACCAGCGCCAGCAGCACCAGCTTCCCCAGAAGGGACAGGGTGGCGGGCACCTCCCCCCACAGCACCTGGGTCAGTCGCCGGCCCAGGGCAGGCAGGTCGACCATAATGCCCCCTTCCCTCAATCGCGAGACGATGGCCGGCACGTCCAGCGCCCCGGGCCTGCCCAGCTCCCTTTCGATCTCCCGGAGCATCTGGTCCAGCTGCAGAGACCGGGCCGCCTCCCACTGCTCCCGGGCTCCCCCCACGAGGTCGGGGCGGTCCTGCCCGGCTACCGGGCTACCAGTCCCTCCGGGTGCGGGGGAACCGGCTTCTCGGGTGACGGGGGAATCGCCCTCTCCGGCCGCCAGGACCGTCCCCCCGCCCGGCGGAGTCGCACCCGCCGGCCCCGGGATCGCCACGGCAAGGAGCAGGGCGAGGGCAAGGGCGAGGGCCCCGACCCGGAGGGCCGCCGCCCTCGCCACCGGTGCGCGCTGGCCGTGGCCTGCCCCCCGCCGGCACCCCGTCCCCCGCCGGCACCCCGTCCCCCGCCGGCTTCCCCGGCGTTGTCGTTCCCGCTGGCCTCCGCTCTGCCGCCCCCACGTCACCATGAACTGGCCCCCCGGGCGTACCTTTTCTGAACCCATCAGCGACTGGCCAGGGGGATGGCGGCCAGGATGGCGTCGGCGAGGGCCCGCACAATGGGTATGGCCAGGATGAGGATGATGATCTTGCCCGCCATCTCCACCTTGGTTGCCATGGCTCCCTCCCCGGCATCCCGGCACACCTGGCTCCCCAGCTCCGCCAGGTAAGCTATCCCCATTACGCGCAACAGGATCTGTACGTAGGTATCCCTGACCCCCGCCCGGGCTGCCAGCTCCTGCAGCAGGTCGATGGCCTGCCAGATCCGGTCCACCAGGAAGAAGAGGATGGCTGCGGCCGCGGCCAGGGAAAGCATCACCGCCATGTCCGGGCGCTGCTGGCGCAACACCACCAGGATGACGGTGACGACCAGGGCAAATCCCACCACCTGCACCAGTTCCACCAGGTACCCTCTCACTACAGTCGAAACATGGTGCGGACGGTCTCGAAGAGGCGGACCACCAGTTGGATGACCATCATGAGCACCACCACCACGCCGGCCAGGGCCACCAGCTGTCCCTGCTCCTCCTTGCCCGCCTGCTTGAGGACGGTGTAGAGGACGGATACCAGGATGCCCACCCCGGCTATCTTGAAGATCAGTTCCACGTCCACCTTTCCGCCTCCCCGCACCCTCTCACCACAGGGCCAGCAGCAGGGCCAGGGGCACCAGGATCCCCAGGTAGCGGTACAGTTTCCCCTGTCGCTCCGCTTCTTCCCGGGCGCTCTGTTCCCGCGTCGCCAGCCGTTCGCGCGTCAGGGCTATGTGCCGCGCCTGATCGGCCCTTCCGCTCGTGCCCAGGGTGACACCGAGACCCCGGAGCACCTCCAGGTCAGCTACCGTCAGGCAGAGCGGGGTGCGTGCGCAGGCTTCCTCCCAGGCCTGGCTGGCGGTGCAACCGCTCCCGTCGGACAGACGGCCTGCGGCGTGCCCCAGGAGGTCGGCCACGGAGGGACCGGCCACCTGGGCCGACCGTTCCAGGGCCACGGGCAGGGGAGTAGCCCCCACGGCCACTTCCCTCTCCAGAACCCGCAGGGCGAGACCCAGGGAGCCGAGCTCTTTCACCCTCTGGCCCAGGCGGGCGGCGAACTGCCACCCCGTTCCCGCCCCGGCGAGAAGGAGCAGCACCGCCCCCAGCAACTTAACCCCCACCTTGTCCCCCCTGCCTGCATCATATGGCCCGGCCCCTGGTGATATGCCCTGGCCCCAGCGGTCCCGGGGGCAGCGGGCGCCGCAGCAGGTTTTCCCCGCGGGCCGACCAGACTGCCTCGGTAGTCCCCGGGCCCAGCCGCCGGCTGAGCAGGACCACCAGGGGAAAGGTCCCCCGGGCCAGCAGGCCGCCCAGGTGGGGCCGGGACCTGGCCTCCTCCAGCGAGGAAGCATGGGCGGTGGCGAGGACATCCACCCCGGCGTGCAGGGCCTCTTCGACCGCGGCCACGTCGGCCGCACCTCCCAGTTCGTCGGTGGCCACCACCCGCGGTGACATGGCCCGCACCGCCATCATCAACCCGGCCGCCTTGGGCGCACCGTCCAGGACATCCGTACGCAGGCCTACATAGCGCTGCGGTTCCCCGTTCCAGCACCCGGCCACTTCGGAACGCTCGTCCACCAGGCAAACCTTTATCCCCGGAAATCCCAGGGCGGGGAGGCCGTCGGAAAGCTGGCGTACCGCGTCCCGCAGCACGGTGGTCTTTCCTCCCAGGGGGGCCGACAGGATGAGGGCTCCCCTCACCGCACCCTCGCCCACCAGGAAAGGCATGATGGGGTCCGCCGCCCCCCGTACTTCCCGGCAGACGCGGAAGCTGAGCGAGGATATGTCGACGAGGCGGGCGATGCGCCCGCCTTCCAGCACCGCCCGCCCGCAAAAGCCCACCCGGTGTCCGCCGGACACCGTCACATACCCCTGGGATAGCTGTTCTTCTACAGCGTAAAGGGAGCCCTGGAACAGAAGCTGCAGTGCGGCCTCCAGGTCCGCCCGGTTCACCCGGTACGCTTCGTCGGGGCTCGCGGCGAGGCGGCCGTCGGGGCACACGAAGGTTTCCCGGCCGTCACTCCCCACGGCCAGCGGGCAACCGATCCGCAACCGGATCTCTTCCAGACGCGCTACCATAGTGGGTGCCAGGCGTTCCAGCGCTGCACGCACCGGTCCGGCCACGAAAGGTAACAGATCTTCCTGCCAGGTTCGCCCCACGTCCCCTCCCCCCGGTCCTGAGGAACGCACCACCGGGGGCGCCGACAGCGTGCGGTCACCCGCGTCTCTCAGGCCACCTCCACCGTATTCCTCTTTCCCCAGATTATGCTAGAAAGGTTTGAGCCCCGCTGCCCGGGAGCTTCCTTGGGGGGCCCTAGAAGTTCCGGGGCTGGTGCGGGGCTCGCTGCTATAGTTTCCCACGGGCGGGAGATCTATGCGCGCCAGCGGCCAGGGCGTGATCCGTACCGACCGACCGGGCCTTCATGGGTCCGGCGGCCGGGGCCCGCTACGCGCACCCGCGGTGCTGGGCCGTCAGCGGCGCTCGGGGGGTCCTTCTTCTTCTTCGTCCTCCTCGTCGCGGTAGATCAGCTCACCGCAGTTGGGGCAGCGCAACTGCATGGGCCCCTCTTCCCCCAGCTCCTCCTCGGCGTAGGAGACCGTCTCCCCACAGTGGGGGCACTGCACCTCGAAGAACTCCTCTTCGCCCTCCTCGGTTTCCGCCACCCGCTCCTCGAGCTCGGCCACGTCCTCGTCCAGATCCTCCAGGTACTCTTCCTGTTCGTCGACCCGCCCGCGCAGGCTCTCCACTTCCTCGGCAAACTCGCCCAGCACGTCGAGGATGGCCTTGAGCAGCCGGCCTTCCTTGGATTCGGCCTCCAGGTTCAGGCCCTCCGCCAGTCCCTTCAGGTAAGCCACCCGGGAGCTCAGGTCGCCCACCGGCCCCACCTCCTTCCGCGGGCCCCCACCGGCCCGCAACCTCGTCCCGCCCCGGCACAAGCGGCACGGGGCCAGAGCAGAACCCCGACCGTCACACGCGCTCCAGGTACTGGTGGGTGCGCGTGTCCACCCGGATCACGTCCCCCACCTCCACGAAAAGGGGAACCTTTACCGTGGCCCCTGTCTCCAGCCGGGCCGGTTTGGTGCCTCCGGTGGCAGTATCCCCCTTCAGGCCCGGCTCCGTCTCCACCACTTCCAGCTCCACGAAGTTGGGCAGCTCCACCCCGATGGGGGTGCCCTCGTGCATGAGCACGTACACGGTGCAGTTTTCCTTCATGTACAGGGTGGCGTCACCCAGCCGGCTCCTATCCAGTTGGATCTGGTCGTACGTCCCGGTGTCCATGAAGAAATACTGGTCCCCCATACCGTAAAGATACTGCATCTCCCGCCGCTCCACATGGGCCTGGGGGAAGCGTTCGCCGGCGGCAAAGGTCCGGTCCAGCACGGCCCCGGTCTTTATGTTCTTGAGCCGGGTCCTCACGAAAGCCGAGCCCTTGCCGGGCTTGACGTGCTGGGCCTCCACCACCATCCAGATCTCCCCGTCCACCTCTACCGTGATCCCGGGCCTGAAGTCGTTGGTCGAAATCACCCTCCGTTACCCCCCGCTTCCCCTGGCGTTACAGTTCGATGAGCCGTTTTTCCGCCCGGGACAGGATCTCGCAACCTTCCTCCCGCACCACCACCAGGTCTTCGATGCGGACGCCCCCCCAGTCGGGTATGTATACCCCGGGTTCCACTGTTACCACCATGCCCGGCTCCAGGACGGGTTCGTCCGGCCCGGCCGCCTGGGGAGAAAGGCGGGGCGCCTCATGCACCTCCAGGCCCACCCCGTGACCCAGGCCGTGACCGAAGTGGTCGGCGTGGCCCGCCTCCGCGATCACCCGGCGCGCCTCCGCATCCACCTCCGAGCCCCGGCGGCCCGCCCGCAGGGCGGCGAGGCCGGCCTTCTGGGCCCGGGCCACCACTTCGTACACCTTTCTCTGCTCCTCGTCCGCCCTGCCCACCACCACGGTGCGGGTGAGGTCGGAACAATACCCGTCGACCGCGCAGCCCAGGTCCATGGTGACGAAACCCCCGGCCTCGATGCGGCGGGACGAAGCCCGCCCGTGGGGCAGGGCGGAACGGGGGCCGGAGGCCACGATGATGTCGAAGGCGGGCCCGGCGGCGCCCGCCCTGCGCATATGATACTCCAGTTCCAGGGCCACCTCCTCCTCCCGCACCCCGGGACGGATCACTGACAGGATGTGGGCGAAGGCGTCGTCGGCCAGGGCGGCCGCCCGCCTGATGGCCCCGATCTCCCCCTCGTCCTTGGTCATACGCAGCTTCTCCACCAGCCCACTCTGCCCCACCAGTTCCGGCCCCAGTCCGGCCAGCGTCTCGTACTGGGTGTAACTTGTGTGGTCCTTCTCGAAACCCAGCCGGCAGATACCCTGTTCCCGGAACAGCTCGCCCAGGGCCTCGCTGAGCTTCCCCTTCTGGGGATATAGCTCCCAGTCCGGGGCCTGCTGGCGGGCCTGCTCGTAGTAGCGGAAGTCGGTGACCAGCCAGCACCGCTCCGGGGAGACGAGTAGTACCCCGGAGGACCCCGTGAAACCGGAAAGGTAGCGGCGATTGGCATTCCCCGTCACCAGGAAGTACTCGATCTGTTGCCCCGCTATACCCTGCCTCAAAGCCTGCAACCGCGTCAAGGCTCCACCCCCCTCCCAGCTTTCCATACCCGGGTGCCGACGCTCAGCGCAGCCTGACCAGGTGGATGGACTGCCCGGCCGCCCCCTCGGCGGCTTCCATCACGGCTTCCGCCAGGGTAGGGTGGGCGTGGGCGATTTCCGCCACCTCTCGGGCGGTGGCCCCCATCTTGATGGCCACCGCGCCCTCGTGAATCAATACGTCGGCGCCGGACCCCAGGATGTGCAGGCCCAGCACCTTACCGGTGCCCTCCTCGACCACCATCTTCACCAGTCCTTCGGCTTCGCCCAGGGCCTGGGCGCGCCCGTTGGCCGCGTACGGGAAGCGCGCCACCTTCACGCCATGTCCCGCCTCACGGGCCGCCCTTTCCGTGAGACCCACGCCCGCGATCTCAGGCAGGGAGAAGACGCAGTAGGGGGCGCTGCGGTAGTCCATCTCTCGTCTTTCGCCCAGGATGTTGTCCACCGCCACCAGGCCTTCCGCCGAGGCCACCGAGGCCAGAAAGGTGCGTCCCACCACGTCGCCGATGGCCCACACGCCCGGCACGCCCGTGGCCATGTCGGGCCCCACCTTGATGCCCTTGCGGTCGTACTTCACCCCCAGGGTGTCCAGGTCCAGGCCGCCCAAGTCGGGCACCCTGCCCATGGCCACCAGGATGCGCTCGGCGTCGAAGTGGGTCTCCCGACCTTCCTTGTCTTGGGCCACCAGGCGGCGCCCGCCGTCGCGTTCCACGATCCGTTGCACGTAAATGCCCGTGTGCACGGTGATCCCCTGCCGGCGCAGGATGGCCATCATGCGACGGGACAGTTCCTCGTCCACGGGGGGCAGGATGAGGGGGGATCGCTTCACCATGTCCACCTTGCACCCCAGGGCCCGGTAGAGACAGGCGAACTCGACCCCCAGCACGCCGCCCCCGATGATCACCATGCTCTCCGGGATGTGGTCGGGGTCCAGGGCATCGTCGGAAGACATGCACAGGCGGAGGTCCTCGGGCGGCACGGGCGGCTGTTCCGGCGCCGACCCGGTGGCGATGATCACCTGCCGGCCCGACAGGACCTCCGTACCGCCCCCCGGCACGTCCACCTCCACCACCCCGGGGCTGCTCACGCGGGCCGTCCCCCTGACCAGCGTCACCCCCCAGGAGGAGAAGAGCCGCTCCACCCCGTCCACCAGCTGCTTCACCACCCGGGAACGGCGCTCCTTGATGCGGGGAAGGTCGATCTCGGGGGCGGACACCTTCACCCCGAATTCCGCCGCCCGCCGCGCCAGCTCCAGCACCTCGGCCGATCGCACCAGCGCCTTGGTGGGGATGCAGCCGCGGTTGAGACAGGTCCCCCCCACCTCCCGCCGCTCCACCACGGCCACGCGGGCTCCCTTCTGTGCCGCCCGGATGGCGGCCACGTAACCACCCGGACCGCTACCGATCACCACTATGTCATACACCGGCTGCGCCCTCCCTTTGCAGTTTGCCCAGCACGTTCCATTCCCAGGTCGCGTATTTCTCCTCCCGCAGCCTGGCCGCCTCCTCCTGCTCGTGGGCAGTGAGACCGCGTTCTTCGAGTTCCAGGCCCAGGGCCCGCCGGAATCCCTCCGCCAGGGCGTCGCACACCCCGGTGAAGGTGACCCCACGCCCCAGGTCACACAGGCCGGCGGCACGGGCGCTCAGGTCCTCCTCCAGGCGGGCCCGCCAGCCGGCAGGCAGCCGAAGGAGGCCAACCAGTTGCACGGGCGAGAACTCCAGCGGCACGGAACCGTGCTGCAGGAGCACCCCCTGCCTGCGCACCTGGGCGCTGCCCACCACCTTCCTGCCCTCCACGACCAGTTCGTACCAGGAAGGTGTGTCGAAGCAGGCCGCCGAGCGCAGCCCCGCCCGGGGAGGCCCCTCCTGTACCTCGGCCTGCAGCCCGAGCAGGCGCAATCCCTCCACCAGGCCGGCGCTCAGACACCGGTAGGTTTCCACCACGCTCCCGGGGAGGAGAGCCGTGGATATCACCACGCTGTAGGTGACCTCGCGGTCGTGCAGAACCGCCCGCCCGCCCGTGGGCCGCCTCACCACGTCCACCCCGGCGCGGCGGCAGCCTTCCAGGTCCACCTCCCGCTCCACCTTCTGGGCGTAACCGAGGGACAGGGCGGGCGGTCGCCAGCCGTAAAGACGCAGGGTGGGGGGAACCCGTCCCCGGCCGTGGGCCAGCATGATGGCCTCGTCCGTGGCCATGTTCGTGGCGCCGTCGTGGTATCCGTCCCGGATCAGGCGCCAGCGCACGCCCCGCTACCCCCTGTCGTGCCCCCGCCACACCCGGCACCCTGGACGGACGCCTCCAGGGACGACAGCAGGCGGTGCACCTCCCGCTCCGCCTGCCCGGGGTCGAGGGGATGGGGGTAGTTGTAGGGCACGGGCTGGCCGGGGCGCTCGTTGTAGTAGGGACGGTTGCAGTCCGGGCAGCCCGTGGTGCGGAAGGCCTCGCCGTCCGCCAGGGCGGCCTGCAGGCGGGCGGGCCAGAAACGGGGTCCGAAACCGGTGAGCCTGCCCCCGGCAAAGGTGAACTCGTCCGCCCGCGCCAGGCCCCGGCCGATGAGGCAGTGGGCAGCCTGCACCCGCCGGTACCCCTCCAGGGAGGGAGGCGGGTGATGGGCCAGGCGGGTCCCCGCCACCGGGGTGAAGGCGAACAGGCCCACCCGCACCCCCAGCTGCGCCAGGCGGTCGATGAGCAGGGCCATTTCCTCCTCGGTTTCCCCCACTCCCATGATGAGATGGGTCCCCACGCGTCCGGGGAAGGCCCGCGCCGCTTTCTCCAGGTGGGCAAGCGCTGCCGCGAACGATCCCCCCTTGACGCGCTCGTACGCCTGGGGCGAAGCGGCGTCCAGGGGAAGGGTCACCCCATCCGCCCCCGCCCGCAGGAGAGCCTCGGCCACCTTCAGGGAGGGCAGGAAGCAGGAAACGCACACGGGGAGCCCCGCAGCGGCCAGCTCCCCCACCAGGGGGACGAGGTCCACCATCTCCCGCGGGGACCCCGGCTCCACCACCTGCACGCACACCCGCCGCACGCCCGAACCAGGCAGGCGGCAGAGTACCTCCTCAGCGGGGAAGGCCGGCCAGGTGACGCGCGAGAGCAGGTCCGCCCGGCTGTCCGACCCCCGGGCCTGGGCACAAAAGGCGCAGTCGCGGCGGCACTTCTCCCCCCACATGAGGTAGGCCGTGGTGGGGGGATGGGGTTGCCTGATCGTACGCAGACCGAGTACCTGGGCGGTTCCCAGCGACACCCTCAGCCTCATCCCGGCCTCGCCACCCGTGAGCCCCATGCCGGCTTCGCCACCATCCCCAGGGCGCAGCATTCCCGCGTTTCCACCAGGGATAGCCCGCGGGCGACCGCCTCCCGGCGGGCGGAAGGTGCCGGCATGACGATGCGGTTTACCCCCGCCGCCACCGCCAGGGGATCGAGCCGTTGCCGGTAAGCACCCTTCGGCCTCATACATCCCAGGGCGATCTCCGCCCCGGGCAGCCGCGTGCGGGCGTAGGCCACTACCGCCGCCACCTCCTCGGGGTCGGGGGGAGCGCAACCCTCATAGCGGGTGCCGGGGGTGGGCGTGAACACCAGGAACACCACCGCTGCGGGCTCGAGCTCCACCAGCACTTCGATGGCCTCCCACTCCCCCACGATCCGCCCGCCCCGCAACCCCACGCATATGTGGGGGACCACCGGCAGGTAGCGGGCCAGGGCCCGGTAGGTGCGCAGGTATTCCTCCGGACCGGCCTCCAGTCCGCTCACCTCGCGCACGGTGGGGGCGTGCGCCACCCAGTCCAGGGAGGCCAACGTCCCGTGGGGGGCCAGGAGCCGGGCTTCCTCCTCCCCCACCAGGCCGGTGTGGAGGTTGAGGCGGGCACCCGTGGCCCGCAGCCGCGCCAGCAATTCCAGGTTGCCGGACAGGGGTACCCTCCCCTGCCAGTCGCACCCCCCGCTCACCAGGTAGCTGGGGGCCTCGGGCACGGGAACGTCCCCGGGGCCCCGCATCCCCTTCAGGTAGTGTCCGCCGCAGTGGGCACAGTCCAGGGCACAGGCCGTCCCTGTCACGCTGACCGGCACCGTGTCCCGGGGGCGATCCACCGCCAGCACAGGCGGGAAGCCCTCCCGTACCTCCCAGGCCCGCCCGAGGGCACCGGTGACCCGCGCCGGGACCAGGGCTGGGAAGGGCATCAGGCTCCGCGCCTCCAGCGCAGCACGGGACGGCGGGCCGCCCCCGCCTCGTCCAGCCGCCCCACGGGAGTGGTGTGGGGCGCCGTCTTCACCTTTTCCGCATCCCGCTCCGCCTCTTCGGCGATCTTCCCCAGGGCCGCGACGAAGTAATCCAGGGCCTCCTGGCTCTCCGTCTCGGTGGGCTCCACCATGAGGGCCTCGTCCACGATGAGCGGGAAGTACACCGTGGGCGGGTGCACGCCGTAGTCCAGCAGCCGCTTGGCGATGTCCAGGGTCTTCACACCGGTACGGTCCTTGATGCGGCGCGGGTTGACAACGAACTCGTGCTTGCAGTGGCGGTCGTAGGGCAGGTCGTACCACTCGAGCAGCCTGCGCATGACGTAGTTGGCGTTGAGCACGGCGTTCTCGGACACCCGCTTGAGGCCCTGACCCCCCAGGGCGCGGATATAGGCATATGCCTTCACCGCCACCCCGAAGTTACCGTAGAACGCCTTCATCTGCCCGATACTGAGGGGCCGGTCGCACTCCAGGAAGTAGCGTTCGCCGTCGAACCCCACCGCGGGCACGGGCAGGAAGGGGATGAGCTTCTCCTTCACCCCCACCGGGCCCGACCCGGGACCGCCGCCCCCGTGGGGCGTGGAGAAGGTCTTGTGGAGGTTGAAGTGCACCACGTCGAAGCCCATGTCGCCCGGCCGCGAGTAGCCCATGATGGCGTTGGCATTGGCCCCGTCGTAGTACAGGAGCCCCCCCCTGTCGTGGACCATGCGGGCGATGCGCACGATGTTCTCGTCGAATAGCCCCAGGGTGTTGGGGTTGGTGAGCATCAGGGCCGCCACCCGCTCGTCCAGCACCTTCTCCAGCTCACCCACGTCCACCCCGCCCCGGGAGTCCGACTTGACCTCCACGATTCGGCACCCGGTCATGGCCGCCGAGGCCGGGTTGGTGCCGTGGGCGGAGTCCGGGATGATGATCTTGTCCCGGTTCATCTCCCCCCGGTGCCGGTGGTAGGCCCGGATGAGGAGCAGGCCGGTGAGCTCCCCGTGGGCGCCGGCGGCCGGCTGCAGGGACACCTTGTCCACCCCGCCGATCTCGGCCAGGTACTGCTGCAACTCGTACATGAGCTGCAGGGCCCCCTGCACCAGCTCCTCCGGCTGGTAGGGATGGAGCCAGGCGAACCCGGGGAGGCGTGCCGCCCACTCGTTCACCTTGGGGCTGTACTTCATGGTGCAGGACCCCAGGGGGTAAAAGCCGATGTCCACCCCGTGGTTGAGCTGGCTCAGGCGGGTGTAGTGCCTGACCACGTCCACCTCGGAGACCTCCGGCAGGTCGGGCTCGCCCTCCCGCAGGAGCTGCTCGGGTAGGAGCGACCGGATGTCTCCCTCTGGCACGTCACAGGCGGGGAGGGAATATGCTCTCCGTCCCGGCGAACTCAGCTCGAATATGAGAGGTTCCGGGCCTTTCATGCGCATCCCTCCAGTACTTTGGCCAGGGCGTCGATCTGGGCCCTGCTCCGCTTCTCGGTGACCGCCACCAAGAGGCAGTCCTCCAGTTCCGGATAGAAGCGGCCCAGGGCCACGCCCGGCAGGATACCCCTCGCTGTCCCCCGCTTCACCAGTTCGGCGGGCGGGCAGGGGCAGCGCACGGCGAACTCCATGAAGAAGGGCGCCCCGAAGGCCGGCGCAAACCCGGGGACGGCTGCGACGGCATCCCGGGCGTAGTGCGCCTTCTTCAGGCACAGTTCGGCCACCTCGCGGATGCCGCGCTTCCCCATCATGGCCAGGTATACGGTGGCCGCCAGGGCGTTGAGGGCCTCGTTGGAGCAGATGTTGGAGGTGGCCTTCTCCCGCCGGATGTGCTGCTCGCGGGTCTGCAGGGTGAGCACGAACCCCCGCTGCCCGCGGGAGTCCACGGTGGCGCCCACGACCCGTCCCGGCAGCCGCCGCACCAGCTTCTCGGTGACGGCGAAGTAGCCGAAGGTGGGTCCCCCGAAGGAGGGGACGTTGCCCAGCGCCTGCCCATCACCCACCGCCATGTCCGCCCCGTAGCTGCCGGGCGGAGCCAAAAGGCCCAGGCTGATGGGGGAAGTGGCCACCACGAAGAGGCCGCCCCGGCCGTGGATGGCTCGTGCCATGTCGGCGACCGGCTCCAGGCAGCCGAAGAAGTTGGGATGCTGCACCAGCAGGCACGCGGGCTCGTCGCCGGAAGCGCGTTCGCCACTTGCGGCGCGTTCACCGGCCAGGACCCGTTCCAGGGCCTCCCGGTCGGTGACGCCGTCCCGGTAGGGCACCTCTGTCACCTTCAGGTCGGCCCCGGCGGCATAGGTGTGCAGCACCCGCCGGTACTCGGGGTGCACCGTGGATGACACCACGATGTGGCGCCGGCCCGTGGTGCTGCAGGAGATCAGCCCCGCCTCCGCCAGGGCAGTGGCCCCGTCGTAGTGGGAGGCCTGGGAGACGTCCATCCCCGTGAGTTCGCAGATCATGGTCTGGTATTCGAAGATGGACTGCAGCACCGCCTGGCTGACCTCGGGCTGGTACGGCGTGTAGGCGGTGTAGAATTCCGAACGCGAGATGACGTGGTCGACCACGGCCGGGATGTAGTGGTCGTACATGCCCGCCCCCGCGAAGCACACCAGGCGCCCCAGGTGGGCGTTCTTGTCGGAAAGCTCCAGCATATGCTGCTGGAGTTCCAGCTCCGCCATGGGCTCCGGCAGCCGCAGGGGGCGGTCAAGCCGGGCCTCCGGAGGGATGTCGGCGAAGAGCTCCTCGGGCGACCCCACCCCGATGGCCCGCAACATCGCCTCCCGGTTGCGGTCCGTGTTGGGGATGAAGTCCATCAGTGCGCCTCCTCCTCGCAGTGCTTCTCGTAGGCGGCCACGTCCATGAGGTTGTTCAGTTCCGCGGGGTCGGACATGCGGATGACCACCATCCAGCCTTCCCCGTGGGGGTCCTGGTTGAGGGTCTCCGGCTTGTCGGCCAGGGTGTCGTTGATTTCCACCACCTCGCCACTGACGGGGGCGTAGCAGTCCGAGACCGCCTTGACCGACTCCACCACGCCGAAGGCTTCACCCTGCTTGACCTGGCGGCCCACCTCCGGCAGCTCCACGAACACGATGTCTCCCAGGTGCTCCTGGGCGTAATTGGTGATGCCCACCCGCGCCAGGTCGCCCTCCACCTTCGCCCACTCGTGGGTCTTGGCGTAACGGAACTCCTTCGGATACATCACTTCTCCCTCCTCCTGTAGAACGGGGTCCTCACCACGCGGGCATCCACGCCCCTGCCCCGGATCTCCACCTGCACCTCGGTGCCCACTTCGGCGAGCCCCGGCGGCACGAAGGCCAGGGCCAGGTTCCTGTCCAGGGTGGGCGAGTACGACCCGGTGGTGACGTACCCCACCTTCCCGCCATCCTTCAGCACGGGGTACCCCGTGCGGGCGATGCCCCGGCCCACCATCTCCAGGCCGGCGAGCTTCTTGCGCAGGCCGGTGCGCTTCTCCTCAAGCAGGGGCTCCCGGCCCACGAAGTCGCCCTTGTCGAACTTCACGTACTTGCCCAGCCCCGCCTCCAGCGGAGTGGTGTCGTCGTCCATCTCCTGCCCGTAGAGGGGCATGGTCGCCTCGAAGCGCAGGGTGTCCCGGCAACCCAGCCCGCAGGGCCACAGCCCCTGCTCGTCGCCCTCCTCCAGCAGGGTGTCCCACAGGCCCGGGGCCTCCTCGGGCGAGCAGAAGATCTCGAACCCATCCTCCCCCGTGTACCCGGTGCGGGAGACCATGCACTTCACCCCGGCCACGTCCACGTCCTGCAGGCACCAGTAGTAGCGGATGGCGGAGAGGTCCGTCCTGGTCAGCCTGCCCAGGATGGCCTCCGAGTTGGGCCCCTGCAGGGCCAGCTCCGCCACCTGGGCCGACACGTTGTCCACGTTCGCACCCGGGAAGCGGCCTGCCAGTTCCTTCACCCAGCTGTAGTCCTTCTCGATGTTGCCGGCGTTGATCACCACGAAATAACGGTTCTCACCCAGGCGGTACACCAGCAGGTCGTCCACCACCCCGCCCCGTTGATCGCACATGGGCGAGTACCGCACCTGGTTCACCGCCATGGTGGACATGTCGTTGGTGAGGGCGTACTGCAAGAGCTCGAGGGCCTGCGGGCCCCTTATGTCCAGCTCGCCCATGTCCGACACGTCGAACAGCCCTGCCGCCCGCCGCACCTGGTGGTGCTCCTCGATGATGCTGCGGAACTGCACGGGCAGCGCCCACCCCGCGAAGTCGATGATCCTGCCGCCGTACTTGAGATGGTTGCCGTAGAGCGGCGTCTTCTTCAGCTCCTCCGTGCCCACAATCGGCACCCTCCTTTCTGCCCGGGAATCCCCCGCCTCCGGAAACCATGTCCCCGGGGTGTCCCGTCCCCGTCATGTCGGGCGGCGGGGATCCCCCGCTCCTGCGCCGCGGTACCACCCCTCCCCTCCCTGCTCCCCTTCTGGGCACGCCCTCACCTTCCGCTGCCGCCGCGCGCTCCGCTTGGGGAGCACCCTCTCGTGCCGCCGACTGTATCCTCCCCGAAAAGAGCAACAGGAGAACCCACTCAGGAAGTGAGCTCCCCTGTCCTTGCACCTGAGAGTTTCCTTCTCCTCGAAGTTGCCCCTTCGGTGGCGGTACCCCGGCGACTGCCCCGGCCGCGATGGAGTCAGGCTCCTGATCCGTTGCCACGGGTACCCGCGCCTCTCCAGAGGTTGGTCCGGCTGCGGTGCGCCCGCCACCCCGGTCCTGCGCACGGCCTGCCTGCGGCCCGTCCGGAGCCGGCCTCCCGCAACCCTCATCCCGGCTCTTCAGTTGTCGCGAGGGCTGGTATCGCAGCCCAGCTTTCTATTCGACCCCCACGCCGTTTTTCCTCCTTGGAGCTTACACGCACCCCATGACCACAGGCCCCCAGGAGAAGAGATCGGCCAGGAAGCGCGCCACGATGGGGGCCTCGATGCCGTGCCTCAGGAAGAGGAGCCCGAGGAGGACGCCGGCACCCGTCGCGTAGACCCAGTTCGTCCTCGTCTCCTGCCCCGCCGGGCACCTCACATACCTGCCCGGAAAGGTACGCCAGGACGCAGAAGATGCCTTGATACCGAAGAACCGAAATAAGACGGCGTCCTCGGCCGATTGGCACGTATGATGGAGGTCGCATGAGGTCATATGGAGAGATGGAATGACCGTGCCCCCAGCGTAGAGCGGCGATCTTCCGAAACTTGTCGCATGGGGTTGGAAAATTCATAGATATGCAGCAGGAATTGGTGGGTTGGATGGCGCATATCACTACCTGGAAAGGAGGGAGGAGTGAGCATGGAACACATTACCAAGGAAACGTGGCTTAAGAAGGAGACCACGTCTGGGCGGGTAGGTGAATGGATGGGAAATCGAAGCCGTGACGGATGGAGTAGATCTGGAATACTATGTCCCTCTCCTCAAGGAACACAGCATATCCCAGATTCAAGTTACTCTAAATGGTCCGAAGCATATACAGGACATCCGCCGCCCGTCAGCTGATGGACGGGGTTCCTTTGAGGCCATCGTCCGCTCCGTTGACGCTGCGTTGGCTGCTCAGTTGCCTATCGCAGTCAGAGTGAACGCCGACAGGCAGAATGTCGAGTATGCCCCAGAACCGGTAGATTTCTTTAGCGCACGGGGTTGGTTAGACGAATCACGGTTCGGAGCATACTGGGGTGTGACTTTCGATCTTCAAGGCCGACACCCATACTGCGCTCCGGCTCATGTGATGTTAAGAAGGGTATTGGAAATCCGAAAGCGATATCCGCTAACCAAGCGAATCAGCCTTGAGGCTTGGGAGGCTCTGCAGTTCCTTCTTTACCCCTATCTGCTTGGGGAGCCGCGGTTGCCCAAGTTCTTTTTCTGCGGGGCTCACCGGAATGAGTGGTGTTTCGACCTCTATGGAGATGGGTACTTCTGCGCAGACGGTGTAGGGCGGGGGGAGTTCAGAGTAGGGAAGTACGATCCGGTGCTTGCACTGGACCAAGGACGAGCTGCACTATGGCGGGAACACGACGTTCGCGGCCTACTGCACTGAACAGGTGTGGTCGGCGCTGGCCACCACCCTGGAGTACCTCCACAGTTCACCCGAGGTATTCGTACGCGAGGAATTTGAGCTACCAAGGAAGATGTCGGAAGGAAGAGCACAGGGATGAGAGAGCGGTACAGCCGCATCGTTCGTTTCTGGCGTGCGCATGTGTTCAGGTACCGTGCTATGTGGGGTCTCGCGCTCGCTCTACAGCTTTTGTTCTTCGCGATCAGCGGGGTCCTCCCCTTCTTCTTCAAACGGGTCATCGATGCCCTGACCGTGCTTGATGGGGGCCTCTTTGTCACCTGGATTGTCGTGTTCCTGGGCGCGGAGATTGCGCAGGTCTTGCTGCTCTACGGTCGCGGCTATGCCATGCGCCGCCTAGAGCTGAAGGTGGAACAGGACGTTCAGACCGCCATGTACAGGCGGTTCCACACCATGCCCTACGAGCAGGCGCTCAAGACCAAGGTCGGGGAGGCGCTGCAGCGTCTCACGAGCGACGTGCCGCGCTGCTCTCCGCTCATCATCAAGAGCTTCTCCGAGCTCCTCGGGCACATCGTGCTCGTGCTGATCGTGCTGGCGCTCACGTTCGTGATGGCCCCGCTCCTGGCGGGGATTTCGCTGGCGTTCGTAGCTGTCTACACAGTGGGCTTCCGGATGTATGGGAAACGGGCTGCGGTAGTCGCCACCCGCAGGCAGGAGGTCGAGGCCCAGTACATCGCCGAGGCCGAGGAAGGCCTGGGGGCCCTGTACTCGGTGCGCGTGCAGGCTGGCCTCCGCGGGGTGATGCGCCGCTTCTCCCAGGCGCTTTCCGCCTACCTTCGGGAGGGTTTTGCCCTGTACAAGCTGAACCTCCTGTTCCAGGGCGGTTTCACCACCTCGATCACCGTCGCCTCGGAGGTGGCCATCCTCCTCACCGGGGCGTGGCTCATTTTCCGGGGAGAGAACACGGTGGGGACGCTAGTCGCCTTCAGCCAGTATATTAACTGGCTGTACGTGTTCGTCAACTTCATGTCCGGCTTCGCCGCGGAGATCGAGCCGGCGCTCGTGTCGTTGGAGCGGGTTCAGGAGGTGCTGGCCTGGACCGGTGACTGGACTGTCGAGGAGCCCATCGCCCCGACCGCACTCCCCGATCACCCGTACGCCATCGAGGTGCGGGGCCTCGATTTCGCGCTGGGTGATGTCCCCATCTTCCCAAGGTTGTCTCTGCAGATCGAGCGCGGAGTGACTACGGCCGTGGTCGGCCGAAGCGGCCTGGGCAAGAGCACGCTTCTGAACATCATCCTCGGCCTCTATCCCGTCCCGCCGGGCAAGGTGTTCCTCTTCGGCCGGGACGTGGCGACGATGCCTCTTTCCGAACGCATGGGGTTCTTCGCGGTGGTGGAGCAAGAGCCGAGGTTTCTGAGCGGGGGTCTGGCCACGGAGCTCGCTTTTTCCCACATAGTAGCAGACCTTGCGGGCGTGGCGCAGAGCTTTGGGCTGGGCGAGTTTGTGGAGCGCCTTCTTTCGCGCGAGATCTCGTCAGCAAAGCTCTCCGAGCTTTCGGGCGGTGAACGCAAGCGGCTTGGCATCCTGCGGGGCCTTTTGCGCGAGGCTCCAGTGCTGCTGCTCGACGAGCCCACCGCGTTTCTCGACGAGGAAACGGCGAAACGGATCCTGGCCGGGATAAGCACGAACTACTCGGGGAGGACAATAGTGGTATTCTCCCACGATCCCCTGGTCCTGCGGTACTGCCAAGCGGTGGTGGACCTGGCGGCCACGCAGGAGCACGGGGCGAGTTCCTAGCCCAAGTTCACCCCTGAGGTTTCTGCGCAAGGGCGATACCTTATGTCATCATGTCGTTCCCGACCCGTATCTGGCAGGCACGCCGTCAACTTTCCGGCACTATCAGCCTTCCGTCACGTGTGCGGACGATCCGTTGCGCATGAGCAGCCACCTCTGGATCGTGGGTGACCACCACTATCGTAAGCTGGCATGGGTCAGCCACCCGTACAGGACCAGACCAATCCCCCCGCCCAGCCCCCCGCATACGGCAGCGACCAGCACCTCTTCCGTGAGGAATACCCGTAGCACCACCCACCAGGACAAGATGCCCCCTGCGCCGGCGCAGGCTGTACCACGCGTACCCCAGGAAGGAGAATCCTGCCCGCCCAACCGGAGACGACGAGTACCGCGCCGCCGCCACCCCCTCCCACGGGGTTACCCTCCTCAGTTCGGCGAGCACCAGCAGACCTGCCGCCAGGGCAAGCACCACGGTCACAGGTCCGGCCAGCAGGGCCTTCCCAGGGGGTATCCTTAGACCCAAGGGGCGGCTCACGACCGGTGCAACCGGAAGCGAAACACCAGCCGCCACCATTCCCACAAGAAGCAGTTCCAGAAAATTCGCCACCGCCAGCCCAGGGCAAGGAGCAGGCTGAGTTCCTGCCGCCGCCTGTTGCAGGTTGAGCCTGCTCATGTGCAGAGCAAACGCCCCGGCCGCCAGCAGCATGACGGAAGAAAGCATTACGCTGTCACCCTGGACTCTCCTGCAGACGTCCAGGTGCAATCCCTTCTGTACCCAGGGTTCTTCAATCCAGCCCACACCTTCCGCGTCGCCGTATCCGGGAAGGTACACGTTGACCCGCCGCGGCGATGAACCCGCCGTGATGTCAACATGCAGGCCCGTCACCCGGGCAATCTCAGAGGCCACCACCTCCAGCCGCCTCTGCGTTTCCGGGCTGCGCTCGCGCGCCCCCTTCACCCGCACGCGGACGGTGCTGATGCAATCGTCCCCTACCAACTGCCGGGCTGGTTCCAGCGTGGTGATGAGTACCGCCGGCAGTTGGAGGTACCCGGCGGGCTCCAGGGTGGGCTTGAGCCACCCTCTGGACGCTGAACCTCGCCCCGGCGCCGGCACCGCCCTTGCCGCCGGCGGGAAGTAGGTCTCCGGGGGGACCGGGTTCAGAGAGGTCCCGCCGGGTGCTCCTGTGCACCCACGGGCTGCGCGATGCCGCCGAGATATGCTCCCGGTTCACGATCCTGGTGCGTTCTCTCACGCCGTCGGGTCACCGGCTCGAGGTAACCGCCCTCTTTCCCGAAAGCCTCCTCACCCTCGCCACCCTCCAAACGCGTCAACACCCGCTTCGACCACGGCATCCTGGGCTGGAGCATCGCCATCTCCTTTACTCTGGCCCTGCCTCACCCAGTACTGGTCGTTCCGCGGAAACATGGCCCAACCAGTCACCCACGTCCTCCGCCAACGAGTGACGTGCCCTTCCCGCGCGCGGTGCGGGCCGCTTACGGGCTACCCAAGATCAAACTCGGACTCGTCATCACTCGCCCTTTCCATTTCGTGCAGGAACTCCACGAAACTTCGGCCCTCCTGAGCCCACAATTCCCTGAGGCGGAAGGCCTTTTTCAGCACCAGTTCCACCCTGTCCGGTTCCAGGTCAACATCGTACGCATGACGGAAGAAGTGGCGAAACGCTCTCAGCTCGTTCAGGCACCGAAACCCTTCATCCCCCACCAACGCCGGCCTCAGCCCCTTGACCGAAAGCCGCATCCTTTCCAGCAGACTCCTGTGCCACCCTCCGCTGTCAACCGCGTTCCCGAATACTTCAGCAACTGACTGAAACACTCTCTCGTACCCGGCGTAAAGCTGGTTCAGGTAAAACGCGGTTTCCACCACGCAACTGTAGTCCCCGGTAGCACGGTACCGCCGCCAGCTCTGGTCAATCCTTTCGTAGAGCCGGGCCTGCCTCCGGTTCGCGTCTTCTATTTGACTGATGAGAGTCAAGAGCTTCTCTCTCATAAACCACCACTCCCTCAGCCCGAACCTTTTCTGCGAAGGGAAGGCGGGCCAGATCCCGCACGTCGACCCCCCGCTCAAGCCGGCTATCCAGTTCCGCCCACAGGCCGAGCAGGTCTGTGAACGAAAGGTCTCCCTCTACGGCCAGATCGACGTCCGAATCAGCATGCCAGCGACCGGTCAACACGGAACCGTACAGGTAAATCCGATCGACGGAGAACCGCGGCGCTACTTCTGCTACGGCACTACTTAGACGGGCAATGATCTGCCGCCGTTCCAACTGCCTGCGCCGCTCGAGCGCCTGGCTCCTGCGCAAGAGAAGCCTGTACGCACGGGCCGCTTCCTCGGGCGAAAACACCGTACCACCTCAGTTCCACACTAAGGATATCACAGGCTTCCTGCCACCGAAAGGTCCTCGGTCCAGTGCCGCGCGCGCAAGGCAGAACCCAACACACCCGGCATTACAGCGCAACGAGGCCGGTCTATCCTGACCCCAGGAAACATCACAAAGGCTGGCCGCGTTGGCGCGGGGCGTCACCTGTTCCGAACCTCCCGGCGGCACACGCTGTGGTTCATGGATGGGAAGAAGTTGGCTCCCGGGTATCGAGGTGGCGCCCGGCCAGGGCCACCGGCACGGTCGCTGCGCAGGTACTCGATCCCAGCACGATTACCAGGCCCACCGCCCGCAGCCAGGCCCGCACCCCCGCCCAGGACCCCGCTCCCATCATCCAAACCCCGACTGCCAGGACGGCGGCATAGCCGGCTTCCAGAAGAAGGCTCAGCAGGAACGCCCAGCCCGAGGTCCGCTGGCGCGGGTCCCGGGCGGTGAAGTTAGGGTAGAGGGCGCCGGCAGCCACGTTGAGCGAAGCCAGCCCCGGCGCGACGACGAGGACGAAGACGGCCATGAGCAGCACGGCCCGGATGCCGCCCCCCAGGACCAGGCCGAGCACGGGGGCCAGCACCAGCCCCGGGACGACCACCAGGGGCATGACACCCAGGACCTTCCCCCAGAGGATCTCCTCGCCGGCCACCGGCGTGCTGCGCAAGAGAGGCCAGCCCCTGCCCTCGCGACCCACTGCCCCCACGCCCAGGTACCCGGCCAGCCCCGCCAGCAGCAGGAAGGCCGCTCCCAGGCCGGCGTACAGCCCGCCAGTACCGGCAAGGAAGCCCGGGCTCCCACCCTTCATAACGGGGACCACTACGGCCACCCCCATCACCACCACCAGGTACAGGGCCTGGGCCCACTCCCGCATGTCGCGCGCGATGCTGCGCACTTCCTTGGCCGCGAGCGCCAGCACCGGCGATGGCAGGCCCGCGGCCGGCCGCGCGGCCCTGGTGGGGGCCACACCGGCCGCGGGCGCGTGACCGACGGCGCGGGCCGCACCCGTCCCGGCCGCCCCGTCAGCAGCCTCGGGCACGGCGACTGGCGCCGGGGCGACGCGTCGCTGTCGGGGGAGCCGCCGGCGACGCTGCCGGCGGCGCACCTCACCGCTGCCCGCCCACCCACCGTAGAACGCCTTCTGCACGAGCAGGAACGACAGGGCGAAGAAAACCAGGGAACAGGCGGCCGCCAGCCCAAACCAACCGGCGAAGGAATCGGCCGGTCCCCGCACGGCAGTACGGGCGGCCTGGGCCAGCCACCAGGCCGGGGAATACCCCGCACTGGCCAGGCCAAAGCGCCCCACCATCTGGGCCAGCTCCTGTGGGCTCATCCCGGCCGCATAGCGCGGGCCCAGCTGACCCAGGGCATAGAACGCCGCCGCCAGCAGCGAGCCCAGGGCGGCGCCCAGCTCCTTCACCCGGTAGGGCGGGATGAGGCGCATGGCCAGCAGGTTCAGGGAGGTGCCCACCGCCGCGGGCAGGAATACCGCCAGGAAGGCCAGCACGAGAGCCGCCGGGTAGTACCACCATCCGGCCCCCACCCCGGCCCCGTACCCCAGGGTAACCGGCAAAACCAGCAGGATGACCCACAGGGACTCGGCCGCCAGTATCTCGGCGAACTTGACCGTGAAGACCTGCCTGACGGTAAGGGGAGCACAGAAAAGGAGGGGCAGGTCCGAAGACGAGTACATGGTCACGAAGGCGGTCCCGAAGGCGGTGAAAAGGCAGATCGCCAGACCCACCAGGTAGACGCCCGAGAGCAGGAGACTCTCCATGCCAGTGAACATGGCGGCGGCCTCCGGAGGCATCCCCGGCAGGCCCCGCGCCGTCCAACCGAACACGTAGCGCGAACCCAGGAAGGCCACCACACTCCATACCACGCCGAGGAAGGCCAGGATGAGGCTGACGGCCGCCGCCACGTGGGACCGGCGGGCCAGGGAGCGCCAGAACAGCCGGAACTTCCACGCGAACAGCCGGCTCACGAGGCGGCCTCCTCCCCCAGCAGGCGGATCACTTCCTCGTACTCGGTGCCCCCCGTAAGCTTGAGGAAGATGTCCTCCAGGGTGGCGGAATCCTCCCGGGCCTGCGCCCGCAGTTCTTCCATGGTCCCGCAGGCGATGAGGTGTCCGCGGTCGATGATGCCCACCCTGGTGCACATGCGCTCGGCAATCTCCAGGACGTGGGTGGACATGAAGACGGTCACCCCCCTGCCGGCGAGAGCCCGCAGCGTGTCTTTGAGCACGCGCGCGCTGCGCGGGTCCAGGCCTACGGTGGGTTCGTCCAGGATGAGGACGCGCGGCTCGTGCACCAGCGCCCCCGCCACCGCGATCTTCTGCCTCATGCCCCGGGAGTAAGACTGGATGAGGTCGTCCCCCCGCTCGCTCAGGCCGAAGAGCTCCAGCAGTTCCGGAATGCGCTCGTTCCTGCGGCTGCCGTCCACCCTGTACAGGTCCGCCATGAAGGTCAGCAACTCACGCCCGGTCAGCTTCTCATACAGCACCGGTTCGTCGGGCACGTAACCGAGCAGAGCCTTGGCCCGCACCGGTTGGGTCTGGATATCGTGGCCGCCGATGAGCACCCGCCCTGCCGTGGGCCGCAGCAGCCCGGTGAGCATGCGGATGGTGGTGGTCTTGCCCGCCCCGTTTGGCCCCAGGAACCCGAACAGGTCCCCCGGCCCCACCTCCAGGTTGAGATCATCCACGGCGGCCAGCGTCCCGTAGCGCTTGCACAGCCCCTCCGTCCTGATCAAAGGTGTCCCTCCCCCCATCTGCCACCGGCGCCCGCGTCAGGGCCCGCAGGCAAAAACATCCACGATGATGCGGGCCGGGTCCGCAAGAGACCACAGGCGCCAGCCGTAGGCCCGGACGGGCCGGAGGGCCAGGCTGAAAGCGTAGGCCCGATCGTCCTCCAGCGTGTCCCAGCGCACCACCTCTGCCCGCCAGTCCCCGAGTTGCACTTTCTGGCCGGGCGCCAGGGCAGCCACCTTCGTCCCCCGCACGCCGTTGATGGTGATGCCGATGACGCGGGCAGTGGCCGAGTAGGTGGCCACGGTGGCGGGGATGATCGGGGACGTCTCGCCCTCGGGTCCTTCCAGCTGGAACACCAGGCGGAACAACCCCGGGTGGGCCGACCAGCGCACCGAAGCCAGCCAGAGCCCGTCTATCGGCTCCCCCACCTCCTGCCGCGGGGAAACATCGAGGAGCGATGGGCTGCCGGACAGGCAGTCGGGAAGCCCGATGTGACCCCAGAAGTCCTCGATACGCATGCCGTCGACGGCGCCCCGGTTCTTTCCCTCGACCAGCAACTTCACCTTCTCCACCCCGCGGAACTGCGCGAGGGTGAAGTACAGGGCATTGAGCGCCAGGGCTTCGGTGGTGGAACTGGCACCGATCTCGCTCGCCCGGGTGATCACCTCCCGGCTCAGGTCCACCACGGCCACGCCGTCGGCCACCTTCACGCCCAGCACCCGCGTGCTCGCGGGAAGGACGGGTCCCAGCCCGCTCTTCTTCTCCACGGCAGTGGGGCCGGCCACCAGAGCCTGCACCGCCGCCGCCGGACACCCATCTTCCGGCACGGCCACCGAGCGCAGCGCCGGCTCCAGCTTCGTCTCCCGGGCAGAGAAAACCACGACGGGTGCCGGGGCTGGCGGCTGCCCCGGACCCCCTGGTGGCTGCTCACCGCCGCCCGCGGGGGGCGCGCTGCCCTGCGGGGGGCCCGTTTCCCCGACACCGGGACTTTGGGGAGGCGGGCCCTCCTGCCCGGGGCCGGGTGGCCGGCCGGATGATCCAGAAAGACATCCGCCCAGGATCAACAGCACCGCCATCAGCACGACCGGAACCGGATACCGGTACCTGCCCAAGAACCACACCCCCGAAGCCCCCCGCGGCTCACGCCGTGCGGGAACCGGTCCGCGGTGCCCGCCTTAGCCTACCACATCCGTGCCCAACAGGCGATCATAATGAGTAGTGGCTGCCCGGCGGGCTACAACCAGGGCTGCCGCCTGGCGGGCGGGCAGCCCGTAGGTGTCCCGTACTTGAAGTAGCCCACCAGCGAAGGGCTCTTACCTCCTTATGCTGCAAGGGGTTAACCTAATGCATATTGTGTTTACTGGAGAGGTGAAAGCCGTGAGGGCAGTCGTCATCCTGGCGCTGTTCACCATAGCCGTGCTTGCCGTGCTCTTCCTCGAGTAGGGCTGACAGTTCCGCGAGGAGGCGGGGTGAGGTCGAGGCCGCACAGTTCTGGCAGGGGGTGGCCAGGCACAGGTGGGGCGTGTCTGTGCCGCCCCCGGGTCATTCTACGGCGCCCGTTTCCTGCCGGGTGGCCGGGCCTCGGGTGCGGGAACCAGGCCGGCAAGCACTACCTGTTCCAGGTCCTCGACGATCGGGAATCGTGGTTGGAGATCGTGCGCACCGGCGCGGGGAGACTGGTAAGGACGGTGGTGTGCAGGAACGCACACGCCATATACGGCGTCTGGTCACCCCACGGATCCCGCACGGATCCCGCATTGCCTTCCTGCGGCTGGAGGACAGAAGCGCGACCATATGGACGAAATAGCGCCGCCAATCGCGCACAGGTTGGGCATCCTGGAGGTGGCAGATCAGCAGCTCAGCATAGCGATCTGTCCGTGAACCTCTTCGCGCAACGCAGCCATGCCCGCATGAACCTCTCCGCGCAGCGCGGCTACCTCCCCGCTGAGCCGCTGGTCAAGGCGGTCAAACCGCTGCTCCAGGCGGTCGGCCCGATCCTCCATCCGATCCATTCGCGGATTAAGCCGCTGCTCCATACCCTCGACCCGCTTGTCGAGGGAGTCCAGCTTCCACACAAGTACGTCCCACGGGCTCACAGTTGCGGCTTCCTGCTTCCCGGCCTCGTCGCCCACGCCGAGCACCCCGCTTCACCTCCATGATACCCGACCCTGTCCAGCCAGATCAACCGCCCGCCTCCGGTCCACCGAGCCGGCGGTTGAGCTTCCGCTGTTGAACGCCACGCCGGGGTGTCGACAGCCCCGGAACTCGTCAGGGACCCCCGCCTCGTGTCAACGCCGGGATGATCGTTTTTCGACCACACTGGCGTCCGCGTGGGCAGCCAGGCGAACCTGGTGCGTCCACCAGACCAGGTGGACGGGCACGCTCACCTCCACCCATACGGAGACGGTAGGGTCACGGATGAACCGGCCTGTGCGGGGGTGGATCGTGGGGCCCTCCGCCACGTTGATGACGTACACCTGCACGCGGCTGCTTCCCACCACCCCACCCAGGTCGCGCAGGTTTTCCGTGGTGATCCGGTCGGCCGCGAGCCTCGCCCGTTCCTCGTCCAGGTACCTCTCGCCCTCCGCCAGCCGTTCCAGGTCCACTTCCTGGGCACCCGCCAGGGCCCCCAGGTCGGCAGCCGCCTGCGCCCACCGGGCAAGCACGAAGAGCCGCCCCGTCTCCACCACCAGGGCCATGGCGGCCACCAATACGGGGAGAAAGGCCACCACCAGCACCAGTACCGCTCCGGACTGGCCGGTCACCAGGCTGGCCGGCCACGATCGCCCGGGCGCCGGCACGTCAGTGTTCGCCCCCTTCAACTGCCGCCCGGCAAGCATCAGCGCACCTTCTCGCTGCGCGTGACCGCTTCCGCCTTGAGTTCCACCCCGCGACCCCCAACCCACTCCAGGGCATGGGTGAGGAAGGTGTAGGGGTACGAAACCCGCGCGTGGACCACGGTTCCGTAACTCGCCTGGCGAGGCCAAATCTCCACCGCGGCAAGGCCGGGGTCAAGCGCCCCCAACTGGAGCGTCTCTTCCGCCCGCTGGTACGCTTTCGTGGACGCTCCACCGTCCACCGCCGCCTGCCGGGCGGCCTCCCGGGCAGCCATGCTCACCACCAGTTGCGCATCCAGCACCAGCCCCAACTCCACCATGCCCAGGAGCATGGTAACCAGGAGCCCGGCCACCAGGGCAAACTCCACGGCAGCCGCCCCCCGCTCCCCACCGGCCAGCCCCCGCCCGACAGGACCGCTGCGGACGGGCGCACTCCTGAGCCGGCAAAGATGCTGCCAGGGGGAGTCCACCCGCATAGTGCACACCCCAACCCACCTCCTGCACCTGCATCTCCGGTGACAACCCCTTGCGGTTGCCTACCGGGTCAGCTCCTGGATCACCTCCTGGAGCTTCCCGGCCACTGCATCGCGCAACTGCCCCAGGGTAGTCATGAGAGCGATAACTATCAGAGCCAGGATCAGGGCGTATTCAGCTGTGGTTGCCGCCGTCGAAGGGGCCAGGAATCCGGCAAACCGCCATAGGGCCCTGTGGATCTTCTGAATCACTGCCATGGTTGCCCACCTCCAGGTGATGGAATAGAAGCGGTAGACCATACCTCACGGCTCTACCAGCGAGAAAGGAAGACCAGCAACTGGGGCACAAGTACCAGGGCCAGCACCGAGGGCAGGAACAGGCACACCGTGCACAGCGAGAGTTTCAGGGGAGCGGTGGCGGAAGCTGCCTGCAGCCGTCGCCGGCTGGCTTCCCGCAGGCCTTCCGCCTGGGAGCGCAGGATGTCAGCCAGAGGGATGCCCAGAAGCTCCCCCTGCCGCAGGGCTCCGCCCAGCGCCCTCAGCTCAGGGGAATCGTACTTCTCCCCCAGGTCCGCCACCAGTTGCGCAGGAGGAACAGCGTCAAGGACCGCGCGCACTTCCCTGCCCAGCCTGCCCCCTGCCGCCAGAGCCCCCTCTTCCAGCGAGCCCCTGAGGTTCAGGCCTGCCTGCTGGCACACCACCAGGAAATCCAGGAACTGGGGCAGCGAGGCTGCAATTTCCCGGGCCCGCGCCCGGCGTATCCGACCCTCCGACCAGCCGGGTAGCAAACCCCCCGCCACCGCCGCGGCGAGGACCAGAAGGGGCGACGGCGCCGATCCGGCCACCAGGGCCGTCGCCGTGGCCGTCACACCCACGGCGGCCGCAGCCATCACCCTGCGGCCCAGCCGGCGGGTGTGCGTCCTGTTGCCAGGCACGGCGACACTCGACGCGCCTGCCGCGGAGACCCTGTTCACGCCCAGCCGGGACAGCAGCCGGACCAGCACCTCCCCCACCCTCTCCTCTGCAGTCGTCAAGAACCCGAACCAGTCCCGGTCCCGTTCGGGTATGGTCAGGCGCCCCAGCGGCCCCGGGGCGAAGGCGGACGACGCCGACAGCCACATTGCCATTCCGGCCAGGACAGCTGCAAGGGTCGCCACCGTCGCACCTCCCGTTTTGGCCTTGCCGGACGAAGCCCACCGGCTGCCGGACGCCCCCATGTACCGCAAGGCCCCGTGCCACTGGAAGCCGCCCTCACCCGCAGAAGTCCTCGCTGGACCTGAGGGCCCCGCCGCTCCTACCGGGGCGGCCGCAAAAGAAAGAGGGTGACCGCCACGCCCAGCAGCCACGTCATGACAGCAAAGCCAAGCGCCAGCTGACCGGCTGAAGTCTCCGCCACGACCCGCCACGTCTCGCTCTGCGATCTGGCGGTGGCTATCATCACCAGAGGTGGCACCGATGCCACCACTGCCGCGGAAAGACGTGCTTCCGCCCCCTGCGCCCAGGCGTCTTGGCGATCACGCCTCCGCCGCTCCAGAGTGGCGGCTACCTGGGCCAGTGGGGCCGACATGCTGCCACCCACCTGCCGCACCAGTTCCAGGGTGTCCACCAGAAGGTCCACGTCCCGCGATCCTGCCCGCATCTTCCAGGAGCGTAGGGCTCCCGAGAGGGAGATGCCCAGGTGATACTCCCTGAGCACCTGCTCCAGTTCCCCTCTCAGGGGACCGGATACCTGGCGGACGGCGTGCTCCAGGGCACCGGGAACACTCATCCCCACTCCCACCGCCCCGGCCAGGATTTCCGCCAGGCGGCCGAGCTGGGCCTCAATGGCACGCCGGTCCCGCCAGGAAAGCAGCACCGTCCGGAGTCGCCCCGGGCAACTCAAAGGCTTCCGCACCGCCGGTTCGCCAAGCCTACCCGCGAGCCGGCCCGGCGTCGTCCTGAGCAGCAGGTCCGCGCCCAGCACTGCCAGGAACACCACCATACTCACCCAGGGCGCCGTCATGCCGGATTCTCCCTCCCGTCGCGCGCGGCACCGGGGCCACCGCGGGGCCCCCGGGGCGATCCACAGGGGCACCGGGGCCGTCGCCCGCTGACCTGTCGATTGCAGAGGTCCCTCCCTGTCGCCAGGCGGGCACCGCCAGCCCCTCCCTTGCCATTCTTTCAGCCTGACCGGGCTCAAAGGCCGGCTCGGCCACCCGCTCGAAGCGTTCCGTGCCGCCGGAATCGGCTGCGTACCGGAAGACGGGGTGAAGGGGCAACCCGTCCGTACTAACCAGGCTCACTTCCACCACTCGCCTGCGTCCGTCGTGAAAGCGGGCCTGCTGCACGATGACATCCAGCGCGCTGCGGATTTGCTGCCGTATCGCGTTGAGCGGCAGGTTGGCCTCGGCCATCAGCACCATGTTTTCCAGGCGTGTCAGGGCCTCCGCGCTCGAGTTGGCGTGCACCGTACAGGCCGACCCCGGGTGACCGGTGTTCATGGCCTGCAGCATGTCCAGCGCCTCCCCACCCCGGCACTCGCCCACCACGATACGGTCGGGACGCATGCGCAGCGCGTTCCGCACCAGTTGTCGCATGGTGACCTCGCCCCGC
Organism: Bacillota bacterium; assembly: GCA_030019365.1. NCBI lineage: Bacteria > Bacillati > Bacillota > Bacillota bacterium. The sequence goes on from JASEFA010000001.1 coordinate 470,125, forward strand.
CCCTCGGCGTTGGGCGGGCGGCACTCCAGTCGCACGATGTGGGGAAGATCCGCGCGCAACTCCGCCGAGTCCTCGATGGTGATGACACGCTCTCTCGCCGCCAGTGAACTGACCAGAGCACCCAGGGTGGTGGTCTTGCCCGAACCGGCCCCGCCGCTGATAAGGACGTTGAGCCGTCCGCGGAAGCACAGGGAGAGGAAGTCCGCTACCTCAACACTCATGGTCCTTAGATCGACCAGGTCCTCCAGGGAAAGGGGACGGCCCGGGAACTTGCGCACGGTGAGCACCGGGCCCACCAGGCTCAAGGGTGGGATGACCACGTTGATGCGGGAACCATCGGGGAGCCTGGCGTCGGCGTAGGGCGAGGAAACATCCACCCGCCGGCCCAGGGGTGCCACCATGCGCGTGACCAGGTGCATGAGGTCTTCTTCGTCCCGGAACGTTATCCCGGTGGGCTCGATTCTCCCCCGCCTTTCCACGAACACCTGTCCGGGCCCGTTCACCATCACTTCGGTGATCTCGGGGTCGGCCATCAGAGGTTCCAGGGGCCCATATCCCACCATGGCCGATGTCAGCTCGTCGGCCAGGACCTCCCTGCTCAACCTGGCGTGGCCCACATTGTCGCGCACCAGCGTCTGCAGGACGACCGACCTGAGCTTCTCCCGGCAGCTGCGGTCCCGCCGGGCTTCGTTGACCAGCCGGCCGTACTCGTCCAGAAGACGGGGCTGCAGCGCACGCAAGAGGTCATCCAGCCTGGGTGTGCTCTCGCCGTCGCCTCCGGGTACCCCGGCCGACGGCGGCAGGGCCGCCAGACGCTTCAACAGCCCGCCCACGAGAACCCCCCCTCAGAGCCGCGCCGGGCGATGGGATGCTCGGCGGAGAAACCAACCCCGCCTTCGTTCGGGCGCGCGCGCCGGTGCATCCGGGGCGGGGATGATGCCCTGGGCCAGGTCGAACAGGGCGGTGGCCAGGGGACCGGTGTGGCGGAGGAGGTAAGGGGTGCCCTGCATCACGGAGCGGCACGCACCGGGGTCGTCTGGCAGCAAGGCCACGGGGGCCATCCCGAGAAAGGCGTGGATGTCCCGAGCGTCGGGGGCGCCTTCATGGTAGCGATTGACGACCAGGCCTATTGCGCCCCGCTGTATTCCCAGCCTGGGCATCAGGTCCAGGAAGACCCGGGCCTGATACAGACAGGCCGGATCCTGTACCACTACCAGCAGGATGCGGGTGGCACTCTCCAGGGCCTGGCAGAGTGCCTCGTCGCAGGGGCTGGGCGCAGTGTCGATCACCACCACCGGAAAACTTCCCCTCGCGCTGGCCAGAACCGAACGCAGGTGATCCTGCCCGATGAACTCAGCCATCTCCGGGCGCGAGGGACCCTTGAGCACGTATAGCGCCGACGGAGGGTGCCTGACCAGGTGCTCGCGCAGCACCTCCGGGCTGACCTCCCGCCCGGAATTGAGGAGATCCAGCATCCCGGGTCCTCCCTGCAGGTTGAGGTGAATGCTGACGTCCGCCGAAGGCAGATCCCAGTCCAGCAAGAGCACTTCCTGTCCCCGCGAGGACAGCGCGGCGGCGACGTTCACGGCGACGAAGGTCTTTCCCACTCCCCCCTTAGGGCTGCAGACGGTCACCACCTGCGGCGTGGGAAAACCCTGCCACCCCCAGCCGGATGCTGCCACACGAGCGGCGCCAGCCGCGGAACCGGTCCGGGCCGGCTCCGGCGGGGATGGGGGCGGCCGCGATACGTCCACCGGGCCGCTGGTCGCAGCGACCCCCCGGGGAGACAGGGGTGGACGCGGCGCGTCGGCGGCGGCACCGGTGGCAGCCCTGGTCGGACCGGGCAGACTGGAGGGCAGACCCTGCACGGCGGGCTGCGGCGCAACCATTGCCGCAGAGGGCGGCGGCGCGGGCCGAGCGAGCGGCTGCGGGCCGGCCGGGGTGGATGGCGACGACTCCGGCGCCGCGGACGTTGCGGCCGGGTGGGAGCCACCACCATCGCCGCCGCCAAGCATCTGCCGGACGGTCTCGACCAGCCGGCGGTAGTCTGGCGGTGAGGGAAACACGTGCCAGCCAGCGGGCAGTTGCCCGGGGTCGGGCGCCTCTGACGCCCGCACCATCACCACGGGCAGGTCCGGGAACAACCAGGTCAGGTTGCCGGCGATGGCCCCCAGGTCGTAGGTCCCTTCCAGGTCGGGGGCGAGTACCAGCACGCGCGGCCGGTACCGGTCCAGGGCGCCGAACAGCAGCTCTGCCTGAGTAACCTCCGCCGCGGGGGGAATTCCGCTGCGCTTGAGAGCCACAGAGAGCAGCGGGTCCCGCCCGGCCACCATGACTCCGGCCCCATTCGCGCTCATGGGACGTCCTCCCGAGACGAACCCTCACCGGTGGTCTGGGCACCTGTACCGAAAAACAGGTTATCCCAGGTCACCCCGGGCGTGGCAACGACCTGGGGCTCGAACGGGCACAGCGCCAGATACAGGGAGCCATGCTCCAGGGCAAAGGCCAACCGCTCCGCCTCCTCCACGGTGACTGCCAGCAGCACGCCCAGGGGAAGGTCTTTGCCCCGCGTCCAGGCCTGCCCGCGCTCGTCGCGCACCCCCAGCACTCTGACTCCTGCAACGAGAACCCGTGCCACCTCGGGCTGGTCCGGAACGTCGCTCACGAAGACCACGTCCACCAGGCTCCCCGGCTGCAACGCACCTCCGCCCCACCGTTCCATGGGGATCGGTAGCAGCATCGCCCGCAGCTGAGGGGGCAACTCGCAACCCGGCCCCGCTTCCTCGCGGGACCGGGTCCGGCTCATCAGGACCTGTTCGCCCGCCACCAGGTCCGCGGCGGTCACCCGGCCGAGCGCATCCCGCAGAGACCTCAGCGCCTGAGCGTGTATGGCATCCCGCGGCAGCATCACCACCCGGAGGTCACCCGCCCCCAGCACCTTCCCCATCGGCACGGGGCCGGCCGCCACCACCACCGGATACCTCCGCCCCAGGCCATCCAGGTAAAAGTAAACCGTCAGGGCCGCCGCCAGCGCCAGCACCACACTGCCTGCCATCCGCCATCTGCCTGCCACAGCCCCACCTCCCCGCCAACCCCGACCACTCGCAAGAGAAGGCGCGGGGAGGCGAACAGACGCCGGCGGCTCCCGAGTCGACGCCTGCCCCTCCACGTACGGCCTGTGTGCATGCTTGCCCCCCTTCCGCTCGCGCGGCCGTCACCCCCGGGGCAGTCCGCCTCCCCATTTCGACCTTATCCTACCATGGTCCCCAGATCTTGTCAAGCACCCCGAAATATGGGAGAATAGGGGAGCCGGCGGCCCCCTCCCTGGAGGTGAGGACAGTGGGAACCGGTATGTCGAACCCGCGCAGCGAGGTGGCCGCCTGCGTCCGCCTGCTGCTGGCAGCGGTGCTGGTGGTGGGAGTGGCAGCCACCTTTCCGGCACCCGCAGGGGCTACCCACGGGGCTACGCCGGGGGACCCGTGGTACGAGGACGTGTCATCCCGCTTTTGGGCTTACCGGGACATCCGCATCATGTGGGAGGAAGAGTGCGCGGACGGGTGGGTGTTCACCCGCTGGCGATGGACGCCGTGGGGCGATTGGGAGGAGACGCTTTCCCGCTTCTACCCCAACGATCGCATCAGCCGGGCGCAGTACGCCCTGCTCATGGCCAAGACCTTTCGCCTGCAACCCAAAGATGACTCCCGCCCGACCTTTGCCGACGTTCCCCGGGGTTTCTGCCTTTACGGCGACGAGCCCGCATACGGGTACATCGAAGCCCTGGCCGCCCGGGGCTGGGTCATGGGCGTAGGGGACGACGGGTTCCTGCCCCACGAGTTCATCGAACGCCAGCACGCCGTCGCGTTGCTGATACGGGCACTGGGCCTGGGCCCCTTCGCCCGGGCGATGGCGGCCGAGGCGAGCCGATACCTGGACCGTTTCCCGGACGGCTGTCAGGTGGATCCCTCGATGGCGCCCGAGATGGCCCTGGCCATCCGGCTGAGGATCATCATCGGTTACGACGACGGCCGCCTGCATCCCCGTGACCACATCTGGCGGTGCCAGGCCGCGGCGCTCATGGTGCGATCAGCTCTCATAGACGCCACCGCCGACCCGCCCCGCCTCAGCCCCGACGGGGACGGCGTGGAGGACACCGCCACCTTCAGGTTCCGCACCCTGAAGAATCGCTCCACCCGGAAATGGAGCCTCTCCATCGGCAACCTGGAGGGCGAATGGTACCGCTCCTTCTACCCGGAGGGTTGCCCGGGCGAGCCACCTCTCTGCCTGGCCTGGGACGGCCGCGGCGATGGGGGGCGGACCCTTCCCGACGGCACCTACTTCTACCAGGCCTGGATCGTCGACTCCCGCGGCGAGACGTGGCGGTCCGCCCTCAAACCCCTCACTCTGGAAAGGAGACGACTGTGGGGACAGATCCATCCCGCCCACGTGGCTCCGGCCGAACGCCTCGTGATCGACGCGTCCACCACCGGGGGAGCCCAGCGGGTGACTGCTCACACGGGCGGCGTCCTGCTCGAACTGGTCCCCGCCTCGCCTCCTGAGATGGTAGGAAGCAACCGCTGGCACGGGACCTTCACCGCACCCGGGGACGGAGAAGAAGGATCCCGGCGGGTCAGGCTGGTGGCCCTGTTTCCGGGCACCACCCGCTCCCTCGATCTCAGCTACTACCTGCGCGACCCCCTCAGCCTCACCGGAACCCTGGACCCCAACCCCGCCCGCGCAGGCGGCCGCATACGGGTGCTGGCCTTCACCAGCCCCAACGTGTCCTCGGTGCGAGCGGACCTTCCCTGGGGCGAGCGGATCACCCTGCTCGCCCGCGAAACAGGCACCTGGGTGGGGAGCTTCCGCACCCTGCCCGACACCGCCGACGGCGCCTACCCGGTGCTCCTCGAAGCCAGGACGGGCGGAAGAAGTCGCCAGCATCCCCTCCAGCTCATCATCCAGGGCTCGTCTCTCGAGGACCTGGCCATCGTCCTCAGTGACTGAGCGGATCTCGCGCGTGGGGGTCCGCCTGGACGGCGCTGACCGCCAGCCTGTCTCCCGCCGTAGTTGCCGTGGCCATAACCGTGCCGGCAGGGAGCTCCAGCACGCACGTGGCAGCCCTGACCCATGGGCCCCATCGGTTGGGCCTCATGAGGGTACACGCCAGGATCACCCGACCGTTGCCGGCTATGTACAGCGCGTCGATAGGAAACCTCATGCCGAAGGTGTGGATGCCTCGACATGGCGTGAGGAGCAGGCCCTCTCCGGGGGCAAGACCCCGCCTGCCCAGCAGGCCCCGCAGCCGACTCAGGCAGATATCGGCCACCCACGCCCGGTCGGCCAGGATCGTTCCTCGACTGGCATTAGTAACCCGTACTGCCTTCACGGCCGGAGGAACGCCCCCAGGATATGCAGGACGGCAGGCCCCAGGATGATCACCAGCAGGGAAGGGAAGATGCAGAAGACGAGCGGGAACACCAGCTTCACGGGAGCCTGCATGGCCAGTTCCTCGGCCCTCTGCTTCTGACGCCTCCGCATCTCGTCGGACTGAACCCGGAGCGCCCGGGCCAGCCCGGTGCCGAGCTGCTCCGCCTGGATGATCGCCCCGGCAAAGGCCCTGAGTTCCGCCAGGCCCACCCGGTTGGCCAGGTGCTCCAGTGCCTCTGCCCGGGTGGCTCCCACGTTCACTTCTCGAAGGTAGACCTGCAACTCATCGCTCAAAGGTCCGGGCAGCTTCTCGGCTACCTTCTGCAGTGCTCCGTCGAACCCCACGCCGGCCTCCACGGAGACACACAGAAGGTCGATGGCATCAGGCAGGCGCTTCCTGATGGCGGCGCGTCGCCGCGAGATTACCCGCCCCAAGATGAAGTCGGGCAGGCAGTACCCCACCACCGGCCAGGCCAGGAACGACACCAGGGAAAGGCCACCCGACCCGGTCCCTGCCCAAACCAGCGACACGGCCATCCCCCCCAGGCTGCCCAGCAGCTTGGCGGCAAGCAGGCTGTCGGCGGGCAAAGGACGACCGGCATGCTCCAGCCTCTCCTGGAGTTGCCGCCTGATGCGCGTCGGGGTCCAGCGCACTGCCACCTGTCGGAGGTCCCGAAGCACTGGAGCCAGGGCCCGTTCCCGGAGAGGCGCCCGGTCAGGCCGGGGTGCTGGCGCCCCCCGGCCCATCCGCTGCAGTCGTCGGGCCAGAGCAGTCTCTTCTTCGGTGGGAGCGACGACGGCGTACGTGAGCGCCCACCCCGCCAGAAAGCTCAACGTCAGCAAACCCAGGCGCAGGTAAGCTTCCATTCCCCGAGGCCCCCTACATATCCACACTGACCAGCTTGCGGATGACGAAGAAACCGATCACGGCCAGCAGGGCAGCGGCACCCAGCATCAGTTGCCCGAGGCCACTCGTCACCAGGATCTCCAGATACTCGGGGCTGAGCCACCATATCAGCGCGCCGAGGACCAGGGGCAGGCTCCCCACGATGATCCCGGACAGTCGTCCCTGGGCGGTGAGCGTGCGGACCTCCCCCCGCAGGCGCAAACGGTCGCGGATCGTCTCGCCGACGCGGTCGATCACCTGGGCAAGATTGCCGCCGGCCTCCCGCTGAACGCTGACGGCGGCCACCACCAGATCCAGGTCAAGGCTACCGACCCTTGCCGACAGGCGGCGGAGAGCATCCTCCAGGGGGACGTTCACACGTGTCTCCTGGACCAGCCGTGACAGCTCCGGGCCGAGGGGTGCCGGCACCTCCCGGCTCACCGTGTCCGCCGCCTGCAGAAAGGACTGGCCTGCTCGCAGTGCTCCCGCTATCATGGTGAGCGCGTCCGGCAACTGGCGCTCAAAGGACGCGATACGCCGGGCCACCCGCCGCCTCAACCAGAGTGAGGGAATCGCCCCGCCTGCAGCGGCGCACGAGAGGACCAGGGCAGGCCTTTCGAACAGGAGGCCTGCAACGGTGCCCACCGCAGCGGTCACCAGGCTCAACAGGCAAAACTCCGCCGGCGTAAGTTCGATCGCCCCCCGGAGCAGGGCCTTTTCGAGCCTGCCGGGGGAGACGAGGCTTCCGAGCCCGTGCCCCACCCGCCCGTCCGGGCCACGGGTCCGCCAGACCACGCGGCGTATCCACCGTGCCGTCCGGCGTACGCCACCCGCGACACCGCCCTGGCCGTCCGGCCTGCTGCCGGCACGGTGGCGTCCGGTGCCGGGCCGCTCCGATGCCCCACTGGGACGCTCGGCTGAGCTGGTGCAATGCTCCAGCGCATCGCCCGGACGGCGGCTCGGCCGTTCCCACCTGGCCGCGGGGACCGGGCGGGCGGGCCAGATGGCCCACAGAGTGGTCAGCACGGCGGTCGCGAAAACCGACGCGAGCACCACACCCATCTTACCTCGCCTCCCTGCCGTCGGGGTTGAACAGGCCGGGCGGAAGGTCCACCCCGGTGCCGGTCAGTCGCTCCCAGAAGCGAGGCACGATGCCAGTGGGCCGGTGTACCGCAATCAGCCTGCCGTCGGGTCCGATTCCCGTTATTTCCAGCCGGAACATGTCCTGCAATACGATCACGTCCCCCTCCATCCCCTGCACCTCCGTGACGTGGGTGATGCGGCGGGTGCCGTCCTTGAGACGGGCCTGATGGATGACCAGGTCCAGGGCCGCCGCTATCTGCTCCCGGACCGCACGCAGGGGGAGGTCCATCCCCGCCATGAGGGCCATGGTCTCCAGCCTCGACAGCAGGTCCCTCGGCGAGTTGGCGTGGACGGTGGTCAGGGAACCGTCGTGACCGGTGTTCATGGCCTGGAGCATGTCCAGGGCTTCGCCCGTGCGCACCTCGCCCACCACAATCCGGTCGGGCCGCATCCGCAGGGCATTGCGCACCAGCTGTCTGATGGTGATCTCCCCCGCGCCTTCCAGGTTGGGAGGTCGTGCTTCCAGGGAAACCACGTGTTCCTGCTGCAACCTCAATTCTGCCGCATCCTCGATGGTGACGATCCGCTCGTGCCTGGGTATGAACGAGGAAAGCACGTTCAGGGTCGTGGTCTTGCCGCTACCGGTCCCGCCGGAAACCACCGTGTTGAGGCGCGCGAGCACCGCAGCCTTCAGGAAATCGCAGATGCGCTGATCCACCGTTCCCAGGCGTACCAGATCCGAAGCGGTAAGGGGCTGGCGGCTGAACTTACGTATGGTCAGCGTGGGACCGGTCACCGCCACGGGAGGGATGATGGCGTTCACCCGCGAACCGTCGGGGAGACGGGCGTCCACCATAGGGGAGGCCTCGTCGATGCGCCGGCCCAGGGGGGCCACGATGCGCTCTATGAGATCGAGCACCTCCTTGGGCCCGGAGAAGCGCACCGGGGTCGGCTCGATACGCCCGTTCCGTTCGATGTAAACCTGATACGGACCGTTGACCATGACTTCCGTGACCGTGGGGTCATCCAGGAACGCCTGGATGGGCCCGTATCCCACTATGCTGGCGGTAATGGCGTCGGCCAACCCGTCCTGCTCCAAAGGGGAAACCCCTTCCTCGCCCAGGACTGCCATGATTACTTCCCGGACCTCGGACCCCGGCGCGACCTGCTCCTTGCGGGTGGCCAGCCGTTCCAGCAACCTGGCCTGCGCCTTGGCCCGCAGCGCGGCAACTGCCGCCTGCTGGGGCTGTTCCGGTGCCCGGGGCCCCGGCGGCGGCGCAGGTTGCCGCGGAGGTTCCGGCTGGCTGGACGCACCGGGCAAGAACGGGGCACCCCGGGCGGAGCGGTCCTCCCTGCCGGGCGATTCCCCTGCTTTCTCCATGACGCGCCGATACAGGCTCATGCTCCACCCCCCTGCCACCTCATGATTCCCTCGGGGGCCCAGCCCGTCCCCACCAGACGGTCGTAAACGGAGGCGCTGCGAGCGGGTGTCGCCCGCGCAGGCCGCGGCGGCCTCCGTTGCCGGTCGCGCACAGGCTGGGCGGGTACCTCCCCGAGGCCGTCCACCACCTCCCCGGTGGCCTCCCCACCCGGCCCCGCCAGGCTCTCTCCCATCCTTACCAGGGCCCGGGCCACCTCGCTCCGGCCGCGCTTGAGGACAAAAGGTTGGCCGCGATCGGACGCCCCCAGCACCGTGCCTTCGTCTGCAGGGATGACGTAGGAAACGGGATGATCCAGGCCGCGGGATATCTGCTCGAGCTTTATCGAGCGCTGGGGATCGTACCGATTCACCACCAGGCGCACTTTCTCGGACGGGTAACCCAGCTTGCCCAGCAGCACGTCGAGGATCCGCCCCGCGCGGTAAAGCACAGGCACCTCGGCGGTCGTCACCAGCATGACGACCTGGGCAGAATCCAGGGCCGCCAGTGTGGCCTCCCGAAAAGTGCTCTGGGTATCCACTACCAGGTAGTCGCACAGACGGCGGAGGCGGGAGATGACCTGGGTTACGTACGGTCGACCCGCTTCCCTGCGTGCCTCCCCGTCCACCTCTGCAGCCAGGTGCGGTTCGGGCGGAGCCGCCAGCAGCCCGGGAAGGCCCGCCGTGCCGGGGGTAAGGACCTTGAGTATCATGTCGTCGGTGAGCTCCCCCTCGCGGCGGCACAGGTCGATGATGCTCGTGCGCGGCTCCACACCCATAAGGGGCCCGGCCACCCCGAACTCCAGGTCCAGGTCCATGAGGACGGCCTTACGCCCGCGCAAGGCGAGCCAGGACGCCAGGTTGACTGCCAGGGTGGTCTTACCCACACCGGCCGGGCCAAAAAACACCACGCTCAGCGCCCCCGAAGCGGGATGGGGAGTGGGAGGCAAGTCCCCCGTTCCATCCACCGCCGCCCTGATGGCAGCCAACAGTTCGTCGGCACCGAAGGGCTTTACCAGGTAGTCCCTCACACCCGCCCGCATGGCCCGGCGGAACTCCTCCGCTCCTGACTCAACCGAAACCACGATTACGGACGTGGGAAGCTGCCCCCGCACCGCCTCCGCCACCTGGGCTCCGTCCAGGCTGGGAAGGCGCATGTCCACCACCATGACATCGGGCCGGAGGGCGATGGCCATGGCGACCGCCTTCGTCCCGTCCTCCGCCTCGCCTACCACCTCCACATCCCCCGAGCCCCCCAGCATGGCTCTGAGGGTGCTGCGCCAGGCGGCGGAGTCCTCCGCGATCAGGACCCGGATCCTGTCTTCCTCCATGCCCGTCACTCCTTCACGGGAGAACCCACAGGAGGACCAGCATCTCGCTCGTGCCTCGCTCCACCTCGTCAGAACGGAGGCTGGCTGGCAAAGCCAGGCGGGAGAGGCCATCAGGTGCTCCCAGACACTGGGCACCCAGGAGCCCATGAATGACCAGGCAGTCCCCCACACCCAGGGTCACTGTGCCGGCCAGGCGCTCGGAGCCGGGCTGCACTTCCTCCGCCCCCAGGGTCGCTTCTGCCCGGCCGTCCGTACCTAACGCGCCCAGAAGGGGCTCCCCGTTAGACCCGGTCTGCGGCACGTCCAGATACCGGAGTTCTGCGCTGGCATCCAGCCTCCAACCCCGTTTGTCGGCGGGTACTCCCACCACCTCCAGGCGGAAGCCGTAGCTGATCCAGGCCAGGCCCCCCCGCCCGGAAACCGGCACGCTCGACTCCAGTTCCCAGCGAACCGGTACTCCGGATCCACCGGACAGCTCTCGCCGGGCGATCAGCCGACCCTTGCCCTGAGTGACGAGAGATTCCACTTCCCTCCGGAAAGACGCATCCCTGGTGATGATGCCGGCGGGCCACCCCCGCCCTAAGCCGAGCGCAGCCAGCTGGCCCGACTGCACCTCGAACATGGCCGCTACCGACCGCAGGGCCGGACCCGGAACGGGCTTGAGGCGGGCGCTTGTTCCGGCCGAAAAGGATGCGGTGGTCAGCTCGATCTCGCCTCTCGTCCACTCCCCCGTGAGCGGGCGCAGGGCCAGGCGGATGCGCCCCGTCTCCTCGGCCAGGGCCAGAGCGATGGCCTGCTCCGGAGTCACTGCCACCGTCACCGATCGCACTTCCCCGCCCGCCGCCTTGGCGGGGGGCACCACCTCCGTGGTCCGGCCCACCGCCACCACCTGGACGTCTTCCAGGAGCAAACGGGACTTGTCCGCCCCTGCCACTTCCCGCGGGAAGGTAGCGATCACGTCCACCCTGTCACCAGGCCGAAGCAACCACGCCACTGCCTTCACTTCGTCGGCAGCCACGGTGACCGCCCGGTACCCGCTGGGAAGGTGGCTGCCCAGTCCCAGGCTGGTGCCGGGATAGACCAGCTTGCTGCGCAGGACCAGCTCTCCGGGCACCAGGGGTACCAGGGTCACCTTGCCTTCCGCCTGGGTCAGGTCCGTCAGCGTCTCCGGGCCCGCCAGGGAAGGAGGCACACCCTTGAGCACCAGGTCCGCAGCCGTCAGCACGGTGCCGGACGACATGGCCCGGGCCGCAGCTACCACCCGTACCTCCTCGGGAGGACGGGGAGCCAGCTTCTGAAGATAAGCGTAGGTGGCTGAAACCGCCACCAATCCTACCAGTACCGGAAGCAGTATGAGCTTCAGTACTTGCCTGCGCGTCATGCCACCGCCCCCCGATCGTTCACCTCGTCAGCTTTACCCCCAGGGCGCGCCAAGAGGCCGCCCCCTCCCATGCCCCCAGCTCCCCCGCCGTTGCCCGGCGCAGGAAGCGCCCGTATACCCACGACTCCGACCCCTCGCCGGTGTAGTCCTCAAGAAAGAAGTAGGCGAAACCAACCACGGTGACTTCGTCCCGGCCGTGCACTCCCGAGAAGTCGACCACCGGCAGAAGCAGCAGGCGCGGAGAGTTGGGAGCATAGTCCGTAAACGTCTCTCCGGGGCGGGCCCGAGCCAGCCGCTCCTCGATGGCCCAGCCTGTGGGACCGGACATGTTGCCAGGCTCGGTTTCCAGCCGGTCCCCCACCCGCACCATCTGCTGCCAGCCTTCGGCCAGCCTCTGCTCGTAATTGCGCGCCCCCCGGCCTCCCAGGGCCAGGGCATGGAAGTTTCCGTGCTCTCCGCTCCCTCCCGCCAGCTTGAGGGCGTACCGTTCCCCCACCACGAAATCCTCCTCACCCACGCCCAAAGGCACCACCCCCCGGGCGCCGCCCAGGGGGGCCACGGACGCCTCCGCCCGCGCTCCCACCGGCATATGCTCCACCGACCATATGCGTGCAAAGGTGGTGCCCGGATCGGCGGCAGCGGTCACCCGTATCACGCTGGGCGGCTCACCCGGAGCCGGGGCCTCTCCCCGTGCTTCGCTGGCGGTCATTACGTCCACCTCTACCTGCCCGGGATCAAGGCCGTGACGGGAGGCATATGCGTGCGCCACCTGCTCGGCTGCCACCGGATCCCCCGGGAGTTCCGCTACCCCGCCCAGAGCAGCGGCATCGACCGCGTCCTGAAGCTCCATGCGAGCCAGGTAGCCCCGCCCCGCATCCAGAGCCAGCGCCGCGACCCCCATCAGGCAGGCACCCATTAACGCCGCCATGACGAGGACGTAGCCTTTCTCGTCGCGCACGGTCTCACCTCGCTCCCTCAGCACCTGCAGGCCCTCACTCCCGCCAACCCCCGCCACCAGGTACCCGCCGAGCAGCGCCGTCACTCGATGCGCATGTAGACCCGCCTTTCGACCAGGACGGTGGACCCCAGGATGGGTTGGAAGAGACCGATCAGAGGCCGGTAGGCGAAGCGCACGATGACCTCCAGTGTGTCCCCCGTGGACCGGGACGAAGCCGGGGGCGATATCACCACTTCCAGCCGGGCCGGGTCGAGGCCCGGGCACGAAGCCACCACGCGGTCTGCTATAGCCTGATCCTCCGCACCGGTAGCGCCCAGCCGGGCGCCCTCGCGGGCACCGTGTTCCACCGTCAGGTACACATTGAGCAGCATGCCGAACTCCAGGATGCCCAGGAGCAGCACCAGCAGGACGGGCAGGGCCAGGGCCAACTCCACCAGCGCCTGGCCCCGCTCGCCCGCTCCTGCACCGTGTCCTCTCACTCGCGCTCTCACCGGCTCTCCCCCCGGCCGCTTACCCCGGCGACCCTCCCGCACCGGCTCCACCCTGAAGAAAACGGGTCCCACCTGTTCGGCGGGACCCGACGGGGCGGGGCTTCCTTTCTTAGGGGCCAGGCAACTGGAGCTTGTCCTTGATCCCGGTGAAGAGGTCGCTCAGCCTGACACCCAGTGCACCTAGTGCCACGATCACACCAACTGCGATGAGGGCGATGATGAGACCATACTCGACCAGCGACTGACCGTTTTCGTCCCGGCACCGCGCCCGCAACCAGGTGATGAGGTAGTTGAGCGGGTTCAGCATTTGTGGACCCTCCTTTCCGTGCCGATTTCCCCTGCGGTTCCCTGCCGAGTCTCCGGGAACAAAATAGCAGGCCCGCAGCCTGCCCAGCATGAGTCCATCAGCCTCATTTTTCGTCCGGGACCTTTGGCCCCGGTGAGGGCCGGGGGTCCTACCGGGAAGCGTCCCGCGCCCTGATCCAGCCCTTCTGGTAACACAGGGCCAGCATCTCCGAGCGGCCTTTGACCCCCAGCTTGCTGTAGATGTTACTCAGGTGGTTTTTCACCGTTTTCGGTGCTACGTAAAGCCTCCGGGCCACGTCGGCACTGCTGAATCCTTGCGCGATCAAGCCCACGATTTCCCACTCGCGGGCCGACAGGCCCCCGGGCCCCTGCCGTTCCTGCGGCCGGCAGGGGATACGGGCCAGCTTCTGCGCCAAAGGGGAATGGATGAACAGCTGGCCGCGGGCGGCCGCCCGGATGGCGTCCACCAGGACAGGAGGATCCGCTTCTTTCAGCACGTAGCCGTTGACGCCAGCGCGCAAGGCTTCCTGCAGATACTGAGTCTCATCGTGGATGGTAAGCAGGACGATGCCCAGGTCGGGGCGGGTCTGACGGATAGAGCGGGCCACCTCGATACCGTTCAGGCCGGGCATGCTGATGTCCAGCACCACCACCCCGGAGGGCATCTCGGCCGCCTTCTCCACCGCATCCCTCCCGTCAGAGGCCTCGGCCACCACCCGGAAGGACGGTTCCAGCTCCAGTACCGCCCGGAGCCCCTGGCGAACCAGAGGATGATCATCGGCTACCAGCACCGCCACTTCCATGCGCCGCCCTCCCTTCCCTCGAACGCTCAGCGCCCTGCTGCGCCTGTCGCCATTCACGCAGGCCGCAGGGGGTGGCAGCGCCTGCAGGTGCCCCGCATGGCCTCATGCGACCTCTCTACTCCGGAGGAAGGGGGATCTCCGCCCCGACCTGGGTGCCCCGGCCCGGCCGGGACTTGATCCACCACTTCCCTCCCAGGAACTGCACCCTTTCCTTCATCCCGGCCAGCCCGAAGGTGTCGGGCGGCAGGGTGGCAGGGTCGAATCCTTTACCCCGGTCATAGACCACCAGGCGCACGCGGTCCCGGTTGGTGTGGAGGGCTACCGCTGCTCTGTCTGCACCTGCGTGCTTCCAGACGTTGTTGAGGGCTTCCTGAAGCACGCGAAAGAGGGCGATTTCCACCGCGGGAGGAAAGCGCCTGTCGGAGCCGCGTACTTCCAGCCTCACCTCCACCCCCGTTCGCTGCTGCCAGCCTCCCAGCCAGGAACGCATGGCGGGTACCAGGCCCAACTCATCCAGGCTCATGGGGCGCAGGTCGAAGATCATGCGCCGCAGGTCGAACAGGCAGGCACCAAGCAGCTCCTTCAGGTCCCCCAACTCGCGCCCTGCCCGTCCCGGGTCCTCCTCCAGGAACCGCCCGCAGACCTCCGACCGCATCATGGCCGCCGCCATGGTCTGGGCGGGCCCATCGTGGATGTCGCGGGCCAGCCGCCGCCTCTCGTCTTCCTGAGCCTTGAGCAGGCTGAGACCCAGCCGGAATCTCTCCTGCCACGAGCCCACCTGGGCGGTGAGGTCGCGCAGGTTGCCGGACAGGTAGCCCAGCACCACCCCCACCTGGGCCACCAGTTCCTCCGCCCGCCTGACCGCCTGCTCCAGTCCCCGGAAGCGGCGCTCCAGCTCTTCCCGGCGGCGCCGCAGCTCCCTTTCCCTGTCCTGAGCGGTCAGGAGTTGAGCACGGGTCTCTACCGCCCTCTGATAGGCGGCCTGCACCGCATCCTCGCCGTAAGCGGCCAGGTTCGCGCTCACCTGCATGAGCGCGACGCGGGCCGCCCGCTCCTGCTGCTCGAACTGGTCCACCAGGGCGATCTGGACGGTCACCTGCTTGCGAACCTCTTCCAGCTCTCCCTTAACTTTATCGTACTCGGACCGGGCCGACTCAGCGATGGCGTATATCTGCGCCCTGCTGCGATCGATGGCGGAGATGGTCTCCTGGATGATCCTCTCCAGGGCCTGCAACTGCCGGGTACCCAACTCTTCCGGGCGGAAGTCGGGGGAGGGAGACGAGGGCACAGTGCCGAAATCGGGAACAGGAGGATTCTTCTGCTGGGCACCTTGCTCGGACGATCCCTTCACCGGCTGCGCCACCTCCGTCCTGGCCCCGGGCGCGGTCCCCTTCTCATCCTGACCGCGTGTCTGGCACTGGTCGCGTGCATCGGGGCCTCCGTGGCATGGGCGTCACGCCCCGTTGACCCTGCGTCCCGCGCCGACGTGCGGGTGGTCATCCCGCCGGGTTCTCCCGTAGAAAGTATCGGGCAAATCCTGTACCGGGCAGGGCTGATCCGCCATCCCCTCGCCTTCCGCGCCCTGGTCGAGTGGATGGGCGTACCCACCCGGCTGCACGCGGGAGAGTACGATTTCACCCCCGCCATGGGCCTGCGGGAAATCATCCGCCGCCTGGTGAGGGGCGAGGTGGCCACCTATCCCTTTACCATCCCTGAAGGCTTTACGGTGGAGCAGATAGCCGATCTGCTTGCCCGGCAGGGTCTGGCCGACCGGGAGAAGTTCCTCGATGCCGCCCGTCGTCTGGAGCTGGCGCCGCACTCGCCTCCTGAGCCGGGGCGGGTGCGCTATCCCCTGGAAGGTTATCTGTTCCCCGATACCTACCGGGTGCCCCGGGGGACCGCCGAATCCGAGCTGATTTCCCTTATGGTGCAACGCTTCCGCGAGATCTGGGACCGGGAACTGGCCGACAAGGCCAGGGCGCAGGGGTTGTCCGTGCACGAGGTGGTCACCCTGGCTTCCATCGTGGAGAAGGAAACGGGGGTGCCGGAAGAGCGCCCCCTGGTGGCGGGAGTGTTCTGGAATCGCCTGCGACGGGGCATGCTCCTGCAGGCCGACCCCACCGTCCTCTACGCCCTGCGCAGGACGGGAGGCCTGCTGCGGCGCGACCTGCAGGTGGACTCCCCTTACAACACCTACGTGCATCCGGGACTGCCCCCCGGACCCATCGCCAACCCGGGAAAGGCGGCCCTGCAGGCCGTGCTGGAACCGGCGGCCACCGACTACCTCTACTTCGTGGCACGGGGCGACGGCACCCACCAGTTCTCCCGCACCCTGAGAGAGCACCTGGAAGCGGTCAGGCGCTATCGCACCGCCCGCTAACCTGGCCCCCCCCACCGGACCGATCAGCCCGGGGTGTCTCTCAGCGGGACGGGCCGCCCGGAGGGACTACCCCCAGGGCACGGAGGATGAGGTGCTCCGGGTGGCGGATTAGACGAGTCCAGAAGAACTCCCGGGCCGCCAGCGGGGTCACGAGTACGGTGAGAAGCCCCAGGCGGTTGCCCCCCAGGACGTCGGTGAACAGCTGGTCTCCCACCATGGCCGTTTGGGCGGGTGCGGTACCCATGATCTGCATGGCCCTCCGGAAAGCCCGCCGTCGCGGCTTGCCGGCATTGGAGATGCCGGGTATCCCGAGCAGGCCGGCAATCTCCTTCACCCTGGCCGCCCGGGCGTTGGCGGAGAGGCAGAGCTGAAAACCCCGCTCCCGGGTCCGTCCGACCCAGGCCAGCAACCGCCCGCTCACCTGGCCGCATCCCCAGGGCACCAGGGTGTTGTCCAGGTCCAGGATCACGCCCCGGATGCCGCGCTGCCAGAGGTCTTCCAGGTCCAGATCGTAGATGCTCGAAACGGTCAGCCGCGGACGCAGGTACTCCAGGAATGCCATGGTAGCGACATTATATCACGTCACGGCCCTAAACACCCTGGATGAGGGAATTCATGGTCTGGATGGCCCGCTTCTCAATGCGGCTCACGTAGGACCGGGAAATCCCCAGCTGACGGGCGATGTCCCTCTGCGTGTGCTGTATCCCATCCCTCAAGCCGTACCTCCGCTCCAGAACCTCGCGCTCCTTGCGGGGCAAGGCCTCCAGCCACTGGCGCACCCGGCCACGCTGCCAGAGCGAGTCAACCAGGTCGGGGATGGCCTCGTCGTCGGTGGTCAGCACCTCCATGAGGGTGACCTCGTTGCCCTCCCGGTCCACCCCGATGGGGTCGTGGAGGGAAACCTCCTTTCTTTTCTTCTTCCGGGCGCGCAGGTGCATGAGGATTTCGTTCTCCACGCACTTGGCCGCGTATGTCGCCAGCTTGGTTCCCCGCGCGGGGTCGTATGTGTCGATGGCCTTCATCAGACCCAGGTTCCCCACCGAAATCAGGTCCTCTATGTCTTCCCCGGTGCTCTCGAACTTCTTTACGATGTGGGCGACCAGGCGCAGGTTGTGCTCGATGAGCTTGTTGCGGGCCAACCTGTCGCCGGCCTTCGCGGCCTGCAGGTACCTGGCTTCTTCCGGGGGAGTGAGCGGCCGGGGGAAGGATCCGTTCCCCAGGTATCCGCCCCACAGCCCCAAACAACGCAAAATGGCGGCAAAGAGACCCGCCAGCATGCCAGTGTCCATGCGGACACCCCCAACCCCAGCGTCATAGTCCATCCATATGCCGCCGGAGGGTCGGGTGTTACTCGATCGGCCGGCTCAGCGTCCTCAGCACACCCGTCTCCACGACTGCCACGGGCAGGCCCTTGATCCGCCGGGGCAGCAGGCGACGCGTCTGGGTGAAGAGCTCATCCTCGACGAGAACCACCAGGCAGTCCTCACCCCGGGCATTCTTGCCCGCACCGATTCCAGCCACCCCAGGCCTCGAGAGCAGCCTGCGGCCGCGGCGCCGGACCAGGGATGAACACCTGGAATCCTGCCCGGACATAGGCTCTCCCCCGCTCCTGACTACTATATGATACGCTGCTGCCCCCTTTGGTGCCAGACCCAAAAAACGACACGGTTCGTGCCTCCCGCCCCCGTATAATCAGGGACGTGGCCCGAGATAGGCGGAAGGGGGAAGCACCCGGTGAGCAGGGCGGCAGAAAACGTGCCCGGACAGTTCGTGGGAAAGGTTACTGTGGAAGCAGGAGGTTTCCTTCCGCTTACCCCGCAGGTGCTCAGTCTCCTGGGCATAAAGAGCGGCGACTACGTGTACCTCAAGGCGGAAAGCGACCGGCTGGAGTTGCGCAAGCTGCGCCTGAGGGCCAACCCCCCTGGGCGCCGTCTGGAATAGACCTTCTGACATCGCGCCCGGAATGCCCCCGGGACGGCCCCCGGAACCACGAAATAGCGGCTCCGATACGGAGCCGCTTCTCATCTGATCCGAGAGGGAACGGCTACTTCTTGCCCCTGCCCCTTTCCGCGTCCTCCTCTTCCTCCTCTTCTTCCTCCTCTTCTTCTTCCTCTTCTTCCAGATCTTCGTCTTCCTCTTCCAGGTCCTCGTCCTCGTCGAAGTCCTCGTCCAGATCCTCTTCGTCCTCTATGAGAGCCTCCCAGGCGTCGGCTACCTTTTCCCACTCTTCATCGTCTTCAATATCTACGAGGACGTCCTCACCTTTATCATCCGTGTCGATACGCAGGATCACGGCGTCGCCCTCGTCTTCTTCTTCGCTTTCTTCGTCCACGGGCAGGAGGATGGCGTAGTCTTTGCCCTCGACCTCGATGACGTCGACGATGGCGAACTCGTGCTCTTTACCCTCTTCATCGGTGAGAACGACCGTATCCATGTCCTCATCTTTCGGCACGGGGCATCACCTCGTTCCCCCAAGATGTGCTCATTTTACCTGAGCGCTGGAAGGCTGTCAACGCTCGGCCACGCCGCGGTCCGGTGGCTCAGCCCGATCCGGGGGCGCGCGCAGCGCCGCACCCCGCTATATAAGGGTGCCCGCCCGCCCGCCTTTTAACCGCGGCGCCGCCCCCATGCTCCGGATACACAGCGGACACCGTGGGGAACAGGAGCCCCGGGGCCGCAGACCGGGAGAGCTGGGGGAACGAAACGATGCTACCCGACGGGAAGGAAGCGATTCGCCAGGCGCCTCATCACCTGAGGCATGGTGGTGTACTCCATCTGCTCCAGGTGGAGCCGGTGGGGTTCGAAGGGCCCGTGCTGCCGCATGTAATCGGCGATCTCGAGAGCCAGCTGCCGCGCGCGGTCGAAGGCGGGGTCGGCGAACAGGTCCTGGGGACCCACCAGTTGCCCCTCCGCCACCTGGAACCCCAGAGCCACCACCCGGGGAGGGCCGTCGAAGCGCGTGGGAGTGGCCTGGGCCACGCCGCAGGGCATGAGCGGTCCCACGTGGGAGCCGCGCATCCACCCCGCCACCAGGTGAGGCCAGGCGAAGGGTTCCAGCACCTCGCCCAGGGCCGGCATCCCGCTCTGGCAGCGCACCACGCACACGGGGTCATCCTTACCCACGTACCGGCCCGCCATCAGGCTGAGCCGCTGGGTGCTCACGGCTGCCGCCACCTCGCCGGTCTCTTTGCTGACTATGTGATTCAGGCAAAAGCGCGAGGGGGCCCCGATGAAGATGAGGAGGTCGTATAGCTCCTCGGGGAGGTTGAAGGTTACCACTGCCTTCTCCCGCACATCCATCACTTCAAACCGGAAGCCGGCGTGCATCTTGGGATCGATGACCAGACCGCTGGTGTTGAAGGGATCGGCGAATATCCGGTAGAGGGGGAGGTTGAAGGCCCCGGGCTCGGTCTTGTCGGCCATGAACACCACGATGGGCTCCGACGGGCGTTCTTCGAACTCCATCTCCGCCACGCCCGGCCCCATGCCCCGCACATTCCCCGCAAAGGCATCGCTGAGAAGGTCCTGACCCGCCCCGTACAGCTTCAGCTTCTTAGCCACCTCCGTGCAGGCCACGAAGGTGTTCCAGGATAGCTCATGGATGGGCGGGCTGTCCACCCCCTGCCGGTGGGTCATGATGAGGGCCAGGTCATCACCCACCGAAGACACCCGGAAGTCCACGAGCAACCCCCCGGCCGCTCCCAGGCATTCCTCTGCCCGCTCCTTCAGCGCCGGGTGTACCGAAGAATGACCCACGAACCCCCCCACGTCAGCCTTGATCACGCTCACCGTCACTCTGTCCACGCTCTTTCCTCCCTTGGCAATATGTCTTTCGCCGGCGACGGCAGGCCGTCGCGCGCGACTCCCCCGAGAACTATCCGTCCCATGAGGGGCCGCTCCGTCGCCGGTGGCGGAGCAGGATCCTCCCATCCGCCTAGCGATACAGGGCACGCCTGTCGCTCGCAAACACCCCCACCAGTACCAACCCCGCCAGGAATCCCCCGATGTGAGCCCACCAGGCTATCTGCCGGCCGCTGGGAACGCCCAGCGCCGCCACCCCGTTGGCAAGCTGCAGCAGGAACCATCCCAGCAGGAAGAGGACGGCCGGCACCTGGACCACCGTGAGGAATATCCCCAGCGGGACCAGGGTGGCCACCCGCGCTCCGGGAAAGCTGACCAGATACGCACCCAGCACCCCGGCGATGGCGCCGCTGGCCCCGATGGCGGGAACGCGCACGCCAGGGTCGGCCAGGATATACGCCCCGTTGCCGATCACCCCCACCAGCAGGTAGAACAGCAGGAAGCGCCCGTGCCCCATCCTGTCCTCCACGTTGTCCCCGAAGATCCACAGGTATAGCATGTTGCCGGCAAGGTGCATCCATCCTCCGTGCAGGAAGATGGACGTCACCAGCGGCACGAGCAGCTGCCACCGGTAGGCCAGCACATCTTCCAGCGGGAAGTAGCGGGCGGGCACCACCCCCCAGTAGTGCACCACCCCCCAGAGCTTCTGCGCCGGCAGGGACCACTCGTAGAGGAACACCAGGACACTGGTCGCCACCAGGAGCCGGGTTACCACCGGGTAGCGCCGGGAAGGTATGTCGTCGTGCAGCGGGATCAAACCGGGGCCTCCTCGCGCGCAGGCAAACGGCGTGCGCCACCTATTTCTCGGCCACCTGCAGGATTTCCTGCCCCCCCGCGGGAAATACCTCGGGTGGCCTGGGGGATGATCGCCGGCCCGACGAAGGGAGAGATACCGGTGTTCCATGGCATCCTGAATGGACTG
The DNA here is from genome assembly GCA_030019365.1 of Bacillota bacterium. Taxonomy (NCBI): domain Bacteria; kingdom Bacillati; phylum Bacillota; species Bacillota bacterium. Next base: position 491,368 of record JASEFA010000001.1, read on the forward strand.
GCGGGAGAAGTCTCGGGGGCCCGTGCCCTGGACACAGTGACAGAAATCACCAGGCACCACCGCATCCAGGCCAGCCCCGGCTTCCGGCATGCGGCCCGCGCCCTTGCCCCCCGCCTGGAGCGGGCACCTGGCCGACGCCCTCCAGTACACCTCTTTCTGGTGGGCGCCCGGGGACAGGCCTATCTGGGGATTCGTCCTTTCTCCGCGGGCAGGGGACGCGTTGAGAAAGCTGCTCAGGGAGGCGGGCCCGGAAGGCCTGCCCGTTCATGCCCGGGTGGCGGCTCGCTTCTACGCAGGGAGCATGGACGTACTGTCCGCGGTGCTGCCGGGCACCTCATCAGAGGAAATCCTGGTGATTGCGCACCTGTGCCACCCTCAGCCTTCCGCCAACGACAACGCCTCCGGGGCAGCGGCGGCGGTGGAGGCCCTGGTGAGCCTGGCGTCCCTGATCGAACGGGGCAGCCTGCCCCGCCCCCGGCGGGGAATCCGCCTGCTGCTGGTGCCGGAGATCAACGGCACTACCTGCTACCTGGCCTCCCAGCCCGGGGCGGCAGCACGAACCGTGGCGGCGGTCAATCTGGACATGGTGGGCGAACGCCAGGACCTGTGCGGCAGCGTCCTACAGGTGGAGTCGGGACCCCTGGCCACCCCCTCTTTCGCTTCCGACCTGCTGTCCCTGATCATGGCCGAGGCCCTCACGGAAGGGACCAACTGGGGTGGTACCGCCCGGCTACCCATGTTGCGCTGGACAGAAACACCTTTTTCGGGCGGGTCTGACCACTACCTGCTGGGCGACCCCACCGTGGGCATCCCCTGCCCCATGATCATCCAGTGGCCCGACAGGTTCTACCACACCTCCGCCGATACCCTCGACAAGGTCGACCCCGAAGCGCTGCGCCGGGTGGCGGTGGCCACGGGAACATACGCCATGTTCCTGGCGAACGCGGGCCTGCCGGAAGCGTGCTGGCTGGGGACAGAGATGACCGCCCGCTTCGCCCCCACCCTGCACGCCGCGGTGCGCGACAGCGTGCTGCGAAGCGAGGAAACCGGCGGGCAGGCCGGGGCGGCAGCTGGAGTCGCAGGGCGCATCGCCTTCCGGCTCGACCGCCGGCTCGCCGATCTGGCCTCATTGCACAGACTGCTCGCCCCGGAGGAAGGCGAGTCGTTCCGGAAAGTGGAGGCGTCTCTCGCAGAAGAGTGCCGGCGGGTGGCGCAGCAGGAGGAGCGCCGCATCACCATACTGAGGAGCACCACTCATCCCGCCCCAACACCGACCGCCGCCCCCGCGGGCAGGAAAGGCCGGGAAGACGGGCCACCTACCCCGCAGGGCGGGGAACCACACGGGCCCGGCGCGGCAGGCGACGGAGACCCGGAGGCGCGACGCCTGATCCCCCGGCGTCTCCTTCCCGGGCCGGTGGACCGCCGGGATGTGTTTGCCTCCCTGCCGGCATCCGAAGCTCTCGAGTTCTTCCTTTTCCGGCGGGAGCACAAGAAAGGCGCCGATTTGCTGGAAACCCGCCTCCTCTACTGGAGCGACGGGAAACGGACCCTGGCCGAGGTGGAGCGGCTGGTGGAACTGGAAACCGGCGTGCGCGATACCCCATACGCCCTCGGCTATCTCCGGCTCCTCGAGCGCGCGGGCTTCCTGGAGTTGCGACCTTCAGCTGCGACAGGTTGCCATTGAAGAGGGACGCACCCGGGAATCGACGGGCCCGGAGCTAGGAGGTCAGGCGGGCCTGGCGCGAGATCTCCTCGCACTGGCATCCCCGCTGGCGGGGCAGGTGGCTTACGATCTCCACCAGCAGGGTGCGGAGCCGCTCGTTGTTCTGGGAGAAGACCCGCAGGACCTCTTCGTGGGTGACGGGCCTGATGTCGGTCCGGCCTTCCAGCCCCACGTCGTAGTCGGTGATGAGGGATATGTTGAGGTAGCACATGCCCAGCTCCCGCGCCAGCACCACCTCGGGATACTGGGTCATGTTGATCACTTCCCAGCCCAGCTGGGAGAACCACCGGCTTTCCGCCCGCGTCGAGAAACGGGGGCCCTGGATCACCACCACCGTACCCTGGCGGTGCCCGGGAAGGCCCAGGGCCTGCATGCGCTCCCACGCCACCTGCCGCATTTCGGGGCAATAGGGATCGGCAGTGGAAATGTGGGCGACGGCCGGTCCATCGAAAAACGTATCATTGCGCCCGCGGGTGCGATCCACGAACTGGTCGCACAGGACGAATTCGCCCGGCCGGACGGGCGGCTGCAAGCTCCCCGCCGCACAGGGGCCGATGATACGGGTGACCCCCAGCTCCTTCATGGCCCACAGGTTGGCGCGATAGTTGATGGCATGGGGCGGGTACTGGTGGTGCTTGCCGTGACGGGGCAGAAAGGCCACCTCCCTGCCCGCTATTTCGGCCAGAGCGACCCGATCACTGGGAGCACCATAGGGAGTATCGACGGTGACCTCCCGTACCCCCTCCAGGAACTGATAGAAACCGGACCCCCCGAAGATGCCGATCTCGGCCTCGGCCATGAACTCATCCTCCTCCTGCGCCCGTACCCCGGGCGCACCGGGCCTTCCGGCCGACGCCCGCCCCCTGGCCCGCCGGCCCCATGTGATGAAGGACCAGGCGGGCGCCCGTCAGTCGAACTTGATGAGGGACCAAACGGGGTACCCGGCCAGCTTCTCGCGACCGCGCAAAGGTGATAGCTCGATCAGGAAGCAGAAGCCTGCCACCCGGCCTCCTTCCCTTTCCACCAGCGTGCGCACGGCGCTGGCGGTACCGCCGGTGGCGAGCAGGTCGTCCACGATGAGCACCCGCTGGCCCGGTTCCACCGCGTCGGCATGCATTTCCACCGCCGCCGTGCCGTATTCCAACTGGTATTCCTCCCGCTCCTTGGCCCAGGGCAGCTTCCCTGGCTTGCGTACGGGCACGAAACCCACTCCCAAGCGCTCGGCCACCGGCGCCCCCACGATGAACCCCCGCGATTCCACACCCGCCACCAGGTCCACCGGCACCCCCCGCCAGTGCTCGGCCAGTAGATCCAGGGCATGGCGGAAGGCGGCCGGCTCGCGCAGGAGTGGTGTGATGTCACGGAACAGGATCCCGGGCACGGGGAAGTCGGGGATGCTTCTGATCAGGCCCGCCAGACGTTCCACATCCATCGTATCTCTCCCCTCCCTGGCACCTCCGGGCTACACCGTGCCCGTCTCCCACTGCTCCAGGTAATGTTTCTGCTCCTCGGTGAGCTGCCCGAGGGCGATGCCCATGGCCTCCAGCTTCATCCGGGCCACCTGCTCGTCTATCTCGTCCGGGACCCGGTATACTGCCGGAGCAAGACCGGGCCGGGTGGACAGCCAAGCCACGGTGAGGGCCTGGTCCGCGAAACTCATGTCCATCACCTCCGCGGGGTGCCCCTCCGCCCCGGCCAGGTTCACCAGGCGCCCCTCGCAGAGGAGGTACAGGCGCCTGCCATCGGGCAGGGCGTACTCGTCCACGTTCTCCCGGGCCCGGCGCTTCCGACCCATGCTCTCCAGGGCCCCGATGTCGATCTCCACGTTGAAGTGCCCGGCGTTCGCCAGGATGGCGCCGTCCTTCATCGCGCGCATGTGCTCTCCCGAGACGGCTTTCAGGTTGCCCGTCACAGTGATGAAAAGGTCTCCCCGCGGGGCCGCCTCGTCCATGGAGACCACCGGGAAGCCCTCCATGGCCGCCTCCAGCGCTCGCAGGGCGTTCACCTCCACCACGAGCACCCGGGCCCCCATGCCCCGCGCCCGCGCCGCTACCCCCCGCCCGCACCAGCCGTATCCCACCACCACCACGGTGCTTCCCGCCAGCAGGATGTTGGTGGTCCGTAGGACCCCGTCCAGGGCCGATTGTCCGGTTCCGTACCGGTTGTCAAACAGGTACTTCGTGCGGGCGTCGTTAACGGCCACTATCGGGTAGCGCAACTGCCCGTCACGGGCCAGCGCGCGCAACCTGGTGACCCCGGTGGTGGTCTCTTCCGTCCCCCCCCACACGTCCGCCAGCAACTCCTGACGCTCCTGGTGGATCATGGCAACCAGGTCTGCCCCGTCGTCCATGGTGAGGTGGGGACGGGTGTCCAGCACTTCCCGGATGTGAGCGTAATACTCCTCCCGGCTCGCCCCCCGCCGGGCGTGCACGGCGATGCCCCGCTCGATCAGGGCAGCCACCACATCGTCTTGCGTGCTCAGGGGGTTGGAGGCACACAGAGCCACCTGTGCCCCCCCTGCCTGCAGGGTGAGCGCAAGGTTCGCCGTCTCTGTGGTGACGTGCAAACACGCCCCCATGCGCACGCCCTCGAGAGGCTTCTCAGTCTCCCAGCGACGCCTGATCTCGCCAAGTACCGGCATGCGCCGAGCGGCCCACCCGATGCGTTCCTCTCCCTCTCCTGCCAGGCTCAACCGGCACTCCCCCTATCCCCGCCCTATCGTCACCGCCGCTGCCCCCGCTCCCGCCACCAGCAACCCGGCGGCCACGACCCCCAGGGTGATGGCACCCAGGGCCGGGACGGGTCTTATTCCCAGAAAGCTGGCTGCTACCGCACCCGTCCAGGCCCCCGTGCCCGGCAGGGGAGCGGCCACGAACGCGGCCAGCCCGAGGAGCCCCCAGCGCCTGACCCGGGCCGCCAGGCGGGACGAACCCCGCTCCCCCCAGCCCTTGAGGCGACTGTGCAGCCACGGCTGCCGCTCCAACCAGTTGAGGCCGGTCCGGGTGCCCCACAGCAGGGCAGGGACCGGAAGCAAATTGCCTAGCACAGACCACATCCAGGCCTGCCAGGGGGCAAGCCCCAGCGCCAGCCCCAGCGGGATGGCGCCTCTCAGCTCCACCACCGGGGTGGCAGCAGTGGTCACCACCGCCAGCACCCGGTCCACCATGTCCATCCCCCGCCCCCGCCTTCCTAAGCCTTGCCTTCTGCAGCGGCGACGTACGCCCTCACCAGCTCTTCCAGAAGCTCGTGCCGTTCCACCTGTCGTACCAGGTTGCGGGCATCCCTGTAGCTGGTGATGTAGGCTGGTTCTCCCGAGAGCAAGTATCCCACGATCTGCTGCACGGGATCGTGAGTTCCTTTTTCCTGCAGGGCACTGTACACCCTGAGCAGGACCTCCCTCGGGTTGAGCTGCTTTTCGCCCTGGGGACGGAACACACGGGTGTCGCCTTCTCCTAGCACGGCCACTCCTCCCCTGCCGGGATGCAACAACTATGTTTTCGCCGCCCGCAGCCCCACTCCTCTCCCAGCGCCCACCAGTCACAGAACCCGTCCGGGGCCACCGGCTGCGGAACGTGTCGAAACGGCACTCCATTTTGTACATCCGGGCGACAGGAATTCCCCTACCAAGGGATAAGTATCCAGAGATAGAAGGGAGGTGACCGCTTGGAATCGATGGGAGAGCGGCTACGCCGCCTTCGGGTGAGCCGGGGTATGAGTCTCGACGAGGTAGCACAGGCCGTGGGGTGCCATTACTCCACCATAAGCGCCTACGAGCGGGGTACCCGCAATCCCAGCCAATCGACCCTGGCCAGGCTCGCCCAGCTGTACCAGGTCTCGGTGCCGTTCCTGGTCTGCGACGGCACCGACCTGGCGGGGATGCTCCCACCCGAAATGAGGGAGCTGTTCCACGTCGCCCGCGAGCGAACAGACGTTGCCCAGCTGGCGCTCCGGGCGGCTCAATGTCGGCGCGAGGTGGTATACCACATCGATGGGCTCCTGTCCTTCCTGCAGAGCGCGGCCAACCCCCTGTCGGGCGAGTAACCTTCCTGTCAGCAGGTGCATTCCCCAGCGCGAACCATCAGGTGCCCAAGATGCAATCGTCCACCACGAGCCCCACCAGCGAAAGTGCTGGAAATACATATCGGGGGCGGGCTCCGGGCGCGGCAACCAGCCGCGCCCGGTCTTTGTGCGCCCGGCATAGGCGCTGACTTGGGGGTGGAGGCCCCCCCTGGTTGGGCGAGGCAGGACGAGCCCGCGACGGGCGGAGGATGGGGGAATGCTTCCCGATCTGGTGCCTGACCTCCAGGCTGGTGTAAACGGGGCTGATGGGGGTGACGATGCCTCCCAGACTGAGCACCGGTCAGGCGCTGTGCTTGAGGGTGCGGAACAGGCGGTACAGGGGGGGCAGGTAGAGTTGCAGCCCGTAGCGCATGCGCCCCAGCAGGTGGCGGGTGGCATCCGCCCAGCGTACCAGGGCCCGCGTGGGCAGGTGCCGCCAGAGCAGCGCCCGCTCTACGATGCAGCCTGGTACGCTGTCGGGGCCGAAGAGACGGTACAGGCGCACCAGGGGGCGGAAGAAGAGGTGCAGGAGCAGTACGTCCTGCCTGGGCAGACCGGGCTGGTCCAGGAAGGTGCGGGCACGGTAGTCGAGGGGCGGGCGCACGTAGCCCTCCCGCACCGAGACTTCGTACAGGTCGGTGCCCGGATAGGGCGAGAAGACGCTCACCACCACTGCCGAGGGGCGGGCGCGGGCGTTCAACCTGGCGGTGGCCAGGACGCTGCCGCGGTCTTCCCCGGGGAGACCTACCATGTTGTAGGCGACCGTGTTCATCCCCAGTTCGTGGCAGGTGCGGAACGCTTCCACCATACGTTCGTCGCTCACCGGCCTGCCCAGCACCACCCGGCGGATCTGGGGATCCCCCGACTCGATGCCCATGTATACGGTGCGGCACCCGGCCGCCGCCAGCAGGGAAGCCCGGGCGCGGTCCACGAGGTCCGGCCGCTGGTTGCACGCAAAAGGAAGGCCGATTTCACGACGGTAGAGGTCGCAGAACTCCTCCAGCCAGTCCCGGCGCAGGCCGAATACGTTGTCCAGGAAGCGGATTTCCCTGGTCCCCGGGGACCAGGCGAGGAGCTTGCGCAGGTACGCCATGGCGCCGGCGGGGCTGCGGAAGCGGGGGTAGCGGTGGGCGTTGGGGTAGACGTCCCGCTGCCGGTGGTTAGAACAATACCCGCAGCGGAAGGGACAGCCCCGCGACACCATGGCGATGGCGGCGCGGGCGCGGGTGGCCAGCAGACGCGAGTGGTTGAAAAGCCCGAACTCGGGCAGCGGCAGGAGGTCGAGACCCTCCACCAGGGGCCGCACGGGGTTGCGCACGATGCCCGAGGGGGTGCGGAACCACATGCTGCCTACCCGAGTGGGATCGGTACCGCCTGCCAGGGCGTCGGCCAGTTCCACCATCGCCTTGTCCCCCTCTCCCAGGCAGACCGCATCCACCCCCGGAACCTCTATGCATTCCCCGGGAGCCAGGGTGGGGTGGTAACCACCCCAGACCACCGGGGCCCGCGACACTTCCTTCACCCAGGCTGTGTACTGGGCGCAATAGGACAGGGCACTAGAACGCACGGTAAGGCCCACCAGGGCGGGGTCGTGCCGCCCCACGGCTCCCAGGAACTCCTCCCTGGACGGGGGACGGGTCAGGTGAAGCAGGGCCACGCGGTGCCCGGCGTGTTGCAGCGAGGCGGCCATGGCCGCCAGGCCCTCCGCGTACCAGCCCCCCTCCTCGACCTGGTACCGCCCCGGCCGCAGGGCCACCTCCGTCACCGTGAAGTCCGGATAGACCAGAAGGACTTCAATACCCATAGGATCTACCTCTCCCCGGGAATCCTGTCCCCACTTTACAAGAGACGGACCTGGCCCCCTAACCGTTGCAACGGCGACAGGGTTCACACGCCGACTCGGGATTGCAGCCCCCAGGGGGATGCCCATGCGCACCTTGTCCCAGACCACCCGCAGCACACTGACCCGAGGGACACGCCGTACGCGCCCGAGAGCACCCCGCCCAGCCCGCGGAACAGATACGGGGTGCTGATACGGGGTGCTGAGCACGCCGCGCACGAGCCTGCCCGCCGAAGACAGGGCTACGACGTAGCGGGCGCGCCTCGGGTTCAGGGTCCCTCCGCCAGCCGGCTCAGGATGGTTGCCACCTCCGCCCGCGTGGCGGGGGCCAAGGGTCGAAAAACGTACTTCTTCCCTTGAGGGACTCCCCTTACCAGGCCCTGCTCCTCCACGGCAGCGATGCAGTCCCGCGCCCAGCTGCCCGCCACATCGGCGAACCGGCTGGTGAAGCCGGGGGACGGGGTAGTGGCACCGCGTACCCGGGCCAGCATGGCCGCCAGTTCCGCCCGGGAAACGGGGTCATCGGGACGAAACCTCACCGTACCGTCCCCCACCGGCTCGCCCTGTACGAGTCCCCGCTGCTCCAGGGCCAGGATATGCTCCCCTGCCCAGTGTTCCCCCACGTCGGCAAAGCGGGTGGCGAACCCCTCTGCAGGGGCGGTCGCCACCAGGTAACGCGCCAGCACGGTCGCCATCTCTGCCCGGGTGATGGGAGCCGTGGGACGGAAGGTGCCATCCCCGTACCCCTGCATGAGACCCAGCCGCGCCATCCCGGCCACCCTTTCCCGCGCCCAATGCCGGGACATGTCGGCGAAGGGAACCTCCGGGGACGGGAGCGGCGAAGGGGCCACCTGCAGGGCATACAGGTAGCCATCCATCGAGGGCACGAGCACGTACCCGGGCCCAGCCGTCACCCGGCCGGCAAGCAGCCGAAAGTCCAGGCGGTAGCGCCATGCCTCCTGCCCGGTCCAGCCGTTGCAGGCCACCACCTCTCCCCACAATCCGCCCAGGATGGCGTCCCCACCGTATGGCACTGCGGGTGAGTCGTACACGGTGACATCCGTGGGCAGCTCCCACCACACCTCGCCGCTCAGGGGGTGCAGGGCGGTCACCCTGCCCCCGGCGGTGTTGACCAGTAGGCCCAGGTTCTGCGCCACGGGATAGGACAGTCCCCCGGGGACGGTGCTCTGCCACACGACCTCACCGGTGGCGGCATCGAGGGCGTGCACCCCCACACGGCCGGCATGCGGGTCGGCGGGGGTGGTCACGTATACTTTGTCCAGGTAGTACAGCGGGGCACCCCCGATGGGCGCGTAGTACACCTGCCGGGCCAGGTTACGCTTCCACACCAGTCGCCCGGTGGCGGCATCGAGGGCGTAGACGTGTCCGTCCCATGAACCGAAGTACACCATGCGGCGCCCCCAGGTTGCGACGGCGCGGATGAGACCCCCAGTGGGGAAGCGCCACCTCTCCGAGCCCGTAGACGCATCCAGGGCGCGGAATACACCTTCTCCATCCCCGAAGTACACGGTGCCTGCGGCATAGAGGGGCGAGGCCACCACCGGTCCCCGCCCGGAGAACCGCCACTTCATCTTGCCGGTGGCGGCATCCACAGCCGTAAGCCGGCCATCGGTGGAGCCGAAGTAGACGGTGTCGCCGGCCAGGCAGGGCGCGGAGAGGATGGGACCGCTCGTCCACACCTGCCACCTGAGCCTGCCGTCGGTTAACCCGACGCAGCGCAGAGCCCCGTCGTTGGAGCCGAAGTACACTACGCCCCGAGCGCCGTTGACGACGGGGGTGGACTGGACACCCCCGCCGGTGCGGTACCGCCAGGCCAGCGACACCGACGCCGGTGGGGGCTCCAGGAGGACGCGCACCTCCCTGGTCCACACCTCCTCGCCCACGGTCGCACGCACGGCGAGGTCGTGGAATCCCGGCGGCAGCCCATCGATGGAGACGGTGGTCACACGCAGGGCCTGCCCGGGATCGCCCAGAGGAAGCCAGGGACCCCCACCCACCCGGTATTCCACCCCCGCCTCGGACGGAGATACCTGAACCCGGAGAGGCAAATCACTCTTCCACCGGGAACCGGCTTTGGGGCCCACCACCTTCAACTCAACAACCGGGACACCCTCGGCGGGGCTGATGGGCACGGCGGCAGACAGGGCAGATTCCTCGTCCACCGTCCTGGCCCATACGGTGAGGGCTCCCTCGGCCACGCGGACGATGGCGTACCCGCCCTCCATGGCCGCTTTGGTCATGAAGAAGGGGATGCCGTTCCGTCGCCAGGAGGCGTGGATGTGCCCGTGCCCGGTGAACACGGCCACCACCCGGTATCCCTCGACCGCCTCCAGGAAATCCTGTTCGTTGTCCAGGAAACGCTGACCCGGATAGCCCACGGGATGGTGAATGAAGACCACGACGGGCGCTTCCTTGCCCCAGGCGGCCAGCCGGCCTCGCAGCCAGTCCAGCATCAGCGGCTCGAAGTGTCCGTGGGTCTGGTTGGTCACCGAGGTGTCCAGCACCACGAAGTGGATGCCCCCGTGAGAGAAGTCATAGTAGCTGCGGCCGTAACGGTTTACGAAGTTGCCCTTGCCGGCGTCCAGCCACCTGCTCTCGTGGTTTCCAAGGGCTGAGTACACGCGCAAGCCCAGGCGCGCCAGGGTGGCGTCGTAGGCATCGTACTGGTCCCGGCCGCCCAGCTCGGTCAGGTCGCCCCCCACCACCACAAAGGCCGGCCTCTCGGGCCGGGCCGCGATCTCGCTCACCACCCGGGGCGTGAACCGGTTGCCCGCTCCCGAACCCAGATGGGGATCGGTCATGTGGATGAAGGTGAACGCCCCCGGCTGCTGGCTCTCGCCCTGCGCCCGCGCATCGGGCCAGCCCCACCCTGTCCCGGGCCGTGCCGGCCACCAGGCTGCCGCGAGAAGAAAGACGAGCAACACCAGCCACGACCGGCGGAGCAAGCCCCGTCCCTGCCGCAGCTTCCTGCGGTCCCAACGTTGCAGCACGGGTCAGACCTCCCTGTCCATTACCCGCCCTCCTATACAGACGCACCACACGCTCCCAGGTTGCAGCGCTAGCGGTGGCGAGTTGCGCCCGCCGGTCTGCCGCGTGTGCCTCGGCCGGCCCCAAGGTACCGTCAGACGCCTACTCACGGAGGCGAGGCGGGCCGTAGGCAAGTGGATTGAAGAGAACGGATGATGTGAGATGTGGTGGAGTGGACAAGGACACGGGCCGCACCGACCTGCGCCTGGCCCAGGCGTCCCTCACCGACCCGCCCGCCCTCACCCTGCCCGGCAGCAAAGATGCCCCTCAAGCCCCCTACCTCACCATCCTGGCCCAAGACGACGTCGAGGTCACAAAGGGCATCAAGGGCCGCCACGTCCTGGCGCGCTACGCACCACCCGGCGTCCCTGCCCGCGAAGTGCGCTACCTGCTGTGGCAGGACTCCCAGAACCTGTTCCTCCTGGAAGGCACCGTCTCCAGGCGGGGGCACCGTGGCAGACCTGCTGGGCCCGCGGGCAGTGTTCCTCTGCGCGGGCGTCCTGTGCCTCGCATGTGCCGCGGCGTCTCTACCCATATTGCGTGCACGCGAAGCACACCGCTTAGATCAGAGATAGACCCCGACGCTTCGAGGCCGGGGACGACAAGGTTGCATAGCGCTACCACACCATCTGACGTCGTTAGGAGTCAAGGCGTTGCGCGACCGGGCAGTTCGCCCTCCGGCCCTATCAAGCGTACGAACCAGACGAGCGGGACTACCAACGCAATACCGCCTAGGGCACCCTGCAAGAACCATGTCGCCCAGGCAAGGACAGGCCTGGTGGCCAGGAACATCCCCACGGCGGCACCGGGCCACGGAGCCCGATCGGGCGGGAAAGCGTATAACGGCCAGATCAGCAAACCCAGGCCCCAGTTGACCACGTCTGAGCCTACCGCGCCGGGGAACAGGAGAAGGCCGATGGGGTGAAACTCGCTTGACCGCATGAACCGGTCAACGGCGCTGTACGGCCTGCGGGCGGCGAGATCCGCGAAGAGCAGGGCCGCCCGTGAGGCATGCCAACCGAACTCGCCTCCGGCCGTGAACGCCGCCCCCAGCAGGCCGAACAACACACCCGTTATCAGTGCCCTGCGCAGCCACCTGGCGGACCTGAGCGCCGCTATCAGGCCACCCACCAGGACGGCGCTCGCCGCCACCCCCCACCAGACCAACGGCGCCACCCTGTGCATCCTCCCGCACAACCGCCGCTCCCCTCACCCGAGGTGATCATGGGAGCTGGGCCTGTTCTACCAAACGTTGCCTCTTGCGGCGGACATCCTCCGTCATTGCGGCGGTGCGGCGCAGCTCCTCTTCCAGCCTTCGCTGCATCGATGCCACCGCCGCTCGCTGCTCTTCGGTCCGGCTTCTTGCCTCGCTGATCCTGGACTGAACCACCCAGTCGACGATGAGCCCGTCGAAGAAGTAGTCGGCGAAAGTGAGGAAACCGCCGACGCCGACGCCGAGATCGACCCGGCCTCCCACGTCCGCCATTTCCCTCTGCAGCCGGCTCAATGACTGCTGGGCGAGAGCGGCCTTGCCCCGCGCGTCATCGATGCGGGAATGCTTGATGGCCGTCGCGAGCAGGCCTCCGCCCACTATGTCCCAGATGCCCCAGCTGGCGGCGCTACCCAGGGCGGCGAGCAGATCGTCCAGGGAAGCCAGGGCCTCCCGGGCTGCTGCCAGCGCCTCTTCCAGCTCCTTTGCCGAGCTTGAGAGCCGGCCTTCTTCCTCCGCCAGTTCCAGGAGAGCCGCGGCCGCTTCGCCCCCTCCACTCTTGAGCGCCTCTTCTTTCTGCCGGAGCAGCCGCAGGTACTCTTCCTCGGCCTGCCCCAGAGAGGCCAGCCGTTCCCGCAGGGCTGCGACCTCCTCTTCGAGGGCCTCTACCTGCCCCCGGCCCGCTTCGTACTTCAACTGGGCGGCTGCCAATTCCTGTCTTTCCCGGTCCAGCTTCTGCTCCCTCGTCCCCAAAAGGCCGGAAAGGAGGGCGGTGGGGCCGAGGCCCTGCAGCCCCTGCACATCCTGCTCTTCTTTGGCGAGCACCAGTTCCAGTTCGCGGCACCTCTCCCGGCACCGGGCCAGATCATCCCGGGCGGCCTGCAGCTTGCCCTGCAACCGGGCCGCCAGGTCCCGGCGTTCCCGCGCGCTCTCCAGTTCAGCCTCCAGAGTACGATCCATGCGCCTATCTCCTTTCCCGGTTTCAGAGCCGAGGATGTGCCGCGCGTGGCGATGCCCCGAGACGTACGGTCATCAGCCGGCGCTGCAGCAGGGCAGCCGTAGGGTAAGGCAGGCCAGGTGGCCCGGCAGCCGGCCGGTCAGGAGAGGGCGCCTCGATGATGGCCTTGCAGAAGGCGGGCAGGTCCGCGGGGGTGCGCGACGTGACGAGCTTGCCGTCCACCACCACTTCCTGGTCCACGTAGGTGGCGCCTGCGTTGACGACGTCGTCCCGGATGGCCGCCACGCACGTGACCGTGCGCCCGCGCAGGATACCCGCCGACACCAGCACGTGCCCGGCGTGGCAGATGCCCGCCACCACCTTGCCTAGCTCCCTCATGCGGCGTACAGGGTCCTCGAAGTCCTTCTCCACCAGCACCGCCACTCTGCGGCCGGGAATCTCGCCGCACATCCCTGTCAGTCCCTTCCGTAGATTCCGGGGAAGTAGCGCTCGTACAGGGAGGGGTTGAACGCCCGGTGGACCCCGTTTTCGTCGCGCAACCTGCGCAGGCCCTCCAGGTCCAGGTCGGCTACCACCACGTCTTCCCCGTGCGGATCGTCGGTCTGGGCGAGCACACCATCACCTGTGGCAGAGAGTTCCATGGGGGCCAACACGCCGCTGCGCCCGGTGAGGGTGAGACCGAACAGACTGCCCACCATGCACGACTGGATGCCGTAGACCTGCGACTCCTGCACCCGTGGCCAGATGCCTCGCAGGGCCTTCCACCAGTTGTACTGCTCCGGGTTGGCACTGGGGATGATCACCACTTCGGCCCCGCGCTGGGCCAGGATGCGGAAGGTCTCGAAGTAGGTGGCATCCATGCACACCGGGGCGGCAAACCGCCCCCAGGGGGTACCGAAGATGGCCAGGTCGTCCCCGGTCTGGAGCCCCCATGCCACTTCCATGGGGATGAAGTGGCACTTCTGCTGCTCACCCAGCCTGCTCCCGTCCGGGTCATAGACGTGGGCCACGTTCACCATGCGGCCGCGGGCGTCGGGCAGGATGGCGCTGCCGGCCACCACGTACACGCCGAACCTGCGGGCCGCTTCGGAGAATGCAGCCTCGTGGACCTGCTGCACCACCGGGGCCAGCGAGCGGAAGATGTCGGCCACCGTGGCGTCGGGGCCCATGCTCCTCACCGCCTGGCCCGGGTCGCCCGCAGCCATGATGTCGTCGATGCCGGGCAGCAGACCCAGCAGGGCGGTGGCCACGTCCTCGGGGAACGCCACCAGTCGGGCGCCCCGTTCTGCCGCCCGGGCAGCAAAACCCAGGATCCTGCCCGCGTATTCCTCGGGCGAGCGCACCAGCTCGAGCCGCATCTGTACCGCCGCCACCGTTACGCGCGCGTCCCGCAGCGCAGCGCCCGCACATGCGCCCCCGGCCGGCACCGCCGCGTCCGCACGCGGGCCCCCGGTCTCCGCTGGCGGCAGCGGGGGTGCCCCCTCCGTCCCCGGAACGCTGGAAGCAGCGGGGGCGGAGCGATAGACGGCCGGCAGGTAGCGCCGGTACAGCCGGGGATTGAGCAAACCCAGTACGGGGTACTGCCGGATGACCTCCTCCCGGGCCGCGAAGTCCAGGTGGGCGAGCACCAACCCCTCCTCATCGGGTCCATCGTTCAGGATGCCGGTCTCGCCCGGGGTCATCTCGCAGGGGGCAAAGATGGCTGTGCGCCCCTCGAACTCCACCTCGCCACACGGGAGGGCCAGGCGGCCGTGGAGGCAGCTCTCCACCCCCAAGGTCTGGTTCTGCTGCACCTCCTGCCAGATTCCGGCCAGCTGACGCCAGGATACGTACGGGCGGCGCACCGCCTGCAGGGAGAGGAGGACCTGGGCGCCCTGTAGGGCCAGGATGCGGCTCACCTCGGGATACCAGGCGTCGCTCCCCACGAGCATGCCGAAACGCCCGACTTCGGTCGGGAAAACGAACAACTCGTCCCCCGGGACCAGGCCAACGGTCCTCTCCTCGGGGAGCACATGGGTCTGGCGCTGCCCCCCCAGCACCCTCCCGTCCGGTCCGAGGAGCACGCCCACGCGCCCGCGGTCGGGCAGCCCCAGGGCCAGGTACACTCCCGCCTCGCGAGCCACTTCCCCGGCGACCCCTACCAGGTCGTCCGCCTCCCCGCCAACCGCCTCCCCGTGAACGGCGGCCCCCCGAATTGCCCCACCCGCCGCACCGACCGATTCATCGTGTGCCCCCGGAGCAGGTGTGCCAGCAGCCCGGGCGCTGTGACCTGCGTGGGGGCGGGCCAGCAGATCGCCGAGATATGGGAGGACTACCAATCTGGCGCCGGCCCGGGCGGCCCGCTCGACGGGCCCGCGCAGGAGATCCGCTACCTCGCTCACGCTCTCGCACCAACGAGGCTCAAGCTGCACCGCACCCACCAGGACGTCCAACGACCTCACCCCTCTTCTCGCACACGTCGCCGCCCGTCGTGCAGCCGTGCGGCAGCGACACCGGACCGCGCCACGTGCCTGAGGCCAGGCCGCAACCAGCGGCTCACTGACCCAGGTATTCTTTGAGCGCTTCCCGCAGCCCTTCCAGGGATTGCTCCAGGGTGCCGTCCCTGACCGCATGCACCACGCACACCTTGAGGTGCTCGTCGAACAGCATGGCTGCCACTTTGTCCCAGGCCGCTTTCACCGCCCTGACCTGATGGAGGATTTCGGGGCAGGAACGCCCCTCCTCAAGCATCCGCGCCACGGCGCGGGTGTGCCCTTCTATCCGGGCCACCCTGGCCGCCAGCTCGCGATACAGTTGGGCATGCGGGTGCTCGCCCACGGCAATCGACCTCCCCCCGGACAATCGACCTCCTCCAGGACAACAGACCCCCCGGAACGGCTTCTGGTGGCGCCTCCTCGGCCCCGGGACATCGGCCGGTGCTCTGTCGGCAACGTCACCAGCAAGCCGGTAACCCGGCCTCACCAGCGGGGGCGGTAACCCAGCAGGCGGGCCGAATTGGCCACCACCGCCGCCGATGCCACGTTGTGCAGAACGGCCCCCGCCACCGGCGTGAGGATACCGGCCCAGGCCAGGGCCATCCCCACCAGGTTCACCGCCACGGCAAAAACCCAGATGTTCTGCTTGATCACCGTCACGGTACGCCGGCCCCACTGCAGGACATCGGGCACCAGCAGGAGATCGTCGCCCATGAGCACCACGTGGGCGCTCTCGATGGCGACCTCGCTCCCCGCCGCCCCCATGGCGATACCCAGGTCGGCTGCCGCCAGGGCAGGGCCGTCGTTGACCCCATCCCCCACCATGGCGACCCCCTGTCCATTCTGCCGCATCCGGCGGATCATTTCCAACTTTTCCTCCGGCATCATGCCCGACCGGTACTCGTCCACCCCCAGGGCCTCAGCCACACTGCGGGTGCTGGCTTCCGCGTCACCGCTCAACACCAGGATACGGGCCGCACCCGCGCGGCGCAGCCGGCACACGGCCTCCTGGGACCCCTCCCGCGGACGGCCGGCCACCGCGATTCCTGCCACCGGGCGGCCGTCGATCATCACCAGCAGGGGGGTCCGTCCCTGCCTCTCCTCCCGCTGCATGAACTCGCCTGCCGCCGCCCATGACGGGGCAGGACCGTACCCGTCGGCACCACCGGGTGTCCGGGGTGCCTCCCTCTCCTTTGCCAGTTGGCCCCGCTCGCATCCGTCAGCGGGCGCCTCCTGTTGAACCGCGGCCCGCCAGAGGGCGGCTCCGCCCACCTGTACCAACTCACCGTCGAGGCGAGCGGTCACCGACTGCCGCGTGACGCTGAAGTCTTCCGGTTCGGGGATGGAGATCCCCAACTCTTCGGCCCTGGCAACGATGGCACGCGCGAACGGATGGGAGGAGTGGCTCTCCGCGGCAGCTGCCCGCCGCATGAGGGAAGTGATCGCGTCGGCCCTGTCCCCCGTGTCGGCCCCCCGCGGATCGGCGTGAGGCGCGCGTCCGCCCGCGCCGGCCCCACCCCGGCCCGGGTCGTCTCTGTCCCCGCCCGGGGCAGCCCCGTCTGTGCTGAAGGGTTCCACTTCCACCACACTCGGCGATGCCGTGGTGAGCGTTCCCGTCTTGTCGAACACCACCGTGGTGACCGCGGCTGCAGCTTCCAGGGCAGCGCCACCCCGGATGATGACGCCCCGCCGGGCCGCACCGCCCACGCTGGCCAGCACCGCCGTGGGAGTGGCGAGCACGAGGGCACACGGGCAGGCGGTCACCAGCACCGCCGCCGCCCGCACCAGTTCACCGGTCACCAGATAGGCCGCTGCCGCCACGACCAGGATGATGGGCGTAAACCAGGAGGCGAAACGATCGGCCACCCGTTGGGTGGCACCCCGGCTGGCCTGGACCTCGCGCACGATGGCCACGATGCGCCCCAGGGTGGTGTCCTGCCCCACCCGGCCGGTCTCGATCTCCAGGGCTCCCGTCTGCACCACCGTCCCCGCATAAACCGGGCACCCGGGGTCTTTCTCACCGGGGACAGACTCTCCCGTGATGCTGGACTCGTCCACCGCACCGGAACCCGCGACCACCGCCCCGTCCACCGGCACCCGTTCCCCGGCCCTGGCGAGCACCCTTTCACCCGGCCACACTTCCCATGCCCTGACCTGCGTCCACACCCCGTCGCGCCACACCGTGGCCGTATCGGGCACCAGGTTGACCAGACTGCGGATTGCCCTCCGGGTGCTATCTACCACCACGTCCTCCACCGATTCCCCCAGGATCATCATGAAGGCCACGATGGCGGCTGCCCTGGCGTCGTGCAGGTAGAGGGTGGCGGCCATCGCCACCACCACCAGCACCCCGGCGGTGATGCGGCGGGACCGCCACACCTCCACCGCGGTGGTCCAGGCGATGGTGGCGGCCCCGGCGACAGCCGCCACCAACGTGGGATTCAACCACACGTTGCCCCACGCCGGGGCCAGCCCCATCAGGATAAGAGCCAGGAGGACGACGGGAAAGGCGAACCTGATCCCGTACACCTTCGCGCGCGCGACCCATCGCGTGTCACCCGGCGCCGTGTGGTGCGGCGGGGCCTCTTCGACGATTCCGTGGTGCCCTTCGTGCATCCTGCTGCGACCTCCTACCGTCACCGAAGGCGCTGCCAGCGCCGTTGCCCGCGCCGCTGCGACCGGTAGCGTTGCACTCGCTGGCGCGACCGGGGCCGTTGCCCGCGCTGGCGCGACCGGCGTCGGCTCGATCAGCGCGATCGACGGGCGCAGCGTAGATCCCATCCCCCCGGAGGGGATAGCGAGCATATGATAGAACAAAGGGCACCGAACCGTCAAGGTGTCAGATGCATCCCGTGTTGTCGGTCTGTGATATTGTCACCCTCTAAGCGGACTGAGAAAATGTCACCCATTGCTCCTCGATCCCATCGAGCACGCCGCCCTCCACCCCCTGCTCCAGCAGGTGGGCCCGCAGCCGGGCGATGGGGCACTTCTTCCTCCAACCCCATCTCTTTCACGCGTGGATTACTCCCCGTCTTGACAGCCAGGAAACGGATAGCAATAATGGGAAGAGACGTGGTCAGACCGGCTGGGCTCCCTTGGTCTTACCTGTGCCGCCGGTGTTACCTGTGGCTCACAGCGCACCCTGGCGCGGTTGTCAGGCAATCCCGTTTTCGCCCTCATGTTGAACAGTTGCACCGGGTTGTATGTCCGCGCGGCCGAGCGCTACTTCGGGCGCCCGGAAAACCGCGCGGCCTCGCGCATGTTCTATGCTCGGCTGCTGGAGGCAGCCACCGCGCGACGTCGAGGGGGCCGCAGCCACGGTGGCCGAGGCCATGGGGGAAAGCATCATCCTGTGGCGGGAAACCGTCTCTGAGGGGGAGTCGCTCACGGCGGCGGGCGGTCGCCACCCTCGATGAAGAGCTCGACGGGGGAACCGGAGGCGTCATAGCGTGTCAGCACGATGAGCAGCGGACGGACGCTACGGGACCGCCGCAAGCCGACGGGGCTGACAGCTCCTACGGAACCGCGGCAAGGGGGCGGACAGGCGTGAGACGCTGGAATGGCTGGGGGGACGAAGCGGTCACCTATCCGGTGCCACCCGGAGCACAGCGGTTTTTGGAGGCGGCGCTGGGAGCGGGTGCGCCACCACGGGACGTCGCCCTGGCGGACGTGGTGGCCCGGGTTCCCCCCTCACGCCTGCCCGCTCATCCCCTGGTGAGCACCGATCCCGAGCAGAGGGTGCGCCACGCCCTGGGCCAGAGTCTGCCCGACTGGATCGCCACCCGCAGCGGAACGCTTGTCGCATTCCCTGACGGGGTGGCCTTCCCCGCGGGGAACGAACAGGTGCGCGAGCTGATCCGGTATGCCCGGGACACCGGCACCCGCATCATTCCCTACGGGGGAGGAACCAGCGTGCTCGGGCACCTGGCGGCACCACCCGGCGATCCCCCTGTGCTCTCCGTGGACCTGGGGCGGATGAACACCCTCCTCCACCTGGACGAAACCAGCCACCTGGCCACCTTCGGGGCGGGCGTGCGGGGGCCCGAACTGGAGCGAGCGCTCGGGCAACGAGGGTTCACCCTGGGACACTTTCCGCAGTCGTGGGAGTACTCCACCCTGGGCGGCTGGGTGGCCACCCGCTCCGCCGGTCAGCAGTCCCTCGGCTACGGGAGAATCGAGGACCTCTTCGCCGGAGGCCGGCTGGAATCCCCTGCGGGGACGCTGGTGATGCCGCCCTTTCCCGCCTCGGCAGCCGGGCCCGACCTCCGCCAACTGGTGCTGGGATCGGAAGGCCGCCTGGGCGTTTTCACCGAGGTGACGGTGCGGGTGACCCCCCTGCCCGCCGGGGAGAGCTTCCCCACCGTTTTCTTCCCCGATTTCGAGTGTGGCATGCGGGCCGTGCGCGAGATGGCGCAGACCCGCCTCCCCCTGTCCATGTTGCGCCTGAGCACTGCCCAGGAGACCACCACCAACCTGGTCCTGGCTGGCCGGGAACGGGCCATCGGACTCCTGGAGCGGTGGTTGTCCATGCGCGGGGCCGGGCCGGGTAAGTGCATGCTCCTCATGGGTCTCTCGGGCAACCGGGCGCTCTTGCGCCAGGGTCGCCGACTGGCCCTGGAGGCAGCACGTTCCCACGGTGGCGTGCCGGGGGTGGAAGCGTTCGGCCGCGAGTGGATCAGGCATCGCTTCCGCACCCCCTACCTGCGCAACACCCTCTGGGAAATGGGTTACGCCGCAGACACCCTGGAGACGGCCGCCACCTGGAGCGTGATCCCCGGCCTGCTGGAAGCGGTGGAGTGGGCGTTGCGGGAGGGGCTGGCCGCCATCGGGGAAAGGGTTTACGTCTTCACCCATCTCTCCCACGTCTACCCCGACGGTGCCAACATCTACACCACCTACCTGTACCGGCTGGCAGCCGATCCCACCGAATCGCTGCGACGCTGGCAAACCCTGAAGGGGGCCGCCAGCCGAGCCATCGTGGCCGGGGGCGGGACCATCAGCCACCAGCACGGCATCGGCACCGACCACCGGTCCTACCTCGAAGCGGAAAAGGGCGTCCTCGGCATGGAGGTGCTGCGGTCCGTGTGCCGCACCCTCGACCCGGCCGGCATCATGAACCCCGGTAAGCTGCTCTAGGGCAAGGCAGGCGACCGGGCCCGTCCCGGGGACGGGCCCATGTGGTTGGGGGGCGATACCATGCGCGATCCGGACGGTACCGTCTGCGGTCCGCCGGGGGGCGATAGCCACTGCGGTCCGTTGGCGGGCGAGACCGTAGGGGACCGCGCCCGTCGCTGGGGGACACTGGACCAGCCCTGGGACGTGGTGGTGATCGGGGGCGGGATCACCGGCGCCGGGATTTTCCGGGAGGCGGTGCTGCAGGGGTACCGTACCCTCCTCCTGGAACGGGCCGACTTCGCTTCCGGGACCTCCAGCCGTTCCGGAAAGCTGGTGCACGGCGGCCTGCGCTACCTCAAACAGGGCCAGGTGAGGGTTACCTGGCACTCGGTACGGGAACGGGAAAGACTCCTGCGGGAACTGCCCGGCCTCGTCACCCGCCTGGACATCCTGCTACCGGTGTACCGGGGGGACCCGCTGGGTGGCTTCCTGCTCAAGGTCGGCCTGGTCATCTACGACGCCATGGCCATGCGTCGCGGGCACGAGTATCACCCCGCACCTGCCTTCCTGGGTATGGCGCCCCACACCCGCAAGGAGGGCCTGCTGGGCGGGTTCCGGTACCGGGACGCCCTCACCGATGATGCCCGGCTGGTCCTGCGCGTAATACGCGAAGGGGTCAAGGCCGGCGGGGCGGCACTCAACTACGCGTCCGTCGAGGAACTTCGGCGCCCGCGCTCGGGGCGCGTGGAGGGCCTGACTGTGCGCGATGCCGTCACCGGCCGTACGGCCGAGGTGCGGGCACGCGCGGTCATCTCCGCCGCGGGTATCTGGGCGGACCGCTTGCGTGCCCGCCTGGGCAGACGGCCCCGCCTGCGGCTTCTGCGCGGCAGCCACCTCATCTTCCCCGCCGCCCGCCTGCCCGTGCCGTACGGGATCAACGTGTTCCACCCCGCCGACGGCCGGCCCCTCTACGTCCTGCCCTGGGAGGGCGTCACCCTGGTGGGCACCACCGACGTGGACCACGGAGATGATCCCGAGGGCGAACCCTGCATCAGCCCGGCGGAGGCGGAATACCTGCTGGAGGCCGTGCGTCACCAGTTCCCCGCCCTGGACCTGGGGCCCGACGACGTGCTCTCCACCTTCGCCGGGGTGCGAGCCGTGGTGGGCACCGGAAAGAAGGACCCCTCCCGGGAGTCGCGGGACTACGCAATGTGGAGGGAAGAGATGCTCACCGTGGCCGGGGGCAAGCTCACCACCTTCGGGGTGCTGGCCCGCGAGGCCCTGCGCCGCCTCCAGGCGCAGCTTCCCCGCGCGAGCCAACCGGCCGCCCAAGAGGCTGCCGCCGGGGGGGCTGCCGGACCGGGGGCCGCGTCCCTGTTGGCCCCGGGGGCCTGGTTGCGCCTGCAGGGTCGGTACGGCCGGGAAGCCGCCGACCTGGTAGGCAGGGCAGGACCGGGAGAACTCGAACCCGTGCCCGGGACGGCCACCCTGTGGGCGGAACTGCGCTGGGCGGCGGCCCGCGAGGACGTGGTGCACCTGGACGATCTCCTCCTGCGGCGGGTTCGCCTGGGCCTCCAGCTTGCCCGGGGAGCCATCCCCCTGCTCGACCGCATCCGCCCCCTGGTGCAAGGGGAGCTGGGCTGGGACGAGACCCGCTGGCAGCAGGAACTCGACCGCTACATCGCGCTGTGGGATTCGTCGTACAGCCCCGCTCTCGCTGGCGCAACCCCGGGCTGAACCCCGTACCCCACGGGGCCAGGCCGGGGCCCGATGTTAGGGCCCTGGCGGCCGGGGGTCCGCGAAGAAAGGAGGGAGCCCATGGGTGGCGAGTTGATCCTTTCCCTGGACGCAGGCACCCAGAGCATGCGCGCCCTGGTGTTCGACCCCCGGGGTCACCTGCGGTACCAGGCCCGGGTACCCGTCCATCCCCCCTACCATTCGCCGCAGCCGGGGTGGGCCGAGCAGGAACCGGACACCTACTGGGAGGCCCTGGCCCGTGCCTGCCGGATGCTGTGGGGGCAGGGGGCTCAGCCTGACTCTCTGGCTGCACTGGCCCTCACCGGCCAGCGGGCCAGTGTGGTGAACCTGGACCGGCAGGGCCGACCGCTACGGCCGGCCATCCTCTGGCTGGACGGGCGGCGGGCGGAGCGTTTCCCGCGGGTGGGGGGCCGCTGGGGGCTGCTCTTTGCACTGGCGGGGCTGCGGAGCACCCTCGAGTACCTGCAGGCCGAGGCTGAGGCCAACTGGCTGTGGGCCAACCAGCCCGACGTGTGGGAGCGCACCGCCCACTACCTCCTGCTGTCCGGCTACCTCACCCACCGGCTTACGGGCCGCTACGTGGATTCCGTGGGATGCCAGGTGGGTTACGTCCCCTTTGACTACCGGCGCCTGACCTGGTCGGCCCCTTCGGACTGGAAGTGGCAGGCCCTCCCCGTGCGCCGGGAGACCCTGCCCGAGTTGACACCACCCGCACGGAAACTGGGCGAGGTGACGGAGCCGGCGGCGCGGGCCACCGGCCTGCCTGCGGGGCTGCCCGTGGTGGCGGCCGCAGCGGACAAGGCCTGCGAGGCGCTCGGGGCCGGGTGCCTGAACCCCTCCCTGGCCTGCATCGGCTACGGGACCACTGCTACCGTCAACGTCACCTCCCCCCGCTACCTGGAACCCATCCGCCTCATCCCGCCCTACCCCAGCGCAGTGCCCGGTGCCTACAACCTGGAGTTCCAGGTATACCGCGGTTTCTGGCTGGTTTCCTGGTTTCGGGAACAGTTCGGCCAGCCCGAAACGGCCGCCGCGGGGGCGCAAGGGCCGGGCGAAGGCCCCCCGGTCGAGACCCTCCTGGACCGCCTGGCGGAAGGGGTCGCGCCCGGCAGCCAGGGCCTGGTGCTGCACCCCTACTGGTCTCCGGGCCTGCGCTTCCCGGGCCCCGAGGCCCGGGGGGCGGTGGTAGGGTTCGCCAGCTTCCACACCCGTGCCCACTTTTACCGGGCCCTGCTGGAAGGACTGGCTTATGCCATGAGAGAAGGGAGGGAACGGATCGAGCGGCGCACGGGGGTCCCGGTACGGGAGCTGCGCGTGTGCGGGGGCGGGTCGCGCAGCGACCTGGTCATGCAGATCACCGCGGACGTCAGCGACCTGCCCGCTTCCCGCCCGGGCGTGGCCGAGGCATCCGGCCTGGGCGCGGCCGTGCTGGCAGCGGTGGGCGCCGGGCTGCACCGCGACCTCCCCACCGCGGTGCGGGAGATGACGCGCACCGGGGAGCGATTCGAGCCGCGGCGTGAGGCGGTGGCCGTGTACGACGACCTCTACCGCAGGGTTTACCGGCGCCTCTATCCCCGGCTCCGCCCCCTCTACCGGGAACTACCCGGCGCGACCGGCGGGGCGGCGACCAGGGGGGCGACCACGCCAGCGGCCGGGGCGGCGAGCGAGCAGGCCCATAGCGGGGCGCCGTCAGGGAGGGCCAATTGATTGAGCCGACCCGCACGGGGTCGGCTCAATGGATGGGAAGCACTGGTGGAATCACACGAACCACATAGCGAGCACAGCGATGGTGAACACGGCCAGAATGATGATCCAGTTCCACCAGGGGCCGGGACCCGGAGCCTTGGTCTCCACCTCTTCCACCTCCTTCTCCTCAGGGACAGAATATGACGGTATCCGGCCGGGGGACAGCGGTAGTCTCACGTCTCGACCCCCTTCTGCTTCACATAATATGCAAGCGGGGTAACTGGTGACGCTCCCGCCGGGAGCGTAGGCCCCCTGCCGAGGGCACCCACCGTACCGGAGGCCAGCACCCCGACAGGGGCCACACGGGCCCCAGGGGGCGTGCGGGAAGGCCGTATGCCCTGCTATAATGGCATCGTGGCAGAAAAAGCTGCCTTGAAGGTGGCGAGATACCCCGTGCGCACCGCTGACGAGAAAGCGAGCACCGCAGCGGTCCCCGCGACAAACCGGACCGGCCGGGAGGGAGCCGACCAGCTTCGCAGCGGCCTCATGCTGGTGGCGGGAGCCGCCATATTCTCCCTGGGGCTGAACGGCCTGGTGGTGGCCAACGGACTGGCCGAAGGGGGCCTTTCCGGGATCTCAGTCATCGTGCATTACTTCACCGGCTGGCCGGTGGGGGTCCTCTACCTGCTCCTCAATGTCCCGCTGCTCGTACTCGGCTATATCTCCCTCGGCGGCCGCTTCACCCTGCGCACGCTGGTGGGTGCGGGCCTGGTCACCGGGGCACTCATCCTGACCCGATCGGTCAGGTTTCCCATGAACGACCTCCTCCTCGCCTCCCTGTACGGAGGCGTGATCAACGGCACCGGCCTGGGGCTCATGTTCCGCGCCGGCGGCTCAAGCGGGGGCCTGGACATCCTGGCCCAGCACCTCCGCCACCAGCGCGGCCTCACCGTGGCGGAGACCTACCTGGTGGCGGACGGCATCGTGCTGGCGGCGGCGGGGTTCCTGCTGGGAGCCGATACCGCCCTGTACGCCCTCATCGTCACCTTCGTGGGGGGACGGGTGGCCGACCTCATCCAGGAAGGGCCCAACCGGGCCAAGGCGGTGCTCATCATCACCGGCCGGGTGGAACCCCTCACCCACTACGTGACGTCGGTGCTGGAGCGGGGGGCTACGGTGTTTGACGTACGCGGTGCCTACACCGGGCGGCCCAGGGGCCTGGTGATGACCGTGCTCAGTCGCCGGGAACTGGCCCGCCTGAAGCAGCACGTGCGCCAGTTGGACGCCCGCGCCTTCATGGTGGTGCAGGATGCCACCGAAGTCATCGGCGAAGGATTCGGTACCATCGTGCCCCCGCACGGGCCGGCACCCGCGTCCCTACGGGCCGGGCGCCGGGTGCCGCGGCCGCGGCGGAGGACCCAGCCGCCGGATCAGGGACCGGAAATCATCCGGGATGGCGGCCCACAGGCGCAGGGAAACCGGCGGCGGCAGGCGAATGGACCCCGAAAGCGACTACCTGAGAGGTAGTGGGAAAGGCTGGCCCGTGAGGACGCGCGGGTGATGGGCATCCTGGGCCTGGGCGTGCAGGGGCGCGCCAACCTGGAGGCAGTCCGCCACGTGTGCGACATCCGGGAGGTGCGTGCCTACGACATCGTCCCCGAGCGCCGGGACGCCTACGCCCGTGAGATGGAGGAAGCCACGGGGATACGCATCATCCCCGTCGACACCCCCCGCGACGCCGTGGCGGGTTGCGACATGGTGGTCACCGCGGGCCCCATCCTGAAGCATCCCACCCCCGTCATCACACCCGACTGGCTGAGTCCGGGGGTGCTGGCGGTGCCCCTGGACTTCGACTCTTACTTCACCCCGGCCAGCACGCACGCAGTGGACTACTCCGTCACCGACGACGCCGCCCAGTACCTCTACTACCGCCAAACCGGTTACTTCGGGGGATGCCCCGACCCCCACGCCGACCTGGGAGAGGTGGTGGTGGCCAAGAAGCCAGCCCGCACCGACCCCTCCCAGAGGATCATGAGCATGAACCTGGGGCTGGCCATCGAGGACATGGCCGTGGCCCAGGCCGTCTACCGCCGGGCCGTTGACACGGGCCTGGGCACCGCCCTCCCCCTCTGACCCGAGCCGCAAAGGGCTAAAGCCCCCGAGGAGGATTCCTCGCATGACGGAGCGTTCGCGGACAGGATCAACGAAGAGATCCTGTTCTCCGCCATAGAGGGCAACAGCACCCTGAGGGAAAGCAGAGAACAGGTCGCCCGCGGGGGATACTCAGTGCCGCGTGCCCGGCCACACCGGGCGCTGCATGAAGCCATGCCACCAGAGTGTAAGGCGCGTCTGCAGGGGGAGGCGGTCCGCGTAGAACCCGATGATTTTCCCCTGGATCTGTTCAGCACCCGCGGCCACAACCTCCAGCCAGACGGGCAGCGGCTTCGTGGAGGGACTCCCGGCCCACCCGGGCGCAACGCCGCTATGCCTTCTGTCGTCTATCCGTAGGGAAGGTCACAGAGGAGGGATAGTCTTGTTAGCCCGGATAAATGAGCACCTGTTCTCAAGGAAGGGGGGAAAGGGCTCGCGAGGGCACGGGCGGCCAGGGGCGGGGCTGGCTCCCCGGATACTTGCGCTGGTCACCTGCCTGTCGCTGCTCCTTCCCCTCGTGGCAGCAGGCTGCTTCGGAAAGCCGACCGGCGAGGGCCCGGCCGGGACCGCCGGGCCTGAGCAGGAGCCACTGCGTCCGGGCGCGGTGGCCGTGCGCATGGAAGGTGCGATCGCGACGGCGGGACCCTTTCCGCAGTTGCTCTCGCCCCGGTGGGTGAGCACAGGAAAGCTGGTCGCCCTGGCCAGACACGATGGTAGTGAGTCGCTGGTCGAGTTTTCCCGCGGTGAGGGGAACACCTGGACCGGTCGCACCCTGCTCACCCTGAAGGCGGGCTCCGTGCCCGCATCGTTTTACGGGTGGGACTATCTGTACGAGGGTAAGTCCATTCTGTTTACCTCCCTGTCGGAGAATTGCCTGTGGCAATACGACATACCGCCGTCCGCGGCCCAAAGTGCCGAGCAGAAGGTCTCGCGGGTAGCGGAGGGGATCCACACCTTCAAAGTCTCGCCAGATCACACCCGGGCGGTCGTATACGGCCCCAAAGAGGCCAGCATGCTCGATTTTCGCACCGGTGGCACCACCTCCCTCCCCGACGTCCGCACCTACGAGTTTCCCTTCACCGGGCACGCCAGTAGCTGGTCCCCCGACAGCTCCCACTACCTGTACCAGTTGGTGAAAGGGCAATTGAAAACCGCCTTCGGCATCGTGAGGGCCGACACCGGAAAGACCGTCAGGAGGATTGCACCGGATGACAGTTGCGCCTTCGACGCAGTATGGTCGCCGGATGGTGTCCACGTGGCCTTCCTGCTGCTGAAGGGCAGGGGCGACGGATTCCTGGGCCCCCATGACGAATTGACCCCTCCCATCGCCCACAGGTTGGGGATCCTGAACGTGCGGACGGGCGAGGTGGCCTACCTGGCCGTCCCGCAGAAGCTGGTCTACGGGCTGCCCGTGTGGTCCCCCGCGGGCGATCAGGTGGCCTTCGCGGCCGGCACCGTGCAGGGATCGAAGCAGAAAGGCTTCCAGGCCAGTACCACCCTCTACGTGGCCTCCCGGTCCGGCAAGGAGTGGCAGGTCGGCCCGGTCACCCGGGAAACCGAAGGCGCCCGCCATGTCCCCCGGTCCTGGGCTCCCGGTGGCAAGGCCCTGGCCTTCACCTCAGGGAGGGATGAGCCGCGCCCACAATACACCTTCGGCGTGGTAACGGCCAGCACGGGTGCAGATGGCCGCCTGTCCTGGTCGGCCCCCGTCATGCTCGGCGAGGTGGACGAAAGGGTGGTCTGGCTCGACGAGCACACGCTGGTGGGACTGGTAACCCCGGCGGCGGGCAAGCAACAGATCCGCGTGTTCTCGGTGGACGGGAGCGTGGTCTCCACGCTGGAGGGACCGCCGGTACACCACTCGGAGATGGCCCTCTCCCCTGACGGGCGCTACCTGGCCTACACAGTAGTCGCTCCCGGCCAGGACACCGCCACAGTCCTCAAAATACGCCCCGCGAGATAACCAGGCGGGAGGAACGCAAGCGCTCCCGCATTCCTCCAGCCGTGTGAATTTCTTGACGCGCGACACCGAGTTGTCACAGGGAGGGGCGGTTTCATGGAACCCGGGATCAGGCGCGCAGAAGAACGGGACATCGACGCCCTGGCTGAGATGTACGTGGAATTGCACAACTTCCACGCGACGGCAATTCCTTCCCGCCTCCGTATAGTGGGTGGAGTGGACGATCGCCTGGTGCGGGCGCGATCGAGATAGAGGTGGACATCTGGGAGTTCCCGGGCGGCCCTCTCGGTTTCTACGACAAGCTCGGGTATGTGACTCAGAGACGCAGGATGGTTAGAAGGCTCTAGATCTGCAGCGGCCGGCGTTCACAGAAAGAACACCACCGCCAGGGCAAAGGTATAATGACCTGGCGGCAGCCTTCGCCCGTGGAGGAGGGATGATTGTGAGCGCCGTAGCCTGGGCGTTCCTGGCCATGCTGCTGTGGGGCGCCGCCCCCATTCTCGGCAAGCTGGGCCTCGCCCGCACGGACCCTTTCCTGGGACTTCTCGTCCGTAACGGTACCGCCTTCCTGATCCTGGTCACAGGTCTGCTGGTGGCCGGCCGCCTGCGCCTCCCCATCCCCGTCGACGCCCGCAGTGGTGCCCTGCTGGCCGGGGAGGGGATCGTGGCCTCCCTGCTGGCCCAGCTTGCCTACTACTGGGCCCTCAAGCTCGGCAGCCCCGCCCGCGTGGCGCCGCTGGCGGCCGCCTATCCCCTCATCACGGTTCTGCTGTCACTCATCCTGTTGCGGGAGCACCTTTCCTGGATGCGAGTGGCCGGCGCCCTCCTGGTAGTCGGGGGGGTCATCCTGCTCGGCCGATAGCCTTTCTCCCGCAGGGCAACCTCGCGAGCTCGCCCGGCGGCCCGGACCGGAGAGGACCACGTCCCACCCGGCTCGGCGAGAAACGCCACCCCGCGCCTCAAAGGTGTTGCTTCAACTCCTCCACAGAGGCCCGGACGAGTTCATCCCCGGTTACTTGTGGCAGGCGGCTCAACCGCCACCTCCACCCCCCATTATACTGGAAAGGTTTGCTTTCCTGCACCTCCGTTCCCGCCCGACCGACCAGCTCGCCTATCCATGCTTCCGCCACAGGATTGTCTGGCCGCTCCCGGCCGCCGGTCACCCTGAGACCTCGTCCGTCGCCCCGCAGACCACGGGCGGCGCCCGGCGTCCCAGGACACGGGGTAGGGCGTGGCAGACCGCCTCCAGGGTGGTCGCCACCCGCTCGGTCCGGTACCCCTCCTCCCAGCTTTCGCCGAAGAGTTCATCGCTGATGAAGAGCACGGCGGCAAACTCGATATGGCGGTACATGGCGATAGACATGAGGGCGGTGCATTCCATCTCCACCGCCAGAACACCTTCCCGGGCATACTGCTCGACCTTGTCCCTTGTCTCGCGGCAGGGGGAATCCATGGTCCAGACGCCCCCTTCCGTCACGCGCATCCCGGCGAGGGCTGTCCTGAGTTCCGCCAGCAGTGCGGGCGACGGCCGGCAGGCCGCACCCGGAGGGAGGTAGTGGTAAGACGTCCCCTCCTCCCGCACACCCCAGGTGGGCAGGACGATATCTCCAATCCTGCACCGCGGGCTGAGCGAGCCGGCCGCCCCCACCATGAGTATGCGCCCTACTCCCGACGCGATCAGGGCTTCCATCAACATGCCCGCTGCCGGCGCGCCGATGGAGGACAGGTAGACGGCCGCCTCGTTGTCCATCCTGCCCTCCACCGCACCCGGGAGCACGGGCGCCTCCCTGGCGTCCACAAGCCCCAACGCCCGCAGCAAGGACTGGTAAGATCTCCTCGTGAAAGACAGCACGGCCAGGTCCGCAGCAATCTCTTTCGCGAACACCGCTGGGTCTATCAGCGCCGGCGCTGCGGACAACCACATGGGTCCCGCCAGGCCTACCGGCCCGCCCTGCCCCGCCGGCCCTGCCGAGCCCGGCCCATCCGGGCACACGGGCCTTTCCCAGCCCGCAGCACCTTCTTTGCCCACAGAAGCCCCCCTTTCGCTTCGCCAGGAAAACCTTGAGCCCTAATACCCCTCGACCTCCCGTTGCGGGGCCAGTCTGCTCGGGAGGCCACAGCCCGCAGCTAAACCGAGGAGGACGACCGCGCACAGGAAGATGATGGTGAGCGCCCTGATGATCCCCGAGCTTTTGCTTCCGCGCACTCCTGCCATCCCCCTTCCCGCACGGGGTCCAGGAACAAGCCAATAACTTCCACGCCACCGGCTGGCATTTCGGCAGAGCAACATCCGATTCCTCCTGAACAGGATTGCCTCAGCGAGCGACGCGCTGCCTTCACTGCGGTTACAGGAAGCTACCATGGGGATGGTTCTCGGCCATTGCGGCAGCGGCGGTGGACGGGCATCCCGGCATCGGTCCGTCCCTGTCAGGGGTCATGTAATTCACCCACCGGGCCGCTGGAAATGCCAAGAAGTTCTGCCGCGCGTCGAGCGGGCCGTGCCTTACGTCAGAGAGAGTCCTTATAACCCCGCATCTCTCCCCTCAACAACATGTGAAGGTGGGGAGAAGCCGGGCAGGGAGCCGGGAATCATACAGTCTGCGCAGGGCAAGCAGGCGGTGTGCGGCGAGCAGGCGGTGTACGGCAAGCAGAACCGCCTTGGCGGGGGTGAGGCGCCACGCTGCGAACAGGGCGGGTGTTGGTGGGCGGGGCGGTGGGTATCGTGGCGAAAGATCTGATCTTGCAGGGGGCGGTCGCCGCGGGGTGGGCGCGTTACGACCTCTGGGCTGTCCTGGCGAGACCGGTCTTGGGCGGGGATGTGGTACCGTTCACCGCCGCCTGGTCCGTGGCCGTCACCGGTTTCTTCCTCCACCTGGCCATCGGCGTGGTCTGGGCGGAGATCGTGGAACTGGCCCGCCCCTGGTGGATACCTCTCGTGGGTCGACACCCGGCAGTACTGGCCTTGGTCAATACCGTCCTGATCTGGACGGGATGGGGCCTCAGCTTCCCGGCCGTCGGGCTGGGACCGGCGCCCTGGGCCCTGGGGCCGCTCACCACCGCCATCACCCTGGCGAGCGACCTGGCCTACAGCCTGGTGCTCAGCCGCCAGCTTGTTCCCCGGCCGCTCCCGCACCGGGCAGGTTAGCAGCGGACCATGACGCCCACGGCTGCGGCGCGCTCGTCTTCCACCACGGCGCCGTAGCCCACCACCGCGCGCTCCAGAGATACCCCACCACCCACGACGGCATCGGCCCACACCACGGTGTCCTGCAGGCGGGCACCCATGCCCACCCTGACCCGCGGGCCCACCACCGCCCAGGGCCCCACCTGGGCGCCCTTCTCCACGCGGCAGCCGTCACCCAGGACGAAGGGAGGGACGAGACGGGCGCCGCGCTCGACCACCACGTCCTCTCCCACCCACCCCCCACCCTGCCGCGCGCCCAGAAGGGGAATGGCGGCCCGGCCCTGCAGGATGTCGCGGTGCACCTGCAGGTAGCCGGCGGGCGTCCCCAGGTCGTTCCAGTACCCCACCGCGGGGAACCCGTACACCGACAGCCCCGCCTCGATGAGCCCGGGGAAGGTCTCCCTCTCCACGGAAACAGCCCGTCCCCCCGGGATTATGTCGAGGACCCGGGGATCGAATGCGTAGATCCCCGCGTTTATGTAGTTGCTGGGCGCCTCCTCCCGTCGGGGTTTCTCCACGAAGCGCCTGATGCGGCCGTCGGCGGCCAGGTCCACCACCCCATACGGGGAAGGGTCGCCCACCGGGGTGAGGGCGATGGTCACCGCCGCCCCTTTCTCCAGGTGGAACCGGTAGAGGGCCCCCAGGTCGGCACTCGACACCACATCGGCGTTGAAAACCAGGAAGGGCTCTTTGAGGCCCACCGCCGCGTTGCGGATGGCACCGCCCGTGCCCAGGGGCTCGGCCTCCAGCACCAGCGAAATCCACTCGTCCAGCCCCTGGCCGTGGAAGTGGTCCCGGATGACCTCCCAGCGGTGACAGGCCGTGCAGAGGATGCGCGTCACCCCCTGCGCCCGGCAACTCGTTACCAGCCGGTCCAGCCAGGGCTGGTTCGCCACCGGCACCATGGGCTTGGGCAGAGTCTCAGTCAGGGGGTGAAGGCGCGTGCCCTGGCCACCGGCCAGAAACACAGCATCCACGCAGGAAACCTCCTCCATGACAGGGGGCAAGGCCGGCGAGCCCGGCCTTGCCTGACTTGCAGCTTTAATCTAGATGAGGGAGCCCCTACCTGTCAATCCGGAGACAAGCCAGGCAGCGGCGGGATCACTGCAGCGCCGCCCGTCCGGCTCGGAAGACCCCGACCAGCCCTGCGGGCTCGCACCGGGCGGCGCCATGCCCGACCGGTGGCACAGGCGGGTGGCCCTGCCTAGTTTGCCCCTGCGCTTGGCGCTTTCAGCCAGGGCATCATGGCCCGCAGCTTGTCCCCCACCTGCTCGATGAGGTGAGAGGAGTCACGCGCCATCAGGTTGGTGAGCACGGGCCGGCCGGCCTGGTTCTCCAGGATCCATTCGCGGGCGAACTCCCCGGACTGGATGCGGGCCAGGGCTTCCTTCATGGCCTGCTTCACCTGGGGGCCCACGATGCGGGGTCCCATGGTGAGGTCGCCGTACTTGGCGGTGTCGGAGACACCCCGGCGCATGTGGGTGATGCCGCCCTCGTAGATCAGGTCCACGATCAGCTTGAGCTCATTGAGGCACTCGAAGTAGGCGATCTCGGGCTGGTAGCCAGCCTCCACCAGGGTCTCGAAGCCGGCCTTGATGAGGGCGGTCACACCCCCGCACAGCACGGCCTGCTCGCCCAGGAGGTCGGTTTCCGTCTCCTCCCGGAAGGTCGTCTCGATGACCCCCGCCCGCGTGCAGCCGATGGCGCGGGCATAGGCCAGGCCGATCTGGTGCGCCGAGCCGGTGGCGTCCCGGTGCACGGCCAGCAGGGCGGGAACCCCCGCTCCTTCCAGGTAGAGGCGACGTAACAGGGCCCCCGGGGCCTTGGGCGCCACCATGAATACGTCCACCTCGGGCGGCGGCACCACCTGGCCGTACAGGATGTTGAAGCCGTGGGCGAACCCCAGGGCCTTACCCGCGGCCAGGTGAGGCCGCACCTGCTCCTCGTACACCTGGCGGTGCTGGTGGTCGGGGAGCAGGAACACGATCACCTGCGCGGAAGCCGCCGCCTGCGCGGGGGTCATCACCCCGAAGCCGTCGGCCACGGCCCGTTCCCACGACCGCCCGGGCCGCAGGCCCACAACCACGTCGACCCCGCTATCCTTCAAGTTCTGCGCCTGCGCACTCCCCTGGCTGCCATACCCCAGCACGGCTACCCGCGAGCCTTGCAGCCGCCCCGGGTCGGCGTCCTGATCGTAGAGTACCCTGGCCATGCCACATACCTCCCCTTGATTCCTTGCTGCCGCGGGCCATGGCGATCTTGCCCGTGCGGACGACTTCCATAATGCCGAACTCGCGCAGGAGATCCACCATGGCCGAGACCTTCTCCTCGTCGCCAGTGATCTCCACCACCAGACTGCGCCGCGCCACGTCCACGATCTTCCCCCGGAAGATGTCCACCACCTGCATGATGGCCGTGCGCTGGGCGGGGGGCGCATGCACCCGCACCAGGGCCAGCTCTCGACCGATGGCATCGGGTTCCTCCAGTACGGACACCTTGATCACGTTGATGAGCTTGTTCAGCTGCTTCTGCACCTGCTCCAGGATCCGGTCGTCCCCATCCACCACGATGGTCATGCGCGAAAGCGAAGGGTCCTGGGTGACGCCCACGGCCAGGCTCTGGATGTTATACCCCCGGCGTCCGAACAGGCCGGCCACCCGTGAGAGGACCCCGGGCTGGTTCTCCACCAGGACGGAAAGGGTGCACTTCATGCCTATCACCCCCCTCACCAGCTCACGATGATGCGGGCCAGGGGTTCCCCGGCCGGCACCATGGGGAGCACCTTCTCGTCCGGCGGCACCAGGCAGTGGAGCAGCCCGGGACCGGGCTCGGCGAGCAGCGCCGACAGCCCTTCCTCCAGCTCGCCCGGATCGCCGCACCGCCAGGCCTTGATACCATACGCGCCGGCCAGTGCCACCCAATCGGGACCCTGCAGCGACACCGCTACCAGGTTGCCGTCGAAGAACATGTCTTGCCACTGGCGCACCATGCCCAGGCTGCCGTTGTCCAGGAGCACGATCTTGATGGGCAGATTCTCCTGCCGCACGGTGGCCAGCTCCTGCAGGTTGATCTGCAGGCTCCCGTCCCCCGTCACCAGCACCACCGTCTTGCCGGGACACCCCACCTGCGCCCCCACCGCCGCCGGCAGGCCGTATCCCATGGCTCCCAGCCCGCCCGAAGTGAGCAGGGTGCGGGGATGGTAGAAGGGGTAGTGCTGGGCCACCCACATCTGGTGCTGGCCCACGTCGGTCACCAGGATGAGGTCTCCCCGCCGGGCCGCGTCAGCCGTGGCCTGGGCCAGGGCGCGCACGGTGCGGGCGCCCATGCCGTCCTGCCCGGCCGGCGACCGGAAGGAATCAACCTGGTCCACCCACTCCTGGCGCCGCCTCTCCGGCACCAGGGGGATAAGTGCCTCCAGCACCCGGCCCGCGTCGCCCACGATGGGGATGTGGGCGGGCACGTTCTTGCCCAGCTCAGCCGGGTCCACATCCACGTGGATGATCTGCGCCTCTGCGGCAAAGGCTTCCCGCTTGCCCGTCACCCGGTCGCTGAAGCGCGCCCCCAGGGCCAGCAGCACGTCACACTCCTGCACGGCCCGGTTGGCCGCCACGGTGCCGTGCATCCCGACCATCCCCAAGAACAGGGGATGGTCCGCCGGCACCGTCCCCAGGCCCATCAGGGTGCTGGCGACGGGGAACCCCCCCTTCTCGGCCAGCCGCACCGCCAGGGGCGCGGCTTCCGCCCGGTTAACACCGCCCCCCACCAGGAGCAGCGGCCGTCTCGCCGAAGCAAGCACCTCCGCCGCCCTGGCCACCTGGGCGGGGTGGCCGTCGCGCCGGGGTTTGTATCCGGGAAGCCGGGGGGCGGCATCAACGACCGCCGGCACTTCCGCCTCCGCCACGTCCCGGGGCAGGTCCACCAGGACAGGACCGTTGCGGCCGGCCTGCGCCAGGTAGACCGCTTCGTTCAGTATCCGGGGCAGATCTTCCACCCGGCTCACCAGGTAGTTGTGTTTGGTGAGGGGCATGGTGGCCCCGAAAACGTCCGTTTCCTGGAAGGCGTCGCGGCCCAGCTGGCCGGTGGGAACCTGCCCGGTGATGGCGAGCACCGGCACCGAATCCAGAAAGGCGTTGGTCAATCCACACAGCAGGTTGAGCGCCCCCGGACCCGAGGTGGCGACGCAGGCTCCCAGCCTGCCGGTGGCGCGCGCGTAACCATCGGCCGCCATGGCGGCGGCTTGCTCGTGCCGCACCAGCACGTGCCGCAACGACCGGGGCAGCACGTCGTACACGGGGATGACCGCCCCGCCCGGATAACCGAAGATGACCTCGATCCCATGCTCGCGGAGCGAGTTCCAGAGGACTTCGGCGCCGATCATGGCCCCTCACCCGCCCTCGTCCGCCCCTCCCGCCCGACCCGACGGCCGCGACCCCGGAGGTCCCCAGCGCTGCGGCGGGCGGGGC
Source organism: Bacillota bacterium (assembly GCA_030019365.1). Classification (NCBI taxonomy): domain Bacteria; kingdom Bacillati; phylum Bacillota; species Bacillota bacterium. The sequence continues at coordinate 526,997 of JASEFA010000001.1, forward strand.
TGGCGGTGAAGACGGCGCAGCGGGCGGCGTCGGTGACGAGCGCCCGGTAGCGCTGCAGGATGCCCGCCGGCACTTCTCGCTCGGGACGATGCCAGGCGGCCCGCCGCCGCGCCAGTTCCTCCTCGGAAACCAGCAGGTCCAACCGGCCGGCCCCCACATCCAGCGAGATGAGATCACCGTCGCGCGCCAGGGCGATGGGGCCGCCCGCGTATGCCTCGGGACTGACGTGGCCCACGGCACCACCACGGGACGCCCCCGAGAAGCGGCCGTCGGTCACCAGGAACACCTTGCCTTCCAGACCCCGACCGGTGAGCACCGAGGTGGCCTGCAGCATCTCCCTCATGCCGGGCCCGCCCGCCGGCCCCTCGTAGCGGATCACCACCGCCTCGCCCGGCCCCACCCGGCCCGCCAGGATGGCTTCCACGGCGTGTTCCTCGGCGTCGAAGACGCGGGCCCGGCCCTGCTGCTGCCAGGCCTCGGGGGCCAGGGCGCCCGCCTTGATGATGGCCCCGGCCGGGGCCAGGCTGCCGTACAGCACCCGCAGGCCGCCCGTGCCAGCCCAGGGCTCCGCCAGGGGACGCACCACCTGGCCGTCAGCTCCGGCGGCCGCGCGCAGGTTTTGCGCCACGGTGGCCCCGTTCACGGTGAGGGCCTCGCCTTCCAGGAGGCCGCCCTCGTGCAGTTCCTTCATTACCACGGGGAGACCGCCCACCCGGTCCAGGTCCTCCATGAAGAGGTCGCTGGCCGGGCTGAGCCGGCAGAGGTGGGGAGTACACCGGCTGATGCGGTCCACCAGCGCCAGGTCGAAGGGCACCCCGGCCTCCGCCGCGATGGCCCCCAGGTGCAGGATGCTGTTGGTGGAGCCACCCAGGGCCATGTCCACCGCCAGGGCGTTGGCCACCGCCATGGGGGTGAGGATGCGGGAGGCGCGCAGGTCCGCCCGCCAGGCGGCCACCGCCTGTCTCCCGGTGGCGCGGGCCAGGGCCCGCCGGCGGCTCGACACCGCCGGTACGGTGGCGCTGCCGGGGAGGGCCATCCCCAGCGCTTCTGCCAGGACGTTCATGGTGTTGGCGGTGAACATGCCGGCGCAGGAACCCGGACCCGGGCAGGCGGCCAGCTCCACCCCGCGCAGCCCGGCGGCGTCCAGGCGCCCGTCGGCGTGGGCGCCCACGGCCTCAAACAGGTCGGAGAGGTCCACCCGCCTTTCGCCCAGCCTGCCCGCCAGCATGGGCCCGCCCCCGCAGAACAGCGCGGGGACGTCCAGGCGGGCCGCCCCCATGAGCGTCCCCGGCACGATCTTGTCACAGCTCGCCAGCAGCACGATGGCATCCAGGGCGTGGGCCTGCACCATCACTTCCACGCAGTCGGCGATGAGTTCCCGGCTGGGCAGGGAGTAGCGCATACCGGCGTGACCCATGGCCAGGCCGTCGCACACCCCCGGCACGCCGAAAGCCAGGGGTACCCCCCCGGCTTCCCGCACCCCCTGGGCCACCGCCTCGGCCAGGGCACCCAGGTGCATGTGCCCCGGCACGATCCCACCCCAGGACACGGCGATACCCACCAGGGGCCGGGCCAGGTCCTCGTCTCCCAGGCCCAGGGCCCGGAGCAGGGACCGGTGGGGCGCCCGTTCCGGGCCCCGCTTGATCACGTCGCTCCTCATGATCGCTCGCCTCGCCCCCGCACCCCCACCAGATCACTGCGGGCAGCGGCCCCGGCATGGCTGCGGGTGAGCTCCCGGAAGGCGGCCGTGAGCCGGGCGGTAACGGACCCCGGCTTCCCGGTTCCCACCGGCCGGCCGTCCACCTCCACCACGGGCATGATCTCGCAGGCCGTGCCGGTGAGGAAGCACTCGTCGGCCACGTAGAGGTCGTGCCGGCAGAACAGCTTTTCCTCCACCGGAATGCCCATGCCGCGGGCCAGCTCCATCACCGCGTTGCGGGTGATCCCCTCCAGGATGCCCACGAAGGCGGGCGGCGTGACCAGGACACCGCGCCGCAGGATGAAGATGTTCTCCCCGGTGGCCTCCACCACGTACCCCTCCGGATTGAGGAGGATGGCCTCCGGGTATCCGGCCTGGAGGGCGTCCAGCTTAGCCAGGATGTTGTTAAGGTAGTTGAGTGACTTCACGCGCGGGTTCAGGGCGTTCACCCCCACCCGCTGGGTGGAGGCGGTCATGGCCCGCAGCCCCTGCTCGTACAGTTCCGCCGGGTAGAGGGCGATGTGGTCCGCGATGATGACCACGTTGGGGGAAGTGCACTTGCGCGGGTCCAGCCCCAGGTCGCCCACCCCGCGGGTGACGACCAGGCGGATGTACGCAGCCCGGAGGCCATTTGCCTCCATGGTCCGGTAGATGGCCGCCCCCATCTGTTCCACATCGATGGGGATGGCGAGCATGATGGCCCGGGCCGACTCATAGAGACGCACCAGGTGCTCCTCCATCTTGAAAACCCGGCCCTCGTAGGCGCGGATCCCCTCGAAGATGCCGTCCCCGTAAAGGAGGCCGTGGTCGAAAACGGACACGCGCGCCTCCTCCGGCGGCACCAGTTGGCCGTTGAAGTAAATGAGCATCCCTATCCCTCCCGAATGGCTTCTACTACCAGGTCCCCCATGGTCGCAGTGCCCACCGCCCGGTACCCGGCGGTGGCCGCCAGGCGGGACCCGGGTTCCTCCAGGTCGGGGGTGCGGTATCCCGCCTCCAGCACGCCCCCGACGGCCGCCTCTATGCGGAGGGCGGCTCGCAAGCCGTGCTCCCCCGCGCCACAGTACCTGAGCAAGAGAGCGGCGCTCAGGATCGCCCCCACGGGGTTGGCCCGGTCCTGCCCCGCCAGAGCGGGGGCCGAGCCGTGCACGGGCTCGAACAGCCCCGGGCCGTCGTCGCCCAGCGAAGCAGAGGGCAACAGGCCCAGAGAACCCACCAGGGCTCCTCCCAGGTCGCTCAGGATGTCCCCGAACGTGTTCTCCGTGACCAGCACGTCCAGGCGCCAGGGCCGCAGCACCATCTCCATGGCCGCGGCGTCCACATACATGTGCTCCACGGCTACGCCCGGATACTCCGGGTGCAGGTTCTCGACCCTTTCCCGCCAGAGACGGGAGGTGGACAGCACATTGGCCTTATCCACCGACGTCAGTCGGCCGGCGCGCCCGGCCGCCAACTCGAAGGCCAGGCGGGCCACCCGCTCGATCTGACGGCTCTGGTACCACATGGTATCCACGGCCAGGTAGCCGGAACCGTCGGCCCAACGCCCGCTTGGTTTGCCGTAGTAGAGCCCACCGGACAGCTCGCGTACCACCATGATGTCCAACCCGCGCGCCGCCAGGTCCCCCCGCAGGGGAGAGGTCCCCGCCAGGGCGGGATGCAGCTTCACCGGGCGGAGGTTGGCCCACAGGCCCAGCCCCTGCCGCAGGGCCAGCAACCCGGCCTCGGGTCGCCGTACGGCGGGAAGGCCGTCCCAGCGGGGACCACCCACCGCCCCCAGCAGCACGGCATCCGCCTGCCGGCAGGCCCGCAACACCTCGTCGGGCAGGGGTTCGCCCGCCTCCTCGATGGCGGTCCCGCCCACGGGCAGGTGTCGGCACCTCACAGTCAGACCCTCCACCGCCGCTGCCGCCTCCAGGGCCTTCACCGCCTGAGCGGTCACCTCGGGTCCGATGCCGTCTCCGGGCAGCACCGCCACCACGAGCGCCCGCGCGGCAGAGTCGCCTTCGGCCTGGCCGCCCCGCGCCGGACTCCTACCTTCGGCCCGGCAACCCTGTGGCGAACCCCTGCCTTCGGCCTCACTCATGCTGCATAGCCCCTTCGGCACCGGTTCCTCCTGCGGGGCCGGCCCGGGCCGCCAGGCGCTTCCTGACGTATGCCACCAGGCCTCCCGCCCCCTGTACCTCCGCGGCCGCCCCGGCCGGAAACCTCACTGGGATGGTCTCACCCGACGACAGCCGCAGGAGACCCTTCTCCCCGTCGATCTCGATCGTCTCGCCGGGTTGCACGCGGTCCACCGCCTCCGCAGACTCCACCAGGAGCAGGCCCAGGTTGACGGCGTTGCGGAAGAAGATACGGGCATAGGATGCCGCTACGACCGCCGCCACCCCACATGCCTGCAGGGCCCGGGGCGCATGCTCCCGCGAACTGCCGCATCCGAAGTTCCTCCCCGCCACCACCACGTCCCCGGGACGCACCCCGCCGGGAAACTGGGGATCGGCCACCTCCAGGCAGTGGGCCGCCAGCATCCGGGGATCGTGGGTGTAGAGATAGCGGGCCGGGATAATGACGTCGGTGTCCACGTCATCCCCGAACTTCCATGCCCTACCCGCGATGCGGGCCACCCCCGATCACCTCCTCCGGGTGCGCGATGCACCCCGCCACTGCCGTCGCCGCCGCCACTGCCGGGCCCGCCAGGTACACCCGGCTCTCCGGGTGACCCATGCGTCCCCGGAAGTTCCGGTTGGTGGTGGCCAGGCAAACCTCACCCTCGGCCAGCACCCCCATATACCCGCCCAGGCAGGGCCCGCAGGTGGGGGTGGAGACCGCGGCTCCCGCCTCCAGGAAAGCTTCGATGAATCCCGCCTTCAGGGCACGCCGGTGGACGTCCTGGGTGGCGGGGATGACGATCAACCTGACCTGCGGATGGACCTTTCGACCGGCCAGAATCCGGGCGGCCACCGCCAGGTCAGAAAGGCGGCCGTTGGTGCAGGAACCTATCACCACCTGGTCCACCGGTGTCCCGCCCACTTCCCGAACGGGCACGGCATCGGCCGGCGAAAAGGGACGGGCCACCTGCGGCTCGAGGCGCGAAACATCCCACGCGTAGTGGGCTGCCACCGCTGCCTCCCCATCGCTCTGCCATGCATCCGCCGGGACGAGCCCGGCCTTCGCCCCCGCCTCGACCGCCATGTTGCTCAGGGTCAGGCGCCCGTCGAGCGGCAGCTCCGCTATGGCCTCACCCGTGAACTCCAGGGCCACGTAGTTGGCGCCCTCCGTCCCCAGTTGAGAGAGCAGGAACAGGGCCAGGTCCTTGCCCCCCACCCACGGGGGCAGGCGCCCCCCGAACTCCACCCGCACGGTGGCCGGGACCCGGAACCAAAGTTCCCCCAGCGCCATGGCGCAGGCCAGGTCGGTGGACCCCACCCCGGTGGCGAACACCCCCAGGGCGCCGCAGGTACAGGTGTGGGAGTCGGCCCCCACCAGCAGGTCTCCCGGTCGCAGGATGCCCAGCTCCGGAAGCAGGGCGTGCTCGACCCCCATACGGCCCACTTCGTAGTAGTGCACTATGCCCTGCTCGCGGGCGAAATCCCGCATCACCCGCGCCTGGGCCGCCGAGGCGATATCCTTCGCCGGCACGAAATGGTCAGGTACCAGGACTACGCGCCCGGAGTCGAACACCCGGTCACAGCCCATGGCCCGCATCTGTTCGATGGCCAGGGGAGCGGTGATGTCGTTGGCCAGGCACCAGTCCACCCGCGCCCACACCGTCTGGCCGGGCTCCACCTGCTGCCTCCCGGCATGGGCGGCCAGGATCTTCTCCGCCGCCGTCATCGGCCTCGCCATCAGTCCACCCCCGCCGCGGCCACCTGCCGTCCCACGGGCATCCCGCTCAGCCAGCGGTTCACCGCTTGCAGGTAGGCGCGCACGCTGGCCTCCAGCACGTCGGTGCTCACACCGCGGCCGGAGTAGACGGCCCCGTCGCGCTCCACGCGCACGGCCGCCTCACCCAGGGCGTCCTTGCCCCCGGTTACCGCTTTCAGCGAGAACTCCAGCAGGTGGAAGTCGGCTCCCACCGCCCGCTCGACCGCCCGCAGCAGGGCATCGACGGGGCCGTCCCCGCAGGCGGCCTCCTGCACCACCTGGCCGTTCTTCACCAGGGAAACGGTGGCCGTGGGGAGGGAGCGGTTCCCCGTAGACACCTGAAAGCAATCGAGGCTCCACACTTCCGGTTCCTTGAGCACCTCGTTTTCCACCAGGGCCTCCAGGTCGCGGTCGGAGATGTCCTTCTTGCGGTCGGCCATCTCCTTGAAGCGGGCGAACGCCTTCTCCACGTCCTCCTCCCGCAACTGGTACCCCAGGGCCAGCAGGCGCTCCCGGAAGGCGTGGCGACCGGAGTGCTTCCCCAGCACCAGGCGGCCAGCGGGGACGCCCACGTCCTCGGGCCGGATGATTTCGTAAGTAGTCCTTTCCTTCAGAACCCCGTCCTGGTGGATGCCCGACTCGTGGGCGAAGGCGTTGGCGCCCACCACCGCCTTGTTGGGCGGGACCGGCATCCCCGTGAGGGTGGCCACCAGGCGGCTGGTCCGGTAGATCTGCTCGGTGGCGATCGCGGGCGAGGCCCCCAGGGCATCCTGCCTCACCTTGAGCGCCATAACCACCTCTTCCAGCGAGGCGTTCCCGGCCCGCTCCCCGATGCCGTTCACGGCGCACTCCACCTGGCCCGCGCCCGCCTCCACCGCGGCCAGCGAATTGGCCACCGCCAGGCCCAGGTCGTCGTGGCAGTGGACCGATATGACCACGCCGTCGATGCCGGGCACGTTCTCGCGCAGGAAGCGGATCAACTCCGCGAACTCCCGGGGGGTGGTGTACCCCACCGTGTCGGGCACGTTGATGGTGGTGGCCCCCGCGTCAATGGCAGCACGGAAGAGGGTGCACAGGAACTCGGGGCGGCTCCGGGTGGCGTCTTCGGCCGAGAACTCCACGTCCTCCGTGTACTGGCGGGCCCTCTTCACCGCCGCCACCGCCGCCTCCAGCACCTCGCGGGGCTCCTTGCGCAGCTTGTACTTCATGTGCACATCCGACGAGGCAATGAACGTATGAATCCGCTTGCGTTCCGCCCCCGCCAGGGCCGCGGCCGCCCGGTCGATGTCCACCGGGTTGGCGCGGGCCAGGGCGCAGATGACGGGACCCCTGACCTCCCGGGCGATGGCGGTCACCGCCTCGAAGTCCCCCGGGGAGGCTACCGGGAAGCCGGCCTCGATCACGTCCACCCGCAGGCGGGCCAGTTGGCGGGCGATCTCCAGCTTCTCCGCCGGGGTCAGGCTCACACCCGGCGACTGCTCGCCATCGCGCAGCGTGGTATCAAAGATGAGCACACGTCTTTCCACCAGACACCCCTCCTGAATCGCTGGCAGGCCCCCCAATACAAAAAGACCCGAAGAGGCAAGTCTCCTTCCGACCAGGAACCTGCCGCTCGGGTCTTTTGTACCCACGGTGTACCCGGGAAGGCGCCTCCTGGCCCCTCTTTCCGGGCCGATACCGCTCGGTCGCTGACCACCCGGGCCCGATGCCGGATGCGGAACCCTAGGTATCCTTCCTGCGACGACGTTTGCTGCTTTTGACTAAGCCATATACGACGTCGGTGTCAGGATTCCTCCTTCGCCGCGCCGTGATTTGCGCTGGGACCGCACCTCGGCAGCGACGCGGGCCAGGGCGTCCCCGATGCCGGCCGGGTCGCGCCCGCCGGCCTCGGCCATGTGTGGTTTCCCCCCGCCGCCCCCGCCCACCAGGGGTGCCAGGGCCTTGATCAGCCGGTCGGCGTGGAGCCCGCGCCCCACCAGGTCGGGGGACACCATGGCCAGCAGGTGGGCGCGGCCTCCCTGCTCGGCCGCCAGCACCACCACTCCCGACCCCAGGCTGTCTCTTACGGCGTCCCCCAGCGTGCGCATGGCCCCCCGGTCGGGCAGCGGACAGCGGGCGGCCACCACCTTGATCCCCTCCACCTCGGTGGCGGTGGCGGCCAGCAACCTGGCCTCCCGGCCCAGCAGGGAAGCCTGCAGCGACTCCAGCCGCCGCCCAGCCGCGGCCAGCTCTTCCCGGAGCTCGGCCACCCGGGCGGGAAGTTCCTGGGGTGCGACTCCGAGGGGCTCCGCCGCCTGCGCGAGCAGCTCCTCCTGGCGACGGACCCAGGCCAGGGCCACCCGCCCCGCCACCGCCTCCACCCGCCGCACCCCGGCCGCTACCGCCGAGGATGAGGTCAGGCGAAACATACCCACCTGCCCGGTGGTGCGGAGGTGGGTGCCGCCGCACAGTTCCAGGCTGAATTCCCCCATCCGCACCACCCGCACGACCTCCCCGTACTTCTCCCCGAAGAGGGCCACGGCCCCCATGCGCGTGGCCTCATCCCGCGAGGTATACAGCGCCTCCACGGGCAGGTCGGCCATTATCTGCTCGTTCACCAGGTCCTCCACCTGGCGCAACTCCGACGGCGAGGGTGCCTGGTAGTGCACAAAGTCGAAGCGCAGCCGGTCCGGCGCCACCAGCGACCCCGCCTGGGTGGCGTGACTCCCCAGCACCTCCCGCAGGGCGCGGTGCAGGAGGTGGGTGGCGGTGTGGTGGCGGGCAATGTCCAGGCGGCGGTCGCCGTCCACCCGTGCCCTCACCCGGTCCCCCACCCGCAGGGTACCGCGGTCCACCTCCACCAGGTGGAGGATACGCCCACCCGGCGTCCGCTGCGCGTCCAGTACGCGTGCTGACAGGGCGCCGTGGGTGATTTCCCCCGCGTCGGACACCTGCCCCCCCGCCTCGGCGTAAAAGGGGGTGCGGTCCACCAACACACGGGCCCGTCCCCCCGCCCGCACCTCACCGTGCAACCTGTCCTCCCCGGAAGGCACCCCGGTGCCGGCCTCCCCGGGCACCTGACGGCCGGCACCCTCGTGGGGGGCGTCCTCGCCCACCCCGGTGGGGCCCCCGTCGTGGGGGCCCCCGCCCGCCGGGAGCAGTGCGAGAACCACCGCTTCGTCGTCCAACCGGTCGTAGCCTACGAAATCGGTTTCGGGGTACTGGGCGAGAAGCATGTCAAGGGGCGAGCCGATGTCCCAGCCCTCCACCGCCCGCGCCGCCCGGGCCCTCTCCCGCTGCCCCTCCATGGCCTGCTCGAATCCTTCCCGGTCCAGGCCAAGGCCCTGCTCGGCAGCAATGTCCGCGGTGAGGTCGAGCGGGAACCCGTAGGTGTCATACAGCAGGAAGGCATCACGCCCGGGGAGGCGGTCAAGGCCCTTCTCTCGGGCCGCCGCCACCAGCTCCAGGGCACGCTCCGTCCCCTCCGCCAGGGTCTGACGGAAACGCTCCTCCTCGGCCCGCATGACCCCGGCCACCTGAGGGGCGGCCGCCCGCAGGTGGGTGTAGGGGTCACCCATGATGTCCACCGCCACGGGCACCAGCCGGTGCAGGAAGGCCTCCCCGATGCCCAGGGACTCCCCGTAGCGCACTGCCCGGCGCAGAAGCCGCCTGATCACGTATCCCCTGCCCTCGTTGGAGGGAAGCACCCCCTCGGCCACCGCGAAGGTGATGGCCCGCAGGTGGTCGGCGATCACCCGCATGGCAACGTCGTCCGCCTCCCGCGCCCCGTACCGCTTACCGGAAAGGCGGGCAGCTTCACTCACCAGGGGGAAGAGGAGGTCACACTCAAAGTTGGAGTCGACCCCCTGCATCACCGAGGCGATGCGCTCCAGGCCCATCCCCGTGTCGATGTTCTTGCGCGGCAGGGGAACGTGCTCGCCGCTCTCCAGGTGGTTGAACTGGCTGAACACCAGGTTCCACAGTTCCAGGTAGCGGGAACACTCGCACCCGGGGCGGCAATCGGGCGATCCGCAGCCGAAGGCGGGACCGCGATCGATGTAGATCTCCGAACAGGGCCCGCACGGCCCGGGCCCGATGTCCCAGAAGTTGGTCTCGTCGTCCACCACCTTCTCCGGGGGCAGGCCCACGTCGCGCATCCAGATCTGGCGTGCCTCGTCGTCGGTGGGATGGACGCTCGCCCACAGGTCCTCCGCTGGCAGCCCGAGCACGCCCGTCAGATACTCCCATCCCCACACGATGGCCTCGCGCTTGAAGTAGTCCCCGATAGAGAAGTTCCCCAGCATCTCGAACAGGGTGTGGTGCCGCGGCGTGTGCCCCACATTCTCGATGTCGCTGGTACGCAGGGAGAGCTGACTGGAGGCCAGCCGGTGGCGCGGCGGCTCCGCCTTGCCCGCGAAGTAGGGCTTGAGCGGCGCGACCCCGGCGTTGATCCACAGCAGGGTGGGATCGTCCCTGGGGACCAGCGGGGCGCTGTCCAGCACCAGGTGATCCCGCTCGGCGAAGAACTCCAGGAACTTCCGTCTCAATTCCTTTCCCGTCACCGTTCCCGTCATCGTGATTCTCCTCCTCACCTCGACCGCCCGCCTCGGGCTGCTCCTCGCCGCCGCGTCGCCTGCCGCAACGTTCTCTCGCCCACCGGTGAGCGCGTCGTCGCGGCGGCAGGAGCGACCGCCAACCCGGCGGCAGCAAAAGATGATCCCCCGCCCGCAGGGGCGAGGGATCGTTCGCGGTACCACCCTGTTCACCGCCGCGTCGCCGCGGCGGCCTCGGCGTGCTCGACCGGCAAACACGCTCACGCTGGCTCGCGCGCCTGCCCTCGGCCGGCACCCCTGCGCCTAACGGCGACCACCGCCGGCGCCTACTCGTCCCCTGTCCCACGCGTCGCCGGTAGGACTTTCGGCACCGGAGCTCGGGGGAGGCGTTCGACCGCTTACCCGGGAAACCTCGCAGCCATGGGCTTCCTCTCTGGGCGGCAGGGCGGCCTACTCGGCCCCGTCATCGCTTTGTCCCTGATTGTACGGGACGCGCAAACTCCTGTCAACCAGACCGCATAGCGCTGACGAGCTACAACAGGTCCGCGATTCCGCTCGTCTCGCAGGGCGGGGGGGGTTGGCCGCGGGGGCCGCTGCAGGATACAATGGCGGAAAAGCAGCACGACGGGGGGAGTGGGGATGCGGGACCCGGTGGAGCATGTTCAGGAACTGGCAGCGAAGATCGGGCCGCGGGGAGCCACCACGGAGGGAGAGCGCCGGGGCGCGGGGTACGCGCGCCGCGAAATGGAGCGCTGGGCCCACGCCGTCACGGTAGAACCCTTCTCCTCGTGCCCCACCCTCAGCTGGCCCTGGGGACTGGTGGCCGTGCTCCTGGTGGCCAGCGCCACCCTGGTCTGGTTGTGGCCGTGGGCGGCGGTGGCCGCGGCGGCGGCCGGGTTCGCCACCTTCGTGGGACTGGCGCGGGGCTCCTTTGAGGTGGGCCGGCTCTTTCCGGGACGGCCCAGCCAGAACATCCTGGGCGTGGTGAAGCCGCGCGGCGAGGCGCGTCACCGGGTGGTGCTGGCGGCCCATGTGGATAGCACGCGTTCCGCCCTCTTCTACCACCCCGCCCGGCTCCACCTCTTCCGGCTCAACCACATCCTGAACATGGTCACCGCCGGCGGCCTGCTGCTCTTCGGCCTGCTCACCGCCCTGCGAGTACCGCCGGGCCCCCTGTGCTGGCGTCTGCTCACGTTGCCCCTGGCGGCCGTCGCCCTTTACGGGGGCTACGTCCTCCTGCACCGCGAACTCTTCTGCAATTACATCCCCGGCGCCAACGACAACGCCTCCGGGGTGGCGGCCGCCCTCTGGGTGGGCGAGGCGGTGGCGGCCGAGCCGCTTGAGCACACCGAGCTCTGGTGCGCGGTAACCGGCTGCGAGGAAGTGGGATACGCGGCGGGCATGGATCGCTTCGTGCGGGCTCACCTGGGCGAGTTGCGGGGTGCCGACATCCTGGTGTTCGACTCGGTGGGCGCCGGGCACATCCGCTACCTGACGGGCGAGGGCATCATGGGTTACCTGCCCATGGCCCCGGACCTGGTGGCCCTGGCGGCCGAGGTGGCCGGGGCCTATCCAGATTGGGGGATCCGGGGCACCAGGTTCGGCCTCGGTTACACCGATGCCACCCCCGCGCTGATGCGCGGGCTGCGGGCCCTGGCCCTGTTCACCCTGGGCGAGCGCGGCCTCATCAAGAACTACCACTGGCCCAGCGACACCGCGGAGAACATCGAACCGGAAACCCTGCGGCGGGTGGCCCGGTACAGCCTGGCCCTGGTGCGGGCAATCGACCGCCGCCACGCGGGCACGCCCGCCCCGGCACCGCACGCTGTCGACTGAGCGTACCGGTACCGGCGCCGCCAGCCACAGCGGCGGCGAGGTGCTGTACGCCGCGCCCACAGGCCCCGGCCTTACCAGAGAACGCGTTCTTTCTGGAGGAATGGAAGCGGTGACAGGAACGCTCATCAACGCGGCTACTGTAATCGCAGGAGGCACCCTGGGCACACTGCTGGGCAACCGCCTCCCCACCCGGGTGCGCAGCACGGTCATGGACGCCCTGGGGCTGACCACGATCCTTATCGGGTTGAAGATGGCCTTCGAGACCTCCAACGTCCTGCTGCTGCTGGGTAGCCTCCTGCTCGGCGGCATCGCGGGGGAATTGCTGGATATCGAAGCCGCGCTCAACCGCCTGGCCGGGCGGCTGGAAGCCCGCGTGTCGCCCGGCTCAGGGACGGCCACGGGCGGGCGGTTTGCGCGCGGCTTCGTCACCGCGTCCCTGGTGTTCTGCGTGGGCCCCATGACCATCATGGGGTCCCTCCAGGACGGCCTCACCGGCGACTACAGTACCCTGGCCATCAAGGCCATGCTGGACGGCTTCGCCGCCCTGGCCTTCGCCTCGTCCCTGGGCATGGGGGTGACATTCTCCGCCCTGGTGGTCCTGGTCTACCAGGGAGGTATTACCCTGGCGGCCGCCTGGGCCCAGGCCATCCTCACCCCAGCCATGGTGGCGGAGATGACCGCCACCGGGGGACTGCTAATCTTCGCCATCGGCCTGGGGCTCCTCGAACTCAAACGCATCCGGGTGGCGAACCTGCTCCCGGCCATCTTCGTCGCTCCCCTGCTGGTCGCCCTCTTCCACTAGCTCCTGGCCCGGCACCAGCCGATGGGGGCGGCCGGCATCCGGCTCTCGCGCCCGCCGGCGGTCGAGGTAGGATTGCAGGATAAGAGCGGCGGCCGTCTTGTCGATGACCTGCCGGCGCCGCCGCCGGCTGAGGTCGGCACCCACCAGCAGTCGCTCCGCCTGACAGGTGGTGAGCCGCTCGTCCTCCAGGTGCACGGGCAGCCCGATGACGGCAGCCAGCCGGCGGGCGAATGCCTCCGCGCGCTCCGCCTGGGAACCGCGGCTGCCGTCCAGGGACAGAGGCAGGCCGACCACCACCTCGCTCACATCCCACTCCCGGACCAGTCGCAATACCTCCCCCAGGTCCTTTTCCCGATTCCGCCGGCGGATGACCCCCACGCCCTGACCCGTCCAGCCCAGCGGATCGGATACCGCCACCCCTATCGTCTTGCTCCCCACGTCCAGCGCCATGATCCTGCCCAACAGCCGTTCACCAGCAAGATAATATCATGCGCCTTGACCCCTGTCACCACGATCCCCCGCCCCGCGCCCAACGCTGTCCGCACACGCGACGGGTCCGCGGCTCGACCCCATCATGGGGGGTCTCACGGACGCGCGGTGTCCGCCCCCGCACCAACGGGCGGCCACTCTCCCGCCGGGGAAGTCAGGGCCGCGGATTGTCGACCCAGCGCTGGTAGGCAAGGGACAGCAGTGGTCGCAACGCTCCTGCCACGGGCACGGCCAGAATCATCCCTGTGAGTCCGCCCAGATAGCCCCCCGAGAGGACGGCGCCCGCCACCACCACGGGATGGAGGCCGGTCCGCTGGCCCACCATACGGGGGGACAGGAAGCCGGCCTCCAGTTGCTGGATAAGTACCAGCGCCAGCACCACCTTCAGCACCATGACCGGCCCTCTCGTGAGAGCCAGCAATCCCGCCGGAAGCCCACCCAGGACGGGGCCAAAGTAAGGGATGAGGTCGCTCACCCCCGCCACCAGACCCAGAAGCAGGGGGAAGGGCATACCCAGGAGGAACATGGCCGCCGCTACCAGGACTCCCACCAGGCCGGCCACGACTACCTGACCCCGGAAGAAGCCGCCCACGGCACGGTCCACTTCCGCCACCACCCGCCAGCCCTTCTCCGTGAGGTGCCAGGGGACCAGGCAGAACAGCCAGGCCTTGATGGCCTCCAGATCGCGGAGGAGAAAGTAGGCCAGGAAAGGTGACAGGAGCAGGCTGGCCAGCACGGGGGCAGCACCCACCACGCCACGTGCCATCTCGCGGGCGTCACTTACCATCGCCCCCTGCGCCGCCAGGAGGACCTCGTTCACCGCCGCCCGGATCGCCGCCGGCAACCAGGGAGCGGCGAGGTGCCCCTGTAAATCGGAACCCCACCTGCTCAAGCGCTCGGCATAGAACGGCAGTTGCGAGGCGGCCACCCCCATTTCCGCGAGCAACCGGGGCAGGTATACGAGGAGGAAGCCCGCCGTTGCTGCCACCCCTCCCGCATACACAGCGGCTATGGCAGCGGTGCGGCCCAAACCCCTCCTTTGCAGCCACGTCACGGCTGGGTTGAGCAGGTATACCAGCGCCAGGGCCCCCAGGAATGGGGGCAATGTGCGCCTTACCAGGTAGAGGAAGGTCACCGTCGCCAGCCCGAACCCCACCAGGGCCAGCACCCTTCTGGCGTCGCGCAGCCGCCCGACCCGGGACCCTCCAGTCGCAGGAAGATGCCCGGTGCGCGACTTCGCAGCCGCAGGCAAAAGGCCGCTCGAGGAGTCCCCGGGCGCGCGCGGTGCCCCGGCGGTAACGTACCGATGAGCCCTCCGGCGCCCTCTTACCTCACCACCATGCGCACGATACGCGACCTGATGCCTCTCCACGCGCGCCGCGCGCCCCGCCGGGCGTTTTCGCTGGCGACGTCGATGAGGCGGCGCCGCGAAGTGGCGCGCGTCTCCGGACTCATGAACAGCGCGGCTGCGATGCCCAGCACGGATCCGGCCAGCAGACCTCGCCAAAAACTGCCCACGACCATCACTTCCTTTGCCCCACCCGCTGCCTGAGGCCACCGGCAGGCTCAGGAAACCCGCGGGTGATCTCCTGACCGCCGGACACCGGTGAGTTCCCGCACTTCCTCCGGCCGGAGGTGCACAAGGGTACCGTCCTCCTCCACCCGGTAGACCTGCAGGCCCCGGCGGCCGGCGGAGAACTCCACGCAGCAGTCCCAGCAGTAGTATTGCCCGCTGCCCACCCTCCCGGTGGCCCTGCCACCGCAGACGGGGCAAACGACGTCCACAGTCCGTCCTCCCCAAAAGCATTTGAGGGACGTACCCTCACCAATCAGTATCCCGTGCTGAACAAAGTTTCATTCTTGGAAAGGGGTCGTGCGCTTGCACCCCGGCCCGCGCCACCGCCCGCGCTGCCGGAGGCGGTCGCCGATCAGTCCCCGAGGGTGCAGGCGATGGTGGCGCCGCCGACCACGAGATCCCCCTGGTAGAACACCACGGCCTGGCCGGGTGCGATGGCTCGCTGCGGCTCCCGGAAATCCACGCGGACCCGCCCCTCGCCGAGAGATGTCACCACTGCGGGAAGGGCAGGGCCGCGGTACCTGACCTGGGCCTCCACCTGCAGGGGCCCGGGCGGCCAATCAAAGGGGATGAAACGGGCCTCCTCGGCCTCCAGGGCACACCCCAGCAGATCCGTCTGCCGGCCCACCACTAGCGCGTTCTCCTCGGGCCGGATTTCCACCACGTACCAGGGCCCCGGCCGCCGGATGCCCAGGCCCCGTCGCTGCCCTACGGTGAAGAAGGCCAAACCGGGATGCTCTCCCAGCACCTCTCCTTCCCTGCTGACGATGGGACCGGCGGCGAAAACCCGGTCGCCCAGCCGCTCTCGCAGGAACTCCCGGTAATCCCCCCCGGGAATGAAGCAGATCTCCTGGCTCTCGGGCCGCCCCGCGGTGGGGAATCCGCGCCTGCGCGCCATCTCCCGCACACGCGCCTTCGTCAGGTGCCCGAGCGGCAGCAGCAGCCGCCCGAGTTCTTGCTGGCCCAGGCGATAGAGCACGTAGGACTGGTCCTTCCGGCGATCGCGCGCCCGCCACAGGAGGTACCGCCCCCGCCGCGACTCTTCGCCCGGCCCGCGGCCCTCTGGGGGGGTGGCGCGCGCCCCCGTTCGGGCGGCGGTCCCGGCTGCCCCACCGTGGCCGGTGGCGCAGAGGACACGGGCGTAGTGGCCCGTGGCCACGAAGTCGCATTCCAGGGCCCGGGCACGATCCCAGAGGACCCCCAGCTTGATCACCCGGTTGCACAACACGCACGGGTTGGGCGTGCGCCCCCGCATGTAATCCGCGATGAAGGGACCCACGACGAGCCGCTCGAAATCGTCGCGCAGGTCGACGGCATAGTGCGGTATCCCCAGGCGGGCCGCCACCTGACGCGCACCCTCGGCCGCTTCCAGGGAGCAGCACACCCCTTCTCCGCCGGTCTCGTCTCCGGGCAGCTTCATGGTGATGCCCACCACGGAGAAGCCGGCCTCCACCAGCAAAGCGGCGGCGACCGAACTGTCGACGCCGCCGCTCATGGCCGCGAGTACCCGCTTGCCGTCAGCGGGCCGCTCCACCCCGCTCATCGACCTCCCGACCTCCGGGCGCGTCTTCGTCGTGCGCGTGCCCGTCGGCTTCGTCTTGGGCATGCCCACCATCGGACTCCGTCGCGCCGCCTGCCTTCTGCCCGTTGCCGCGGGACAGGTAGTCCTTGATGGCCTCGTGCAGGGCGTCGGCCGCCAGGTTGGAGCAGTGCATCTTGATGGGGGGCAGCCCATCAAGCGCCTCCGCCACCGCCCGGTTGGTGACCTGCATGGCCTCCTCCAGGGTCTTGCCCTTCACCAGTTCCGTCACCATGCTCGAGGTGGCGATGGCGGCCCCGCACCCGAAGGTGAGGAACCTGATGTCCTCTATACGATTATCCTTCACCCGGATGGTGATCTTCATCAGGTCGCCACACACGGGGTTGCCCACCGTGCCCACGCCGTCCGGGTCGGCGATTTCTCCCACATTGCGTGGCTTGGTGAAGTGCTCCATCACTTTCTGACTGTACACTCTGATCCCCCCAATGGACTCACCTTGCAGAATGCCCACCCTGGCTTACCGCACGCGGGCATTCCACAGAGGCGACATGGCTCGCAGCCGCGCCACGATCTCCCCCAGGGACTCGGCCACGTAGGCGGTGTCCTCTTCCGTGGTGGCGGTGCCCACCGTCATGCGCAGCGAGCCGTGGGCCACCTCGTGGGGAATCCCCATGGCCAGGAGCACGTGCGACGGCTCCAGCGACCCCGACGTGCACGCCGACCCGGAGGAGGCGGCGATCCCCTTCATGTCCAGGTTCAGGAGCATGGACTCCCCTTCCACATACAGCACGCTGACGTTGAGGTTGTTGGGCAACCTCTCCGAGGGGTGCCCGTTCAACCGCACCTCGGGCACCCGCTCCTGGATGCGCTCCCACAGGAGATCCCGCACCCGCCGGTAGTGCTCCACCCGCTCGTCAAAGTGCAGCCGTGCCAGCTCGGCGGCCTTGCCCAGCCCCACCATGCCCGGCACCCCCTCCGTGCCCGCCCGGCGCTTTCGCTCATGGGCACCCCCGTGCAGAAGGGGCGTCAGGCGCACACCCCTGCGCACGTACAGGGCCCCCACCCCCTTGGGACCGTAAATCTTGTGGGCCGACAGCGAGAGCAAGTCCACACCCCGGGCATGGACGTCGACGGGGATCTGCCCCACTGCCTGCACGGCGTCGGTGTGGAAGCGCACCCCCTTCTCCTGGCAGATACGCGCGATCTCGGCCACCGGCTGCACGGTGCCCACTTCGTTATTGGCAGCCATGATGGAAACCAGGACGGTCGAAGGGGTGATGGCCCTCTCCACGTCCCTGGGGTCCACCATGCCGTATTGGTCCACGGGGAGGTAGGTGGCGCGGAACCCCTGCTTCTCCAGCCATTCCACCGCGTGCAGAACGGCGTGGTGCTCCGCGGCCGAGGTGATGATATGATCCCCCTTGTTGCGCAACTCCCAGGCCGTACCCTTGATGGCCAGGTTGTCCGCCTCCGTGCCCCCGCCCGTGAAGACAATTTCTTCAGGGTCGGCCCCGATGAGGGCAGCCACCCTGGCGCGGGCCTCATCCACGCCGGCGCGGGCCTCCCGCCCGAAGGAATGAATGCTGGATGGGTTGCCCCAATCCTGCAGCATGTAATGTCTCATTACTTCCACCACTTCCGGGTGGACGGGTGTGGTGGCAGCATGATCCAGGTAAACGCGCCTCATCTGACCTCCCCTTTCCTCCTCCGCCGGTTTGTACCGGGCCCGTCCCGCTCCCTGGCCACCCTCTCTGACGCCCCGCGGGCCGGGCAGCCGCCCCGCCCTTCCCCGTCGCGCTCACCGGCGGCCTCACCCGCAGCATCCCCCGCAGGCTCGCCCGCCTCCCGGCAGAGGTCGGCCAGGGTGATGGAATCCAGTACCCGGGCAATGCTCTCGGAAACACGCTCCCAAACGCCACGCGCCACACAGCCCTCGGCGCGACCGCACTGCTCGATGCCGGTGCCCGGTACGGTGCAGTCGGTGACGGCGATGGGGCCCTCCAGGATGCGCACCACGTCACCGACGGTAATCTCCTCGGGCGGGCGTGCCAGCTCATAGCCCCCCTGAGCACCCCGTACGCTGCGCACCAGGCCCGCTTCCCGCAGTGGGCCCACCAGTTGCTCGAGATAATGCTGGGAGAGTCCCTGCCTGCGGGCGATCACGTGCAGGGGTAGCGGTCCGGCGCGACCCGTGCGCGCCAGCTCGTACATGGCCTTGACCCCGTATCTCCCTTTCGTGGAAAGCTTCATGCCCTCCCAGCACTCCCGCAGGCTTTCCGGCAGGCTCCCGGCCCCGTCGCCGCAAGCTCTCCCGCAGCCGCTTCCACAGCAGGTCCCGCCGGGCAATCCCGAGTGAATCACTCAGGATTCCGCCCCATCTTAGCACCGCCTCCGGCCCCCTGTCAACGCCCCAGCCGCTCACACGCCCCAGCCGCTCACACGCCCCAGCCGCAGACTGCCCCAGCCACAGTTAGGTCCCGCGCAGTCAGGCTGCCCGTTGTCCGGCGGCCGCACTCGGGTGCCCGTACTCCGGGCGGTTGCCGTACTGTAGCGCGAAGGGATACAATCGTGCTGGAAAACGCGTAGCAAGGAACGGTGTGGATATGAAAAAGCTGTATAGAGCGCGTGAGAACCGATGGTTGGGCGGGGTCGCAGCAGGAATGGCCCAGTATTTGAGCGTGGACGTGACCGTCGCTCGCCTGTGCTGGGCTCTTTCCATATTTCGTGTTCGGACCCTTGGCCCCGCTGGCTTATCTCGCGGCCTGGGCCATCATACCCCCTGAGCCAGGGATCGCATAAACCGTCAACCGAGAGCTGTCCGCCCACCCACTGCCTAGCACCACTGTCACCCCCTCAGCGGTAGTGGCGGGCCACTTCGGACGCATACCGCAAACCCACCCGCCTGGCGTGCTGCGCCAGCCAGTCTGTGAACTGCACCCGCCCGGCGGGCGGCCCGTCCGACACCAGCAGGTTCATCATGAGGCCGCAGATTTCGTCACGGGTGAGGAGAACGTCGCCTACCATCAACCCGACCACACTCCCCAGGACAAACCCAGCAGCAGGCGGCAGATGCACTAGGCGGGCCCGGCTGCCCACCGCCCGCGCCACCAGTCGCACGAGCTCCTCGAACGTGAAGGTTTCCGGGCCGGCTGCATCCACCACCGTATCCGCGGTGCTTCCCCCCGCCCGCACAGCCATTTCGGCCACGTCTCCCACGAATACGGGTTGCAGGCGGTAGTCCCCCCTCCCGAACAGGGGAAACACGGGGAACTTCCTCGTTAGCCAGGCTATGTTGTTGATCAGGATGTCGCCCTCGCCGAAGACGACGGTGGGACGGATGATGGCGTACGATAACCCTGACCCAACCAGGGCCTGTTCCACCAGCGCCTTGCCGCGGAAGTATGGAAGGGGCGAGTCCTGCGACGGATTGGTGATGCTGATGTGCACCACCCGCCTGACCCCGGCCTCCCGCGCCGTGGCGAATAGGGTGCGGCTGTTCGCCACAGTTCTCTCGAAGGTGGCCGGGCCGCGCTCGAAACGAATCCAGTAAGTGTTGTACAGAGTGCTCGCCCCGCCCATGGCTTCCACCAGCCGTTGGGGGTGCCCGAAATCGAGAGGAAACACCTTCAGCCGGTCCCCGAAGGGATTGGGCCGTTCGGGGTGACCGGTGAGCGTCACCACCTGCTCGCCTGCATCGAGCAGATGCCGGGCGATGTGTCGACCGGTATAACCGAAGGCGCCTGTGACCACGCTTACCCCTGCCATGCCGTCACCTCGTCGACCGGGGCACCGCCGCGGGGCGGGGCAAGGCAGAGCCGTCCCTCCCCCTGCCAGGCCAGCTTACCCAGCCATGCGACCACACCTGGTGCACCCCCTTCTAGGGACGCCACGGCGGCCGGAAACGTTTCCCCTGCATGTGCTATACTGAACCAGCGTGGGGTGCAACAGGAGGGGGACGAGCGCCAGATGAGGAAGACGACCTGTCCGTTTGATTGCTGGGACGCGTGCGGGGCCCTGGCGGAGGTCGGAGGCGGCGGGGCGGTGCCCCTGGACGGGGACGTCACCACGTACCGGGAGGTAATCCTGCGCGGGGACCCCGAGCACCCCTTCTCCAGGGGGACCATCTGCGGGAAGCTGGCCCGCTATCCGGCCTTCCTGCGCTCAGACGCCCGCCTGAGAAACCCCCTCCTGCGCGACGGCAGCAACTGGCGGGAAGTTTCCTGGGACGACGCCCTGGACCTGTGCGCGCGCAAGCTGGAGGAGGCCGCTCGATCCGGGCCGGAGCGCATCCTCTTTGACCTGGGCAACGCCAACTGCGGCATCCTGCGCTTCTCCGGTCAGAGGCTGTTTCGCCTGCTGGGTGCGACCGTCACCACGGGCAGCCTCTGCGACATCGCGGGAGAAAAGGGCCTGGTACGCACGACGGGCGCCTGCCTCTCTCACCCGCCGGGGGACGTGCTGAACAGCCGGGCCATTGTCCTGTGGGGACGGAATCCGGCCGCCACCAACACTCACTTCTGGCGCTTCGTGCAGGAAGCCCGCCGTCGCGGGGCGCAGTTGGCGGTGGTGGACGTATATCCTTCGGCCACCGCCCGCAGGGCTGACCTCTTCCTGTGCATCCGGCCCGGCACCGACGTGTACCTGGCTCTCGGTCTAAGCCGTGCGCTCTGCGACCTGGGCCTCCTCGACGAGCACTTCCTGGACTCCCATACCCGCGGCGCAGACGAGTTCATGCGCCTGGTATCCTCCCTCACCGTGGAAGAAGCGGCGCAGGCCTGTGGCCTCGAAGCCGAAGAAGTCCGGCAACTGGGCGGCCTGCTCTCGCTGAAGCCGGCATCCATCTGGTTGGGGATGGGGATGCAGCACTACCGCTGGGGCCCCACTGCGGCCTCCTTCGTGGCTGCGCTGGGCGCCCTCACCGGGCAGTACGGAATCCCGGGGGGCGGCGTTTCGTTCTTCACCGCCAGCCTCACGCCCTTCCAGCTGGACTGGGCCAACCCGCCCCCGTTGCGCGGCATAGCGTCCGGGAACCGCACGGTGCGGAAGCCGGCTCTGGCCGCCGACCTGCTGGCCGGACCTCCCTACCGGGTGGCCTGGTTCCAGGCCAGTAACATCGTCAAGCAGGCCCCCGACTCGGGTGCCACCGCCCGTGCCCTGGCCGGGGTGGAGTTCAAGGTGGCGGTGGAGGTGCGCATGAGCGAAACCGCCCAGCTATGTGACCTGGTGTTGCCCGCCGCGTCCTTTCTCGAGTTCGAGAACGTACGCGGGTCCTATGGCACGCCCTGCGTGGGTCACATGCCAGCCCTGGTGCCACCCCCACCGGCATGCCGGCCGGAGCCCGAAATCTACGCGGATCTCGCCCGCCGCCTGGGTTGCGAGGGGGAATACCTGGCGGAAGGCGGACCGGAAGGCTGGCTGCGCCGGGCGCTGGCCCCCTTGCAACGCTACGGCGTCACCCTGGAATCCCTCCGGCAGCAGGGAGGAGCAATCGTGGCGGACGGTGGGGGTCACCTGGGCCAGGTTTACCCGCACTTGCCCTTCGCCAGGGGGGCGTTCCCCACCGCCGACGGCCGCTTTCACTTCCCGGGCCCCGAGGACCTCCGGCGCTATCTGGACCTCAGACGCCGGTGGGAGGGGGAGGGCGACACCGGCCATTATCCCCTGCACCTCATAACCCCCAAATCCCCCGACCGCATAAACTCCCATGCCCACGCCCGATCCCCCGACCACGTTTGTGGCACCGCTGACGACGGCGCCGGCGACGGTCCGCTCCCGGGGGCCCGGGTCCACCCCTCCCACCTCCCCGGGGGAAAGACGGAAGCCCTTCTCGTCACGCCCCTGGGACGGCTGCGCGTACGCCTCGTGCCAGACCCGGAAATGAAACCGGGGGTGGTGGTCATCGACCAGGGAGGCAGGGTGCCCGGTATCATCGGCATCAACGCCCGGGTGCCTGCCACCGTCTCCGAGGACGGAGAGGGAGCCTGCTACTACGAGGCCCGCTGCCGCCTCGAAAGCTAGGGGCGCGGTCCCGGCTCGAAGCCAGGCGCCGCTAATCGTTGCCGGTATGAAGCCCACGCGGCTGCATATACATGGGGCGGCACCGTGCACCGGAGTGATGCTCCCATGGCCAGTTCCAGGGTGGTCGTCACCTGTGCGGCGACCGTGCTCAGCGTGCTGGTGCTCTTCGCCTACGGCCGGGCCATGCCTGCCGTCGCAGACAGGGCCACGCTCCTGGACGAGTTGGCCGAACTGTTCGAGACCCGAACCCGCTGGCTCCTGGACGCCGACGTGCAGACCTGCTCCACCTTCTACGACCGCACCGGCCGGACGGGCGAGTGGGCTCTCCAGCAGGAGCAGCGCAAGATAAACCGCGTGCACGGGTGGGCGGCGTCGCGAGGTGTACGGCTGACGGGGGCGGAGGGGCACGCCCGGGTGGTCGACGCCGGGGTGAGTGGGGACCGCGCCTGGGCGTCGGTGTGCTACAACCTCATCCTTACCTACGCTTACGGGCAGGGTCCGGCCTCCCAGCGCATGGGGGTGCGGACCATCCACTGGCTGGAACTGGTCCGCCGGGGAGATCGGTGGCTGATCCGGCGGGACTGGTACTGGGATCCCTTCGGCAGCGGCCGCGCCTCGGGCATTTCGGAAGTGACCCTCCGGTGGCAACATCTTCCCGGCGTGGCCGAGGGCACCGGGGCAGACGGTGGCGGCCCTAAGGGGACCTACAACCGGGAGGCGGCCGTAGCCTATGCCGACCGCTACTGCGGCGTGGCGGTCCCGGGAACCAGCGGCCGTTACAACCAGCGCTACCGCGACTTCACCTTCCTGGGAGGAGATTGCACCAACTTCGTATCCCAGGTCCTGGCCGACGGCCAGGCCGGAGGGCTCCCCACCCACCCGGGCTGGTCATACCGGAACGGGAACCCCACCCCGGCATGGGTGCAGGCAAACGCCTTCGTGCGCTACATGCTGCAGACCGGCAGGGTGAGGTGCCTGCACCGAGGCACCATCGCAGAAGTCGAGCCGTCGCTGGACCGGCTTCTCCCGGGCGACCTCATCGCCGTGGAAGAAAAGGGTACCATTGAGCACCTCATGGTGGTAGTAGGCAAAGATCATCGGGGAATACCCCTCGTGGACAGCCATTCCGCCGACCGCTATCACGTTCCCTGGGACCTGGGGGGCGATCCCGGCACCGTGTTCTGGCTGCTGGAGGTGGGGCCCTGACGGCCCCTGGCCGCCTCCCACTCGGCCAGGCGGCGGCCTATCTCCCGCTCGAAACCCTGGTCGCCGGGTCGGTAGAAGGTGGCACCCTCCAGGCCGGGAGGAAGGTACTGCTGGGGCACGAAGTGGCCCGGGAAATCGTGGGGATACAGGTATCCCTTGCCGTGCCCCAGGGCGGCCCCGTCCCTTGACGCATCCTTGAGGTGGTCGGGAACCTCCAGTTCCCCCTGCTGCTGCACTTTGGCCAGCGCCGCGAAGTAGCCGCCCACCGAGTTGCTCTTGAGGGCGGTGGCCAGGTAGATGGTGGCCTGGGCCAGGTGATACTGGGCCTCCGGCATCCCCACCCACTCCAGGGCCCTGGCGCAGGCAGCCGCCACCACGATGCCCATGGGGTCGGCCAGGCCGATGTCCTCCGCCGCCAGGATGAGCAGCCGTCGCATGATGAACCTGGGATCCTCCCCCGCGTGTACCATCTTGGCCAGCCAGTAGAGGGCGGCGTGGGGATCGGAGCCGCGCACGGACTTGATGAAGGCGCTGATGGTGTCGTAGTGCTCGTCAGCACCCCGGTAGTAGCGCAGCGCCCGCTGCTGGATGGATTCCTGCGCCACCCCCAGGTCGATGCGGATCACTCCGTCCTCGCCGGCAGGCGTCGACTCCACCGCCAGTTCCAGGGCGTTGAGGGCGGCGCGGGCGTCGCCGTCGGCCACCCGGGCCAGGTGCTCCAGGGCTTCACCGGTAGCTTCGATGGGCCTGCCCCCGTAGCCGCGCTCGGGGTCGCTCAGGGCACGGCGCAGGATGAGGACGGTCTCGGCGGGGGTCAGCGGGCGGAGGCGGAACACCCGGGAGCGCGAAAGCAAGGGGGGCACCACCTCGAAGTAGGGGTTTTCGGTGGTGGCCCCCATGAGCACCACCGTCCCGTCCTCCACGTGGGGAAGGAGGGCGTCCTGCTGGGCTTTGTTCCAGCGGTGCACCTCGTCCACCAGCAGGATGGTGCGCTGGCCGTACAGGGTACGCCTCTCTTTGGCCTCGGCCACCACCCGGCGCAGGTCCGCCACCCCGGCCAGCACCGCACTGAGGGTCTCGAAGTGGGACCGGGTGGTGCGGGCCACGATCATGGCCAGGGTGGTCTTCCCCGTCCCCGGCGACCCCCACAGGATGATGCTGGAGAAGAGACGGTCGGACTCAATGGCCCGGCGCAGTAAGGTGCCGGGCCCCAGGATGTGCTCCTGGCCCACCATCTCGTCCAGGGTGCGGGGTCTCATGCGCGCCGCCAGGGGTGCCTCACGCTTCGCCCTCTCTTCCCGTGCCTGCTCGAACAGGTCCATCCCTTCCCCCACCACCAGCCTGGCCGCCGGCCACTCCGGCCGGGGACCTCACGGCCCTCCCCGCCGCGGGTCCTGCACAACCGTCCGCGCGTCATCCCATACGCCCGCGCCGGGAACCGCCGGCCCGGTCAACCGGGGAGGCGGCGGGCCTCTTCCTTCATGATGGCGGCCGCCTCTTCGACGTCGGCCCGGGAGACGTCCTTGTGGGTCACCAGGCGGATGCGGTCGGGCCCGGTGGCATTCACCTTCACCCCGCGCGCGGCTAGCCGCCTAACGTACTCAAAGGCGTCTCCCCGGGTGAGCCAGCACAGCACGATGTTAGTCTGCACGGTTTCCCTGTCCACCCGGAAAAGGGGATCTTCGGCGAGCAGGTCGGCCAGCAGGCGGGCGTGGACGTGGTCCTCCGCCAGCCGGTCCACCATGGTCTCCAGGGCCACCACCCCGGCGGCGGCGATCACCCCCGCCTGTCGCATGGCCCCGCCCACGATCTTGCGGTTACGCCGCGCCCGCTCGACGAACTCCCGCGACCCGCATATCACCGACCCGATAGGGGCCGCCAGCCCCTTGGAGAGGCAGAACATGACCGAGTCGGCGGGTGCCGCCAGTTCCCGGGGATCGCAACCGACGTACACCGCCGCGTTGAATATGCGGGCCCCGTCGAGGTGTACGGCCAGCCCCCGCCCGCGGGCCACGTCGGCCAGGGCCCGGGTGAGGGCGGGCGTCATCACCGTGCCCCCGGCCCGGTTGTGGGTATTCTCCAGGCAGAGGAGCCGGGGGGGCGGGTAGTGGATGTTCGAGGGCCGGATGGCGCGGGCCAGCTCGTCGGGGTCCATCATGCCCCGCTGCCCCCTGACCAGGCGCGGCTGGACTCCCGAGAGCACGGCCAGCGCCCCCGCCTCGTAGTAGTAGATGTGTGCTTCTTCCTGCAGGATCACCTCATCCCCCCGGCGCGTGTGGGTCATCACCGCCACCTGGTTGGCCATGGTGCCCGAAGCGCATAGCAGGCCGGCCTCCTTGCCCATGCGCGCAGCGGCCATCTCCTCGAGCCGGATGACGGTGGGGTCCTCCCCGTAGACGTCATCGCCCACCTCAGCCCGGGCCATGGCTTCCCGCATAGCAGGGGTGGGGATGGTCACCGTGTCGCTGCGCAGGTCAATGGTCCGCAAGGCGATTCCTCCTTCGACCTGGGTTGCGCATAAGGGGACGTTTGGTGCAGGGACAATAACCCGGGAAGTTGCCGCCAGGTTCTCCGGATAGCCCACCGCGGCACAAACATGACGGGAGGGAACCCCATGAGCGACCGGGAACGCGACAGGGCCAGGCGCGGACAGACGGGCGAGCGCGAGCCTGCCGGACGACAGTTCCCCGTGCGACCAGCATTCGCCGCACCTGCGCCCGGTCCCTCCTCTCCCGTTCCGCCCCCTCTGCCCGCCTACCCACCCTCGGCTTACCCGAGCGCACCGGCCGTCCCCCCTCCCGGCCCGCCGGCTGCATATCCCTCCCCACCCCCGTACGCAGGCGCGTACGGCGTGCTGCCTGCCGGGGTACCCGGCCCCGGCTTCCCTGGACCAGCCGGTATGCCGGCTCCCGGGGGCATACCCACGCCCGGCGGCCTACCCGCCCCGGCTGGCATGCCACCAGCCTCCTGGGCGTACCAGCCCGGCACGTGGATGCCCCGGGCCGACGTTTACCAGGAGGACGGGGACTACGTCATCATCACCGACGTCCCCGGCATTGACCTTGACACCCTGGACCTCACCTGGGACGGCGGGGAACTGGTCCTCGAGGCTACCATCCGGTCCCCCGAGAAGCCCGAACGCAAACCGGTGGTGCGCGAGCGCCCCAGTGGGACCTACTACCGGCGCATCCCCCTGGGAGCCGACCTGGACCCCGCGGGGGCGGTGGCCAGCTACTGCGACGGTATCCTGGAGGTACGGGTACCGCGCAAGCGCCGGCGTGCCAGGCGGGCCCGCACCGTCCGGGTCAAACGCCCGGAAGAGTGACGCCGCGTCAGCCCTGCAGGTCGACCCAGGGCTCAATGATGACGCGGTGCGCCAGCTAGGGGAGCATGGTGCCGGTGTTCTGGTAGCGGAGGTGCCAGGAGAGGGCCTCGGCCAGGAGGTGAGGGGAATGCCCGCCCTGCCGGCGGGCGCGGGCGAAGTAGTCCTCCAGCAGGGGGCGATAGGCCGGGTGGGCACAGCATGAGATGATGGCCTGCGCCCTCTCCCGGGGACTTAGACCCCGCAGGTCCGCCACCCCCTGCTCGGTGATCAGGACGTGCACCTCGTGTTCGGTGTGGTCCACGTGGGAGACCATGGGCACCACACAGGAGATCGTTCCGTCCCGTGCCGTGGAGGGACTGACGAAGATGGACAGGAAAGCATTGCGCGAAAAGTCGCCGGACCCGCCGATGCCATTTAGCATCTGGGACCCGAGCACGTGGGTGGAGTTGACGTGACCGTAAATGTCCACCTCCACCGCCGTGTTGATGGCGATCACACCCAGGCGCCGGATGGCCTCGCCGCTGTTGGAGACCTCCTGGGGACGCAGGACCAGGTGGCGCCGGTAGCGCTCCAGGTTGCGATACAGGCGCTCCTGGCCGGCCGCCGAGAGGGCCAGCGAAGTGCCGGAGGCACCGCAGGCCATGCCGGCATCGATCAGGTCGAGGACGCCGTCCTGCAACACCTCGGAGAAGAAGACCAGCCCCGGCCGCTCCCACTCGGCCAGGGCGCTCAAGACGGCATTGCCCAGGTTCCCGATCCCCGTCTGGAGCGGCAGGAGCGTGGGCGGCAACCGTCCCGCCCGCGCCTCTCCCCGCAGGAAGTCAAGGAGATCCAGGCCGATGCGGCGGGAGGCGTCATCGGGTGCTTCGAAGCTGTAGGGGTGGTCGGGCTGATGGGCCGCCACGATGGCCGCGATGCGGTCGGGGTCCACGGCGATGGCCGGCTCGCCGATGCGCTGCAGCGGTTCCACCAGGGGAAGGGGTTCGCGCCCCGGGGGCCCGGAGTAGCCCCAGATGTCGTGCAGCCCCTCCATCCCGGGCGGGTGCCAGAGGTTCACCTCCACGATGACCCGGTCGGCCACCGCAGCGTACAGGGCAGCGTTCCCCACCGAGGAGGTGGGCACAATGGCCCCGTCCTCGCGGATGGCACACGCTTCCACCAGGGCCACATCCACCTTGCCGAGATGGCGGGCCCTCACCATCTCCGCGCACACACCCAGGTGCTGATCCAGGTAGGCGATATCGCCGCGGTTGATGAGCCGGCGCATGGCACCGAGGGACTGGTAGGGGAGGCGTCGCGCGATGCCGCCCGCGCCGGCCAGTTCCTCGTCGATCTCGCCCCCCACCGAGCCACCCGACCACACACTGAGCCGGAGGGGGTGTCCCGCCCGTGCCTGCCGCGCCAGGGCCCGGGGTACCTCCTTGGGGCTCCCCGCCCGCGCGAACCCGCTCACGCCCACTACCGCTGCCTCGGGCACCAGGCGGGCGGCCTCGTCGGGAGCCATGAGCCTGCCGCGGAGCCGGGCATTGCGCACCCTGTCCTGAGCACCCGCACCTGCCCCATTCACCCTGTCTTGGGCACCCACACCTCCTCCACTCGCCCTGTCCCGGGCACCCGACCGCATCCCGACCTTCACGCTGCCGCCAGCGCCGGCGTCAGCCGCGTCCTTCGCCCCGTGCATGGCCCCTGCCCTGCCCTTTCCGCCATTTCACGCGCCGGCCCGGGTGCCCCGCCGCACCGTGCGGACGGCACCCGGGCCGCAGTTGCCCCAGCATCGCAGATTATCCCGCGAAACCCCTCGTCTAGATGTGAGGGTCCAGCTTTTTCTTCAGTTCCGCCCTGGGGACGTAGCCCACGATGCGGTCGACCGGCTGGCCGTCCTTGAAGAGGATCAGGGTGGGAATGGCCATGACGCCGTGCTGGCCGGCCAGGTTGGGGTTCTCATCCACGTTCACCTTGCCGACCCTCAGCCGGCCATCGTACTCCGCTGCCACTTCCTCCACCACCGGGGCCACCATGCGGCAGGGGCCGCACCACGGCGCCCAGAAATCAACGAGCACGGGCAGCTCGGAGTCACCCACTTCGCGAGGAAAGTTCTGCTCCGTCAGCTCCACAGGCTTGGCCACACCGGATCGCCTCCTCGGACAAACTACGCCCTATTCTACCACAGGTCTCCGCCCTCCAACAGATCAACGTGCGCGGCCACGGCGCGCAGGCGCGGCGCGGGGAGCACGCAGGGTCCCGTCCGGGCTATTCGTCCACTCCCCCGATGGGCCCGGCCCGCTACCTCCCGCATGACGGGGGCATGGGGCGGGAGTCTTTGAGAAATACCCACGCCCCCCTCGACCCTCGGGGTATTGAGGAGCAGTTCTAACAGGGTAAGTCTTGATAAAAGGCCCGCCGTGCCGCATCTCGCGCCGTTTTGAACCCGCTCTCCGCAGGTGGGTGCCTTCCTGTCTGCTTTTTGCTTCCCCGGACCGGCCCTACGCCACCGGGGGGCATGCAAGCCACAGCCAGAGACCAGGCTCCCTTCGTTTTGGTGTTGGCCCAAAACTTCGCGGCGAGACCGCGCGCACGGCAGGCTGAACCTGATGCCCTATTATTTTGTCAAATGCAGTTTAGCACACCCGGCCGCCTTTGACAAGGGGGTTGTCCCAAAATCTGGCCGCCACTCCAGAGAACGGCAGGTCAGACGGCGATACTCGGCCGCACTGCATGGGCGGTCCGATGGCCGCGCCCCGGCCGACTCAGCGCCCCGGGGTGCAGCGGGCTTGCAGGCGCAGGTGAAGCTCGTTCAGCTGGGCGGGGCTGACAGGGGCGGGGGCACCGGTCAGCGGGCAGGAGGCCCGGGCCGTCTTGGGAAAGGCGATGACGTCCCGCATGCTGGGGGCTCCCACCATCAGCATGAGCAGGCGGTCCAGCCCCAGGGCGATGCCACCGTGGGGGGGAGCCCCGTAGCCGAAGGCCTCCAGCAGGAAGCCGAAACGCTCGCGCGCTTCCTCCGCGGAGATGTCCATGGCGCCGAATACCCGCTCCTGCAGTTCCCGCCGGTGGATGCGGATGGACCCCGACCCCAGCTCCTCTCCGTTGAGCACCAGGTCATAGCAGCGCGCCCGTACCTTCCCGGGATCGGTCTCCAGCCAGGGGAGGTGCTCCTCGACGGGGGAGGTGAAGGGATGGTGCTCGGCCTGCCACCTGCCCTCCTCCTCATTCCATTCCAGCAGGGGGAAGCCCGTCACCCACAGGAAGCGCCAGCCCGGCTCCCGCGTGGCCCCCTTCTCCTCGGCCACCTGGGCGCGGAGGAAACCCAGCACCCTGCGCACCACCGGCACCGGCCCCGCCAAGATCAGGACCGTGTCCCCCGGGCCCGCGCCCAGGCGTGCGCGCCAGGCGGGAGCCTCCTCCCCCAGGAAGCGGGCCACGGAACCGCGTACCTGTCCCCCGTCTTCCCAGGCGAGCCAGGCCAGCCCCTTGCCACCGAGCGATGCGATCTCACCGGTGAGGTCGTCGATCTCGCGCCGGGTGAGAGTGATCCCGGGCAGGCGCAGGCCCCGGACCGTGCCCCCTTCGGCAAGGGCATCCCGGAAGATGCGGAACCCGATGCGCGTGGCCAGATCGGAGAGATCCGCGATCTCCCAGGGCAGGCGCAGGTCGGGCTTGTCCGTGCCGAAGCGGTCCATAGACTCGTCCCAGCTCAGGCGGGGGAAGGGCAACTCCAGATCCACGTCCAGGCAGGTGCGGAACAGGTGAGCCATCATCTCCTCGGTCACCGTGAGCACATCGCCCTCATCGGCAAAGGCCATCTCCAGGTCGATCTGGGTGAACTCGGGCTGGCGGTCGGCGCGCAGGTCCTCGTCCCGGAAGCAGCGGGCAATCTGAAAGTAGCGGTCCACGCCGGCCATCATCAGGAGCTGCTTGAACAGTTGCGGCGACTGGGGCAGGGCATAGAAATGCCCGGGCTGCACCCGGCTCGGCACCAGGTAGTCGCGCGCCCCCTCGGGAGTGGATCTGGTGAGGGCGGGTGTCTCCACTTCCCAGAAACCGCGGGAGTCCAGGAAGTCGCGTACGGCCTTCACCGCCCGGTGGCGGAAACCGAGGCGCTCCAGCATGACCGGCCGGCGCAGGTCGAGATACCGGTAGCGCAGGCGCAGGGATTCGTCCGGCTCGGCGCGACCGTCCACCTCAAAGGGAGGCACCAGGGAGGGAGCCAGCACCTCCAGGCGGGAAGGAATCACTTCCACCTCGCCGGTGGGGAGAGCAGGGTTGGCCCGGCCGGGGGGCCGCATGCCGACCTCCCCCCGCACCAGCACCACGTACTCCGCCCGCAACTCCTGGGCCCGCCGGAAGAGGTCACCCCCCTCTTCTCCCTCGGGGTGGAAGACTACCTGGACGACCCCCGAACGGTCGCGCAGGTCCAGGAACAACAGGCCCCCGTGATCACGGACGGCCCTGATCCACCCCGCCACCGCAACCTCCTGCCCGGCGTGATGCGGCCGCAACTCGCCGCAATAGTGACTCCGTAGCAATCCTGCCACCTCTCCCCGATCCTCTTCACCGGTCCGGCAGGTAGCGCCTGAGGGCTGCCTCCAGGCTGCCGGCGGGAACCCGCACCTGGTCGCCAGAGCGCATGTCCCGCACCGTGACCTCCCCCGACGCCACCTCGTCCTCCCCCACCATCGCCACCAGGGGAGCACCCAGGCGAGAGGCATGCTTCATCTGAGCCCGGAGGCTGCGGCCCAGGTAGTCGATGTCGGCCTGCCAGCCCGCCCCGCGCAGCCGGTACAGGAGGTCGAGGGCCACCGGGCGGGCCGCGTCGCCGGCGTACACCACCATCACCTGCACTTCTGCGGGTGGCGCGGGCAGTCTGCCCTCCAGCTCCAGGGTGGTGATGATCCGCTCCAGTCCGGCGGCAAAGCCCACCCCGGGGGTGCGATCGCCCCCCAGCTGCTCCACCAGGCCGTCATAGCGGCCCCCGGCGCACACCGTGCTTTGGGCTCCCAGGGCCCCGTGCATGATCTCGAACACGGTGCGGGTGTAGTAGTCCAGCCCGCGCACCAGGGTGGGATCGAGCACGAAGGGGATACCCATCCGGCCCAGGAACTCCTGCACGGTGGCAAAGTGCTGCCGGCATTCGGGGCAGAGGAAATCGGTGGGCCGGGGTGCCTCCCGCACCAGGGCCCGGCAGGAGGGCTCTTTGCAGTCCAGCAACCGCAGGGGATTGACCTCCAGCCGCCGGGTGCAGTCCGGACACAGGCCTTCCCGGCCCCGGAAGTAGGAGAGCAGGGCCTCCCGGTAGGAGGGGCGGCAACGGGGGCAACCGATACTGTTCAGGTGGACGGATAGCCCCTCCAGGCCCAGCCGCTCGAACAGGTCTCGAGCCAGGGCGATCACCTCGCCGTCCAGGGCGGGATCGTCCGCACCGAAGGCCTCCACGCCGAACTGCACGAACTGGCGGAATCGCCCCGCCTGAGGCCGTTCGTGGCGGAACATGGGACCCAGGTAGAAAACCTTCCACGGCAAGAGAGGGCGCTCGGACGCCTCCAGGTAGGCCCGCGCCACCGGAGCCGTCCCCTCGGGGCGCAGGGTGAGGCTGCGCCCGCCCCGGTCGCGGAAGGTGTACATCTGCTTTTCCACGATGTCGGTGGTCTCGCCCGTCGTGCGCTCGAAGAGTTCGGTGTGCTCGAAGATAGGCGTACGTACCTCGAGGTAGTGGTAACACCGGCACACCTGGCGGATGACATGTTCTACATACTCCCACACATAAACGGCCCCCGGCAGCACGTCCTGGGTACCCCGGGGCCGCTGAATCGCAGCCCTGGCCGCCCTGGCCACCCCCTCACCATGGCCCCATTCTAAATTGGGCACCACCTGCTGTCAACGAGCGGCAAGGGCCATGAGGGCACGGCCGGCGCGGTAGGCGGTGAGGAAATCGGGTGCCCGGTATCCCACGGTGACGTCGTCGATACGCAGGGCCCCCGGCATCAGTTCGGCCGCATCGGCCAGGCCGCTGTGGATGAACCGGGTGTGAAGCTCCACGGGCCGGTCCACGCGGAAGGGAGGGATCTCACCCGCGCGGGTGACCGCGCGGCGGGCTGCTTCCCGGAGCAGGGCGTGCACCTTCTCGGGCGGCAGGCTGGCAGCAACATTGCGGGCCACGTACTCCTTCACCGCCACCGTCTCTATGGGACCGAGCAGGGCGCGGGCCTCCTCCACCACCGTGGAATCACCGGACACCAGCACCACCGGTACCCCATACTCGCCCGCCACCGCGGCATTCATCCCCGTCTCACCCATCACCCGTCCGTTCACCCGATACTCGGCCACGCTCCCGGTGTAGGTGTGGCTCAAGACTCCCCGGCTCCCGGCGCGGGCATGGTACCCCACGAAGAAGGCGCACCGGAAGCCGCCGTCCAGCCCCTGGACCATGGAGAGGGGCTTGGGGCTGCCGCTGATCAGGCGCGCGGCCGGGTGCAGTTCCTCCAGGAGTAAGTTGCGCATGCTACCATGAGAGTCGTTCACCACCACCTCGGCAGCTCCGGCCTCGAGCGCCCCCTCCACGGCCGCGTTCACCTCGCGGGTCATGAGGCGCCGGGCCCGCTGGTAGTCCTCGCCCCCCTCCTTGCCCGTCTCATCCCAGTGCACGATCCCGCTGATGCCTTCCAGATCCGCCGATACGTAGACCTTCACCCCCGCTTAACCTCCTTCATCCTCAGCTGCCCGCCGGGGCGGCCGCCCTCACTGCAGGCACGATTGGCCTCACTGCAGGTACGGGTTACCCGCCCTCTCCTCCCCAATGGTGGTGGCGGGGCCGTGTCCCGGATACACTACCGTCTCGTCGGGGAGAACCAGCAGCTTTTCCTTGATCGATCGGATCAGGGTGACATGGGAGCCTCCGGGAAAGTCGGTCCGCCCCACGGACCCGGCGAACAGGGTGTCCCCGGAAAACACCGCCCCCTCGCCCGCCAGGCAGATGCCGCCCGGGGTGTGACCCGGCGTGTGCAGGACCCGGAAGCGCATCTGGCCCACCTCGACGAGGTCACCGTCTTCCAGCAACCGGCCGGGGGCGACGGGAGGAAGGGGGTCCCCCGCCCAGGCCGAGAGGTTGCGAGCGGGGTCTGCCAGCAGGGCGGCATCCAGGCGGTGAATGTGCAGGGGTGCTCCGGTGGCCTCCTTGATGTCCCGGTTGGCGCCGATGTGGTCGGCGTGGCCGTGGGTGTTGACGACGCATCGGACCGTGATCTTCATCTGCCCCACTACCTCCAGGATGCGCTCCGCTTCGTCGCCGGGGTCGACGATCATGCCTTCGCGGGTGACGGGACAGCCCACTATGTAGCAGTTGGCCGCAAACCACCCTACCGCCAGCGTCTCTAACAGCAACCCACCGACCTCCCCCGTGACTGTTGCGGGTGGCTGTCCAGGAGCACGGTCACCGGTCCGTCGTTGGCCAGTTCCACCAGCATATGTTCTCCGAAAGCACCCGTCTGCACCGGTACCCCCCTCCGGCGCAGATCCGCCACGAACTCCTCGAAGAGGGGAAGTGCTTCTGCGGGGGGAGCAGCATCGCTGAACCCCGGCCGCCTCCCCTTGCGACAGTCGGCATAAAGGGTGAACTGGGAAACGGCCAGCACCTCGCCCCCCACGTCCCCCAGAGCGAGGTTCATCTTGCCCACCCCGTCCTCGAACACGCGCAGGGTGGCCACCTTCTCCGCCAGATGGCGCGCCGCCGTGGCATCATCACCCCGGCCCACCCCCAGCAGGACGAGGAACCCCGGTCCGGTATGGGCGAGTTGCCGGCCCTCCACCGACACCCGCG
The DNA here is from genome assembly GCA_030019365.1 of Bacillota bacterium. Lineage (NCBI taxonomy): Bacteria > Bacillati > Bacillota > Bacillota bacterium. The sequence continues at coordinate 561,694 of JASEFA010000001.1, forward strand.
CCCACTTAACGCGCTGTACCACCGCCCGCAAACACGTGCACCTCCTGCCCCGCGCCCCGGCTCGGCACCCTCCCGCGCGGTGGGGCCGCCATCAGGGCGTGCGGGACTCTCGCACCACCCGGTCCACCGAAACCACGTCCTTGATTTTGCGGATGCGCCGGGCCAGGTCGTCCAGTTCCCGCAGGTTGTGTACCTGCAGGACCAGGTCTATCAGGGCCAGGCCGCCCTTGTCGGCCCAGGCCCGGGCCGACAGGATGTTGGCCCGGGCGTCTGCCACCACCGCAGTGACTTCCGAGAGCATCCCCGGCCGGTCCAGGCCCCGCACCTGCATCTCCACCGGGTACCAGCCATCGGCGCCCGCGTCCCAGGACACCTCCACCAGCCGACCGGAGTCACGTGCCAGGGCCCGCACGTTGGGGCAGTCCAGCCGGTGGATGGAGACACCCCGACCCCGCGTCACGTAGCCGATGATGGGGTCGCCGGGAATGGGAGTGCAGCAGCGTGAGAAACGCACCAGCACGTCTCCCACGCCCCGGACCAGCACACCCTGGCTGCTGGTACGACTGGGCTCGGTCGGACCCGGCGCCGGCACCTCAGGAGCCAGTCGCCCCAGCCGTTCCGCCAGGCGGGTGGCCACCCGCTGGGCGCTCACCGCCCCGTATCCGATCGCAGCCAGCAGGTCGTCCCCGGCGGGGAAGTTCAGTTCCCCGGCCAACTCATCCAACCACGCGGGCCGAACCTCCCGGGCGTCCAGCCCCAGCGCCCGCAACTCTCGGTCCAGGGTCTCGCGGCCGGCGGCGATGTTCTCATCCCGGCGCTGCTTTTTGAACCAGGCCCGGATCTTGGAGCGCGCTCCCGAAGTCCTCACCATCTGGAGCCAGTCGGGACTGGGGCCCCGGCTGTGCCGCGAGGTGAGGATCTCCACGATGTCGCCGTTTTCCAGGGGGTGGTCGAGGGGGACGATGCGCCCGTTCACTTTGGCCCCCACGCACGAGTGGCCCACTTCAGTGTGCACCCGATAAGCGAAGTCCAGCGGGGTCGCTCCCGCCGGAAGATCGATCACGTCGCCTTTGGGGGTGAACACGAAGACCTGGTCGGAGAAGACGTCGATGCGCAGGGAATCCATGAACTCCTGGGCATCCCGCACGTCCCGGGACCACTCCAGCAGCTGGCGTAACCAGGAGAGCTTCTCCTCGAACCGCCGATCGGTGATCCGACCACCCTCCTTGTAGCGCCAGTGGGCGGCCACCCCGTACTCAGCCGTGCGGTGCATCTCCCAGGTGCGGATCTGCACCTCAAAGGGCTCTCCCGCGGGCCCGATCACCGTGGTGTGCAGAGACTGGTACATGTTGGGCTTGGGCATGGAGATGAAGTCCTTGAAGCGGGCCGAGACCGGCTTCCAGAGGGAATGGACGACCCCCAGGGCGGCGTAGCAGTCGGGGACGGTGTCCACGACCACCCGCACGGCGATGAGGTCGTAAATGTCGGACAGGTCGCGGCCCTGCTCCACCATCTTGCGGTGGATGCTCCACAGGTGCTTGGCCCTCCCCTGGACGTCGGCCCTGATGTGCGCGGCCTCCAGCCGCTCCTTCAATAGATCGATGACCTGTGCCAGCCGGGCCTCCCGCTCCTCGCGCCGTTTGGCAACCCGGTCCACCAGCTGCCGGTAACGCTCGGCATCCCGGTACCGGAAGGACAGATCCTCCAGCTCCCACTTGAACCGCCAGACCCCCAGCCGGTGAGCCAGGGGTGCGTAGATCTCCAGGGTCTCGTCCGCGATCTTGCGCTGCTTGTCCGCAGGCAGGTAGCCCAGGGTGCGCATGTTGTGGAGCCGGTCGGCCAGCTTGATGATCACCACACGCAGGTCCTGGGCCATGGCCAGGATCATCTTGCGCAGGTTCTCGGCCTGGGCCTCCCGGGCCGAGGCAAACCCCAGCCGGCCCAGCTTGGTGACTCCGTCCACCAGGCCGGCCACCTGCTTGCCGAACTGGGACTCGATCTGGGCCAGGGTGACGCCGGTGTCTTCTGCCACATCGTGCAGGAGGGCAGCCGCAATGCCCACCGGGTCCATCTCCAGCTCGGTGAGCAGCAGGGCCACCGCGAGGGGATGGAAGATGTAGCACTCACCCGAAGCGCGGCGCTGTCCCTCGTGGGCCCGCAGGGCAAAACGGTACGCCTTCTCCACCAGTTGCGGATCCGCTCCCGGGTAGTAAGCGCTGAGCTTCTCGACCAGCACTCCGAAGAGCTTGTCCGCCGCCCGGAGGAGTTCTTCTGTGTATTCGCTGCGTACCGCCCGTTCGGCCAGGCTCAAGCCGTCGCCTCCTCATATTCGATTATAGTCCACCGCCGCGAAGAGTGTCATCTTCCGCCGCCCGGCTCGGCCGCGCCAGGTGGGGGTGCGGACCCCTCCGTCACTCTGTCACCGGTTCCCGAACCTATCCCGGAGCCCTGGCCGGACGGACGGCGCCCTTCCTCTTCGGCTTTCTTGAGCTTTTCGGCCAGCTGGCGGGCTTCTTCCTCCGCCCCGGTTACCCGCTCGCTGAGCTGGCGCTTCTCTTCCTGCAACCTGCGCACCTGGCCCTGCAGGTCCGAGCTGCGAAGATACGCCCGCACCCGCTGCGGCAGGGCGCTCACGGCGGTGAGGAGCACGCCGGCCGCGGCAGCACCGGTGATCACCAGCGCCTGCGAAGTGCGCCACTCCCACCCCAGGAATCGGATCACCACCAGGTCCGTGTTCTGGCCGGCAAACAGGGCAATCAGGACAGCGGCCACAAACCACACCAGCCAGGCCCAGGTCACGCCCCTCGCCCCCTCAGGACATTTTTGGCAAGCCATTCGCCGCCCGGCGCCAGCATTCCTGCTCGCCCGTCTGCCCTCGTGCGGTCAGGCAGTACGGCCCGCCCGGCGGTCGGGCGCTGGAGCGTGCCAGTCGGTCAGGCGGTGAGGGCGCGCACGCGGCGCCTCTCGGCGTGGGCGATGGCCACCAGGGCCTCCTTCTCCAGTTCGTCCACGATGTACAGGTGCCCGTTGGCCCTCCGGCACAGGCCCTCCAGGAAGGCCCGGTTGGGCTCAAGACCGATGCAGGCGAAGTTCACCCGGGCTGCGGGTATGCGGTTGGCGGCGTCCAGAGCGTCGCTCAGGGGGTCGAGGGTCCACTTGGGTACGGTGGGGATGCCGTCCGAGATGAGCAGGAGGACGGGGTTGCGCGCCCGCGCCCGGCGCAGGTACTCCAGGGCCCCCATAATCCCCTCCGCCATGGGAGTGAGCCCCAGGGCGGAAATGCGGGAAAGACCGTGCTCCACCCGGCAGTAACTCCGGCACAGGGGCACATAGGTCTCCACCTGGCGTTCCTGGAACACCAGCACCGCCACCCGGTCCCGGGTGGCCAGTACCAGGTGTTGAGCCAGGAACTTGGCCGCCCGCAACCGCCGCCCCGCCATACTGGCCGAGGCGTCGATGAGCAGGCAGATGTCGATGGGATTGCCCGGCCGGTGCCGCCACACCCGCACGTCCTCCGGCCTGAGGACGATGCGCGACGGCCTGACGGCCTCGGGGGGCGGGGCCAGGAGCCCCCGGCGCACCGACTCCACCACCGTCTCGGTGACGGCCAGCTCCCGTGCCCACTCCCCCTTTTCCACCGGTTCAGGCCGCATGGCCGGTCCCCGTCCCTGCTCGGGACGACCCTCCAGCCGGCGGTTGACCCGGGCGCGGGCGGGAACGGGAGCGGGGATGCGCCGCAGCAACTTGCGGAACTCCAGCTCGATTTCTCGCCGCCGCTCCCGCACCATCTGTCGCAGGGTCATCCCGGTGGGCGTGAGAGTGACCTTCCACCCGTCCCGGCGGATCAGACCCCGCTGCTCGAGGAGGTCGAGAAAGCGCGACACCGAGCGGTGCGAGCCGGCCAGCTTCATCGCCAGAGAACGCATCCCGTCGTCGCCGGCCAGGGCATCCAGCGCCTCCTGCAGGTCCCCCACCCCGCCCAGTTCCTCGGCCAGCTCGAGGGCAGACTCCAGTTGCCGGCTGGCCTGCACCTCGGGTGAGGCCCGGTCTCCCGGGATCTCCTCCCGCAACAGGGAGTCGGACAGGGAACGATAGGGAGAAAGATCGATGTCGGGACTGCCGGGCGGCGCGGGAGGATCGCATATCACCTTCTCCACCCGGCGAATCTCCAGGCCGCTCAGGCCCACCTGCTCCTCCACCGCCGCCACGAAGTAAAGGAGCAGGCCCATCATCTCGCGGGGGATCCGGGCGGCGATGTGCACGTGGTTGGAATGGGCATAGCGCACCGATGCCCGCCTTCCGTACTTCAGGCTCCCCGTGCACCGCCCGCCGCCGGTGGCCGTCTGCACGTCCACGTAGTCGAGGATGCGGCCGGGGGCCCGATCGGGAGACTCCCGGGGCCAGGGCAGGCCGGGCGTCGCCGCCCAGGCGTCCACCGCCCGGGCGAGGGCCCGGGCCACCGCCCGGTGATCCACCGCCCCCAACTGATGGAACACATCCAGGTGGATCACCTCGCCGGGACGTCGCCGGTGGTAGAACACCTGCCCGGCGTCGGCACCCGTGAGCACGTGCAGCTCTTGAGGACGACGGGGGTCCACGGTGTGCATCTTCAGGGAAGCCACCCCTGCTTCCCCGAGGTGCACCCCCCGCGTCCCCTCCAGCGCTGCCGCCATCACCAGACCCGCCTGGCGCAGAAACTCGGCATCCGCCAGCGAGCGCACCCTGAGCAGGGACACGCTCTACTCCTCCCTGACCCAGGCGGCCAGGGGCAGTTCCACCAGGGGGCGAGCCACCGCCGGCGGGGAAGCAATGGGTGCCTGCAGGGGGTCGGTCATGGGAGATGCGCCTCCCCCACCTCGCGTTCCCGTGCCTGCCGGACCCGCCCTGCTCTCGCGGGCCCCCCTTCCGCCCGGCCCGCCGCCCGGCTCGCCCCCCAGCAATGCCTGCAGCCGTTCGCGGGCGCGGGCGAACAGCTGGCTGAGACCGGTATCGCCCCGCTCCTGGGTGGGGGCGGCAGCGGGCACCTGGGCCTCCGCCGCTCCCCCCCCTGGTTCCCGGGGCGAATCGAGCCTGGCCATAACCTCGCTGAGAGTGGGCATGTCCACCCGATGCCGCAACACCAGGGGCGCCACCGCCAGGAAATCGGCTACTTCCGCCTCTTTGCGCCCGGCCAGGCAGGCGTGAATGCGGGCACCCAGCTGCCAGGCTTCCACCGCCCGAAGGCTCTCGAAACCGAAGTCCACGTATAGCGAGGCGATCAGCCCCCGCAGGCTGTCGGGAACCAGCACCTGGGGCATCCACTGCATGAAGTGGCTCCACCGGGTGCGGTTGCGGTCCAGGTCGGGCAGACCCGGGATGGCCGGCCTGGGGCATACGCCCGGGACGCTCCCTGTCCGGAACCAGGCGTCCGACGCCTCCAGGACCCGCCTTACCGCTTCCGGGGCAGCGGGACGTCCCATATTCACCACCAGGTCAAAGCGGTCGGCCAGTTGCCGCCTGATGTCTTCCAGGGGGCCAGGGTCCTCGTCCGGGTTGGAGGCCGCCCAGACGCAGGCGTTGACATCCAGCGACACCACGGGCAGGCCCGTCTCCTCGATCTGCACCCGCCCCGGCTTGGTACCCATCACCCCCAGCAGGACGTCAGTCAGCTCGGGGGAGGTCTCGGCCAGGCGGTTGATCTCATCCACGAAAATGATTCCCCGGTGGGCCTGAGGGATGGTGCCGGGCAGCAGGGCAGCCTGGGCACCGCGGGGCGATGTCAGCCGGCCCAGGTCGATGCTGCCCACCACCGTGCCCAGCTTGGCCGAGTGGGTGATCTCCAGGAAGGGCATGGCGGTCCACTCGGTCCCCAGGGCCGCCACCTCTTCCCGGCTCAGGTCGCGGTGCTCGGGACAGTGAGGCCGATCCGGATGGCAGTTGTAGACGCAGCCGGCAATGCGCAGGATGGGGGGCAAGACCTGCCGGGCCGCCCGCAGGATGGTGGTCTTCCCCGTGCCTCGCAGCCCCTCGGCGTGCAGGTGCAGGGGGCGGCCGCACAGGGTGCCGAGGACGCTCATTTCGATGGCTTCAAACAGCGCCTGGTTTCCCGGAAAGCGAATCAGTTCCTGATACCCCAGCACGGAGCCCACCCCCTGCCTCTTGTCGCGGCATCTATTGTTTCCCGGCGGCAACCCGGCCATAAGAAGTTTGCCCGGCCAGTTTTTCCCGGCCGAGCCTCCCTTGGCAGGGGAGAATCCGGACCACCGCGAAAGTACAGCGCAGCGGCTACCCGGTCTGCGGGGTAGGGGCGGCGGCTACGCGCTCCTCCCAGCGGGAGCATCCGTGGGTGCCAGGGCACTCGGGGGGGAATGGGAATGGCGGGCGCTGAGCTGTTCGAGCTTTTCAGGCAGAGGGCGGAGCAGGCAGGGGCCCACGTGGAGCGCCTGCCGGGACCGCGGGAAGCGTGCGCGTACGTGTGCCGCATGGTCGCGGAACGGAAGCTGGCCCCGGTCCTGGTGGCAAACGGTCCCTTACTCGGGGAAATGCATCTGGTGGCCGCTCTCGCCGGGCAGGGCACCGAGGTGCTCCTGGATACGGCTCAGGGTGCGGAGCAGGCCGCCCTGGGGGTGACCGAAGCCGACCTGGGCGTGGCCGAGACGGGGAGCCTGTACCAGGATGCCACGTCTCTCGTGCTCCGGCTGGCCAGCATGCTGCCACCCGTACATGTGGCCGTGCTGCCCGCCGACCGCATCGTGGGGACCCTGGAGGAAGCTCTCCCCTACATCTTGGGCCGCGGGCAACCCCCGGCCTACGCCGCCTTCATCACCGGCCCCAGCCGCACCGCCGATATAGAGCGCGTGCTCACCATCGGGGTACACGGGCCCGCGGAACTTCACATCCTCTGCATAGACCGGCCCCAGGCCGCTCAGCGGGCCGCCTCAGCCTGACGAGCACGCCCCTTCCCGGCCCGCCCTCCGGGCTCACGCAGACCGGCGAGGGACCACCGCCGTCAACGCGGGCGCTCGCCCGCGTCCGCCGTGCGGCCGTATGCATCCTCGATCCTCACCACGTCTTCCACCTGGGGCGTGGATACCTCCACGATCTGGAGGTCCTCCTCCGCCCAGATGCGGTGCACGGTCCCGGGAGGGATGGTCACCGCCAGGCCGGGCGCAACTTCCTTTTCTTCATCACCGACCAGCAGGCGTCCCCTTCCCCGCAGGAAGTACATGCTCTCCAGCTTCTCACGGTGATACTGCAGGCTGAGGCTGTGCCCCGCTCTGACCTCGATGATCTTCCCCACGTAGGAGGGAGTGACGGCCCACCACGTCTCGCGTCCCCACGGCTTCTCCACGACCTTCACCGTGTCACCCCCCGTGTCTCCCCAGGCGATCCCGCACCAGCACGGCCGCCCCCACCACGCCCGCGTCCCGGCCCAGGGCGGCCGGCCTGATTTCCAGGTCCCGCACCAGATAGGGCATCCCCTGCTCCCGTACCAGGCGGCGCAGGGGCGCAAAGAGAAGGTCACCCGCGGCCGCCAGCCCTCCCCCTACCACCACCACGTCAGGGTTGAAGGCGTGCACGGCGGACACCACCCCCGCCGCCAGGTACTCCATGGTTTCTTCCCATGCCCGCACCGCCACTGGGTCACCTTGGCGTACCGCCTCCACCACCGCCTCCCCCGTGAGGGGCGCAACGCCGGCCAGCAGGCTACCCGCACCCTCTCCGGTCAGGGCCGACCGCGCCCGGCGCACCAGGGCCGGCCCGGAGGCGTAAGCCTCCAGGCATCCCCGCCCGCCGCACCGGCAGGGCTCGCCCCCTGCGCGCACCACCAGGTGACCGAGCTCGGCGGCCGCTCCCCTCACACCGGAGAATATGCGGCCGTCGCACACCACTCCTCCGCCCACGCCCGTCCCCAGGGTGAAGTATACCACCAGGGAGAATCCCCGCCCGGCACCGTGGCGGGCCTCGCCCAGGGCAGCGGCGTTGGCGTCGTTCTCCACTACCACCGGGAGCCCCAGCTCGTCGGCCAGGAAATCGCCCACGCGCATCCCGTCCCACCCCGGGAGATTGGGCGGGTTGTGCAATACCCCTGCCCGGGGGTCAAGAGGACCGGGAAAACCGGCTCCCGCCCCGCCCACCCGCCATCCCCGCCCGCCAGCGCACTCCACCAGCGAGCGGGCCACCGCCGCCACCTGCCCGAAAGAGACCTCGAAGCCGCCCTCGGCCAGCGTTGGTAGCTCCACGCGCTCCCGCACCTGGCCCCGGTCGTCCACCAGGGCACCGGCCACCTTGGTGCCGCCCACGTCAAGGCCCAGCCATACCCTGTCCCGGGCGGTCAAGCCCACCACCCCCGCTCATAGCGACGCGACAGCTCGTGCCTGGATGGCATTCAGCCAGGCCGGTAGTCAGCCAGCGCGTCCCCGCCCATTGTGACACGGCCACGGCCCCCGATCAAACCCTCACCGACTTCCATCGCCCCGAACGGAAACGGTGCAGGAACAGGGTCGACCGCACCACCCAGTCGGCCAGCATGGCCAGCCAGGCGCCCGGCAGCCCCATGCCCAGGCCGAACACCAGCAAGGAAGTAAGACCCAGGCGGACGACCCACATCCCCACCAGGGTGTAGCCCATCACCACCGTGGTGTCCCCCGCCCCCCGCAACGCGCCCGGGATGACGAACCCGACCGCCTCCGGGAACTGGGTGAAGGCCACTATCCGCAGCAGGGGTACGCCCAGGGCGATCACGCGGGGATCGGGGGTGTATATGCGCAGGAACAGACCGGGGATGGAGAAGAACAGCACCGCCATCCCCCCCATGGTGGCCAGGGCAAACCACAGCGCCACATAGGCGCTCCTCTCCGCATCGCGGGGGCGGCCTGCGCCCAGGTTCTGTCCCACCAGGGCGGTGGCGGCAGTGGCGAATCCCATCCCGGGCATGTACGAGAATGACTCGGCGTTCAGAGAGAGGGAGTGGGCGGCATACGCCACGGTACCCAGGCTGGCCACCTGGCGGGCGTATGCCAGCTGGCCGCCGCTGGTGAAGGCGCGCTCTGCGGCGGCGGGAACCCCCACCCGGAGGACGCGCCAGATCAAGGCCAGGTCCAGCCGGGTCATCTCCCGGGTGCCCAGGCGCAGACCCGCCCTGCCCGCCATGACCATCACCATGAGGGCCACCGCCCCCAGGCCGCGCGACAGCGAGGTGGAAAGCCCCGCTCCCACCACCCCCAGGGGCGGACAGCCCAGGTGCCCGTATATGAATACCCAGTTGAAGAAGATGTGGATGGCGTTCAGGGCCGCGTTCACGTACAGGGGCGAGCGGGTGTCGCCGGCACCACGCAGGCACCCGGCCACCACGGTGAGGACGAAGAAGAAGGGCATGCCGGGCATAACCGCGCGGATGTATGCCGCCCCCAGGGGGACAACGTCCGGCGCCGCCCCCATGAAGATGGCGATGAGGGACGCCAGCAAGAACCCAGCTCCCGCCACCAGGGTCCCGAGGGCCATGGCGACGGTAACCGTCTGGCCGGTGACCCGGGCCGCCGTGGGGCGATCCCCCGCCCCCACCGACCGTGCTACCACCGCGGTGGCACCCACCGCCAGTCCCATGAATATGGAGCTCACGAACCAGAAGGGCTGAAAGCTGAGTCCCACGGCGGTCACGGCCTCGGTGCTCAGATGACCCACCATGGCCATGTCCACTACCTGGGTGATCGTGCCCAGGGCCTGTTCGGCCACCACCGGCCAGGCCAGCCGCCATACCGCCCGGCGCAGTTCCCTTCCCGTTGCAGCTTCTTCCTGCACTCCCCCGCCACCCATCGCGACCATGTCCCGGAGCGTCCGCCCGCCGCAGGGCTCCGCGACGCCCGAGTGGAAACCGGCCGGTGAAACCCCGGCGGCGACCGGCCCGTCGTCACGGCGAGCGACGCGCGGCAGCCGGGCCGCTGGCCACAAGGTTTAGCAATTCTTTCGCCCAGGCGCATCCTTCCGTACAGGAACCCGGTGAGCAGGCCGTAGATGCCCAGCTCGAAAACCATGGCCTGGGCCACCGGGGGAGCAAGAGGCGGCATCCCGGTGAGCACGGCGCTGAGCAGGGGCGTGATCATCCCCGCCAGCAGGCCCACGGAAGGGCTGCAAAAGAAACCCGCCAGCAGCACGGGAATGTGCATGGGCAGGAAGACCTTGCCCAGGCCCACGGCGTGAAAGGCAATGGGCAGCAGGATTCCCAGGGCCACGAAAAGAGCCCCCCGGGTCAGGTTGCGCAGGCTCACCGTTCTCAACCCCCCTGGTAGCACGAGTGTTACTTATGTGCTACGAATTCGACTCCCCCGCCGCCATCTCCTGCCGGCTTCCGCGGCGCTCACCGAAATGATAAAGTAGCGGTGGTACGCAGGCAAGCCGCCCACAATTCGCCTTGGAGGAGCAACTGCCATGCCCAGGCCTCCCATCCCCAGGTTGGTAGAACACATCCCCGAAGTCACCTACTTCAAGCCGGCCGGGATACCCCTCCGGCTCCTCGAGGAAGTCGAGCTCACCGTTGACGAGCTGGAGGCCATCCGCCTCAAGGACATCGAGGGCCTGGAGCAGGAAGAGGCGGCCGGCCGCATGGGCATAGCGCGTACCACCTTCCGCAGGGTCCTGGTGTCGGCGCGGGCCAAGATCGCCGAAGCTCTGGTGCGGGGAAAGGCAATCCGCATTGAGGGCGGCACCTTCACCGCCGCCCGCGGGGAGGATGACACGGGAACGCGTCCGGCGCCCTATGGCCCCGGGCACCCCGGGGCGTACCGGCCGACCGCTGGGCGACACCGGCGCGGCCGGGCCTGGCAAAGGTAAGGGGCGTCGCCGGCGGTACCGCCCGGTTCGGGCAGACCGGGTCGAGCCTCAAGGGGATTGTGAGCGGCCGGGCCTTTTGCTGTGATACCGGGCCGCCCGCGGTGCCCGATTCGACCGCCGCCAGCTCCACCGGGAGGCGGAGGAGGGGGGACCGGGAAATGGAGTGCGGGGAGAAGCTGCTAGATGCCGCCAAGCTGTGGCTGGCCCACGACGGCCTCTGGTTCCGGGCGGTGGAAGAAGAGTTCGGGCTGGAGGCGGCCATCAGGCTGGATGAGAAGGCCATGGCCCGCTTCACCGTGCTGGAAGCCCAGCGCATCGTGCGCCGCCTGGGCCTGGAGCCCGGCGGCGGCATCCCCGCCCTGGTGCGGGCGCTGGGGGAGAGGCTTTACGCCTACATAAACGAGCAGGACGTTATCGAGCAAACCGATACCCGGGTGGTGTTCCGCATGCGCACCTGCCGCGTGCAGGCTGCCCGGCAGCGGCAGGGGCTCCCCGATTTCCCCTGCAAGTCCGTGGGTGTCCTGGAGTACTCCGAGTTCGCCCGCACCATCGACCCGCGCATCCGCACCCGGTGCGTGGCGTGCCCGCCCGATCCCCACCCGGTCGACTTCTGGTGCGCCTGGGAGTTCACAATCGAACGGTGACGCTATTCGAGGAAGTCCTTCAGCTTCTTGCTGCGGCTGGGGTGACGCAGCTTGCGCAGGGCCTTGGCTTCGATCTGGCGGATACGCTCCCTGGTCACTTTGAAGATCTGACCCACTTCTTCCAGGGTGCGGGGCCGCCCGTCGTCAAGGCCGAAGCGGAGGCGCAAGACGTCCCGCTCCCGGGGGGTAAGGGTATCGAGCACCTCCCCCAGCTGCTCCCTCAGCAGCAGGTACGAGGCGGCATCGGCAGGGGCCGGTGCGTCCTCGTCTTCGATGAAATCCCCCAGATGGCTGTCTTCCTCTTCCCCGATGGGCGTCTCCAGGGAAACCGGCTCCTGGGCGATCTTCATGATTTCCCGCACCCGCTCCACGGGGATATCCATTTCGGCCGCCAGTTCCTCGGGGAGGGGCTCCCTGCCCAGCTCCTGCAGGAGCTGCCGGGAAATCCGGATGAGCTTGTTGATGGTCTCGACCATGTGCACGGGGATGCGGATGGTGCGGGCCTGGTCGGCGATGGCCCGGGTGATGGCCTGCCTGATCCACCAGGTGGCGTAGGTGGAGAACTTGTAACCCTTGCGGTAGTCGAACTTCTCCACCGCCTTGATCAGACCCAGATTGCCTTCCTGGATGAGGTCCAGGAAAAGCATGCCGCGCCCCACATACTTCTTGGCGATGCTCACTACCAGGCGCAGGTTGGCCTCGGCCAGGCGGCGCTTGGCCTCTTCGTCCCCCTGCTCGATGCGCTTGGCCAGCTCCACCTCTTCTTCGGCCGTGAGGAGGGACACCCGGCCGATTTCCTTCAGATACATGCGCACGGGATCGTCCAGGGCGATGCCTTCGGGCAGCTCCAGGTCTTCCTCCGGCGCCCGGGCGGGTGCCTTGCCGTCCTGCCCTGGCTCAGGCCGCTGCTCGTCCACCACCTGGATGCGCTCCTGCGCCAGGCGGTCGTACACCTCCTCGATCTGGTCAGGGGTGAGATCGGCCCGGGCCAGGGTGTCCATGATTTCCCCGTAGGTGAGGGAACCGGTCTTCTTTCCCTTTTCGATGAGAGTCCCCATCAGAGCGTGCACGTCCAGGTTCTCACTCACCCCGTCATCCCTCCTTCCCGGCCCGTCTCCGACCCGGCACCGCCCTCACCAGTTCCTGGTACTCCTCCAGGATGGCTGCGGGCACCGGCTCCTTCCTTTCATCGTACTCCCTGATCTGTGCCCCCAGTTCCTCCAGACGCCGGCGACTGCGCTCGCCTTCCAGCAACGCCAGGCAATCTTCCAGGGCCCGGTCCGGATCCGCGCAGTAGAAGCTTTCCACCTGGATGCGCGCGAGCGCGCTCAGGGCCTGTTCGCTCTGCAGCCCGGCCGCCAGACCGGCGGCGAATACCTCGGGTGCCGGCGCCACGCCGGCGGCCGGGGTCCCGGGAGGAACCGCCCCTGCGGCCACTTCCATTGCCGCCGTCGCCAGTTCCCGCCAGACCGGATGCCGGAACTCCTCCGCACTGATGCGTACCTGCACCCTTTCCACCTTTCCCGGGTCTTCGAGCATGAGCCGTACCAGCATCTCCTCCGCTTTGACCAGGGCCGGGCTCCTTCCAGACTCGTTCATTTCTGCTATTCTTTCCCTGACCCCCTGGCCTTTATGCCTGCGGCGCTGACGCCCGTATGCCCTCAGCTCCTGCCACAGGGCATCCTCGGACACCCCCAGGCGTCGCGCCGCCTCCCGAACGTACTCCTCCCGCTCGACGGGGCTGGAGAGATCGGCCAACACCGGAATGATGTTCGCTACCGCTTGCAATTTTCCTTCTACCGTGGTGGCCTGACGGGAAGCCGCCTCGATGCGAAACTGAACGAGAGGAAGCGCCTGCTCCAGCACGCGTGCCAGGGCCTCCCGGCCTTCCCGGCGGATCAGGGAGTCGGGGTCGTGCCCTTCGGGCAGCGCGGCCACGTACACCCGCATCCCCAGGTCCCGCAGGATCTCCAGGCTGCGCCAGGTGGCACTCTGTCCGGCTGCGTCCGCGTCGTAGCAGATGACCACCGCGGGGCAGTACCCCTGCAGCGACCGGGCCTGCTCGCGGGTGAAGGCGGTACCCATGGACGCCACCACGGACGCGAATCCGGCCTGGTGGGCGGCGATGACGTCCATGTACCCCTCTACCACCACCGCCTGCTGCTCCCGCCGGATGGTCTCCCGGGCCAGGTGAAGGGCGTACCAGGTACTCCCCTTCTGGAACACCGGGCTTTCGGGAGAGTTGAGGTATTTGGGCTCGGCATCGTCCAGCGCCCGTCCCCCGAATCCAATCACCTGCCCGTGCACGTCCCAGATGGGGAACATGAGGCGGTGGCGGAAGCGGTCGTATACTCCTCCCGTCTCCCGGGGCACGGCCAGTCCGGATTCGGCCAGTTCCTGTTCGGCAAAACCCTGCCGGCCCAGGAACTTAACCAGGGCATCCCAGGACGCCGGTGCGTATCCCAGTCCGAAGCGCCGTACCGTCTCTTCCCCGATTCCCCGCTGCCCGAGGTAGGTCCGCGCTCGCGCCCCCTCGATACCCTGCAGCCGGGCAGCGAAGAAGTCAGCTGCCAGGGCGAGGGCATCCAGAAGGCGACGCCGGTGGCGGGCGCGCGCTTCCTCCGCGGGGGTGAGATGACGTTCCGGCCAGGGGATACCGGCCCGCCGGGCCAGGAGCCGCACTGCCTCCAGGAAGGGCAGGCCCTCTCGCTTCATCACGAAGGCAAACACATCCCCGCCCGCCCCGCAGGCAAAACAGTAAAACATCTGCCGTTCGGGAGAAACGCTCAGGGAAGGCCGGCGGTCGGGGTGGAACGGGCACAGGCCCGCGTAGTTCTTGCCGGCCTTCTTGAGGTCCAGGTACTCACCCAGCACGTCCACTATGTCGGACCGGGCACGCACCTGGTCTAAGAATGCGGAATCCAGACCTGCCCTCATAGGGGACGTCCCCAGGGAGCAGGGAGAAACAGGCGACAATACTGGGCAATGGCAAACCGGTCGGTCATGCCCGCCACGTAATCACGCACCGCTGTATCCACGTCTTCACCGGGGGGCGGACCCGCGCCCCCGTAGACCTCGCCGGGGCGGTCCAGGTAGTACCGGTACAGCATCTCCAGCATGCGCCGGGCCTTGGCCTCCTCCCGCTTGGCCACCGTGCGTTCGGTATAGACGCGGGCGAACATGAACCGGTAAAGCTCCTCGGTGGCCTCGGTCACGGCGGTACTCATCTCCACCCGCTCCGACTCCCACGAGGTGGCGATGACGTCCCGCACCATGGTGGCGATGCGCTCAGAATGGGTGCTGCCCAGCACCTGCAGGCAGGACGGTGGCAGGTCACCGGGCGCCAGCACCCCACCGCGGATGGCATCGTCGATGTCGTGGTTCAGGAAGGCGATGCGGTCCGCCAGTTGCACCACCTCTCCTTCGGGGGTGGCGGGCTGGCGGTCGGGGACATGACAGAGGATGCCGTCCCGCACCTCCCAGGTGAGGTTGAGGCCCTGGCCTCCGTTTTCCAGCACGTCCACCACGCGCAGCCCCTGCTCGTTGTGCCGGAAACCGCCGGGGTGCAGGGCCTGCAGCACCTCTTCCCCGGCGTGGCCGAAGGGGGTGTGTCCGAGGTCGTGCCCCAGGGCGATGGCCTCGGTGAGGTCTTCGTTGAGGCGCAGCCCCCGGGCAATGGTGCGGGCGATCTGCGCCACCTCCAGGGTGTGGGTGAGGCGGGTGCGGTAGTGGTCGCCCTCGGGGGCGATGAAAACCTGGGTCTTGTGCTTGAGACGCCGGAAAGCCTTCGAGTGGATGATGCGATCACGATCCCTCTGGAAGGCGGTGCGCACCGGGCAGGACGGCTCGGGGCGCGGGCGACCCCGGCTGCGGCTGCTCAGGGTCGCCCGCGCAGAGAGTACCCGCTCCTCCAGTTCTTCCGTTGTTTCTCGCACCCGGTCTGGCCCGGACACTCCCAGGTCAATCACCTCCCGCCCGCTCCCGGTTGCGGATGGCTGCCCGGGCCGCTGCTAGCCGGGCCACGGGCACGCGGAAGGGGGAGCAGCTGACGTAATCCAGCCCCAGGCGATGACACAGGTCTATGGAGGCGGGATCACCCCCGTGCTCCCCGCAGATGCCCACCTTAAGCTGGGGACACACGGCCCGTCCCTCCTGCACGGCCATGGCCATAAGGCGGCCGACCCCCGGCTCGTCCAGGGTCATGAAGGGGTTCTCCGGAACCAGCTTCCTTTCCACATACTGGGGCAGGAACTTGGCCTCGGCGTCATCTCGCGAGAACCCGAAGGTGGTCTGAGTCAGGTCGTTGGTGCCGAAAGAGAAGAAGTCGGCGTGGCGGGCAATGTCCCCTGCTGTCAGGCACGCGCGCGGTACCTCGATCATGGTGCCCACCACCAGGGGGAAGGTCACCCCGCCGGCGGCCATGACCTGGCGCCCCACCCGCTCCACCAGTTCCCGCAGTACCTCCAGCTCGCGGGCGATGCCCACCACCGGGATCATGACCTCGGGCCGGGCATCCACTCCTTCCTTCACCAGGCGGGCGGTGGCCCCGAAGATGGCGCGCGCCTGCATCTCGTAAATCTCGGGGTAAAGTATGCCCAGCCGGCATCCGCGGAACCCCAGCATGGGGTTGGCTTCCTGCAGCGCCCTGGCCCGGCGCAGCAACCTCTCCGCCCGCACCAGCTCCACCGTCACCCCGTCCCGACGGTCGTGGACTCCGGCGCGATCAGACGCGGCACCTGCCGCTGCACCGGTGCTATCGCCTGCTACCTGCGCAGCCTGGCCTGCCACCCGGGCGCGAAGCTCGCGGACCCGCTCCACCAGCTCCTCGATGCGGGGCACGAACTCGTGCAAAGGCGGGTCCAGGAGCCGGATGGTGACAGGCAGGCCCGCCATGGTACGCAGGATCTGGTAGAAGTCTCCTTCCTGCATGGGCAGGAGGCGGTCCAGGGCAGCCCGCCTTTCCTCCTCCGTCTCCGCCATGATCATCTCCTGTACCACCGGCAGGCGGTCCGGGGCCATGAACATGTGCTCGGTCCGGCACAGCCCGATGCCGGCCGCACCGAACTCGCGGGCGCGGCGGGCATCCTGCGGGGTGTCGGCGTTGGCCCGCACCCCCAGCTGCCTGGTCTCGTCAGCCCAGGCCAGAAGCTCCAGAAACTCCGCGCCCAACTCCGGGTCCACCAGGGGAACTTCACCGGCGAAGACCCGCCCCGTGGCACCATCGATGGAAATGACGTCCCCCTCGGCCAGGCGGGTCTTGCCCACCCAGAACTCGCGCCTGTCCAGGTCGATGCGGATGGCCTCGCACCCCACCACGCAGGGCTTGCCCATGTGGCGGGCCACGATGGCAGCGTGGCAGGTCATCCCGCCCCGGCTGGTGAGGATGCCCCGGGCCTGCACGATACCGTGCATGTCGTCCGGGGTTGTCTCCGGCCGCACGAGGATGACAGCCTCGCCCTGGCTGCCCAAGGCCTCGGCGCGGTCGGCATCGAACACCACCCTGCCTGAGGCCGCGCCCGGTGAAGCGGGGAGTCCCTGCGCCAGGGGGGACACCCTGGCGTCGGGGGCGACGCCCCGGTGCAGCATCTGCACCACCTGGGCGGGCTCAACCCGCATGAGCGCTTCTTCGCGGGTGACGCGACCCTCCCGCACCATGTCCACGGCGGTGCGGATGGCGGCCCGGGCGGTGCGCTTGGCCGACCGGGTCTGCAACACGTAGAGCCTTCCCTCCTGCACGGTGAACTCAATGTCCTGAACGTCACGGTAATGCTGCTCGAGCAGGCGGGCCACCTCCAGCACCTGGCGGTAGGTGGCCGGCATTTCCTCCTCCATCCGCCCCAGGGGTTGAGGAGTACGCAACCCCGCCACCACGTCCTCGCCCTGGGCCTGTACCAGGTATTCCCCGTACACCTGCTTCTCCCCCGTGGAGGGGTTGCGGGTGAACATGACGCCAGTGGCCGACTGCTCGCCCAGGTTGCCAAACACCATGGCCTGGACGTTCACCGCCGTACCCAGGTCGTCGGGGATGCGGTTGACGCGGCGGTACACCCGGGCCCGCGGGTTGTCCCACGACTCGAAGACCGCCCCGATGGCCCGGCGCAGTTGATCCCACGGATCCTGCGGGAACGGTTCACCCGTCTCCCTCTCCACCAGCGCCAGGTAATCCTCCACCAGTTCCTGCCAGGCGGCGGGGGGCATCAGCTGATCCTGCTCCACCCCGAGCGCCCGCTTCTTGGCCTCCAGCAGCTCTTCGAAGCGCCGGTGCTCCATCTTGAGAACCACGTTGCCGAACATCTGAATGAAGCGGCGGTAGCAGTCGCAGGCGAAGCCGGGGTCCGTCTCGGCACCCAGACCGGCCACCGTGTACTGGTTGAGGCCCAGGTTCAGGATGGTGTCCATCATCCCGGGCATGGAAACGGGCGCTCCCGAGCGCACCGAGACCAGCAGCGGCCGCACCCGATCCCCGAACCTCCTGCCCGCCTTCTCTTCCAGCCTGGCCATGGCCGCCCGGGTCTCCTCCCAGAGACCGGTTGGAAGGCTCTTCCCCAGCCGGTAATAGGTGGTGCAGGCCCGGGTGGTGATGGTGAACCCCGGCGGCACGGGAAGGCCGATGCGGGTCATCTCCGCCAGCCCGGCCCCCTTACCACCCAAAAGGTCCCGCCAGGAGTCCCGGCCCTCCTCGAACATGTACACGTAGCGGTCTTCCGCCTGCCTACTCAAACTTCTCCTCCTCCCTGAAAGGTCTGGTGACCTCCAGCACCCGGTTCGCCGTCTCTTCGATCGCCCGGTAGGTGACCTCCACCACGGGGCATCCCAGCTGCCGGAAGACCTCCCGCGCATATGCCAGCTCTTCCCTCACCCGGTCCGGATCAGCGTAGCGGGCGGGTCCGTTGAGCCCCATGGCCTTCACCCGTTCGCTACGGATGGCACACAGGGACTCCGGCGCGATGGTCAGCCCCACCACCCTGCCCCGGGGAAGGGCCTGCAACTCGGCGGGCAGGGGGATCTCGGGCACCAGGGGAACGTTGGCCACCTTGTAACCGCGCTGGGCCAGGTAAAGGCTGACGGGAGTCTTGGAGGTCCGTGACACGCCCACCAGAACCAGGTCGGCCCGCCCCAGCCCCCTCAGGTCGCGGCCGTCGTCGTATTTCACGGCGAACTCTACCGCTTCGATGCGGCGGAAGTACGCTTCGTCGAGCTGCCGGATGAGCCCTGGTTGCAGACGGGGCGGGAAACCCGCCACCTTCTGCATGGCTTCCAGCAGGGGTCCCAACACATCCACCGCCGGGATGCCCAGCTGCCGGGATTGTTCCTGCACCAGCTTCCGCAGGTCGGGACGCACCAGCGTATAGACCAGCAGGCTGGGTCGGGTGCGCGCGTGCTCGAAGACCCCCATGAGGACGCGGGCGTCCTCCACGTAGGGGACGCGCATGAACTCCATACGGTGCGAATCGAACTGGATGGCCGCTGCCCGCGCCACCAGCTCCGCCGTCTCACCCAGGGAATCGGAAACCACAAAGATGAGGGTTCGGATCCCCTCTCCGTCGTCCACCGGACCACCACCCGCCACGTACTTCACCTATTTCGCCGCCGACCCCTCCCATCCTCCCTGGGCCCATTTTCTGGAGGCGGCCCAGCGATGCTGCACGATGCGCAGGTCAGGGCCCGCGGTGCAGCGCAGGATGCGGGCCCGCACGGCGGGGGCCAGGGGGCTGGGGGCGGGGCCTGGGGCACAGCGCCGACCGTTACACGACGAGGACGCGGGAGAGGTCTCCCAGCAGGCCGAAGAGGTCGGCCAGGCGGCGCAGCAGGGCCAGCCGGTTGCGGCGCAGGGGCTCTTCGGGCGCCATCACCAGGACCCGGTCCAGGAAGGTGTCGACGGCAGGCCGCAGGGTGGCCACCGTGGCCAGAAAGCGTCTCCAGTCACCTGCGCCGGCGTGGGCACGGGCGGCAGGACTGCAGGCCAGGAATGCCTCCCATAGCTGGCGCTCGGGGGCTTCCCGTAGCAGGGCCGGCTCCACCGCGTCGCCCTCGGCTCTCTCCGCCAGGGTGGCTGCCCGCCGGAAGGCGGCCAGGGCGTCGGTGAACTCCGGGAAATCCTTGGCCTCCTGCAGGGCGAGGGCGCGGTTCCAGCCATCGCTCACGTCGTCGGTGCATCCCACCACGGCGTCGATGAAATCGGGCCGGATGCCCTGCTCCCCGAACAGGTTGCGGACTCGCTGCCGCAGGAATTCCAGCAGGGATTCCTTCACCCGCTCCGCCTGCTCTCCGTCCGCCAGATCCGCCCGCCCCAGCACCTGCCGGTACGTAGCCTGGGATTCCTCAATGGCCCAGCCCAGCGAGAGCCTCAGCCCGGCCGCCCACAGGATGCGCACCAGCCCGTAGGCCGCCCGCCGCAAACCGTAAGGGTCCTGGGATCCGCTGGGCTCCAGGCCGGCAGAGAAGGCACCCACCAGGGTGTCCAGCCGGTCGGCCAGGCTCACCACCATGCCGGCCAGGGACGAGGGCAATTCGTCCTGGGCAAAGCGGGGGAGATAGTGCTCCCGGATGGCTTCTGCCACCGGTCCCTCCTCGCCCGAGCGCAGGGCATACTCCCTGCCCATGATGCCCTCCAGTTCGGGCAGCTCTCTCACCATGTGGGTGGCCCGATCGGCCTTGGAGAGCCGCGCCGCCCTCCGGCAAACTCCCGTCAGTTGCTCATCCAGGCCAAAGGAGTAGGCCAGGAAACCGGCCAGCATCTCCATGCGGGCCACCTTGTCCTGCAGGGTGCCCATGTCCTCCAGGAAACCCATCCCGGCCAGGGATTCACCCCAGCGTTCCAGGGGTACCTTGAGATCCTCCGCGTAGAAGAAGCGGGCGTCGGCCAGCCTGGCCTGCACCACCCGTTCGTAACCTGACCGCACGGTCTCGATGCCCTCTACTCCTCCATCCCGAACGCCGATGAATGCGGGAAGCAGCCGCTGGCGATCATCCGCACCGACAGCGAAAAAGCGCTGGTGGTGGCGGAGCACGGTGATGATCACCTCGCGGGGCAAGGACAGGTATTCGGCCTGAAAACGCCCCCCCACGGCGGTGGGGTGTTCCACCAGAAAGGTTACTTCTTCCGCCAACTCCTCGTCTTCCAGGGGTCTTCCACCCAGGTGGGTCGCGGCTCGCTCCACCTGTTCTCTGATCCGCTGCCGCCGGAGGGTGGGGTCGGGAACCACGCCGGCTGCTGCAGCAGCCTCCAGGTATCCCCGGGCATGGGCGACCTCGACCGGGGCGGGATGCAGTGCCCGGTGTCCCCGCATGGTACGCCCACTATGTACACCGGCGAAAGAGAAGGGCACGACCAGATCGTCGAGCAGGGCCAGTACCCAGCGCACGGGCCGCACGAACCGGTACTCCCCCGAGCCCCACCGCATCATGCGCGGGAACTCCAGGTCCGCCAGTATCTGCGGCACGATGGTCGCCAGCACCTCGAGGGTAGGGCTACCCTCCTCCTGGCGGCAGGCGAAAACGTACTCGCCCCCGGGGGTATCCTCCACGATCAGTTCCTCCAGACCCACCCCCTGGGCGGCGGCAAACCCCAGGGCCGCCCGGGTCGGGTTCCCGTGCTCGTCGAATGCTACCCGGCGGGCAGGCCCCCTCGCCTTCACCACCCGCGGCTCCTGGCGTTCCGGCAGCCCCTCCACCAGGAGCACCAGCCTGCGGGGCGTCCCCAGCGTGGACAGCGAGCTCCAGCCCAGGCGCGCATCCTGCAGCGCCCGCCCGGCCCGCCCACCCAGTTGCTCGAGGGCGCGGGGCAGGAAGCGGGCCGGCGCCTCCTCCATCCCCACTTCCAGCACGAAATCCACTGCCCTACCTCCCCGCAGGGTCCAGCCAGGGGTAGCCCGCCGCTTGCCTCTGCTCCAGGTACAGGTCCGCGCAACGACGGGCCAGGTGGCGGCACCGCGCCAGGTAGGAGGTGCGTTCCCCCAGGCTCACTGCCCCCCTGGCGTCCAGGATGTTGAAGACATGGGAGCACTTGAGCACGTAATCGTAGGCGGGCAGGAGGAGCCCCGCGTCCAGGCAGCGGGCTGCTTCCGCCTCGTAGGCGTCAAAGAGCTGGCGCATCAGGTTTACATCGGCCACTTCGAAGCTGTACCGAGACTGTTCTTTCTCGTTCTGCCGGAAAAGGGCATCATAAGACAGGTCGGGGGACCAGGCCACCCGGTAGACCTCATCGACTCCCTGGATGTAGGCAGCCAGCCGCTCCAGACCGTAAGTGATCTCCACCGCCACCGGGCGGCACTCGCCCCCTCCCACCGTCTGGAAGTAGGTGAACTGGGTGATCTCCATCCCGTCGGCCCAGACCTCCCAGCCCTGCCCCGATGCCCCCAGGGTGGGCGCTTCCCAGTTGTCCTCCACGAAACGGATGTCATGACTGCGGCGATCCAGGCCAATCGCTTCCAGGCTCTCCAGGTAGAGCTCCTGGATGTCATCGGGCGAGGGCTTGACGATCACCTGATACTGCAGGTGCTGGTACAGGCGGTTGGGGTTCTCCCCGTACCGGCCGTCGGCGGGACGGCGGGAAGGCTCCACGTAGGCCACCCGCCAGGGTTCGGGGCCCAGCACGCGCAGGAAGGTGGCGGGGTTCATGGTGCCCGCCCCCTTCTCCACGTCGTATGGCAGCCAGATCAGGCACCCCTGCTCCGCCCAGAAGCCGTGCAGCGTGTGGATGATGTCCTGCAGGCACAGACCCGTCGCTGCGGCGGGGCGCGTCCGGGAAGCACCCAGGGCACCCTCGGGCAAAGGTCCACCCCCTCCCGTTCACTGCGCCCAGTGTAGCAATGCCCCGTCCGGGGGTCAAGCCGCGGCAGGAATGGCGATGCCGGATGGCCAAGTTACCCGGTGCCCTGCCGGCAGAGGGCAGGATGAAGCCCGGCCCTGCGGGGCGACCGGAAGGGGGAGGAATCATGCAGGTCAAGAAGGCGGTGATCCCGGCGGCGGGTTTGGGAACGCGCTTCTTGCCGGCCACCAAAGCGCAACCCAAGGAGATGCTGCCCCTGGTGGACACGCCCATCATCCAGTATGTGGTGGAGGAAGCCCTCTCGGCGGGGATCAGGGACATCCTGCTGGTGACGGGTAAGAACAAGCGCGCCATCGAGGATCATTTCGACCGCGCGCCCGAACTGGAAAACCACCTGAGACAGAGCAGCAAGGATTACCTCCTGGAACTGATCCAGCAGGAAGACTGCGCCTTCGTCCATTACGTCCGGCAACCGGAGCCGCGAGGACTGGGACACGCCGTCCTCATGGCCCGTCACCACGTGGGCCGGGAGCCCTTCGCCGTCCTCCTGGGGGACGAGGTTTTCGTGGGAGAGCGCCCCTGCCTGGGCGAGCTGGTGGATGTGGCCGCCCGGGTGCAGGCCAGCGTGATCGCCGTGGTACCCGTGCCGCCGCAGGATGTGTCCCGCTACGGAGTGGTGAGCGGCGAGGAGATCTCGCCGGGACTTTACCGTGTGCACGACCTGGTGGAGAAACCACCCGCCGAGCAGGCTCCCTCCCACCTGGCCATCGTGGGGCGCTACGTGCTCGACCCCGAGGTATTCGACATCCTGGAGCGGCAGCCACCCGGTTTCGGAGGAGAAATCCAGCTCACCGACGCCCTGCGCGAGCTCGCGCGCTACCAACCGCTTTATGCCTACCGTCCCCATGCCACCCGGTACGACGTGGGAGACAAGCTGGGTTTCCTCAAGGCCACCGTGGAGTTCGCCCTGGGGCGCGCCGACCTGGGGCCGGCCTTCCGCGCTTTCCTCGCAGAGCTGGTGGGGCGCACTCCACCCCCACCCCGGCCCGTGTGACCGTGGCAATCTTTTTGGATACCGAAAATATGGAGGGGTGATACCAAGTAAGGGTAAAGGTATGCCCTCCCCCAGGTGTAATCATTACCCAGCCTGGCCGTGAGGGGATGGGCGCCCTTGGACGTGCTGGAACAGGTGGCGGAGATGGTCCGGCAGAATCCGGCCATCACGGTGGCGGAAATAGCGCAGAAGCTGGGATACGCCGAATCCAAGTCCATCTATTACTGGCTGCACAAAGCCCGCTTCCGCGGGTTCAAGGAGTTCAAGAAAGCTGTCCTCACCGGGGTTTTTCCGGAGAGGTTGCGGCGCCCTTCACCCCTGCCCAACCGGGTGAGGGAGCGCCGGGTTCCCTATTCCAGCGATCTGCTCCCCCTCGCCCGCGGGCTGGGCCCCGACGGGGGACCGGTGTGGGCGGGAGTCAGCTCCCTCCCCCGCCGGGACCTCAGCGAGCGCGCGTTTGCCCTGGACTGGCTGTCGGGAGAGTACTTCCCGTTTTTCATGGCCGGCGACCACCTGGCCGTGGACCCCGAGGCTCCCCTTCAGTCCGGGGACACCGTGCTGGGCATTGCGGGAGAACTGCCCGTGCTGCTCCGCTACTATGGCCCCGAGGCGTCGCCCCTGTTCGCCCATCCGGTCACCGGGCAGCCCCAGGACTCCTCCCCGCCTCCCACCCTGGTGGGCCGGGTGATGGCCGTCTACCGCATCCTGTAGGGTGTCACTTCCAGCTGACGTTGAACCAGTAGTACCCCGCGCCCAAATCCGGTAGCTGCCACTCACCCTTGCCGGTGTGCATCGGTGGCAGTATAGTATTTACGGGCAGATGATGATACCGGGGGCTGTGTGCCCACCCGCCGGGATGGTAGATGCGCTCAGCCCCAATCGCCTGCGTGGCCTGTTCTTGACGCCGCCGGGCGTCCATATAAGGCTGCCACTCTGAATCGAGGTGACCTGCAATTCCTGTGTCAAAGGCCAAACGGTGGCGCGGCCTGGGGACCTCGCCTCTGGGTGAGTTCTTGCTGTTGCTCTCGCTCGCCCTGCTGACGGGAGTGGTGGGTGGCCTGGGAGCCGTACTCTTCCGCCTCATGATCGCGTGGGTGACCGCCGGCATGCGTCTCGTCCTGGGCCTCGTCCCATGGCTGTCGGCCTTCCCGCCGCCCCGCGGCGATCTCCCGCTCCTGGCACCCCTGCTGGGGCTCCTTGTCGTGGGCGCGATCTCTCAATACGCCGCTCCCGAGGTAAGGGGACACGGTATCCCCCAGGTGCTGGAGGCCCTCGCCCTGCGCGGCGGCCGCATCCGTCCCCGGGTGGCGGGCCTCGGCATTGTGGCCCCGGCGGTGACCATCGGCGCGGGTGGATCGGTGGGCCAGGAAGGCCCCATAGCCCTCATCGGGGCCGCGTTCGGCTCCGTGATCGGGCAGCTGCTGCGGCTTTCTGACCGGTACCTCTCCCTGCTCCTGGCCTCGGGCGCGGCCGCGGGGATAGCGGCCACCTTCAACGCTCCCGTTGCCGGTGCCCTGTTCGGCATGGAAGTGGTGCTGGGCAGCTACGCCATGGGCGTTATAGTGCCCACGCTGGTGGCGGCGGTGACGGGAACCGTGACCTTCAACGCCATCATGGGCAACCACCTGGTGCTCCCCACCGCCACCTTCGGCCTGGGACATCCCTCCGAGGTGTTGCTGCTGCTGCTCCTGGGCGCCCTGGCCGGCCTGATGGGTCTGGCATACGCCCGCGGCCTGGACCTGGTGGAGACCGTCTCCGGCCGCTGGCGGGTGCCTTTCTTGGTGAAATCGCTGGCGGGAGGACTCGCGCTGGCGCTCTTCGGGTTCGCAGCCCCCCAGGTGCTGGGGGTCGGGTATGACACCATGCAGCGGGCGGTGGCCGGGAACCTTGCCCTGACCGGGTTTCTCTCATTGCTGGCAGCCAAGTACGTGGCCACCCTCGCCACCATAGGGGCGGGGGGATCGGGGGGAGTGTTCGCTCCCTCCCTGTACCTGGGCACCATGCTGGGAGGAAGCTTCGGCGCCGTTCTGCACTCGCTCGCGCCGGGACTGGCGGCCCACCCGCAGGCGTACGCCGTGGCAGGGATGGGTGCGGTATTCGCCGCTGCCGCTCAGGCTCCCCTCACCGCCATCACCATCATCCTGGAGATCACCGGAGACTACGAGATGACGGCCGGGGTCATCGCTGCCTGCGCCATGAGCTACTTCGTCTACGGCTCCCTGGCCCGCGATTCCATGTACACGGTCAGGCTAAGCAGGAAGGGCATTGTCATCTTACGGGGGACAGAGATCAGACCCACGGAGCGCATTGCCGTCAGTGGAGCTCAGCGCCAGTTCACCGGCGGTGTCCCCGCGTCCCGGGCCGTGGCCGAGGTGTACCGCAGCATCTCCGCCCGTCGGCATCAGTCGGTGGTGGTTGTGGACGACCGGGGCGCCCTGGCGGGCATCGTGTCCGCCGAGGACCTGCGCAAAGCCATGATGGCGGGACAGGCAGATCTCCCCGTGGGGGAGGTCAGTTCCCGCACCGTGGTCACCGTGTATCCGGACCAGAGCCTGGAGGATGCCATGCGGCTTTTCGCCGTGTACGACTACCGCATGCTGCCGGTAGTCAGCCGAGATGATCCCCGACAGGTGGTAGGCATCCTGGGCCGCGATGACGTCCTGCGGGCCTACAACGCCCACACCATGCACGGCCTGGAGACGTCCCGCAAGGTGCACCTCCTGCGCGACCTGGCCCGGGATCAGGGTGGCTTCCGGGAACTGGTCTTGCCGACATCGTCTCCCGCGGCGGGCAAGTCCCTCGCCGAGCTGGACCTGCCCGCCCAGTGCCTGCTGGTGTCAGTCACCAGAGAGGGCACGGTGCTCATCCCCCACGGTCGCACCCGGCTGCAGGCGGGCGACCGGCTGCTGCTGTTCTGCAGTCCCTCCAGCACGCTGGAACAGGTAGAGGCATATCTGAGCCGCGGTACCGGCCCCGCGGCAGTCCACCATCGCGACCCGGGCTCCTCACCGGGCTCCTCCACCCGCAGCATCGCGGCTCCCCACCGGGGAGGCTCCGGCGCCGCAGCGTCGCCGCCCTCCTGACCAGGAACGGTTCTCCCCTCGCAGCAAGCGCGCCCGGGGCAGGAGTCCGGGGCAGGGCGAAAGAAAACGCCACCCACCTGTTCTGGCTGGATCTCAGCATGCGGGAACTCAGTTGCCCGCCAGCCTGCCTTCCCGGTAGGCGCGCAGGTAGCAGCTACAGTACTCGTCCCGACCGAGCACCGCCTCCGCCGCCCGCAGGAGTCCCATCAGCCTGCCGTCCAGGGGATCCAGGATGACTGAGTCCAGACCGGCCGTCATGGCCGCCACCAGAAAAGCCCGGTTGAGCAGGCGCCGCTCCGGTAACGCGAAGGAAACATTGCTGAGGCCACAAATGGTGTGGATCCCCGGGTATTTCCGGCGCAGGATGGAGATCGCCTCCACCACCGCCACACCGGCGCAGGAATCGGTGCTCACCGGCCGCACCAGGGGATCCACGTATATGTCACCCGCGGGCACGCCCGCCTCCAGGAGGTCCTCCACCAGCCGGCTCCCCTTCTCCACCGCCTCCTCCGCCGAGGAAGGCATACCCGCTTCGTCCAGACAGAGCGCCACCACCCCACAGCCGAATCGCTTCACCAGAGGCAGCACCGCCCGGAAGCGCTCACGCTCGGCAGTGATCGAATTCAGCAGTGCCTTCCCCTGGTGCACCTCGAGCGCCACCGCCATGACCCCGGGATCCGGGCTGTCCAGGCACAGCGGCACCGGCACCGCTCCCTGGATGGTGGTAACCAGCCAGCGCAACGCCTCCGGCTCTTCGCCCAGCAGGGTCCCCGCGTTTACGTCGATGAAGTTGGCACCGGCCTCGTGCTGCCGCGCTGCCTCCCGGACGACGGCCCCGGCGTCCCGCCGGGCGACCAGGGCCGCGACCGGCTTTCTGCTGGTGTTGATCCTCTCCCCTACGATGATCATACCCTGTCACCCCACGGGACCGGGCCGTACCCCACACCACTGCAGGAAATTGCCTATGATACTCTCTCCATGGGGGTGCGACCGGTCAGACTTCTCTGGGTGGAACTGCACACCACCCAACGGCCGTCCGCAATGCTGTACCCCCTGCACGCGACAGGTCTCGCCCGTGAGCAGGACGCGGAAGCCGGCGGGAACTCTCTTCACTTCCCAGTAATGCTCCTGCCAGACCTCGAAGCAGTCGGGTAACCCGCGGTCGAGGGCGCCCCAGGGACCGGCCTCCCCGCGTACCCTGCCCGACGCCTCCGGCCCGAGTTGGTTCCCGCCGGCCGCCCTGTACACCTTGTTGAAGCCTTCCTCCCTGGCGCCCCGGTCCATGGGCCCGCACTCCCCGGAAAAGGCCATGGCCATGATCTGGTGACCGCCGCAGATCCCCAGTACGGGAACGGCAGATCGCCGCATGTATTCCATCTGCGGCCGCTGCCGTTCCAGGTCGAAGCTCGCGTAGTCGTCCGGGAAGCCGCACGAGATCATCCCCAGCACCCGGTGGCCGTGACGCTCCAACCATGCGGGAAGGGAGGCAAAATGGACCACCTCGAACTCCACGGCAGCAATGCGGGCGCAGATCTGCCCCAGCCTTGCCCCCTCGCGGCGGCCCTTTTCGGGATCGCTCACGTGGTTGCTCACCACCAGAAGCACCATAGAGGTTTCCCCCCGGATCAAGAGGCCAGAGCCGTTGAGACCAGGTCGGCCAGGTCCCCGGGCCCGAAGAGGCGCGGGTTGGTACGGGCGTTGACATTCCTGGCGGCACGCGCAAACAGGAGTTCCCTGTCCGCGGGCACCGGCAGGGGTACCCCGGTGCCCCAGCGGGCGGTATGCTGCCGGAACAGATCCATTACCGATTCCACTTCCCTCTCGACCGCGGCCGCCTTTTCGGGCAAGGCACCGGAGTTGAACCGGAACACCGGGTAGAGGAACGTGCCCACCACCAGACCGTGGGGGAGCCCGTCACACAGGCCTCCGTATACGTTCCCCAGTGCGTGGGCCAGCCCCAGCCCGGCATGGAGCATGGCCACCCCCGCCATCAGGCTCGCCTCCAGCATGGCCCGGCGGGAAGCCAGGCACTCCGGTTCCGCCAGCACCCGCGGCAGGTGTCCGGACACGATCTGAATCGCGGCCAGGGCCCAGGCATCGGTGAGGGAGCTGGCTTCTGCGCTCAGATACGCCTCCACGGCGTGACTAAAGGCGTCCACCCCGGTGAACAGGGTGGTGCGCTCATCCAGGCTGACGGTGAGCCCGGCATCCAGCAACGCAGTAGCCGGCGTTACCCCCGTCTCCACGCTCAGCTTGGATCGGGTGACGGGATCGGTGACCACCGCCCAGGGAGACACCTCAGAACCGGTGCCGGCCGTTGTCGGTACGGCACAGGCCACGGTTATGCCGGCCTCACGCGCGATGGCCTTGGCGGCGTCCAGGGAAGAGCCCCCGCCGATGGCGACCAGGGTGCCCAACTGCTCTTCACGGGCCCAGCGCGCTCCCTCGGCGACCAGGGCGAGGTGGGGTTCACGACCGACTCTGGCGAACACCACCACCCGGTGGCCGGCTCCCCCCAGGGCCCGGCAGATAGCTTCCAGGGGCTGCCGGCACCAGGCACCCGAGTCGGCAATCACACCCACCCCGATCACCCCGCAGTCCGAGGAGCAATTCCGCCGGACGCGGGCAGGGGGCGGCACCAGGGCAGCAACATCCGAGAGGATGTCCTCTCCCACGATTACCCTGGTACCGAGCGCAAACTGGTACATGCGCCTCCCCCCCATTCTGACACCCTCACCTCACCTGGTCAGTCCTTCGGCCGTGAGCCACTCCCTCGCCGCCTGGTCGGGCGTCTTGTGGTCCACGTCCACCGCATAGTTCAGGGCGATCATCGCCTCCGTCGTGAGCTTGGCCGCCACCGGGTTGAGGAGGTCGGCCAGCTCCGGGTACTTCTCCATTACGGGCTTCCTCACTACCGGGGCGGGATTGTACACTGGGAAGAACTGCTTGTCGTCCTCCAGCGATACCAGGTTCAGGGCCTTGATACGCGCATCGGTGGCGAACCCCATGGCCACGTCCACCTGTTTCTCCGAGAGGGCCTTGTAGACCAGCCCCGGGTCCAGTTTAATCACCTTGTCGGGCGGGAACTTGAACCCGTATAGTTTCTCCAGGGCGGGGTAACCGTCCGGGCGCGCAAAGAATTCGGCGTCGGTGGCGAAACGCACCTCGTTGGGGTGCTCGTTGACGTAAGCAGCCAGGTCAGACAGGGACTTCACGCCCAGCCGCTCGGCGTCGGGCTTGCGCATCATGAGCACATAGGTGTTGTTGAAGGGGGCCATGCCCAGCCAGACCAGGTTGTTCTTCTGGAGGTCTTCTTCCTTGACGACGCGGTAGCACTCCTGGGGGTCCGTGATGGGTTTCTCGTGCTTGAGCTGCACCAGCAGGCATGTCCCCGTATACTCCCAGTAAACGTCAATGCCACCGTTGAGCAACGCGTTGCGGCAGATCATGGTGCCACCCAGCCCGCACTTATCGTTCACCTTGAATCCGGCATCTTCCAAGACCAGTTGGGTGACCTTGGCCAGGATGAGTTGCTCGGTGAACTCCTTGGACCCCACCGTCACGACCTTTTGGGGGGCGGGCTCGCCCGCGGGCTTTTCCGTTCCCCCACCGCATCCCGCCAGAACGAGCACGGCTGCAAGCATTGCAAACAGCAGCCAACGGCCTTTCATCTCCCCACTCTCCTTTCCGTGAAATCGCCCACCCTCTCGCCTCCGGGTCCTTCCTGCGCCTTGCTCCACCCCCTCCCCTCGCCCTTTTCACCCGGCCTCCGGGCCACCCGGGATCGGGAGCCCGCGGCTTACACGGCCGGGGCAGCCACTCTCTCCACCAGGCCCATGAGCGCGTCCAGCACAACCGCCAGTATGGCCGTGGGCACCGCACCGGCCAGCACCAGGGGAGTATCCATGAGGGCGATACCGGTGAAGATGAGGTCGCCCAGGCCGCCCCCTCCGATGAGGAAGGCCAGGGCGGCGGTGCCCACGTTGACCACCAGCGACACCCGGATACCCGCCAGGATCACGCGCATCGCCAGGGGTAGCTCGATCCGCAGCAGCACCTGCGCGGCAGTCATGCCCATGCCGCGGGCCGCCTCGATGACGGCCGCCGGCACCTCCAGTATGCCGGTCATGGTGTTGCGCACCACGGGGAGGAGACCGTACAGGAACAGGGCGAACGCGGCCGGCCGGAACCCCAGACCCAGCAGCCCCATCGCCAGGCCGACCACCGCCAGGCTGGGTACCGACTGGCCGATGTTGACCACCCCCACCACGCTCTCGGCCACCCGCTGGAATCGAGGCCGCGTCAGGGTTACCCCCAGGGGCAGCCCGATGGCTATGGTGAAGGCGCCTGCTACCCCCACCAGGACGAGGTGCTGGCGGATCAGCTTCAGGAACTCGGCGGGGTTGGCTAGGATGTAGTCCACGAAGCCCATCAGCCCGCCCCCTCTTCCCCCGAAGGAGCCTGCAGCACGTCCTGGACCAGGGCAAGTGAGATCACACCGCGGAGGACGCCCCGCTCGTCCACCACGCCCAGGCTCCCCACCCCGTAGGTAAGCATCTCGGTGAGCGCGTCCGCCACGGTGGCCGCCGGGTAGACAGTGGTGGAGACCCGGCGGACCACCTCTCTCACCGTGGTCGCGCCCCGTTCCAGGTCGGCGTCCGAGGCATAGCCGGCCAGCCTGCCTCCGTCGTCCACCACGTAGGCCCACGACCGGCCCGCCCGGCGCAGCCTCTCCACTGCCTCGCCGCAGCCGGAAGCCAGGCTCAACGCCCCCGGGTCCGCCTCCATGACCTCTCCCACCCGGATGAGGTGTAGACGTTTCAACGCCCGGTCGGCACCCACGAAATCGGCCACGAATTCATCGGCGGGACAGGCCAGCAGGTCCCGGGGACCCGTGTGCTGTACCAACCGGCCCTCACGCATCACCGCGATGGTGTCGCCCACCTTCAGCCCCTCGTTGATGTCATGGGTGACGAACACCACCGTTTTGTGCAGCTTGCCCTGGATGTCGAGGAACTCGTTCTGCAGGCGCTCCCGGGTGATGGGGTCGATGGCCCCAAAAGGCTCATCCATGAGCAGGAGAGGGGGGTCGGCAGCCAGGGCCCGGGCCACACCCACCCGCTGCTTCTGCCCCCCACTCAGTTGGCGCGGGTACTTGGCCGAGAATTCGTCGGGGGCCAGCCCGACCAGCTCGAGGAGTTCGGCCGTCCGGTCCCTGATCCGTGGAGGGGACCATCTCAGTAGCCTGGGCACCACGGCCACGTTCTCGGCCACCGTCATGTGTGGGAAAAGACCGATCTCCTGGATCACATAGCCGATGGTGCGTCGCAGGGCAACCGGGTCCACCTGGGTGACATCGCGGTCATCTATCAGGATGCGACCGCCCGAGGGCTCAATCAAACGGTTGATCATCTTGAGAGTGGTGGTCTTGCCGCAACCCGACGGTCCAACCAGGACACAGACCTGCCCTGCCCCCACCTCCAAGTCCAGCTCGTCCACCGCCGGCCGGCCTTGCCCGGGGTATACCTTGGTCACGCCCTCCAGTCGGATCACGTGCGCCACCTCTCCTTCCCACCACCGGCCCGCGTGGGCCGGTACCTGAGGTCAGCCGGACGCCGCCCGCCTTTCCACCCTCCCCAGCACCCAGTCGACGACGACGGCAAGGATCGCTACGAATATCACTCCGGCAATCACCATCTGGTCATTGGTGCGGGCGATGCCCCAGTAGATGTACCGCCCCAGACCACCGGCCCCTATGAAGGCGGCTATGGCGGCGATGCCGATGTTCATCACCACCGCCACCCGGACGCCGGTCAGGATGACCGGATAGGCAAGGGGTAGCTCGATGCGGCGCAGGACCTGCAGTGGGGTCATCCCCATCCCCCGGGCAGACTCCAGCACGGCGGGTTCGACCCCCTTGATCCCCGTATACGTGTTGCGCAGGATGGGCAGCTGACCGTAAAGCACCAGGGCAATGACGGCGGGGACCTTGCCGATGCCCACCACCGGCAGCAGCAGCCCCAGCATGGCCACGCTGGGGACAGTCATGATGATGCCCGCCAGGTAGAGGATGGGGCGGGCCAGCCATTCCCGCCGGCTGATCAGGATCCCCACCATCACGCCGGTGATCACCGCCAGCACCATGGCTACCACCACCAGGAGCAGGTGCTCCACGGTCAAAAAGGCCAACTCGCGCAAATGCTGCCTCAAGAATGCGAGCACTCCCTCACCCCCTTCCCCGCCCACGGTGCCGACCGCCCCCGTGCCGGTGCCAGACCCGGGATGGCTTACGGGCGCGGGGCGCGCTTCGGCGCCGCAGGGTCCGGCGGTCCCATGTCAGCCCGGCCCCCCCGGGCCCGCATCCCGGGCCGACAAGTAGGGGAATCGACCCAACGCCGCCGCCACCACCTCTTCGGCGAGGGGAGCGGGCGCATGGTCGCGCAGTATCTGGCGCACCGTCTCGCGCGCCTCCGACCGGATCTCCGCCCGGCCGCCCTCCTCCCATGTGGCTCTGGACTGTCGGTCGGCCAGCCTGGGCAGGAACAGCTCCTGGCGCAGGTGGAAAGTCGTGGAAGGATCCGTCAGATAGGTGCCCCCGGGGCCGACGCGGCCGATGGCCTCGAGGGCCAGCCGGGGCGGATCGACCTCGATACCCCGGACGGCACGGAGGGTCATGCCGATCAACTCGTCGTCGATGACGTACTGCTCGTATGCGA
This sequence comes from Bacillota bacterium, assembly GCA_030019365.1. Classification (NCBI taxonomy): domain Bacteria; kingdom Bacillati; phylum Bacillota; species Bacillota bacterium. The sequence continues at coordinate 594,771 of JASEFA010000001.1, forward strand.
TGCTAAGCATGGACTCCAACATCCCGGCCGCGTGGTGGATGAGGTTGGCCCCGGCCAGCGCACTTTGAAGGAGCGAGAACCCCTTTTCGTACCCCGCCTGCAGGTCGGGCTCCTTGCTGTCGGTCAGACCCGCGGAGTTGTAGACGGGCACTCCCACGTGGTGGGCCAGTTGAGCGGCAGCCGCATTGAGCATACCGAACTCGATGCCCCCGCCCACGTAGTCACCGGTCAGCATGTTGCACAGCGAGGGTACGGCCCCGTAGATCGTGGGGGCACCCGGCTTGACCATCTGCACCAGGGTGATGCCCGCCAGTTGCTCGGCATGGAGTTGCACCAGCGTCCCGGCCAGCGTCACCGGCGAGGTGGAGCCGGCCATGGGCGCAGCGGAGAGGATGACGGGCAGGCCCATGCGCGCCACTTCCATCACCACCGCCGTCACATCGGTGGAGAAGCGGAGCGGACTGATCATCCACGAACACACGAATGACAGCACCGGTCTCCGCCTCAGCTCTTCCCAGCCGCCCGCCACCACCGCCCCCAGGTCCGCCACGGCCCGGGCGGACACCGCATCCCGGGCCGACCCGATGACGTGCTTCCCCGTATTCTGCAGGCAGACGTAGTACTTGACGACGTCAACGATTTCCTCCGGTACATCGGCCGGCTCCGCGGGGCGCAGGAAGAAGTGCACGTTGGGCAGGGCGTCGACCAGCCGCGCCAGGCGGGACAGGTCGTCCAGGACAACCGGCCGGGGTTCACCGGTCTCCAGGTCGAGGATGGTGAGCGCTGCCCCTCCGGTCCCCAGGTAGACACGCCGGTCCTCCAGTTCCAGATCCCAGGCGGGGTCCCGGGCGCCCAGCACCACCCGTCGCGGGGACGCCGCCAGGCAGTCCTCCACCAACCGGCCGGGGAGGCGCACCCGCGTCCCCTCCACGGCTGCACCCCGGTCTCGGAAGAGGTGGAGGGCTTCAGCCACGGGCACATCCACCCCAACCCGCTGCAATACGTCCAGGGCAGCACCGTGGATCAGCGCCACCTGATCCTCGCCCAGCGGTATGTAACGCCCTCCGGGAAGCCCCTTCACCCCATCTGCCCCCTGTTTTCGCAAGGTGGAATCTTGATTCCGTATCTGTATTCGACGTCAAGTCCGAAACTCCTGCTGGAGGGCCCGGCAGCACGAGGCTGCGCGGTTCAGCGCCCTCCCTGGGTGCGTGGGGCCTGTCCGGGTCAGGACGGGCGTCCGATACCAAACGTCTCTTCTACGTCGCGGACGGCCTCGCGGAGCTGCCGTACGATCTCCGGCAGGCGGTCGGCGGGGTATCTCCAGTCGGGCCCGGCCGCGCTGAGCGAAGCCACCGGCTCTCCACCAGGTCCCATGATGGGTAACGCCACTCCTGCGGTCCCCCGGGTCACCTCACCCGAAGTCACGGCAAAGCCTGCTGCCCGGATCTCCTGCAACCGTGAGCGCACGGACTCCGCCCCCTCCACGGTGAGATCCCCCTCCTGCAGCGCCCGCGACATGACCTCCTCGACGGTGGAAGGATCCAGGAAGGCCAGGATCACCAGGCGCGACGATCCCCGGTAGAGGGGCAACCGCAACCCTATGGGTTCCGTGATACGGAGGTTCAGCGGACTTTCCGCCTTCTCCACGTGCACCCCTTCGCACCCGTCCCGTACGGTCAGGTAAATACTCTCCTCCAGTTCGCGCGCCAGGCGCTCCATGTGCGGGCGCGCCACCGCGCGGACATCCAGACTGCTCCACACCGTCATGCCCAGTTCCATGAGCCTCAAGCCCAGCCGGTACCGTTTGTCCGGCATTTGCGCCACAAAGCGGTGCTTCTTCAGCACCTGGAGAAGCCTGTGGGCGGTGGCAACCGGGACGCGGGTGCGCTGGGCCAGCTCCACCACACCCCACGCCTCCTGCCCGGGCCGGGGTGCCAGTTCCTCCAGTAGCTTGAGGGCCTTATCCAGCACCTGCACACCACTCCGCTCCAACCCCCCATCCCACCTTCCCATTTTCGCTCAGCGAAATGAACATTCCGCCAACCCTCAAGTTCGCCACCCGCCAGACAGTCCCTGCAGGAATTCGCCGGTGGGCGTAGAATCACCCGATAGTGGAACTCGAATTCCACGTTGCGGAAACAAGGAGGAGGACCCATGCAAAGCGGCTGCCGAGGCGGACAGTACCACCCCCTCTCTGACCATGCCCTGCAGGACATCCACGAGGGCGGCCTGCGCCTGCTCGAGGAAGTGGGGATCGAAGTCAACAACGAGCGTGCCCGGGCCGCTTTCGCCCGGGCCGGCGCCCGGGTAGAGGGTGCCACCCGCGTCGTGCGCATCCCCCGCCGGATGGTGGAAGAGGCCATCCGCTCCGCTCCCAAGAGCGTCACGCTATACGGCAGGGACGGCAGGGACGACCGGTACCATCTGATACTGGAAGAGAACCGGGTCTACCTGGGCACCGGGGGCACCGCGGTGAACGTGCTGGACCTGGAGGGGGTGCGCCGGCCCTCCACGCTGGAGGACGTGTGCCGGCTGGGCAGGCTGGTGGACGCCATGCCCAACGTCCATTTCTACATGCTCCCCGTTTACCCCCATGACCTGCCACCGGAAGACGTGGACGTGAACAGGTTCTACGCCGGACTTTCCAGCACTCCCAAGCACGTCACCGGCGGGGTGTATACCGTCGAAGGAGTGCGGCAGACCATCAGGATGGCCGAGATCATCGCCGGTGGTGCCGGGGAGCTCCGGCGGAAACCGATCATCTCTTTCGTCATCCTGGCCATCAGTCCCCTGAAGATCGACGACCTTTATGGCGAGATGCTGCTGGAGATCGCCTCCGCAGGAGTGCCCGTCATCGTGCCCACCGAACCCCAGTGCGGCTCCACCGCACCGGTGACCCTGGCGGGCAACCTGGCCCTGTTCTGCGCGGAAACCCTCGCCCAGCTCACCCTGGTGCAACTGGTCAACCCGGGCAGCCCGGTGATATGCGGATACGTGGGGACGGTGACCGACCCCCGCACCATGGGGTACTCGGCGGGCGCCGTGGAGATGGGGTTGCTGAATGCGGCGGCGGCGCAGCTCGCCCAGTACTGGCGCATCCCCTTTTACGGTACCGCGGGGATGACCGACGCCAAGGTCCCCGACGCCCAGTGCGGATACGAATCGGCCCTCACCACCCTGCTCGTAGCCATGGCCGGAGCCAACTACATCCACGACACCGCCGGCCTGTTGGATTTTGCCCTCACCATGAGCTACGAGAAGGTGATCATTGACAACGAGATCAACGGCATGGTGCTGCGCGCACTCCGGGGTATCACCGTCAATCCCGAGCACCTGGCCCTGGACGTGATCCGGGAGATGGGGCCGGGCGGAGAGTTCCTGGCCCAGGTGCATACCGTCAGGCACCTGCGCCAGGAACTGCACCTGCCCCGCCTCAGTGACCGCCAGCCCTACGACGACTGGGTGCGGGCGGGGGCCCGGGACACCCGCAGGCGGGCGAACGAGACGGCCAGGAGCATCCTCGATGCGCCCCCCGGACGGGTCATCTCCGAGGAGGTCGAAAGGGAGCTTAAAAGGAATCTTCCCAACCTGAGGGCCGGCCACTAACCGGACCACCGGGCATTTCGCGCGCGCTTTGTGCGATAGTCAACCCAGAAAGACCATATACAGGGAGGAATGTCACATGCTGGAGCTGATGAGGAAGCTCTCCCAGGCGGTGATCTCCGGGGACCTGGAAGGTGCGGCCGGCCTGGCAGAACAGCTGCTTGGGGACGGCGCCGCCCCGCAGGATATCATCGACAACGGGTTGATGCCGGGGATGGAATACGTGGGCGCGCAGTTCCGCAAGGGGGAGATGTTCATCCCGGAAGTGCTGCTCTCCGCCCGCGCCATGCAGAAGGCCATGGACGTGGTGAAGCCCCACCTGGTAAGCGGTAACCTCCCCAGTCAGGGGACCGTCGTCATCGGCACCGTACAGGGAGACCTGCACGACATCGGCAAGAATCTGGTGCGCATGATGCTGGAGGCGGCCGGCTTCACCGTGGTCGACCTGGGCATCGACGTGCCCGCCGACCGGTTCCTGGAGGCGGTGAAGATCCACCGGCCCCAGGTCCTGGGGCTGTCCGCCCTGCTCACCACCACCATGCGTAACATGGCCGCCGTCATCGATACCCTGCGGGAAGCCGGCATCCGGCAAGCCGTCAAGATCATGGTGGGCGGCGCCCCCGTCACCTCCGATTTCGCCAGGACCATCGGCGCGGACGGGTACGCCCCCAATGCTGTGGCCGCTGTGGATCTGGCCAGGTCACTGGCCACCAGCTGACCCGGCCGGCCGCAAGGCGCGCGGATCGAGGTGCGCCCAATGGGCGACCTGGTGCTGGGAATCGACACCGGAGGGACGTTCACCGACGCCGTCCTGCTCGACCGGGAGCAGCAGCAGGTAGTCAGGTGGGCCAAGGCGCTGACTACCCACCGGGATCTGGCGGTGGGGATCGCAGATGCGGTAAGGCAGCTGGGCCTCGCTCCCGCGCAGGTCCTGGCCGGCATGATTTCCACCACCCTGGCCACCAACGCCGTGGTGGAAGGCCTGACGCGGCCGGTGGGCCTGGCGCTGATCGGCTACGACCGGGAGCTGCTGGAGCGCTTCGGGCTGGAGCGCAACATCTTCGCCACCCTGGTCACCCATTTCCCCGGGGGCCACGACGTGTACGGGCGACCCCGCCCTGGCTTCGACCCCGAGGCCGTGGCAGCATGGGCGGAGCGCCATAAGCCGGAGGTGGAAGCATACGCCGTCTCCGCGTACTTTAGCCCCCTCGACTCCCGTTGCGAGCAAGACGCCGCGGCAGCGATCCGTCGGATGGTGGCTGCGCCCGTTGTCCTGGGGAACGAGATGAGCACTACCCTGGGAGCGGTCAGGCGGGCCACCACAGCCAGCCTCAACGCTTCCCTGTTGCCCATCGCCCTGGAATTCATGAGCGCCCTCAGGGAGGTGCTGGACCCTCTCACCCGTGGCCCCCTGCTCTGCTGCCGGGGTGATGGCACCCTCATGCGCATCGAGACGGCCATGGCCCGCCCCATAGAGACAGTGGCCTCAGGACCGGCGGCGTCAGCCGTGGGAGCCACGTTCCTGGCCCATCGTCCCACCGCCCTGGTGCTGGACGTGGGCGGCACCAGCAGCGACATAGCCCTGGTGGTGGACGGTGGCCCGCGAATCTCCCCGCAAGGGGCAACGGTGGGTGGGTATCCCACCGCCCTGCCCGCCGTCGCCATGCGGACGGTAGGCCTAGGAGGCGACAGCCGGGTAGGTCCCGCCCACCCCACTGGCGAACCGGGAGAGTCGCTCGCCATCGGACCGGAGAGGGTAACGCCGCTGGCACGGCTGGCCGCCCAATACCCGGGTATTCTGCCGCAATTGCACGCTGCTGCAACCCGGCCCCTGGGCCCGGACGACGTCCTGCTCCTCGACTACTGGTATCTGGTGCGTGACCCGGGGGACGAGGTGGGGCCTGACCCGGGGAACATGGTGGTGCCTGACCCGGGGAACGAGGCCGGGACGCTGACCGGGCCGGAAAGGGAACTGATCGGCGCCCTGTCGGCAGGGCCGCTCAACCTTCCGGCCCTGCTCGAGCGCCTCCGGGTGCCCCACCTGCGCCTGGTGCCCTGGCAGAGGCTGCTCCGCAAAGGAATCCTGGCCCGCGCCGGCCTCACCCCCACCGACGCCATGCACGTCACCGGGCAGTACGAACCGTGGGATGCCGAAGCCTCACGACTGGCCAGCCGCCTGCTGGCCGGTGCGCTCGGTCGAGGCCCCGGCGAGGTGCCCTGCCTCGTGTTCACCCTGGCGGCCCGCATCCTCGCCCGCGCCGTAGTGGCCTATCTGGCCCCGGCAGCCGACGAGCAGGCCACCCCCCACCCCGGGTGGCTCGTGGAGGCAGCCCTTAGGCCTGAACGGCGGGACACCTGGCCCCTCCTCCCCGAACTGCACCTGGACGTGCCGCTGGTGGCGGTGGGCGGAGCCGGGCCGGTGCTGGTGCCCCTGGTGGCAGAGACCCTGCACACAGAATGCCTGATCCCGCCCCATCACCCGGTAGCCAGTGCCACCGGGGCGGCGATGGCCAAACTGGTGGCGCGCTGCGAGGGACGCATCCACCCCGCGAGCCCGGCCGGCGGATCCCTGGTCAGTATTGACGGCCAACACGCGACCTTCTTCGACGAAGAAAGAGCCTTTGCCCACGCCCGGGAAGCGGCTGCCCGCGCAGTCCGGGCCCTGGCGGCTCGGGAGGACCTGCCGGAATCCGGGCCGGTGCAGGTATCCCTGATCCCCGAGGGGAGCGGATACCGCGTGGCGGCCGCCCTGGAAGCCTCCCTGGCCCAGCTCGGCGCCTGCTGAGAAGACAGCCCCGCCCGGGCGCGGACAGCATCAGCCGACGAGGTGATAGCCCCGCAGGCCGCGCGGGGGATCAGACAGAGAGGCGGCGGGCGATGGCGGTGAAGGCCCGCCCGGCCTCGCTATCGGGCTCATAGATGGCCACGGGCCGGCCCAGGTCGGAACCGGCACGGATTTCCGCCGTCAGCGGGATCTCCCCCAGGAAAGGCACGCCCAGGTGCCGCGCCAGCTCCTCTCCCCCGCCGCGGCCGAACACGTAGCTGCGGCGGCCGCACCCCGGGCAGACGAAGCAGGACATGTTCTCCACCACGCCCAGGATTTCCTGATCTGCCCGGCGGGCAAAGGCGCCCGCCCGGCTGGCCACCTGCACCGAGGCGGGCTGGGGAGTGGTCACCAGCACCAGGGCACTGCGGGGCAGCATCTGGGTCACCGACAGGGGGATGTCCCCCGTCCCCGGCGGCAGGTCGATGAAGAGGAACTCGGGATCACCCCACTCCACGTCCTGCAGCATCTGCTGCAGCGCCCGGACGAGCAGGGGGCCCCGCCAGATGACGGGCTGGTCCTCGGGGAGGAAGAAGCCGATGGACATCACCTTCATGCCGTGACTCTCCAAGGGAGCGATCTTGCCGTTCTCTGCCTGGGGGGTGCCGTTGATCCCCAGCAGGTGGGGAATGCTGAAGCCGTATATGTCCGCATCGAGCAGGCCCACCGCGCGCCCCGCGGCCGCCACCGCCGCGGCCAGATTGACGGTGACGGTGGACTTGCCCACCCCTCCCTTGCCGCTGCCCACGGCAATCACCCGGGTGCGGGAGGCAGGGCTCATGATACCCGTGGGCCGGGCCATGTCATGCCGGAGCCGCTCGGCCAGGGCCTCTCGCTCCGCGTCGGTCATGGCCGACAGGTCGACTTCCACCTCCTCCACCCCGGGAAGACGGCCGACCTCGGCCACCACATCGCCCCGGATCTTGTTGCGCAGGGGGCATCCCGGCACGGTGAGAGCCACCCCCACCCGCACCCTTCCTCCCTCGATGTGGACTCCCTTCACCATGCCCAGCTCGGTGAGACTGCGCCCCAACTCGGGGTCCATCACCCGGCCCAGGGCTTCCAGCACCTGCTCCCGTGAGACCATCTGCCACTCTCCTTAGAATACCCGCAGGGTATATTTCAGCACGTACCAGACGCCCGCAAACCGCCCCACGACGCCTCTTCCCCCACGCCTCCCCGCCCAGAGTTCGCTAGAAACTGGCTGACAGCCTGACGCCAGAAAGTAGCGGACGGGGTCGAAGTTGGGCCATCCGACAACAGGATAGTAACATCTCCGGGGCCATGCGTCAGCAGGTCGGGCACGGGGTGGTGGCGAAGCCTGATACCGCGCATGAGAGGGGTGGTAATGTGCTGAAGACGAACAGGGAGCGGCTGGTGATGATATCGGTCCTGGGCGAGGTATCCAGCCCGGGAGGCGCCCAGCCCCCGCACCGGGTGGGGTACGACGGGGTGGCCCGGGTGCTGCCGGGGACTGGCGGCATCAGTTACAACGTGAGGGTGGGTGACCCCGCCTTCGGTTGGGCGGGCGACCACGTGGAGCCCGGCGTCAGCACCAAGACCAAGGACGAAGCCCCCAACCACGGCTACAATACCCTGTGCTGCGTGGGCAACGACGCTTACGTGGTCTCCGGCGATGCCAAGGGGGCCCGGGGTGTGGTGACGGGGAAGCACGGGGGCATAGAGCACGTGCTCATCGACTTCCCGCCCGACGTGCTCGAGAAGCTGGTGATCGGCGACAAGATCCAGGTGCGGGCCTGGGGACAGGGCCTGGAAATCGAGGGTTACCCCGACGTGAGGTGCATGAGCCTGGACCCGCGCCTGCTGGAGAAGATGGGCATCCAGGAGAAAGACGGCGTGCTGGAGGTGCCGGTGGCCGGAATCGTACCCCCCGAGTTCATGGGGAGCGGGCTGGGATCGGCGGCCGCCGAGCGGGGCGACTACGACATCACCTCCATGGAGAAGGAGGGGCTGCGCGAGTTGGGGCTGGACCGGCTCCGCCTGGGGGACATCGTGGCCATCCGGGACGCCTCTTCGTATTACGGGCGCAGCTACCGCCGGGGAGCGATCATCATCGGCGTGGTCGTCCACAGTGACTCCTACACGTCCGGCCACGGGCCCGGGGTCACGTCCCTAATGACCTCTCTCACGGGGAGGATCCGGCCGGTGCAGGTGGAGCGGGCCAACATCGCCGAATACCTCGGCCTGCGTTGACACCGCCGGTCACGGACGGCGCAGCCCGCCCCAGTTAGCGGACGGCGCGGCAGAGCGCCCGCCACCCGCCCCAGACGGCGACGGCGCGGGCGCCAGGAGACACGCTGCGGGGGATTACAGCGTGAGGGTGGAGCCGGGGGTGGGGATGAATACCCGGGTGAGGTGGCCCAGGCAGTCCCGGAAGAAGGCAGGGTCCTCCGTGTGCAGGGGCACCAGGCACCCGGGACCGATGGTCTCGACCAGTTCCACCAGGCCGGGCCCGTGGATGTGCCCGCTGGCATGCCAGCCGGGATCGCGGCCCTGACCGGCGCGGTCGCCCGGATCACCGAGCATGCGCAGCCCGAAGTGGGAAATCCAGTTGCGGAGGCGGTCCAGGTCCAGGTGCATTTCCTCGTTGAACGCCTCCGTGGATGAGTAAATGTACGTGCCCCGGCGGGGGGCGATGTCCACCAGCTCGCTCAGGTCCCAGTAGGAGAATGCGCATACGTACTCGCCCGGAGCAGCGGCCACTTCCCGCGCGGAAACGACCCTCTCCGGGCAGGAAGCCAGGTAGCGCTCCATCAGGATGCGCTCCCATACCGGCCTTTGCACCTTGGCCTCGACGTAGACGGCCAGGGAGAGCTCTGCATAGGGATCGGGGGCGTCCGCCTCTCCGGCAGCGTGCAGGGCTTCCAGGAGGTAGGCGTCGCGGGTGGTGATGACCAGACGCCGCCCTGCCTCGCGGGCAGCGGCCAGGAAAGAGAGCAGCCGCTCCACGTGGCGGGGTCCGAAGTCGGCGATCACCAGCCCTTCGGCCCCGCCCACCGCTTCGCAGGCTCTCTCCCGCACCTCGTCCTCGGGCACCGAGGTCCGGGTGCGGGGATGGGTGCCCTCGCACAGGAGCAGGACGGGGTCCAGGCGGGCGGCTTCCTCCGCGAACGCCCGGGTGAGGTGGCCGCGGGAGCCATGCAGGCGCAGGTCACCCGTGTACACCACCCACCCTGCCGGCGTTTGGACGCCAAAGGCCCCCGCCCCCGGGATGGAATGGTCCACCGGCCACCAGCGCACGCGCATCCCCGCCACCGGGGTTTCGCCCCCCGTCACCACCTGGAGGGGGTCTCCCTGCAGCTCGCGGGAGGCGGGCGCCCGCATCCAGAACTCGGCCGCTGCCTGCGGCCGCGCGGACGCCGTGCCCGGGGAGAACACGGCAAAGGGGCGCAGCCGGGCGGGAACTTTACGGTAATCGGCCGCCCGGAGCAGGCCCTCTTTTTCCTCCCGGGGGGTGAGGTAGGCCACCTCCCGCTCCATGGTGCCGGGGACGGTGTCCTGCACGGCCTTCGCAATGACGGCCGACGCCAGGCCGGTGTACACGGGGATGCTGCTTTCCAGGAACGATATGTACCCGCTATGGTCCAGGTGAGCGTGGCTGAGGAGCACCCCGGCCACCTCCACCCGGCGGCAACCCGGTAGCACCTCCACCCGGCTCCACCACTGGCGCCCCGGCTGATCCAGGTCGCGCCGGTACAACCCCCGTAGCGGGGGCAGGAGGCCCAGTTCCAGCAGGTCACCGATGCCTGCGGAACCGCGCGGGCGCAGGAACTCGTCGAAGAAGGCGCGCTCCGCCCCAAAGTTGACCCCGAAGTCGAGGAGGAGGCTTCCCGAGTCCGCCTCCAGCAGGACTTTGGTGCCCCCGATGCATCCCACGCCATCAAGGAAAGTGAGCTTAACCGCCATCCCCGGTCCCGCCCCCTGCCCCGCCGCCAGTCCGTTGCTCGCCTGCGCCGGTGGCCGCTTACGCCGCCGCCCCACTCGGGCGATACATCATGACGCCACCTTCCATGGTATGCCCGACCATTCCCTCTTCTTCCAGCAGGTCCAGGTACCCCACCGTCTCGGAGAGTCCCAAGAAGAGCTGGTCTCTCTCCAAGTCGGGAAAGAGGGAAAGACACAGCCCGTATACCGTGGCCGGGCCCGCCCCCAGCAGGTCCAGGATCCGGTCGCGGCGGACCCGGTACAACCCGAGGCGCTCGCACACCAGGGCACGGTGGTCGGAGACGGGGTCGCCGTGCCCGGGCAGTACCAGACGGACGGGCAGGGCCCGGAGGCGTACCAGGGTCCTCAGGTACTCGGGCAGGCTGGGCCGGCGTTCCCCCGACCAGGAGTCCACCGGCTCCACGAGAGCGTTGGAGGATATATGGCCGAGGAGGGTGTCCCCCGAGAAGAGGAGCCCATCCCCGGGCCGCACCAGCGATAGCGCAGAAGAGGCATGCCCGGGGGTGTGGTGAACCACCAGGCGGTCGTCGCCCGCCTCCACCCGGTCACCCTCGCGGAGGAACCGGTGCACGGTGATCCCACGGGGGTACTGCCGCAGCCCCAGGCCCTCTCGCTCGAGAGACCGAAGCACCTCGGCCGGGACGCCTGCATGCTGCAGGAACCTCAGGTAGAAGGCCACCCGCGCTTCCAACAAGACCGGGTCGCCCGACATCCACAGCAGGGCCCGGGGGTGGGCAGCCACCTCCCAGCCCACGTCCCCCTGCAGCAGAGCCAACCCGCCGTAGTGGTCGGGATGGGCATGAGTGACGATCACGCGGCGCACGTCGATCGGCTTCACGCCCGCCGCGGCCAACCCGGAAAGCAGCGCCTCCACCCCCGCGCGGGTAGCGGGGCCGGCGTCCACCAGGGTGGGTTCTGCACCCATGAGAAGATAGGCATTCACGGGGCCCACTGCATAGGGCGTGGGCAGGACCAGCCGCTTCACGTCAGCCGGCAGGTGGGCAGCGCATGGTGCCCGCGCGGGGGGAGGGTGCCGTGGCCGGGGCGGATCACAGGACAATGGGGCTCACCGCCTTCCTACCTGCGCGTACCAGAAGTCCCAGGCCCGGGGACGCGCCTCCAGCCTCGCCTCCAGGCAGGACACCACCACGGACCGTACCTCGTCCATGGTGGCGGTGCTCACCGCGAGCCGCGATGCCGCCCGGGGAGAGCAACCCGCCAGGTGCAGGAGCACCCGCCGGGAAGCCTCCGACAGGCGCAGGGTGCGATTCCCGCGCTGGCAGCGGGAACACACCAGCCCCCCTCCCGTGGCATCGAAGAACTGCTCTCCGGAACCGGGGGCTTCACCGCAGTGGACGCAGCGCGTCAGCCGGGGGGCATACCCGGCCAGGGCCAGGAGCCCCAGGACGAAGGCATATGCCACCCCCTCCAGGGAGCGGCCCGCTTCCCCCACCGTCTCGTCCAGGGCGGCCAGGCTCCCGCGCAGGAGGGCAAAGAGGGAAGGGGCGGGATCGCGCTCCTGGGTGAAGGAATCCACCAGCTCGGCCAGCAGGCTGGCCGCCGCCAGCCCGAGCAGGTGGGAACGCAGGCGCGGTAACGACTGCAGCAGCTGGCCCTGGGTCACCACATCCAGATGCTTTCCTCGCCAGAGCAGCAGGCGGGCACAGGCGAAGGGCTGCACGGCCGCCGCCAGCCGGCTCCCGGGACGGCGGGCACCCTTCGCCACCGCCGCCAGCTTACCTTCTTCCAGGGAATAAGCAGTAACCAGGCGGTCGGCTTCGCCCAGGTCGCGGCTGCGCAGGATGATGGCTTCTACGTGATACAGAGCCATGACTGGTTTGGACCTGCCGGGCCGGCGCGTGCCCAGCTCGCCCTCGGCGACGGGGCCTGCACGGGGGATCCCCTACTTGAGCCTGTAGCCCAGTTGCTGGAGGGTGACAGGATCGTCCCGCCAGTCGCGCCTGACCTTGATCCAGAGATCGAGGTATATCTTCTTCCCGAAGTACTCCTCCAGCTCCTGCCGGGCCCTGGTGCCGGCTGTCTTCAGCACGCGGGCGTTCTGCCCCACCAGGATACCGCGCTGGCCGGCCCGCTCGCAGAAAAGGTACGCCCTGATGTAGAACATCCCGTTGGGCCGGGTGGTCATCTCCTCCACCACCACGGCCACGCCGTAGGGCACCTCCTGGCGCACCAACTCCAGCACCTTTTCCCGGATGATCTCCGCCACGTAGAAATGGTCGGGCTGATCGGTGGCCACTTCTTCGGGATAGTAGCGGGGGCCGGGAGGAAGGCACTCGCAGACGGCCTGGCGGAGCAGATCCAGATTGGTACCCGACAGGGCGGAAATGGCCACGGCGTGCCGGAAGGCGTATAGCTGACCGTACGCCTCCAAGGCCGCCTGAGCTTTCTCCGGGCTCACCAGGTCGACCTTGTTCACCGCCAGCACGGCGGCCACCCCCCTGCGCGGGAAACTGGCCACCAGCGCCCTCTCACCGGGGCCGGGACGATCCGCGCCGTCCACCACCAGCAACACCACGTCCACATCTGCTACCGTACCGCGGGCGATCCTCACCATGTACTGGTCCAGCTCGCAGCGGGGCTCCATCATGCCCGGGGTATCCAGCAGAACCATCTGATAGCCGGGTCCGTTGAGCACGCCCAGGATGCGGTTGCGCGTGGTCTGGGGTCTCCCCGAGACAATGGCCACCTTCCGCCCTACCAGGGCGTTCACCAGGGTGGACTTTCCCACGTTGGGGCGACCCACCACGCCCACGAATCCCGATCGCATGCTACTTGATTTCCACCTTCGTCCCCACGGGAACCACCAGGACCCAGGTGGGACCCGGTGCCAGTTCCAGGGGGCGGCCCTTGTCGTCGCGATACACCGCGGGGGACTTGCGGCTCTGCTTGCGCCAGGTACCCTCCCGGTACCTGCCTGCGCTGAATACCATGACCCGTCCCCGCCCGGTCATCCTGGCTTCCATATGAAGCAGTTTGTCCCCGGGGGTCTGCCGCATGTCGACGAACTGGATGACCACGTTGCGCGCCCAGAGGACGTCCCCCTCGGCGTCGCGATGAAGCTGGTCAGCTATGGACCGCAGCCACCTGTCCGTGTCCTTCTCGTAGGCGTAGGTTACCCGGTACCCCTGCCATCCCGCCGGATACCACACCGTAACCAGAACGGCTTCCTTCCCCGCGGCCTCCTCTCCCGAGCCGCGGAAAGGGAAGGGTGAGGGGAAGGGCCCCTCCTTTTCCAGGCCCCGCTTATCTATCACTGAGCGAAAGAGCTGCCCCGAGGTGTAGGTGGCATGGGGCGGCTTGCGCTCAGACGGTGGTACCCGCCAGTACGCCTCCCCGCCCCCGTATATCTCGTCCAGGTGGGGAATCCCCAAGGCCTTCAGGTCGGCGAAGCCCTGCTCGCTCGCCCCCGAATGCCCCAGCACGGCGTCCAGCGGGGCCACCAGGTCCAGGAAGTAGGGGCGGGTGCTCCTCACGGGACCTATCTTCACCGGGTCCCCGTGCAGGTAGAAGGCCAGGAAGCGGGTAATGCCCCCCTCTGCCAGCACCTCGTACACCAGGCAGGCCTCCCCCAGCCCCGACTGGGGCCGGGCCTGGGGAGCGTTGTCTATCATCACGGCAAAGGGGCGGCGGTGTATCAGGTTCTCGGGCACCGGCTCCCCGCACAGAGGACAGGGTTTCCTGGGCACCTCCGGGGCCGGTGGCGCAGGCGGACCCTGCTGCCCGGGCGGCGATTCCGGACCCTGAGCGGGCTGCGGAGGCCCTCCCCCCCGGGCACAGCTGCAGGCCAGAGCCATGAGCATCAGGGCCACCAGGCCCCTCTCTATGTACCGCATCGCTTCGCATCACTCCCTCCGGCGGCGCAGATCGGCCGCCCCCGCCGATATCACCAGGCGCATTCCCTCCTGCGGGGTGAGGTCGAGAAAAACCACGCGGGAGCGGGGGAGCACCGCCACCCACCCGGAAGTGGGGTTGGGGGTAGTGGGGATGAACACGCATACGCTCTCCTCCCCCAACCGTGCCGAAGCCTCGGGCAACCCCGCCCCGGTGACGAACCCCACCGAGTACACGCCCTGGCGGGGGTATTCGACCAGGGCCACCCGTCCCTGGGCCATGTGCTGCCCGGAGAAGGCATCCACCACCGCCTTCACGGTACCGTACACCTCGCGCACCACCGGCACCCGCAGGAAGGCGGCCTCCAGGCGGCGGAAGAGCCACCTGCCCGCATACACCCGCGCCAGCCACCCCACCAACATGACGAACAACACCCCGAAAACGATGCCGAGCCCGGGTATGTACCTGTTGAGGAGCCTCACCACCAGGGGACCCAGGAGTCCGTCCCCCCACTCGAACAGCCACCTGAGGGCCAGTACGGTGAGGACCACGGGCACCAGCACCACCAGCCCGCTCAGGAAAACGTTACGCAGGCGCACACCCAACCTGGTCACCGCCTTCGCACCTGCTGCCAGGGCGGGCCGCCCGGTCGTGCGGTTCGCGCCGGGCCGGCCGCCCCCGCCGGTTGCCCACCTCTCACCCTGGGGGCCGGGTGCCGCCAGGTGACAGCCCCCCGGCCGCGATCTCTTGCGCGGCTGCCATCATGCGCTGCCAGCCCGCCGGGGTGTCGTCCTCCCACCCCAGAAGGTGAAGAGTCCCGTGGACGGCCAGAAGTAGCAGTTCTTCCTTCAGGTTACCATCCCTTTCCTCGGCCTGACGGCGGGCGGTATCCACCGAAACCACCACTTCGCCCCACGCTCCCGGCCCTTCACCCAGGGGAAAGGCCATCACATCGGTGGGCCGGTCGCGGCCCAGGAAACGGCGGTTGACCTCCCGCATCTGCTCGTCACTCACCAGGGCCACGCTCACCGTCCCCGGCCTTCCCGCTTTCTCCAGCGTGGTCTTCACCGCCTGCCTCAGGAGCCGGATGGTACCCGGGGGAAGCTTCACCCCGGGATCGCGGCTCACCGCCACCCTTGTCCTCATCGCCCTCTCCTTTCCCCTCGGGGTACTCGATGCGGGGGTGATATATCCCGCTCAGGACACGCACGAATGCCGCCGCCACCCGGTCCAGGTCCCGCAGGGTAAGGGGAGCCTGGTCGAGCTGGCGATCCTGCAGGCGTTCTCTGATTATCTTGCGCACTACCCCCCCGATGCCGGCGGGAGAGGGCTCGGGAAGGGCCCGTACCGCAGCTTCCGCCGCGTCGGCGAGCATGACGATGGCGGTCTCCCGCGACTGGGGACGGGGTCCCTGGTGCCGGAACCCCTGTTCCTCCACTGGACCGCCGTTTTCGGCGGCCCGGGTGTAAAAGTAAGAGACCAGGGAATCGCCGTGGTGCTCGGCGATGAAGGTCACCACGCTGGGCGGCAACCGATACTCCCGGGCCAGCTCCAGGCCGTCCTTCACGTGGGCGGTAACCACCACCGCAGAGAGAGCCGGTGACATCTTGTCGTGGGGGTTCTCCTGGCCCATCTGGTTTTCAATGAAGAAGTAGGGGCGCCGGATCTTGCCCACGTCGTGGTAGTACGCTCCCACCCGGGCCAGCAGACCATCCGCGCCGATGGCTTCCGCCCCCGCATCGGCCAGGTTGGCCACCATGATGGAGTGGTGGTACGTCCCCGGGGCCTCCACCAGGAGCCGGCGCAAGAGGGGGTGATTGGGGTTGGACAGTTCCAGCAGCTTGATCGGGGTCACCACCCCGAAGGCGGTTTCCAGGAAAGGCAAGAGACCCACCGCCAGGATACCGGCAATGGGTCCGCTCAGGAAAGAAAAGGCGTACACCTGCCAGAGGGAAAGGCTGTCCTGAGCCAGCCCCCCGACCAGGCTGAGGGCCACGGCCCCCCCGAGCTGACCCATCCCGGCCAGGAACCCCGCCCGCAGGAAATCCGTGCGCTGGGTGATCCGGCCTATCGCATATGCCCCCGCCAGGGCACCCAGGAAATTGGTCACCGCATACTCGGCGTGCAGGCCGTTCAGGGCGGCAACTCCCAGGGAAAGGACGGGGGCAGCCACCACCGCCACTTCCTGCCTGACCAGCACGGCCAGGAGGAGCGATGCCGTGGCCACGGGGGTGAGGTGGCCGGATGCCCCCCGCACCAGGTGGCCCAGCACGAGGGCCACTGAGGTCACCAGGCCGGTGAGCACCAGGAGATACTCGGCCTGCCATACCTGGGGGACAAACACGCGCAGGTACAGGGCGAGGGCGCCTATGAGCAGCAGGGCCAGCACCACGGCACCGGCCCCCAGCAGCCAGTTTCCACCCCCCTGCATGAGCCCCAGGTCCCGCAGCAGGACCAGGTGGGCGGCGGTAACCACCTCTCCCTTGCTCAGGATCACGTCGCCGCGCTGCACGTAGACCGGTCGCACCTGTTCGCGGGCCTGCTGGCGCCTGGCCTCGGTATCCTTGGCGTTGAACACCAGGTTCGGCCGCACCCTGGCGGCCGCCACGTCGGCGGCGAAGTTCTTGAGGTCGCGCGGTTGTCGCAACGCCTCTACCCGCTGCCTGACCTGCTGGCGCGCCGCGTCCAGGTTTTCCTCGCGCACCCCCACCTGCATTACAGCCGTCAGGGTGTCCCGGGCCCAGGCTTCCAGAGTGTCCAGTTGGACGGGGTCTGCGGCAAGGGCAGCCAGCACCGCAGCCTGATCGGATACCCCCAGTTCCCCGGCGAGGAGATGCGCCTTCTCCTGGGGGTTCCCGGGCTGGGCGGCCACCTCTCGCACCCGGGCAAAGGCGTCGGCCACCGCGCGCTCCGCCTCCCCGGTGGCACGGGGATCCAGGTCGAAGACGTCGGGAACGCCGGCGGCGGCCTCCTGTCGCAGCTGCTCCGTGCGCACCCGATCCACCACCTGGCGGGGCGCCCGGATGGTCTCGGGGGCCCTCTGCCCCTCCTGCAGGTTGAGGGCGCGGGGGACCAGGTCGACGTAGAACACCGCCGACCACAGCAGGAGGAAGAGCAAGCCCCAGCCCGCCCTGCGCCAGGAAGGCCCCGACACTTTCCGCCAGCGGGAGGTGGTCAATGCCTACCCTCCTTCTTTTTCCCTGTCCCAGCGCTCATAGGCCTTGATTATTCTGGTGACCAACTCGTGTCTCACCACGTCCTCTTCCGTCAGGTAGACGAAGGCGATGCCTTCCACGTCGGCCAGCACCCGCCGCGCTTCTTCCAGCCCGGAAACCTGTCCCCGGGGGAGATCGACTTGCGTTATGTCGCCGGTGATCACCGCCCGGGAGCCCAGACCCAGCCTGGTAAGGAACATCTTCATCTGCTCGGGGGTCGTGTTCTGGGCCTCATCCAGGATGATGAAGGAATCGTCCAGAGTACGCCCCCGCATATAGGCCAGAGGGGCCACCTCGATCACATTCCGCCCGAGCAGCCGTTCGTAGGCCTCCACCCCCAGGATGTCAAACAGGGCATCGTACAGGGGCCGCAGGTACGGGTTCACCTTCTCCTCCAGCCCGCCGGGCAGGAATCCCAGCTTTTCGCCCGCCTCCACCGCGGGCCGGGTGAGGACGATACGGTTGTACTCCCTGGATTTGAACGCGGCCACCGCCAGCGCCACCGCCAGGTAGGTTTTGCCCGTTCCGGCCGGGCCGATGCCGAAGGTGATGCCGTGGCTGCGGATGGCATCCACGTAATTCTTCTGGCCCGAGGACTTGGGACGGATGGCCTTGCCCCGGTACGTGGTGATCACCGTGTCCGCGCGCAGGGCGGCCAGAGCCTCCTCGTTCCCCTCCCGGGCCAGCCTGATGGCATATGCCACGTCGTGGTTGTCCAGGCTGCCCTCCCTGGCCAGCGGCAGCAGGCTGTGCAGCAGCCGGGAAACCCGCGCCACTTCCCGATCGGACCCGGTTACCACCACCTCGCTCCCCCGGCTCTGCAGCCTGACGTCGAACTGCTCTTCAATGGCGCGCAGGTGAGCATCGTTGTGGCCGAAAAGCAGGAACGCCTCCTGGGCATCGTTAAGGCGCAGGCGCTCACAGGCGACCCTGGTCGTATCCAATACCTGTTAACTCCCTCCCCAACCTCACCGGGGCACTACCCGGCCGATCTCCTCGATGGCCAGCACCGTCACATGAGCAGTTGCACCCTCTTCTCCTTCCTGCACTTCCGCCTCGATAGACTCCCGCTCGGCAGCGGCCGGGACCTGCATCAGCACCTGCCCCAGAGCCCGCTCCCGGGCCACCCGGGCAGCCTCCCCGCGCGCGCGCACGAAGGTCACCGGTTCCGTCTCGTGACAGGTTGTCCTGATAACTTCGACGAGAGGTTTTCCATTCCTCCCCCACACCGCCGCCTGGGTGCGGGAAGTCTCATACGAATCGAAAGGGACCTTCCCCTTCCATACTATCTCCTTCCCGCCCACGAAGACAACCCATTGCTGCCAGACGCGACCGGTGGGGCGGCTCACCACCTCCCGGCACGGGACCCATACCGAGGCGTGGTATGCCACCCGGGCCAGGCACACACCTTTGGCCGCCACCAGGCGCGGAGGGCCGGTTTCCTTTTCGCTCACCCTTCTACCCGGGATGAGCCCCGAGATGAGCACCTGCCCCGCGACCACCCTCTGACCAACCTGTACCTGGGCCACGCCCATCAGGGGAAGGAAATACACCAGCTCCCCGTCCTTTCCGGCCATCACATCGGCAGGGCCCGCCCGGGGAGGGGGTGGAGGCGGCAGTTCCCGTTCGCCCACCTCCAGGCGGGCCAGCGTCCCGTTGAAGGTGAGCCGCGCCCAGGAGACGTACGGCAGGGCCCGCGCCACCTGTTCCTCCAGGGCCGCCCCGTCCACAGTCATGCGGAGGGTGCCAGGGCGCAACCCGGAAGCGTGGGCCAGGGTGAGGATCTCTTCCCGATGTCCGGGCGAGGCCCCGCTCACCTCCACGAACAGGACCAGGGCATTGACCAATCCCAACAGCAACACGGCCAGGAGGCCGCCGGCAACCAGTCCCGGCCTGTGCGCCACCTTCTTTCCCAGAAAGGGCAGGCCCCCCCGGGCTTCCACGTGCAACCGGCAGCGGGATCGCCGGGCGAGCTTCCGGGTCCGGCGGAACTGGCCCGCCGCCATCAGCGCCCGGATGCAGTCGCCACCGTCGCGCAACTGCCAGAGGAGGATGCCGTGGCGGGCGGCCAGGTTTACGAAGCGTTCCGGCGCTGCCCCCCGGATGCTGACCCGCACGAATCCCGCCAGCCACAAAAGGAAGAACCTCATGGCCGGCCCCCGGTCAGGAGAATCGCAGGCACCGGATGCGACCGGTCACGGCCATTTCCTCGCGCCCGATGCGGACGATGGTCAGGTCGTCACCTTCAACCGCCACCTGGCCCTCGCCCACCCCCACCACCAGGCGGTCGGATCCGAACTCCACCACACCCCGGTGGTTCTCGACGCTGAGGTGAAGGTTCCCGATCAGCACCAGGCGGGGGGCGTGAAACACCACCTCCCGCGGCAGTTCCAGGATCTCCACCACCCGGTCCCCCAGGCGTCCCCGCCGCCGTTCCGGCAAACCACTTCCCCGCCACTAAGTGTATGCACACCCGCCCCAGCCACGCCCGGAGCCCGACCTTCCCCCGCAGGCCACGCCCCGGGGCGTTCTCCCGGCCGCCCCACCACGGATCGAAGCTTTCTCCCCTGCCGCGCCCCGCCGGGCTCCTTACCAGAAGAACTCCAGCTCCCCCTCGGCGTTCAGGCGCAGGCCCACCTTCGCCTCATTCTTGAGAAAACGGTGCACGCGGTCCCCCACCTGCACCAGGCTGTCTTCGGCCGCCCGGCCCAGCTTCACCTGCCCGGAGGCGGGCACCCGCACGCGCGCGGGGACGCGGGGCGCGCCCAGCTCACCCACCCACACCTCCCGTCCGGCCTGGATCTCCCCTCCCCGGAAGGCCTTTTCCACCCGTACGGAACCTCCCGCCACCAGGCAGCTGGTGTGGCACCCGTCCCCGGTGACCAGGATATCCCCCGTGGCCTGCAGGGTCGAGTTCACGGCGTAGCCGCACTTCAGGAGGGCGGCCCCCTGGCTGGTCCCTTCCAGCTCCATCTGCCTTTCCTGCAGGGAACAGAAGAGCCGTCCTATCAGCGCGGGTTCGGACAGGGAGAGGGGGGCAACGAGGAGCTTCCTCAGGGCCTTAATTGCCCCCAACAGCTCCGCCTCACGTTCCCGGGCAGGAACCTCTCCGCACGCCCGTACCAGCTGCTCCGTATGGGTCCCCAGCTGGGGGAAGCGGGTTTCCAGCAGCAGGCGCAGGGCAGGGCCCGGGGGCACCTCGCCAGCCTCCTGCAGCTCCGTGAAGGCCGCGAGCAGCTGCCCCAGTTCGTCCACCACCGGGCCGAGAAGCGGAAGCAGGACCGACAGCCAGCCCGGACGCTGGCCTGCCACCACGGTGCTGGAGATTATCCCCCGGCCCACCTTCACGCCGGCGCTGCCCAACACGGTGGCCCCCACGGCGCTGCCCCCGATCTCCACCGTGCCCAGGCCCATCACCTCCATCCCCTCCAGGACGCTGCCCCCTACCTTCACGTCTCCCTTGAAGTGCACGTGCCCGGTGGAAAGGTCCACATCGCGGGGATGAGTGAGCTCGGATACCACGTACACCTGCACGCGGTCCCCCTTGCGTGCCGACATGGGCCGGCCGCGGGACGCGGCCCGCACCTCCTGAGCGTCTGGGCTCAACTCGGCGCCCCGACCGGCCAGGAGAACCAGATCGCGCGGTTGCCGCGGGGGCACCTTCTCCCCCCGTACAGTCACACCGGCTTCTCCCGGCACCGGGGGGTGGCGGCGGGCCAGGAGGTCGCCGGGAGAAACCGAGGTGAACGTGAAGCGCAGCCGCAAGTCGGCTGTCTCTTCCCCGTAAGAGACCGGCACCTTTTCTTCCAGGCAAAAGAAATGCTCTATGCGGGCGTCCTGCGGGGATACCGGGGGCCTGCCGCGCGCCACCACCAGCCGCCCATCCCCCTTCAGCCGCCCCGCGCGATCCACCGCCTGCTCGTCTATCCCGTGAACCACTCCGGCGTGGGCCAGAGCCGCTCGCAGCTCGCCTGCAGTGACGGGCGAAGAGACCGTCACCTCTTCATTTACCTGAAGCTGCAGGCGGGGGGAAGGAGGGAGATCCCGCAACCGGCGCCGCACGGTCACCGCCGGAGAAACCACCAGGACCGCTTCCATCCCGTCCGGGGTGACCTCCAGGCGCCAGGTCCCCGCCCGCTCGTCGTCCCGCAGCCGTACTTCCACCCGGTCGGTCGCCTTTACTTCGACCGGTCCGGTCTCCGGTCGCTCATTGACCAGCAGTTGCACCCCCGGACCCGGGGACACCAGCGGGTATGGCCCCTGGTCCGGATGCTCCACCTGAAGCTGACCCTTCTCTACCCAGGCCCTGGTCACGGTCCCCCCTTAAAGTTATCGACCGGACCGTATGCCGGTCCGGCCGTCGTGGTCCTCCGTCGTCGCCTTCTGTCGCCCGGGGGGCCTGCCTTTCAGCGGTGCTTCCTGCGCTGAGCCGCCTTGGACTTCTTCTTGCGCCTCACACTGGGCTTTTCGTAATGCTCACGCCGCTTGATTTCCGCGAGGATTCCGGTCTTCTGGCACTCACGCTTGAAACGGCGCAAGGCGCTGTCGAGGGATTCGTCCTTCCCGACGCGTATTTCGGTCATGTCCATCCCTCCTCCCCGTGGAATCTCCCGCGGGGAGCAATCGCCACCCGCGCCAACACCGCCATTGTATGGCACCCGCGAGGGCCTGTCAATCAGCCCCGGAGAACGCGATTGAGGCCGATCGTGCGGCGCACGAGCGGGGGTCACCCTCCCTCGGGAGCGTAACTGGTGAGGCGGCGGCCCATCTCCCGGTGACGGTCCCGGGCCAGCTCGATGAGCCGGTCTAGCAGGCGGGAGTAGGACAGGCCGGTGGCCTCCCAGAGCTTGGGATACATGCTCACCGCCGTGAAGCCGGGAATGGTGTTGATCTCGTTCACCAGCACCTGCCCGGTATCCTGGTCCCAGAAGAAGTCGACCCGGGCCAGGCCGGCACAGTCGATGGCGCGGAAGGCGTGGATGGCCAGGTCCTGCACCTGGCGGGAGACCTCCTCGGGCACCGGGGCGGGGATAACCAGCCGGGTACGGGGATCCAGGTACTTGGAGGCATAGTCGTAAAACTCCCGCGCCGGGACGATCTCTCCCACCACGGACGCCAGGGGCTCGTCGTTGCCCAGGACACTGCACTCCAGCTCGCGGCAGCGCACCCCCTTCTCCACCACCAGCTTGCGGTCATAGCGGGCGGCGTTGTCCATGGCCCTGAGCAACTGCTCCCGGGTCAGGCACCTCTCGACCCCTACCGACGAACCCAGGTTGGCCGGCTTGACAAAGCAGGGATAGCCCAGCGCCACCTCCAGCTCGAGAGCGGCATCGTCCCGGGCCCCTTCCCAGCGGCTGCGCAGCACCACGCGAAAGGGGGTGACGGGGAGCCCGTGGGCCGAGAACACCACCTTCATCAGGGCCTTGTCCATCCCCAGGGATGAGGCCAGTACCCCTGCTCCCACGTAGGGGATGCCAGCCAGCTCCAGCAACCCCTGCACCGTGCCGTCTTCGCCATAGGGCCCGTGGAGCACGGGGAATACCACGTCCACCTTCTGGGTGAGGAAGTCCAGCCTCTCCACCACCGTACCCGCTCCCCGCGCCGGTATGGCAAACAGCGAGGGCTGCTGGGGATCACCGGCCAGCACCACTACCGGCGCCCGCGCCAGGGCTTCGGCCAGCATCACAGGGTTAACCTGTCCCGGCAGAGGGGGCAACAGATGCCAGCGACCCTGCTTGTCTATACCCACCAGAACCCGGTCGTACTTCTCCCTGTCCAGGGCTGAGATCACCGACGCCGCCGACATCAGCGAAACCTCGTGCTCACCGGAGCGTCCCCCGAAGAGGACGCCCACGCGCAGCTTCTCCCCCACCGTCCCACCCCCGCCTCAACCTATTCGTCTTGTCGGGCCTCGACCACGCCCTCGGGACAGGGCGTGGTCCCACCCGGCACCAGCACCCGCGTCAGCTCCCCCCAGGCCTCGTCGGCGCCGGCACCGGTGACGCGCACCCCTACCAGGCAACCTTCCAGGCCCGGCCCGCCCGGAAAGCGAACCCGCACGTAGTTCCGCGTGAGGCCCGACACAAAGCCCTCCTGCTCCCGCTCCGCCAGCACCTCCACCACCCGGCCCACCAGTCCCAGCGCGAAAGACCGGGCCAGGCCAGCGCCCACCTCCCGCAAGATGCGGGCCCTCTCCTCCTTTACCTTCTCGGGCACCCGCTCCGGCATCTGGGCGGCCGCCGTTCCCGGGCGGGGAGAGTACGGGAACACGTGCAGGCGCATGAAGGCGACCTTCTCCACCACCCGCACCGTGGCCGCGAAGTCATCGTCCGTCTCGCCCGGAAACCCCACCATCACGTCCGTAGACAGGGCCAGCTCCGGCACCTTCTCCCGCGCCCTTCGTACCAGGTCCAGGTACCATGCCGCCGAGTAGGAACGTCCCATGGCCGCGAGCACCCGGTCTGACCCGCTTTGCAGGGGCAGGTGCAGGTGGGGGCAGATGACCGGGTAAGCGGCCATGGCACCGAGGAAGCGGCCGGTGACGTCCACCGGTTCCAGGGAGCTCACCCGCAGCCTCCTCAGCCCCTCGATCGCCGCCATCTCTTCCACCAGCCAGGCCAGACCATCAACCATACCCAGGTCGCGACCGTAGGCACCCAGCTGGATGCCGGTGAGGACGATCTCGTGGAAGCCGGCCGTCACCAGGCGGTGGGCTTCCCGCAGGGCAGCCTGAGGGTCCCGGCTGCAGGCCGGCCCCCGGGCCGCGGGTACGGCGCAGTATGTACAGCGCATGTCACACCCTTCCTGCACCTTGAGGACCGCCCGCGTCCGGCCCTGCGCCTCCACCGGTATCTCCTCGTATCCGTCCCGGCTTCCGTGCGCCTCCTCCGCCAGGGGTCTCACCTCGACCAGTTTCCTTTCTCCCCGCAGGGCCCGTTCCACCAGAGAGACGATCTCACCCCGCCCCCGCGTTCCCACCACCACGTCGGCCCCGGTGGCGGTCAGGGCCTCCGCCCCGCTCACCTGGGGATAGCACCCGCATACCACCACCACGGCGTCCGGGTTGCGGCGGCGGGCCTGCCGCACCGCCTGGCGGGACTGGGCCTCACTACGCGCCGTCACCGTGCAGGTATTGACCACGTACACGTCGGCAGGTTGCCGGTAATCCACCACCTCCCAGCCTGCCCGCCGGAACAGCCCGGCCATGGCCTCGGTGTCATACCGGTTCACCTTACAACCCAGGGTGTAGAAAGCTACCTTGTTGCGCGGCCGCGCCCCTGTCAAGACGGCGCGCCCCTTCCTTCTCCGGCACGGGCGCGGCCCAGTTCGCCCCTCGACGCCAGCACCAGGGTGAGGGCGGCCAGCGTCGCCGTCTCCGAGCGCAGGATGCGGGTGCCGAGGCTGACCGACCTGCCCCCCAGCGCCCGCACCCGGGCCACCTCCTCACGGGTGAGACCTCCTTCGGGTCCCATTACCAGTATGATTTCCCTTTCCGCGCCCGCCAGGAGCTCGGACAGACCCACCCCGCGCTCTTCTTCCCACAGGACTATCAGCAGGGCTCGCGGCAGCAGTCCCCGGGCACACTCCAGGGCGGTCGCCAGTTCCTGGGGAGGGAAGATGGCAGGCACCCGGGTGCGCAGGGACTGCTCGGCGGCCTCGCGGGCGATCTTCTCCCACCGCTCCAGCCTCCCCGGTGACCCGGAGGGACGCACCACCGTGCGGGCGGTTACCACAGGAAGGATGTAGCTGACCCCCAGTTCGGTGGCCTTCTGCACCACCAGGTCCGTGCGGTCTCCCTTGAGCAGGGCCTGCAGTACGGCGACGGTTACCGCGGGCTCGGCGAACCGGTTCACCGGTCCCATCACCCGGCCCCGGCTCCCAACGGGGCTCACTTCCTCCAGCCTCACCGCCAGTTCCTGTCCTTCCACCACCACCCCCACAACCTGGCCCCGGGCCAGCCGGAGGATACGCGCCAGCTGCCGGGAGACCTCGGGCGGGAACAGCACCTCGTCCGCGTGGATGGCCCTGGCCTCCAGGGCGAAGCGCGCCCGCGGGGACAAGGCCACCCGCCCGGCAAATCTGGAGCCTCCGCGGCCCTCCGCACCGGCGGGGGCGCTCAACTGTTCCACGCCTCCTTCACCCGGCCCCAGAGCCCTTTGTCCTTCCCCTTCACACCCTCGCCGCGCATGGCGGCAAGTTCACGCAACAGCTCTTTCTCCCGCGGACTCAGACCGGTGGGCGTGCGCACGTCCAGATGCACGTGCAGGTCTCCCCTTCCCGCCCCACGCAGGCGGGGCATGCCCAGGCCGCGCAGGCGGACCACCGCGCCGGGCTGAGTGCCCTCCAGAACCTTCGCCTGCGCGGAGCCATCGAGGGTGGGGACATCGAGGACGGCGCCCAGAGCAGCCTGGATGAAACTGATGGCCACCTCGCAATGGAGGTCATCGCCCTCCCGGCGGAAGAGGCGATGCGGCCGCACGTGGATGTCCACGTAAAGGTCGCCCGGCGGGCCACCCCGGGTCCCCGGCTCCCCCTCTTCCGGCAGGCGCAGCCGCAGGCCGCTGTCCGCTCCCGCCGGTACCTTCACCGTGATGTGACGCACCCGCCTGACCCGGCCCAGCCCCCCGCAATCGGGACAGGGGTCGGTCACCACCGTCCCCTCCCCTCCGCAGGCCGGGCAGGTACGGACCGAGACAAAGCGGCCGAAGAGGCTGTCCGATACCGTCTCCACCTGCCCGGTGCCCCGGCAGCGGGAGCACGTCACCGGAGGGCTGCCCGGCCGGGCACCCGTCCCATCGCAAATGGGACAGCGTTCCACCCGGGGCACTTCCAGCTCCCTTTCCACCCCCGCAAAGGCCTCTTCCAGAGCGATGTCCAGGTCCAGGCGCAGGTCCGCACCCCGCTTGGGCTCCCGCGCTCGTGCCCCCCGCGGTCGCCCCGTTCCGAAGAACATGTCGAAGAGATCCTGGATGCCCGCGAAGGGGCTGCCCGCGTCACCGGGAGCACCGGCGTCACCGTAAGCATCGTAGCGGGCGCGCTTCTCCGGGTCGGAAAGGACCGCGTATGCTTCGTTTATCTCCTTGAACTTCTCCTCGGCGCCGGGATCGCCGGGATTGGCATCCGGGTGGTACCGGCGGGCCAGCCGGCGGAAGGCCTTCTTGATTTCGTCCAGGCTGGCCTCCCGGTTCACGCCGAGGATCTGGTAGTAGTCCCGCTTGTCGGGCAACGGCTAGTCCTCCCTGGGTCCCTCTCCCATCATGAGTTCCAGAAACTGGTGTTGGGTGATGACCACATCCAGGTGAAGGGGCCCTTCGCTGCCCCTCACCAGAAAGGGAAGCGAGACGTTGTACGCGGCCGAGCGCGCCAGCTGGCGACGAGCCTGTCTCGCCGCCCGCAGGACCTTCTCCCAGGCCACCGGATCGTGGCTCGGGTCCACCCCGGTGCGTTCCCGGAACACGGTGGTCAGGTAATGAGCCAGCTTGAGCACCACAGGGTCATCGCCGGCTTCCACAACCCACCACTCCAGTCAGAAGTCCATCTCGCCCTCGGGGGAACCGCCCGACTCTTCACCGCCGGGCTGGGCGGATCCTCCCTCATCCTTCTTCTTTATGATGGTATCGATGCGCAGGATAGCTTCGGCGATCTCTCCCGCCGCCCGCAGGGCGTAAGTCTTTACGGGGGTGGGGTCCACCACCCCCACCTCCAGCATGTCCACCACTTCGCCGGCGTCGCAGTCGATGGCCAGCGAGTCAGAGATCCGTTCCACCTGAGCAGCCATCACGTCGCCCACCTTCTCCAGGGGGTTGAAGCCGGCGTTGGCCACGATCTGGGATAGCGGCTTCTTGAGGGCCTCGGCCACACAGTCCACGCCGTAGGCCGCCATCCCCCGCACGCTGGAGCGCACCTTCTCGACTTCCCGGGAGACCGCCAGTTCGATGGCCCCGCCTCCGGGAACCACCCCGCCCCGCACCGCCGCCTGCACGGCGGACGTGGCGTCCTTGGCGATACGCTCCCGCTCGCCCACCACTTCCTGGGTGGCCGCGCCCACCAGGATGGTGGCCATGGGCTTACCCTTACCACCCAGGACACGCACGTGCTCGAGTTTCTCGTCCTCGAAAGCCCGGTCGGCCGCACCCAGGTACTTCTCCAGTTCCGGCGGATCCTTGCGCAGGGCGGTGCGCTTGACGGCCCGGGCCCCGGCGTGCTCGGCCACCTGCCGCAGCTCCCGGGAAGAAACCCGCTGCAGGACCATCACCCCGGCGTCGGTGAGCATCTCTTCCGCCGCCTCATCCACGCCCCGATCCACCACCACCAGGTTGACGCCCAGGGAAATGAGCTTGCGCACATTGGCCCGGAACTCTTCCTGGAGCTGGAGGTAGCGCCCGAAACCGGCTTCCGTCCCCAGGGCCTCCTCCTCGATCTCTTCGGGCTCGAGGGCGTCGTCCACCACCAGCACCCGGACAGGGGCCACTTCCTCGGGCATCTCCCTGTTGGTACGCTGTTTGTCCACGATCACGCCCATGAACACTTCGTTTTCGGCCCCGGCCCTGGCCACCACCGTGTCGGAGAGCTTGAAGGAACGATCGAGGAGCTTTTCTCTGCCCACCAGCGAGGCCGCCTTCACCGCCAGATCGGCAATATCCTCCTGCTCCCGGCCGGAGACATACGCCACCCGCCGCAGGATGGGATCGTCCACCCCGTTGACCGGGCGGGA
Organism: Bacillota bacterium; assembly: GCA_030019365.1. Classification (NCBI taxonomy): domain Bacteria; kingdom Bacillati; phylum Bacillota; species Bacillota bacterium. Next base: position 622,945 of record JASEFA010000001.1, read on the forward strand.
CCGGGTCTCCACCTCTTCGATGGCCTTGCGGATGCCCAGCCTTACCCCCTCGATGATGCGCGTCACCGGTACCCCCCTCACCGCCTGGTTCACCCCCTCGGTGAGCAGGGCTCCGGCCATGATGGTGGCGGTGGTGGTCCCATCGCCCACTTCCTGCTCCTGGGCGCGGGCCACGTTGATGACCATCCGGGCGGCGGGGTGATTGACGTCCATCTTGGTGAGGATGGTGACGCCGTCGTTGGTGATGGTCACGTCTCCGAACCGGTCAACCAGCAGTGTATTGAGGCCCTTAGGACCGATGGTGCCTTCCACCGCGGAGGCAATTGCGCGGACCGCGTTGGCATTGGTCAGTAGGGCCGCCAGCTTTTCGTCGATCTCGGCACCGGACGCCACCTGCTTGAGCGCCATCAAGAAACCTCCCTGCACAAAAAAAATACCGGGGCGAAAGCATCGGGCCGTTGACCCCCTTACACCAGGGCCCACCTCCCCAGCAGATCGGTGAGCAGTTGCTCGAACTCCGCCACCGCGCCCACCGCCCGGCCGTAATCCATGCGCTTGGGTCCGATCACCGCCAGGCGCCCCAGAGACATGCCGGCCCGGTAAGGCGCCAGCACCAGACTCAGGTCGCGGACTTCGCCCAGAGGATTCTCCTCGCCGATGCTGACCAGCACCCGCGACTCCGCCCGTTCGCCTCCGGCTACGAGCAGGTACTTGACCAGGACTTCCTGCTCGAGGACGGAGATCACCGCCCGCAGCCGCTGGCGGTCGTGGAACTCGGGCTGGCCGAGCAACGCCCCCAGGCCCACCAGGTACATGCGCTCACCGGAGTGCTCGCCCGCCGAGGCCACCAGGATCTCCAGCACCTGCTCGAGAACCTGCCGGTACCGCGCCAGCTCCGCCTCCAGTTCCCGCAGGACGCTCTGGGAGAGCGCCTGCACTGCCAGACCGCGCAGCGCCCGCGTGAGCACCTGGGCGACATACTCCAGCTCCGCCCGGGTGAGGTCCACCGGCACTTCCACCATCCCGGACTCCAGGAGCCCCAGGTCAGCAACGGCCACCAGCAGAGCCCGCCCCGGTCCGACCGGCACCAGGTCCAGGCTCCGGAACACCATCTGACCGGCGTGGGGGCCCATCAGGATGGCCAGAGAGCTGGTGGCCTCGCTGAGCAGGCCGGCCACCTGGTGCAGTACTGCCTCCATGGCGCGGGTGCGCCCCTCGCACAGGTCGCGGACGCGCACCACCACGGACGCGGGCAGGGGCTTCACCTCCATCAGCTCGTCAACGTAGAAGCGGTACCCCCGGTCGGACGGGATGCGCCCCGCCGAGGCATGGGGCTGCTCCACGTATCCCAACTCTTCCAGATCCGCCATCTCGTTGCGGATGGTGGCCGCGCTCACCCCCAGCCCGTACTTGCGAGCGATGGTGCGCGATCCCACCGGCTCGGCCGTGGCCACGTAGTCCTCCACTATGGCCTGCAGTATCCTGCGCTTGCGCTCGTCCACCGTCTCACCTTAGCACTCCATACAGGCGAGTGCTAAAACCCATCAAGACAATAGCATCCACCCCCCGCAGTTGTCAACGCTGCGAACACCGGTGCGACCAGATCATTGCAGCAGTCTGCCGGTCCTCTTCCCCCGCCTCCGCCAGATGGCGGTGCGGGGGGACCCTGCCGGACCCCCCCACCCAAGTCACACGGGCGTGAGCTGTATTTCTCCCCAGGCCGCCATCCGGGAGTCTTTGACGAGAACCACGCCCACCAGGCCGGGCAGCCCCCGGGCCTGCTCCAGGGCGGCGGACAGATCGGCCACCTCGCGCACGAGGTTGCCCAGCCAGGTGGCACCCGCGTCGGCGAGGGCGCCTGACGCGGCCACCGCCACCGCGGCATCCGCACACCCCAGGCTGAGGGAGTGCCCCCAGCGTCCAGCCGAGGTGCACACCGCCATCGGGCCGCCGTCGCCGGGGATGAGCAGCCCGACCCGCAGGGAAAAGGGCGAGGTTCCGGCCAGGATGGCCACCCGCCGGGGTTTCCGGCTGCACAGGAAGATGTCGCCACCGTTCTCCACCATGACCTCGTGCACGTGGGGAAGGAGGTCGCGCGCCACCGCTTCGGCCACGGCCCCGGCCACGGCGGCCATGGGGCCCACCCCCACGTGAGCAGCCGCTTGGGCCATCTCCCGTACTATGGCGGGAGCGTCCCCGGCGACCGCCACCGGCTCCAGGGAAGTAAGGAAAGAGCTGTCCCTGGCGATGTACGACTCCACGTCTCTACGCACCCGGCGCACCAGATCCCGAGCCCGGTCCGGGAGGCCGGGAGACCAGCTCTCCCGGTCCACCGCCACCCAGAGGTCGCTCTCCCCTTCCATCACCTGAAAACAGGCCAGGTCCGGACTGCCCATGACGTGCCGGTAAAACCTCTCCTCCACCTGCACTGCGGTCACCCCCCAAGCGCTCCCACCGGACAGGCATCGAGACAGAGGCCGCACCCCGTACAGCGATCCGGCTGCCAGCCCAGTTCCCCGGTGTCCCGGTGCAGGTACAGCGCTTCCGGCAGGCACACGGCCGTGCAGGCCCCGCAGGCCACACAGGACTCCATCCGGGGAAGGGGAGCGGCAGCGGAGTTGCCTGCCGCGGAGACGCTCACGGCCGCATAGTTGCGCTCAGGGCTGGAGTTGCCCGCGGCGGCTAACGTGCTGCCAAGGGTGGAGTTGCCGAGGGCGGTGGGGTTGCCCGCGCCGAGGGCAGGGGCCTCCTCCCTGCATGCCGCCACTTCGCCGGCAGCAGGCTCGGGCCCGGCGTCCCTTTCGGCCAGGGTGCGGAGGGAATCGCGCCAGGGAAGCGGGGCCGCGGGCTCGGCCAGCAGGAAATGGCCCCCCGCCACCCATTCCTTGAGGATGGCCGCGATTTCCCGCGCTCTGCGCAGGCTGGATATCGGTGCGGCGGGCACCGGGTGACCGTTGACGGGGACGCGCCCGGAGCGCAGCTGGGCGTAACTCACCTCTGCCACCACAGGACGGTCGCGGTGCGGATGGCCGTAATCGAGGACCACTGTGTGGATGTCCTCGTCGCTCACCCCCACCTGCCGGGCCAGTTCCTCGTCCAGGATGGGGATGGCAATGCCCACCCCCACGAACAGGGTCACACCGTAGCGGGTGAAGGTGGCAGCGCGCAGGAAGCGGGGATCCATCCCCCGCAGGTCCCCGGCCAGGGCCAGGGTGGCAGCCGGCCCCACCGGTATTCCACCCCGGCGGCGCCGGGCAGGGAAATGCTGAGTTCCCTCCCAGGCCACATACCCAATGCCGCCACCCAGGAACACGCGGGTGCCGATCCCCACCGTACGCAGGTCGGGATCGTTGAGCAGGGGGCTGAGCTGGCCGGCGCTGCAGTACGTCACGTTGCCGAAGCGGGGCAGTAGCTTGCCCATGTACGTATAGATGATCCGGTCCGAACCGTTGGTGGCAGCCGCGTAGTTCTGGTAGCAGTTGCGTGGGTTGAACAGGTAGGCCTGGTTCAGGTCATCGAGACGGACGCGCGTCCGGATGGACCGCCGCGGGTAGCAGTCGGTGCCGTAGCTCTCAGCCTCCAGGAGGACGGGCCTCCCCGCCACCAGGTCCTCGATGACGTGGGCACCCCCGTAGGCCATACCCTGGCTGCGGCCCAGCTCGGTAGCCCCCAGGTAGGCGTCCACCGCCGCCACCCCGGCGTGGGCGGGCACATCGTTCAGCCGTACCGACTGCATCTTGATGGGGGGTTCGCTGTGGCCGAAGTTGAGGAAAGCCCCCGAGGAACACATGGGGGCGAAGGTGGCGGTAGTCACCACATCCACCTCCTCCGCCACCCGGCGGGGGCCCTTCTCCCGCACCAGGGGGATCACCTCTTCGGCGGTGACCACCACCGCCTTTCCCTCCCGGATGCGCTGGTTGATCTCGGCGAACGTCTTGGGCACCACGGATACCTCCTCCCGGACGGGGGACTCCCGGGAGTTCCGGAGAACGAAAAACGCCTCTCCGAGAGGAAGAGGCGTCCAGCACCGGACCTCTCATCTCTCGGAACCATGGGGTTCCGCAGGAGTTGGCACCGCCATCACGCTGGCGAGCCTTCACCGTCGCCGGCTTCAGCCCCGTGACCGGTTGCCGGGCTTCATCGGGCCAGTCCCTCCGCCGCTCTGGATAAGAGTCCCCCGACCTTATTGTGTTTGGCGCTCACTATAGCACGCGCGCCCGCTGCTGTCAATGCATCAACCCAGGCCCCCAGGTCATCGGTCTGGGTCACCCTGGGTCAGCGCCCCCGGGCTGTACTCCGGGCGCGCACGGATGACGCCGCGACAACCGCCACCGCAGCCAGAGCAACCGCGGCGGCGGCAACCGGCACCCTTCTCGCCCACGCCACCCCCTCCACGGCCGCCCATAGCCAGAAGGCGGCCCACACGGCATCGCACAGCAGGGTGCCGGCGGCCACCCCCAGCGGGGAGTGGCGCAGGGCACCGGCGGCCCAGAGTACCTGGGGATACCCACCCGTCCAGCGCGCCGCCGTGAGAACCCACCAGAAGTGGCGACGGACGCGTGCGTACCACGAGGGCGAGCCAGCATCCTGCCGCACCGGAATCATGCGCCCCGCCACCCGCAGGACCCATCCCTCGCCCAGCCGGGCCAGGGCATACCCGGTCAGGTTCCCCGCCCAGCTGGCCCCCAGGCACAGGGCAAAGCCCTCAACCGGGCCCAGCCGCCCTGCCAGCACCAGGTCGCCCAGAATGCCGAAGGCCACCGCCAGGGGAACCGGGAACCCGACTCCCTGGGCAAAAAACGCCAGGAGCGGTGCCCATGGTGCCCGATCCCCCAGGACCTCCATCATGCCCGGCCGCCCAGCAGAGCGTCTTTAACCCAGGCGTTGTGGGGAGGGCACCCCTGCACCCATGCCCCCAGGTGGGCGCACCTCGCCGCGCAGTTCCCCACCAGCACCAGGCCGGACCACCCCTCCCAACGCCGAGCCTCCCGGCCGGTGAGTTCGCCCGGCCCCGCCGCCCCATCCGCCCCGACAGGGGGCAGCACACCGTTCGGCAACGGCCCCGCCACCACCACCCTGCCGCTCAAGACCTCCGCGCAACCCTCTTCCTTGATCTCGGCTACCACCGAGAGCACGGTGTGATGACACCCCGTGCAGGTCTCGGGCGCGAACACCACCCGGAAGTCCGGGATATCCAGGAGGACGTCCTCCTCCGCCCGCAGAAACCGCCTTCGCAGCAGGGCGGGGTCCTCTCCCGCCACCCGGATGGAGGCAAGGTCGTCGCATCCCAGGCCACGGTCCGCCGCCCGCCGGGGAAGCGGCAGCTCTCCCGGTTGGAAACCCATGATCCACCCGGCTACCGTATCGACGGCCACCGGGTCCGCCCCCGCCAGCACCACCCCCAGGGGGACGGGCCGGCCGAACACCGGTCCCAGTCCCTCCTGGCCCACGGTGCCATCCACCACCGCGTACAGGGGAGGGAGTACGGTGATGAGGTCGCAGATCCCCTCCACCACGCCCACGGTGTGCAGGCGCTTCTTGTCGCGGTCGGCGAGCAGTCCCTTCAGGTTTTTCAGGGCCAGGCTGGCCCCCAGCTGGTCGTGGGTCTTCAGCACCGGCACGCTCACGATCACGTCTGCCTCCGCCACCTGGCGGTAGGTGACCAGGCGCTTCACTACCAGGCCGCCGGGCACCTCCACTTCCACCTCTTCGCCTGCCTTGAGGTCGATCACCTGGTACCCGGCGTCCCGCAGGGAGTGGTACCCGCACACGGCCATCACGTCCCCAGTGCATGCCCCCACGGCGGCCGAGTCGGCGATGACCGGGTCTCCCCCCAGCTCCCGCACCAGGTCCGCCACCGTCCGGGTCACCTCCGCCCAGGTCACCGCCCCGTTGCGGGGATGGGGAGGCACCGCCACCAGGTTGGGCTTCACCAGCACGCGCGCACCCGGCTTCACCAGCCGCTCGATGCCCCCGGCGGCCTCCACCGCCCGCGCCACCCCGATATCGTCTTCCCCCACCCGCACCAGGCCCACCCGGGCACCGGCTGGCGACCCGCCGGCCATGACAGACTCCCCCCGCCTAGCCTGTTCTGGGACAGCCCCGGGCTTTCCTCCCTGCATGGAACGGGTGCGGGCCGGACATGATGGATGCGGTGGTCGGTATGAAATCTCATTACGGACCCAAGCTGGCCGTGGTGGGCTCGGGGTACGTGGGGTCTGCCGCAGCCTACACCATCATGCTGTCGGGCCTGGCGCGCGAGCTGGTCCTGGTCGATAAGGACAGGGCAAAGGCGGAAGGACACGCTTTGGACCTGCTGCACGGGAGCCCTCTGACCGCACCCGTGTCCGTAAGGGCGGGGGATTACGAAGATTGCCGGGGATCGGACATCATCCTGTTCTGTGCGGGGAGTGCGCAGAAACCGGGACAGAGCCGCCTCCAGCTCGTGCAGGTGAACCTCGAGGCGCTGCGTGACACCATCCCCGCCATCGCCCGCCTGTGTCCCCAGGCCCTGCTGGTAATGGTCTCCAACCCCGTCGACGTGCTCACACAGGCGGCCCTGCATCTGACCCGGTGGCCACCCGAACGGGTAATCGGGTCGGGCACGGTGCTGGACAGCGCTCGCTTCCGCCAGGCCCTGGGCCACCACTTCGGGGTAGATCCCCGTAACGTCCATGCCTACGTGGTGGGGGAACACGGTGATAGCGAAGTGCCCCTGTGGAGCCGCGCCACGGTGGCAGGCCTAACGGTGCCCGAGTTCGAAACGCTCACCAGCAGGCCCGTTGGCGATCCCGGCGCCTTCTTCTCCAGGGTACGGGAGGCAGCCGGAGAGGTGATCTCGCGTAAGGGCGCGACCTACTACGCCATAGCGGTGGTACTGCGGCGCATCCTGCAGGCGATCCTCAACGACCAGCGCTCGGTCCTGACCGTTTCCGGCCTGGTGGAAGGTGCGTACGGCATCACCGGAGTCTGCCTCAGCCTTCCCACCATAGTAGGCAGGCGGGGCAGGGAAAAGGTGCTGGCCCCTCCCCTGGCCGAACAGGAGCTGGAGGCGCTGTCCCGATCCGCCCGCGTGCTGGCCGGCTTCTCGCACCTTGCCGCCGGGGTCGATCCGGCCGCGAGAGAGAGCAGGGACCCGGCCTGACCGCAGCCAAATGCTTCAGTAGCAACCGTAATCCCACAGTTGACTGACACGCGACGTGAAATCCGGTGACCGGGCCGGAACCCCACCGCATCCACTACGGTTTGCCGCGCCTGCCGGGGGCAGCCCTGCCCAGGCCCCGGCTTTTCGGCCGCCTGGAGAACGCCCTGGCCCATCCCCTCACCCTGGTGGTGGCGGGAAGCCGCTACGGCGTCCCGCTCGCCCTCCAGGTCGCCAGCTATGTCTATGTCCTCCAGAACGGCCGTGTCGTACGCCAGGGCCCGGCGCCGAAATCGCGGCGGACGACCGCCTCGGCCTCTACTACCTGGGGGGCAACACCCACAGCGCGTGACACGAAAGACCGAAGGATGGAGCCTGGGCTACCCGGCACTCTCGCCCGAACGATGGTCCAAACGGGGCATCCTTTCCAGGACAAACGCACGAATGGCCTCCGCCGTCTCCAGAGCCTCTTCCACATCGGAGCGCTCGGGCCAGAACTCCGCATCGTAGCTGATGTCCTTGTCCACGGGCAGGTCGGCAAGCGCCAGGCGATCAGTCCATCATCAAGCGCATGTCCCACTGCCGTCCGCGACATGCCACGCCCTCCTCTCCCCTATCGTATCATGCAGAGGGCCGCTGGCAAGAGCAGCCGGCTACTGGCTGTCGCGCGTGTCCACCACCCGGTAGCCCGCGTCGCGGATGGCATCCACCGCCGCGCGGGCGCGCTCACCGGCCAGGCGCATGATGATCTCCGCCTCACCTTCGTGGGGCGGGAAGGAAGCCACGCTCAGGATGTTGACACCGTGATCGCGGCAGATGCCGGTGACGGCCGCCAGCATGCCCACCCGGTCCGGGAGCGTCAGGGTGACGCGCAGGCCGGGCTGCCGCAGGCCCATCAGATCCAGGAAGGCCTCGAATATGTCGGTCTCGGTGATGATGCCCACCGGCCGGCCGTCTTCCACCACGGGCAGGCCCCCCACCCGGTGCTGCCGCATGAGAAGAGCAGCCTCTTCCAGGGTAGCATCCGGGGACACGGTGACCACCTTGCGGGTCATCGCCTGTTCCACGGGCAGGCGAGCGATCAGGTAGTTGAGCTCCCAGATGCTGAGACTGGTGGCCGGAGAAGGGGAAACCCGGAAGAGGTCCAGCAGGGTGACTATCCCCACCAGCTCCCCGTCCTTGACCACGGGGAGCCGCCGGATATGCCTCTGCTCCATCATGCGCAGGGCTTCCGGAACCGGCGTGGAAGGCGACACCGTCACCAGGTCCTTCGACATACGGTCACGCACCAGCACGGCACAAACCCCCTCGCGCGGGGCCGCTGCGGCCCGCGGTATCGCAGGAATGTTTCGCCACCGCCCTGGTTTTACCTTCAAGGTAGGGATTCTACGGGTCCAGGTCGACCCCATAGCGTACCACGTGTTCCCGTGCGGGACAAAAGCGGGGAAAACTAGGAGCGATGTTCACGCACCTGCACGTTCACAGCCATTTCAGCTTTTTCGACTCCCCCACGGCGCCGGCGGCTCTGGTGAAAAAGGCAGCGACGCTGGGGATGCCCGCCCTCGCCCTCACCGACCACGGCGTCCTGCACGGGGTGCCCTCGTTCGTGGCCGCCTGTCGGCGCCACGGCGTACGGCCCGTGGCAGGAGTACAACTTGCGTTTTGCCCTGGTGATAAGGGCGGCGCGACAGTGGCTGCGCGCGCAGGGACCGGCCGGGACGGAGCACCCTTCGAACTCGTGCTGCTGTGCCACGATCAGACGGGGTACCACAACCTCTGCCGGCTTAGCAGCGCCGCTCAGGCCATGACCTGGGGCTGCAGGCCCCAACCCCTGTCGGTACTGCAGGAGCAGGCGGGGGGCCTGGTATGTCTGAGCGGTTCGGTACGGGGACCGCTGGCGGGGCTGCTCGCGGTCGGCGAGCGGAAACGGGCGGCGGACCTGGCCGGCCTGCTGCGCGAGCTGTTTTGCGGGGCATTCTTCATCGAAGTGCCGGCCACCGGCGCCGTGGCCCAGCCGGTGCTCGCCGGCCTGGTCGATCTGGCCCGGGAACTGGCCGTACCGCTCGCCGCTACGGCCGACGTCCACTACGCGGAGCCCCGCGAGGCGACCGTGCGGCGGCTTCTTCTCGCCGGCCAGAGATCATCTCGCCCCGGCCAGCCACACGACGCGGCGCCAGCGAGCCTCCGCAAGCCAGGCGGCCGGGAATCGGTCGGGCCTGCTGATCGAGACGGCCCAAGGGAAGATAGCCCGCAGCAGGGAGATGGGCCCCGGGAAAGCGGTGACCTCTGGCTGTGCTCCGAAAGGGAGATCCGACGGAGACTGGCCTTCCTGCCCCGCGCCGTCGCAGAGGAAGCGCTGGCCAACACGGTAGCCATCGCGGAGGAATGTCACTGGGACCTGGAGCCGCTCGCAGGCGCTGAAGGCGGCGGGCTGCCGGACCCCGCCTGCCCGGCCCACTCTGCCGATGACCTGCGGCGCCTGGTGGATGAGGGGCGACGCTCTCGCTATCCCACGGGGGAACCCTCCGAGGTGGCGCCACGCCTGGAGCGGGAACTGGAGGTCACCATCGGGCGGGGGCTGGCCGACTACTTCCTGCTGGCGCACCGGGTGGCGTCCTGGTGCCACCGGGAGGGGATTCCGGTGGGCCCGGGCCGTGGCTCGGCGGCGGGCAGCCTGGTCTGCTACTGCCTGGGCATCACCGACGTGGACCCCCTGGAAGAAGGGCTAATGTTCGAGCGCTTCCTGAATCCGGAGAGGCCGGACCTGCCCGACATCGACATGGACGTGTGCCAGCGCCGACGCCCGGAGGTGATCGCCATGCTCACCGGGCAGGCGGGAGCCGTGGGAGTGGTCACGTTCACCACGCTGGGGGCGAGGTCAGCCCTGCGCCTGGCAGGGCGGGCCCTGGGCCTTCCCCCCGACCGCATCGGCGCCCTCACCGCCGCCTTCCCCGGCGAGCGCGGCCCCGGGGCGCTGGCCCACGCCCTGGCCTCGGTACCCGAGCTGCGGGCCATCCCCCGTGACCGGGAACCCTTCCGTACCCTGTTCGGGGCGGCAGCGCTGCTGGAAGGTATCCCGGTGGGGCGCTCCCGCCACCCCTCGGGGGTGGTGGTCATCCCGCCCGGCCAGCGAGAGGAGCTGCCCCTGTACCGGGCCCCCGACGGCCAGCCCGTGAGCCAGTATGACGCCGAATCCCTGGAAATGCTGGGGGTGCCCAAGCTGGACGTGCTGGGCCTGCGGCACCTCACGGTGGCGGGTGATACGGAGCGCATGGTGCGCCAGGCGGAGCCGGCCTTCTCGGTGGATCGTCTCGATCCTGACGACCCCATCACCTGGGACCTGATCGGTGCGGCGGAGACGGTGGGATGCTTCCAATTGGAGAGCGAAGGGATGCGTCACCTGCTGGAACGGATGCAGCCCCGTTCCCTGCCGGACCTGGCCACCGCCATCGCCTCGTACAAGCCCGGACCCCTGCGGGCGCGCAGCCGGCGGGCCGCCCACAGGCGGGCCGGGGACACCGGCGCAGGGGACAGCGCACGGGCTGCCGGAGCGCCAGGCGGGGCCTCACCGGCCGCCGCAGGCAGGGGCGGACCGCCCACCGAGGTGAGCGGGCCGCCTCCCCTCCTGCAGGACATCCTGGCCCCCACGCGGGGCATCCTGGTCTACCAGGAGCAGGTGATGGAAGCGGGCCAGCGCCTGGCCGGCATGACTGCGGGAAAGGCAGATCTCATGCGGCGCTTGCTGGAGAAGGGGCAGCGCCTGCGCCCCGCCCTGCTCCGGGAATGGGAAGCCCGGTTCGTGAGCGGCGCGCGCGAGCGGGGCATACCCGAAGCCGAAGCAAGAGACGCCTTCCACTGGCTGAGCAGGGCGGCCGGGTATACCTTCAACCGGGCCCACGCCACCTGCTACGCCCGCCTGGCCTACCAGGCCGCCTACCTCAAGGCCCACCATCCAGCACCGTACCTGGCCGCCCTCCTCTCCAACCCCGGCGGGTACTACCCGCCCGACCTCTACCTGTACGAGGCACGGCGCCTGGGGATCGCCGTGCTGCCCGCCCACCCCAATCACAGCGGCGCCTTCTGGCGGGCGGAAAAAGGGGCCATACGGGCCGGGCTCCTCTCCCTGCCCGGCGTGGGCCTGCACGCCGCCCTCGCCTGCCTGCGGGAACGGGCGAGGGGCGGCGATTTCCGTTCCCCCCAGGACCTGACCCTCCGCCTGCGGGGCAAAGTACCCCGGGCGGCCCTCTCTGCGCTGCTTCTGGCACGCGAAGAGGCCGAAAGGCCCGGCGCAGGCCGGACCGAATGTGCGCGGCCCGACGAACAACCGGCCCGCGCAGATGATCAAGAAGTGATACTCGAGGGCCGGGTGGTGCAGGGGCAACGCGTTCCGGCACCGGGGGGCGGTTACCGCCTGGTACTCCTGCTGGACACCGGGCGCGAGATGGTGCACGTACACGTACCCGCCCGGGTATACGAGCGGGACGCCCTGGCCCTGGACCCCCGTCACCTCACCGTACGGGGGCGGCTGGACCGCCGGGGTGGTCACCTGCGCCTCCTGGCGTCGGCCCTGGGGAGTCCGGCTTTTAGCATCGGTCGCGGGGGAGAAAGCTAGGCGGGGTGATGGCGACGATCGTCGTGGGAACGGGGGGCTACTCGTACGAGGACTGGCGGGGTGTGTTCTACCCCAAGGACCTCCCCAAGAACCGCATGCTCGAGTTCTACAGCCGGGAATTCGACTTCGTGGAACTGAACACGACGTACTACCGCCAGCCCAGCCGTCCCATGCTGAGGAATATGGTCCAGATGACCCCGCCGCGGTTCTCCTTTGCCGTGAAGGCGTACCGGGGCATCACCCACGAGAGGGAACGGCCGCGCCATGAGTTGCGCGCCATGCTGGACGCCCTCGAACCGCTGCGCCAGGAAGGACGCCTGGGGTGCGCCCTGCTGCAGTTCCCCACCAGCTTCCGCTACAACGGCGAGAATGTGGCGCTGCTGCGGGACCTGGGCCAGGACCTCAGGGGGACGCCGGCCGTGGTGGAGTTCCGCCACCAGGAATGGCTGCGGGAAGACGTGTTTCACCTCCTGGAGGAGAGCCGACTGGGGTTCACCTGCGTGGATGAGCCGGCCTTCCGCACCCTGGTGCCCCCGGCCGTGCGGGCGACCGCCGACGTGGCCTACGTGCGCTTCCACGGGCGCAACTATCAGAAATGGTGGCGGCACGAGGATCCCTCCGAACGCTATGACTATCTCTACACCCGGGAGGAACTGGCCGAGTGGGTGCCCCGCATCCGCCTCCTGGAGCGGCAGGCGGGTAAGGTGTTCGTGAGCATGAACAACCACCGGCGCGGGCAGGCGGTCATCAACGGTCGCACGATCAAGGAGTTGCTGGAGCTTACCTGGCCCACTCCCCTGGTCACGGCGGAGACGGTGCTGGAATCCCACTCCCCCGCTCTGGCCGGCCCGGCGGAGAGGAGGGGCAGTGCATCGGCGTCGGCGGCAGGTGGGGCCGCAGGAGGAGGTGCCCGCGGGTGAGGCCGGTGCATCTCCCGACCGCAGTCCCCGGAGAGACGAGGGCGGAGCGGGAGCAGCGTCCCGCGGGGCTGGCGGAGCGGGAGGGGCGCCTCGCAGTGCTGGCGGAAGAGGCACGGCGGTGCCACCTGTGCCCCCTGGGCGATTCACGCCGGCTGGCTGTGCCGGGCGAGGGTCCTGCCGATGCCGCTCTGGTGCTGGTGGGAGAAGCTCCCGGCGAAAAGGAGGACGAGGCCGGCCGTCCCTATGTGGGCAATGCCGGTCGCCTGCTCGGTCACCTGCTGGGGGAAGCCGGGCTCGACCGCGGGGAGACGTTCATCACCGGGGCTGTCAAGTGCCGCCCACCGGGCAACCGCACTCCCCGCGCATCGGAAATCGAGGTGTGCGCGCAGCACTACCTGCGGCCTCAAGTCGAGATCATACGTCCCCGCATCGTATGCCCCCAGGGGACCGCCGCCGTCCGGGCCGTGCTGGGACCGGGGGTCAGGCTGGCCGCGGTGCGCGGGCGCCCCCTCCAGCGGGAAGGGCACACGGTGTTCGTCACCCACCACCCCGCCGCCGTCTTCTACCGCGAGGAGCTCAAGAACACCCTGGAGCAGGACATGGCGGCCCTGGCCCGCCTGCTGCGGGGCGGCGGTCCGTAGAGAAATCTGAACGGAGCACGCCCTCTGACAGCACTGCGATCACCGGGGGGCAACCATCCTGAGCCCGCCGTGCGGGCCGCGCATGGCCTCCACCAGAGGACGACCGCCCACCATCACCATCTCCACCCGGCCCGGGTCGTCCCGGCGGAGCAGCACCAGGTCGGCCACGCGCCCGCGTTCCAGGTAACCGCGGTCGGGGGCCAGGCTGGGGACGGCGTCGGCTACCCACCCCGTAACCATGGCCACCGCTTCTGCGAGTGGACGTAACCCCCGGCCGAGCACCTCGGCCAGAGCCACCACCTGGGGGTCGAAAAGACCGCCCCCGTAGTCGGTGGATATGAGGTCGGCCGCCCCCCGGGCCACCAGCTCCAGCAGAGGTTGCGGACCGGGGGTGGTATGACGCGCCCCGAAGGCGTCGAAGGTGGCCACGTCCACCAGGACTCCCGCCGCCCGCAGGCGCAGCGCCAGGTCCACCGCCTCGTCCGGAAGGAGCGAGTCATGATTGCAGTGGGCGGCGATCAGCCGCCCTCCATGGCGGACGAGCTCCAGTACCACCGCCCGGGAAGGGGCAGCGGTGTGCAGGATGACGGGGACCCCCAGCCGCGCTCCCACTTCCACCGCCTCCCGCATCCCGTCCAGGGCCGCCTGAAACGAGGGCAGCACGCTCTCCTCCACCAGCCGCCTGGCCCCCTGCGGGGAGAGCACATCGGCCAGGCCCAGTTCGCCCAGGACATCGCGCACGGCTGCCTCCCTGTACGCCCGGGGATCGATGTGGCGCCCCAGCACCGCCGTCTTCAGCGCCCGCGCCCCCGCCGGTGATATCTCCCGCCCCGTACGCTCTCGCACGGCCCGCGGTATGTACAGGTACTCCTGCCCGCCCCCGCCCAGGGTGTGACCGCCGCCGATTTCCCCCAGGCACACCGCCCCCGCCTCCAGCATCCTCTCGGCGGTCATGCGGCGGTGGCGCGGGGAAAGGCCCCGTCCGTCGGCCCGCAGGGCGGCTCTGAGGTTGAGGGGGGTATGGGAAGTGGCCGTCTTCAGGTTCACGGGGGCGAGGGAGCGGGCCGCCTCCACCTCCTCGGGCAGGGCGAAACCGTCCAGGTTGAGTACGGTGGTGGTGCCCGCCTGCAGGTGACGGAGCAGGTTGCAGCGCACCTCGCCTTCGGCCAGGGCCTCCGCCCCGCTGGCGAAAAGGGGTCCCAGCGTGCAGCCATGGGCATGGTGGTTGATCAGACCGGGGAGCACGTAGCATCGGCGCGCATCGATCACCTCACCGTCCACCGGCGCACCCCCCGCTCCGGAACGCGCCGGCACCGGCTGCCCGGAGACCGCCCCCGCACCTGCAGGCAGTATGTCGGCGACGAGGGCACCCTCGACCACCACGGTGGCACCCTCCAGCACGGTGCCCCCGTCGCCGGTCACCACCGTGCCCCCGGCGATGAAGAACCTCATACGCCCGTCTCCTCGACCATCTCCAGGAGTCGCGCCGGCGGGACATCTCCCAGGCCCAGCGCACTTAAGGTGCGGGCGTCCCGCCGCAGGTCCCGTCCGGCGATGACGCCCGCCAGGTGGATGACGGCCGTGGCGGTCGGGGTCGCGACGCCGAGCCCGGCCCCCAGGTGTTCAAGGGGGACCAGGCCGTAGGGCACGTCCTCGGTGACGTAGCGGTGCTCGAAGGACTCGGGGGCCCGGCTCCAGCTATAGATGGGGTTATTCACGTTGGTCTGGCAGATGTTGTCTCCGAAGGTACCCTGGTGCGCGTACCAGGCCAGGTCCTGCTCGTAGAGGGAGCGCATGCGGGAAAGACCCAGGGTCCGCCCCACCGTCAGGCGCTCAGCATCCAGGGCCTCGATCACCCTGCCCACCGCGGGGGTCATCCCCTCCTTGTAGAAGAGGAAGTGCCCGCCCGTGCGCTCGATGTGGGCCGCATTCAGGATCATGACGGGGAGGTGGGTGGGCGCGTTGGGGTTGCTGAGACT
The DNA here is from genome assembly GCA_030019365.1 of Bacillota bacterium. NCBI lineage: Bacteria > Bacillati > Bacillota > Bacillota bacterium. Next base: position 638,238 of record JASEFA010000001.1, read on the forward strand.
GGTCTCCAGGACGTTCTGGGCGGACTCCAGGGTGGGGTAAGCCTGCCGCAGGACGGCCAGGACCTCCCCGGTGCGCGTGGCGGGCAGGGCCGCCACCCGCAGGGAGCGCTTGTAGCCGCGGATCCAGATGGTGGCGGGACCCTTCTTCCGGCAGGCATAGATGAGCGATTCCGCCTCGGCCAGCGTCACCCGGCCGGGGTTCCGGCCCTCCCTCTTCCAGGTGAGGGCGAACTCCAGGACACCGCCGAAGTTCCCGGGCGCCACCAGGACCACCTGCCCCGGCCGCACGACCGGTGCAGTCACCTCGGCGAAGCGGCGGTGGGCGAAGGAGGGCACGATCGCCAGCACCACGTCGGCCCCCGTCACCGCCTCTCCGATATCCGTGGTGACGGTGTCCAGGCACGCAAACCCTTCCCGCAGGCCGGTGCTGGGCAGCACCTCGGCCTGGATGCCCCCCGCCTCCGCGACCGGTCCAATCGTATGGGCGAACTCGGGCAGCTCAAAGAGCCGCACCCGGAATCCCCGCAGGGCCAGGTCGGCCGCCGCCGCCAGACCCCCGTGCCCGCCCCCCAGTACAGCGAACACGGGTCCCCCGCCCTGGGTGCCGAAGGCGCTCACCCCCGGCCATACTTTTCCCGTCCCGCCCGCTTCAGATAAGCCGCACCTGCGGGGCGTGACCGTGACATCGGTCCTGTCGGCGTGGCCACCTGAGTCCCACGCACGTGCCCGACCCCGGACGGCCGCACGCGAGGGGCAACCGTTACATGAGACGTACCCGCGTACCCAGCCCCAGTTCGGTGGCGCCGCGGTAGGCAGCGGCGGCGGCCGCCGCGTCCAGTACCGCCAGGCCCACGGCCTTGTACACCGTGATCTCGTCGGGGCGCTCGCGGCCCGGCTTCCTGCCCCGCACGATTTCTCCCACCTCGGCGAGGATGCGGTCGCGGCTGATGGCACCCCGTTGCACCGGTATGATGATGTCCCCCGCCTCGGCCAGCACCGCCTCCCGCGAGTCCACCACCAGCTTATCCGCCCGCAGCACCGTGGTCTCATCGATCTCCCGCATGGCGGGTGTGAAAGAGCCGATGGCGCTCACGTGGGCGCCGGGCGCCAGGGCCTCCCCGGGGAAGACCGGCGTCGAAGACGTAGTGGCCGTGATCACCACCTGCGCCCCCTGCACCGCCTCCCGGGGCTCGCCCGGGAAGGTCCACCTCACCCCCGGGAGGTCCGCGCTCAGGTCGCCGGCCAGGGCCTGGGCCCGCCCGGGCACGGGGTCGAAGACGCGTACCTCTTCGAGGGGACGCACGGCTGCCAGGGCCAGCACCTGCGTGCGACCCTGCACCCCGGCGCCGAACAGGGCCGCCACCCGGGCTCCGGCGGGGGCCAGGTGGCGGGCAGCCGCCCCCGCGGCCGCTCCCGTGCGCAGGGCGGTGAGGTATCCCCCTTCCAGCAGGGCCATAGGCGCACCGGTGGTGGCGTCGAGCAGCACCACCATGCCCATGATGGTGGGCAGTCCCCGCTCCGGGTTACGCGGGTACACGGAAACCACCTTGAGGGCGGTGCTGCCCGCTGCCGGCAGGTGAGCGGGCATGAACACGCTCACCCCTTCGTACTGGGGCACCGGTATCTGGGTGCGCAGGGGGACCACGGCCTCGCCGGCCGAATATTCCGCATACGCCTCCTCGCAGGCGGAAATGGCCCGCTTCATGGGCAGGGCCCGCCTGACGTCCTCGGCCGTAAGGACCAACAACTCCTGCGTCACGGGCAAACACCTCCAGTGCAACTCCGGGTGGTGGGGCGTACCCGGGTGACCCGCAGCGGCCAGGTCTGGCCCCATGGGATCTCCAACCCGCGGGCAAGGGGTCGTGCGAAGGGGCTAGCGCTCGCCCAGGTAAGCCTTGCGGACCCGGGGGTCCTGCCGCAACTCCTCAGCCGTACCTTCCAGGGCCAACCTGCCCGTCTCGAGCACGTAGGCGCGGTGGGCCAGGCGGAGGGCCGCCCGCACGTTCTGTTCTACCAGCAGGATGGTAACCCCCTGCTCGTTGATCTCGCGGATGGTCTGAAAGATGGCCCGCACCAGGAGGGGCGCCAGCCCCAGCGAGGGCTCATCCATGAGCAGGAGACGCGGCGAGGACATGAGGGCGCGACCGATGGCCAGCATCTGCTGCTCTCCCCCGGAAAGGGTCCCCGCCAGCTGGCGGCGGCGCTCCGCCAGGCGGGGGAAGAGGGAGAACACGCGCTCCTTGCTGCGGGTCACGCCGTCCCTGTCTCCCCGCCTGGTATAGGCGCCCAGGTTGAGGTTCTCCTCCACGGTGAGGGTGCTGAAGACCTTGCGCCCCTCCGGGGCGTGGGAAACCCCGCGGGCCACGATGGTGTGGACGGGTACGTTGCGCAGCGAACGCCCCTGCCAGCGGATGTCCCCCTGCCGGGGCCGGATCAGCCCGGAAATGGCACGCAGGGTGGTGGACTTTCCCGCCCCGTTGGCCCCGAGCAGGGCCACGATTTCGCCCGGCTGCACCGTGAAGCTGATCCCCTTGAGGGCGTGCACCTGACCGTAGTAGACATGGAGGCTCTCCACTTCCAGAATACCGTCAACCATGGAGCCCATCTTCTTCCTTCCCCAGGTATGCCTCAATCACGCGGGGGTTGCCCTGCACCTGCGCAGGGGTACCCTCCGCGATCTTCTCTCCGTTGTCCAGCACCACGATGCGGTCGCAGATGCCCATCACCACCGTCATGTCGTGCTCGATCAGGAAGACGGTGATGTCGCTCTCCCGGATCTGCACCACCGAGTCCATCAGCTCGCGCGTCTCCTGGTCGTTCAGACCCCCGGCCGGCTCGTCCAGCACCAGCAACCGGGGGCGGGTGGCCAGGGCCCGCGCGATCTCCAGCCGCCGCTGCAGCCCGTAGGGGAGGTTGCGGGCCAGCTCCTCGGCCAGGTGGGACAACCCCATGAACTCCAGCCGGGCTTCGGCCTCCTCCAGGATGGCGCGCTCCTCCCGGTGGTGCCGGCGCGTGCGGGCGAGGGCATCCCACACCCCCGCCTGGGTGCGGCAGAACTGGCCCGCCATCACGTTCTCCATGACCGTCAGGTTGGGGAACAGCCTGATGGTCTGGAAGGTGCGGGCAATGCCCAGGGCGGTGATGTCGTGGGGACGCAGCCCCACCAGATCGCGTCCCTCCAGCCTGATGCTCCCCTCGTCGGGACGATAGATGCCGGTGATCATGTTGAAAACGGTGGTCTTGCCCGCTCCGTTGGGCCCGATCATGCCCAGGATCTCGCCCGGCCGCACCTCGAAGGAAAGGCGGCTCACCGCCAGCAACCCCCCGAACCGCTTGGTCAACGAGCTCACTTCCAGCATCCAGCACCACCCACCCGATCCTGCTGTCGCACACCCTCACCATCCGGGGCAGGCCCGCTCACCTGGCGCCGCCAGTGGGCGCTGGGCCACAACCCCTGGGGGCGGAAGATCATCATGAGCACCATGGCCAGGCCGAACACCAGCATGCGGGCGCGGGCGAACTCCCGGAAGAGTTCGGGGAGGGCCGCCATGCCCACGGAGGCAACGATCACACCGGGTACCGAGCCGGTCCCTCCCAGCACCACGATGCAGAACATGACACAGGATTCCCAGAAGTTGAAACCCTCGGGGGCAACCAGGGTCATCTTGGTGGCATAGATGTTACCGGCCAGGCCGGCACCCGCCGCCCCCAGCACGAAGGCCAGCAGCTTCAGGAAGGCGGTATCGATACCCATGGCCTCTGCGGCGGTCTCGTCCTCTCTGATGCAGGTCCACCCCCGCCCGATACGGGACCTCTCCAGGCGGCCCATCCCCCACACGAAGAGCACGATGAAGAACAGGATGAAGTAATAGTACTGGTCGACCGAACGCACGGTGAAGAGGCCCAGATCGGGGCGGGGCACCCCGATGATCCCGTTCACCCCCCCGGTGAGGCCGCCCGGGTTATTGATGAGCGCGATGCGCATGATCTCCCCGAACCCGATGGTCACCACGCACAGGTAGTCCCCCCGCAGGTGGATGATGGGCCGGGAGATGACGTAGGCGAAGGCAGCCGCCGCCAGGGCGGAGACGGGCATGAGCAGAAGGGAGGGGATGCCGAAGCGGGTGGACAGGATGGCCGTGGTGTACGCGCCCACGGCATAGAAGGCGGCGTGCCCCAGGTTAAACAGCCCGGCGTACCCCACGATGATGGTGAGACTGAGGCCCAGCAGCATGTATATCCCGCAGAAGTTCATGACGTCCACCCAGTAGTCGTTCACCAGCCAGGGGTAAGCCAGAGCTGCCGCCACAGCCAGTCCCAGCCAGAACCCGGGAGGCAACTTGCGCAAAAGTACCGCCCCCCTCACAGCTTTTCCACTACCCGCTCGCCCAGCAGACCGGTGGGCCGCAGCACCAGGATGGCGATGAGGAGCAGGAAGGCAAAGGCATCCTTCCAGGCCGATGAGATGTACCCGGCGGCCAGGGTCTCGAACAGCCCCAGGATCATGCCGCCCACCATGGCGCCCGGGATGTTCCCGATACCGCCCAGGATGGCGGCCGTGAAGGCCTTCAGCCCGTAAATCCACCCCATGGTGAAATACACCTGGCGGTAGTACAGGCCGATCATGATGCCCGATGCCGCCCCCAGGGCCGGCCCGATGAGGAAAACCACCATGATGATGCGGTTGATGTCTATACCCATGAGACGGGCGGTAGCGTGGTCCAGAGACGTGGCCCTGATGGCCGCCCCCACCGTGGTGCGCTGGATGAAGAGATAGAGTACGCCCATTAGAATGAGGGAAAGCACCAGCATGGCCACGCGCAGGACGGGTATGCTCATGCCCGCCACGGCCCAGCGCACCGCGGGCACCAGGCCTTCGGGGAAGACCTGGTAGTTGGCCCCGTACGCCAGCATGACCGCGTTCTGGATCACCACCGCCGCCCCCAGGGCCGACACCACCGGGGCCAGGCGCCCGGCACCGCGCAGGGGGCGGTACGCTGTCCGCTCGATGAGCACCCCCGCCAGACTGACCAGTCCCATGGACACCAGGAAGATGGTGGGGAGCACCACCCACGGGCTCGCCACCCCGGCCGCCCGGCAACTCACCGCTGCCGTCATGGCCAGGTAGGCACCGAGCATGAAGAGGTCGCCGTGGGCGAAGTTGATCAGCTTCAGCACGCCATACACCATGGTGTAGCCCAGCGCCACCAGGGCGTAGCCGGAGCCCACGGTGAGGCCGTTGAGCACCTGCTGCACAAACTGTTCCATGCTTCCCCCTGCCCCGCAGCGGGGCAGGGGACGGGGCAACCCGCCCCCTGCCCCCCGGACTTACTTACCGTACGGGACGAACTCGCCCTTTTCGTTCACCACGTATGCCTTGTGGATGGTGCCCTTGCGGTCACCCCGCTCATCGAACCCGAGGATGGGTCCGGTGATGCCGGGGAAGTCCTTCAGTTGGGTGTGCAGGTACTCGGCCATCTTGCCCGGGTCATCGGAGTTGCTCTGCTTGATCGCCTCCACGATCAGCCGGAAGGCGTCCGCGGCCATGAGGTGCCAGATGCTGCCCGGGGACTCCCCGTACTTGGCCTTGTAATCTTGCAGGAACTTCTTGGCCTCCGGATACTCCAGATCCGTGGGCAGGGGTTCTGTGGTGACGATGGTGCCCCTGGCGTACTCCACGCCCGCCAGCTTCACGAACTCGGGGTTGTTCACCGCGTTACCAGCCACGAACCGGGCCTTCAGCCCCACGTCGGCGGCCTGGCGCACCAGGAGGGCCGCCTCGGGGAAGTAACCCGTGTAGTACCACGCCTCGGGTACCGCCTTCTTCAGGCGGGTGAGGATGGCGCTGTAGTCCCTCTCCTTGGGTGTAAGGGCGTCGAAGAACACCACCGTAGCTCCGGCGTCCTCCAGGTACTTCTTCGTCCACTCGGCCAGTCCCTTGGCGTAGGTGGTGTTGTCGTGGACCACGCCCACCTTCTTGCACCCGAGCGTCTCCACGATGAACTTCGCGGCGAAGAGTCCCTGGCGGTCGTCCAGGAAGCAGGTGCGGAAGAAGCGCTTGTACCCGTGCTCGGACAGCTTGGTGGCCGTGGAAGACGGGGTGATCTGCACGATGCCCTTGTCGTCGTACAGCCCCTGGGACGCCTCCGTGAGGGTGGACGCATAGCTGCCCACCACCGCAATGACTCCGCTGTTGATGAGCTTCTGGGCGGCCAGGGCCGCTTCCTTGGCGTCGCTCTTGTCATCGGCGGGGATGACCTCGATCTTACGGCCGTCGAGCAGACCACCGGCGTTGTTGATCTGCTCGGCCAGCATGTTGACACCATTCAGCATCCCCTGGCCCTCGTAAGCCCAGTCGCCGGTGAGTGGGACCTGTACTCCGATCTTGATGGCGGGTTTCTCCTTCGCCTGGGGTTTCTGGGCACAGGCACCGAGCGAAACGGCCAGGGCGATTACCAGCGCAACGGCCAGTACCTTCTTCACTGTGCTCCCCTCCTTCGGTCTTCAGTTGCCTCCGGCCTCATTCCCCTTGTATGTGCCCTCTTGTGCTTGCCCCCGTGCCCGCGCTCTCCGGCCGGGCACCGTGCGGGCCCCGTCTCACCTCCTTCGCACTCCAGCGGGCTCCAGCGGGCCACCCGTCACGGTGGCCGCCGCCGGCTCCCACCATCCGCCACTTGCCTCTCACGCCGGCCTGCGCCGGGGCCTATACGCAGGCCGGCTCCGGGACCAGTTCGCCGGCGACAAAACGCCCCGGGCGAAAAGGACTCACGTCGACCAGGGGGGCCCGGCCCAGGATGAGCTGGGCCAGGATGAGAGCGATGCTGGGCGCGAACTGCAACCCGTGGCCGCTCCAGCCCAGGTCCAGCCACAGCCCCTCCAGGGGGGCAGGTCCCACGATGGCCTGGGAGTCCGGGGTGATGTCGTACAGTCCCGCCCACTGCCGCACCACCCGCACCCCGGCCAGGGCGGGCAGGTGACGCACGATGCGGGCGGCCATCTCCTCCAGGAAGCGCCAGCTAGATCCCTGCCCATAGCCCTTGGGCTCCAAGGGGCTGCCGATCCCCATGAGCAGGCTGCCGTGGGGGGTCTGCTTGAAGTAACTGCCGTCCTCGAAGCACAGCACCATGGGGTCGAGGAGATGGGCCACCGGCTCGGTGACCAGGATCTGGTGACGCTCGCCGTACACGGGTACGTCCAGGCCCGCCGCCCGCGCCAGTTCGGCGCCTTCCGCCCCCGCGCAGATCACCACCACCGGGGCGTCCACCCGTCCGGCCGCCGTATACACCCCCCGTACCCCGGACTCACCGGGCACGATGGCGTGAACCGGACAAGAGCAATGGATGTGAGCACCCAGCCGTTGCGCGGCGCGGGCGTATGCCCAGGTGAGCTGGAAGGGGTTGACGTGGCCATCCCGGGCGCAGAAGCTGGCGCCCAGCACCCCGTCCAGGTTCAGGGCGGGCGCCACCCGGGCCACCTCATCGGGTGTGAGGATCTCCGACGGGATACCCAGGCTGCGCTGCAGGGACACGTTGCGCCCAAACTGCTCCAGTTGACCGGGCGTGTACGCCAGCAAGAGGTACCCACCCTGGGTGAACTCCAGGTCGTATGGGCACTCCAGTTCTTCCACCAGGCCTTCCAGCAGGCGGATGTTCCAGATGGCCAGGCGGCAGTTGATCTCGGTACCGAACTGGTGGCGCACCCCGGCGGCGGACCGCCCGGTGGCACCGCCCGCCAGGTAGCCCTGCTCGAACAGAAAGACCCTCAGGCCGCCCAGGCGGCAGAGGTGGTAGGCGACGGCACACCCGTGCACCCCGCCTCCCACGATCACCACATCGGCCGTGCGCCCGACCTGCCCCCCCACGCTCACACCCCGCGCTCGCCGCGCTCCTTGCTAGCGTTGTGCCTTCGTCTCAGCAGGGACGCTCCGCCGCCTGCCCCCGGTGGCCCCTCCCGGGCCGCCCGGGGGAACGTTCACACCACAGAAGGCTCGAGGATCAGGTCACCGCGGGCGAACCGGTCCGGCCCCAGCCGGCCGATGGGGAGATCCGGTTCCTCACCCGCAATGACCTGTGCCAGCAGCTTCCCCGTCATGGGCGCCAGCATGAAACCGTGGCCCGAGAATCCCACCGAATAGTAGCAGCCCTCCACCTCCGGTGCCGGCCCCAGGATGGGCTGGGCATCCGGCGTCATGTCGTACGACCCCGCCCACTGCCGCACCACCCGCAGCTGGGCAAGGGGTGGCAACATCTTCGTGACGATGGCCGCCATTTCCTCCAGAAAGCGCCAGGTGGCTCCGCAGTCCAGGTTGCGGGGCTCGTGGGGATCACCCAGCCCCATGATGAAACTCCCATGCGGCGTCTGCTGGCAGTACAGGCCGTGGCAAAACGAGATCACCATGGGCCCCTGCACCGGCCCCACCGGCTCCGTCACCAGGATCTGATGCCGCTGCGCATAGGTGGGAATGTGCAGGCCTGCCATCTCCGCCACCCGGTCCGACCAGGGCCCGGCCGTGTTCACCACCACCGGTGTCGAGACGTCACCCCGGCTGGTGCGCACCCCCACCACCCGGCCGCCTTCCACCCGAACACCGGTCACCCGGGTGAAGGTCCATACCTCCGCACCCAGCCGCACCGCCGCCTGCGCATATGCCTCCACCGCCCGGAAGGGGTTGATGTGCCCGTCCTCGGGGCAGAAGGTGGCGCCCACCACCCCCTCGAGGCTGAGATAGGGGACGATCTCCCGCGCCCCCTCCGGGCTCAGCACCTCCACCGGTACCCCCAGGGAACGCTGCAGGGCCACGTTGCGCAGGAACTGATCCCACTGCCTCTCGTGGTACGCCAGGATGAGGTACCCGCGCTGCTTGAACTCGATCCCCCGGGGATACTCCAGTTCCTCCTCCATGCGCTCGAACATCTTGATGCTCGCCCGCGCCAGGAGCACGTTCATCTCCGTGCCCCACTGCTGCCTCACACCGGCCGCGCACCGCCCCGTCGACCCCGAGGCCAGGTACTCCTGCTCCACCAGAAGAGGCTTCAGACCCCGGGACGCCAGCTGGTAGGCCACCGCCACCCCCTGGATGCCGCCACCCACCACCACCGCATCCGCCGTCCTACCCATGCCGCTCGCCCCCGGCGCGGACGATGACGCCCAGCTTGACAGGCCGGGTGGGGGGACGGAAGGTGGGCAGGGAAAGCTCCTCCACCGGCACCCCGGTCAGGCGCGACACTTCCTGCAGGATGAGGTGCCGGCAGGTGCGACCCTGGCAGAGCCCCATCCCCGCCCGCGTCAGCCGCTTGATCTCATCCAGGGTGTGTACGCCCTCGCCAATCAGACGGCGGATCTCCTGCAGGGTCACGTCCTCACATCGGCAGATCACCACCCGGTCCTCGCCACCGGCCGTCGCCTGTCCACCGGGCATCCCAACCCGCTCCCTGGCCTCACTCACCCTGCTCACCCCCGGCCACGGTAACGTTCCTCACCACGTGGGCCAGGTCCCGCTCCACCTCAATCCACACCACCGGCGTGCCCATCTTTTCCCGCTGCTTGTGCACCCGCACCACGCGCGCCTCCCCCACCCGCGTCCCCTCCCGGTCCAGTGCCCCCACCAGCTGCCCCACCTCGGGCAGGGGCAGGAACTCGTAGGGTAGCTTGATGAGGGAAGTAGTGTCCGTATAAGCCTCATGGACCACGAATATGGCCAGGCCCGGACAGGCGGCCACGCACAGCCCGCAGCCGTTGCACCGCTCCCAATCCACTTCGGGCAGGTCGTTGATGTCCCCGAAGGGCTTCACCGCCCCCCGCTGGCACGACCAGCAGCAGGGGTCGCACGGGATGCGCTCAAAGCACTCGAATACGGCCACCGGACCCCGGCGCCTCACCTCCTCGGGAGGCATCACCTGCGCCAGGTCCTCCACCGCAGGCAATCCCGTCTTCCTCAACTGCCGGGTCACCGGGCCCGCCCCCACCGCCCCCGCCGCGGGCGTATCACCCCGGCCCCCCGCCTTCACCGCCCCCGCCGCGGATGCATCATCCCGCACGGCGTGCCACCTCCTCCAGGCGGGCCAGGCCTTTGCGGATCTTCTCCCCGGGAGGACCCGCCCGCAGGGCCTCGAGTTGGGCACGGGCCTCACCGGCCAGTTCCCGGTAGTGGGGACACGAGCCCAGGGAAGCAGCCGCGGCCAGCCCGGCCATGCGCCCCGTCACCATGGCCGAGGAGGCCTCCTCCACCCCCGCGGCATCTCCCGCCACGAATATCCCCGGCACCGAGGTCTGCTGGTGCTCGTCGTGCCAGGGTACGTGACCGCCCAGCTCGGGTACGTAGGCCATGCGGCAGCCCGCCTGCCACAGGAGCTCCGCCAGCGGCGAGAGCCCCACCGCCAGGCAGAGGACGTCGGCCTCGAAGTGGCGCTCGCTACCGGGAATGCCCTGCCATCTCTCGTCCACCCGCCACACGGTCACACCCTCAAGCTCCCGCTCGCCATGTGCCTCCTTCACCGAGTGGGAGGTCAGGATGGGGACACCTAGCCGCCTGATCTTGGAGGCGTGCACGGCGTAGCCACCGATCACGGGCGCCGCCTCCACCACCGCCGCCACCTCCACTCTCGCCTGCCGCAGCTGGTAGGAGATGATGAGCCCGATGTTCCCCGCCCCCACCATCACGGCACGCCGGCCGGGCATCACCCCGTGCACGTTCATCAAGGTCTGCACCGCCCCCGCCCCGTACACGCCGGGCAGGTCGTTGCCGGGGAAGGCCAGCGGCTTCTCCGACGCCCCCGCGCACACCACCAGGCGGCGGGGACGGGCCTTCAGGTACTCCGACTCGCCGTCCACGGTGCGCTCCATGGTCAGCACCCCGTCCGGGTAGTAGCCCAGCACCTGGGTGTCGAGCAGGAGCTCAACCCCGAGGTGGGTGCGCACCTTCTCCCCCAGCAGTCGGGCGATCTCGATCCCCCGCACCCCCGCGTGCTCCCCCCGGGAACCGAAGAACTTGTGGGTCTGCTTCACCAATTGGCCGCCCGGCTCCGAAAAGAAATCCACCAGCAGTACCTTCACCCCGCAGTCGGCCGCCGCCAGGGCCGCCGACATCCCCGCCGGGCCGGCACCCACCACCATCACCTGGGGGTTAAGCACCGCCCTCACCCCCCCGGCCGCCCGCCCGGAGGACGCCCCGCTTTGCGGCCACAGCGCCCAGCAGGTCACCCTTGCCCACCTGCCGCTCCACGTGCATGCCCTCCCGCAGCTTCTCCACGCACACCCGCACGTTGGGCACCCCGTCCACCACCATCAGGCAGGACGAGCAGTTCCCCACCGCGCAGAAGAAACCCCGCGGCCGCCCCAGCACCGGGCTCTCCCGCAGCACGCGGATGCCCGCCGCATGAAGCGCCGCCGCGATGGGCTCACCCTCGTAACCCTCCAGGGGCCGGCCCTCGAAAAAGAAGGTCACCTTCCTGCGCGCAGGGAAGGTCAGAATGGGATGTTCCCCGATGCGCACCAGTACCGCCTCCCGGCTACAAATCCTCCAACACCCGCCGCAACCGCTCCAGGTGTTCCGCCATGCGCCGGGCTGCTTCCGGGCCGTCGCGGGCTCTGAGCGCCTCGAAAACGTGGCAGTGCTGGTGGCACATGGTGCGCCACTCTTCCCGGGGAAGGTGCATCTGCTGCCGGTGCTCCCGCAGGATGCCCACCAGCACCCGCACCAGCTCCCAGATCACCAGGTTCCCGGTGGCACGGGCCACCGCCACGTGGAAGTCCAGGTCCCGGTCCATCTGCTCACCCAGGTCGAACTGGGTACGGAAGAACTCGTCGATCACCCGCCCGATGTGCTCGATCCCCTCGTCTCCACCCCGCTCCGCCGCCAGTTGAGCCGCCCTCACCTCGATGATCTGTCTGGCCTCGCAGATGTCCAGCAGCACCGCCCTTTCCAGCCTGACGAAGCCCGCCTCCAGATCGAACAGGTTCTGGCCATCCAGCTGCTTGAGGAACCTGCCTCCCCCCGGGCGCGATTCGATGATCCCGCGGGCCTCCAGCACCCGGAATGCTTCCCGCAGGATGCCGCGGCTGACCCCCATCTGCCGCTCCAGTTCCCGTTCCGAGGGAAAGCGTTGCCCCGGCCCGATCTGGCCGCTCCTGATGTGCTCGACCAGCTGGCCCACCACATCCTGGTATAGACGATACCGGCTGACCTTCTGGAACGACACCCGCGCGCTCCCTATTCAGGGCTGCATGGACACTGGGCAGCCCAGTTGCCCTCCGGTGTATTCGACGCCTGGCAGGAAAGTCCTGCACCTGACAAACGGTTCCGGTCATAATGGCTGCCATGGAAGGTAACCGGAGTCGCGGGTGCCGGGCACGAAGGGGTTCTACCCCCGCGTGGGGAATCCGCACCCTGGGACCCGACGCGGACCGTGCCGGCGCAGCGGGGAAAATAGAGAGGGCCGGGAAGGGGGCTGCGCGCATGGCCACCGTGGTGGCGGCTTTTCCATCCGAGGACAAGGCTCGCTTCGCCCGCCAGGAACTGGTACAGGCCGGGCTTCCTGCCGGCAAGGTCCAGATGGTAGGGCCCCAGAGCTTCATAGACACCCGGGCCGCCCTGGCGGAACCCGAGCAGAACATCGTGACCGGGCGGGCCGGGCAGGATAACCCGGCCCTGGAAGCCGCCGCCCGGGCGGGAGACATCCTGGAGTCTGCCCGCGCGGGGGGCGACCTGCCTGCCGTAGAGCGCCAGTGGCTGAATCACATCCTCCTGGTCATCAGCGACCTGGAGCAGGAGCGGGTGGCGGGGGTGACCACCGCCCTCCGCCAGGCCGGGGCCGAGCACGTACTCGTAGGTCGGTGACGAACATGTGCCCGGGGGCGTGGGTGATGGCCAGGGGCACCCCCGCTCGCATCAGGGCCACCTGGGTGGTCACCCCACAGGCCCAGAACACGGGTACCTCTTCCTCCCGTACCGGGACCGCCTCGCCGAAATCGGGGCTGCCCAGGTCGCCGATCCCTATGGCCCCGGGATTCCCGACGTGCACGGGCGCCCCGTGGGCCCGGGGGTACCGGGCCGTCACCCGCACGGCCCGGGTCACCAGAGGACCCGGAATGGGCCGCATGCTCACCACCAGCGGACCGGAAAAGGGACCGGCCGGACGGCACTGGATGTTGGTGACGTACATGGGCACGTTGCTCCCCTGCTCCAGGTGACGCACCGGTATGCCCGCCTCCAGCAGGGCCCGCTCGAACGTGAAGCTGCACCCCAGGAGGAAGCCCACCAGGTCGTCGCGCCACCAGGCGGTGACATCGGTGGGCTCGTCCACCAGTTCACCCCGCCTTAAGACACGGTACCGGGGCACATCGGTGCGCAGGTCCGCGCCGGGTGCAACCAGGAGGGGCTCGGGGCAGCCAGGGTCGGTAACGTCCAGGAGCGGGCACGGTTTGGGATTACGCTGGGCAAAAAGGAGGAAGTCGAAGGCCAATGCCCGGGGAAGGATCACCACGTTGGCCTGCACGTATCCGGGCGCCATCCCCGCGGTGGGCCCGGCCCACCGTCCCTCGCGGATCAACTGGCGCAGCTCGCGGGGGGTCACCCGGCACCTGCCTCCCCCAGCCGGTCGCTCATGGGCGCCACCCGGACTCCGGCCCCTTCCAGGCGGGCCCGCACCTGCCGTACCAGGTTCGCCGCCCCCGGTGTATCGCCGTGGAAACAAACCGTATCCGCCCGCACTGCGATCGCCGAGCCGTCGCTGGCACTGGCCCGCCCCTCTCTAACCATCATGAGAACCCGGTTGGCCACCACCTGGGGATCGTGGATGACGGAGTCGGGCTGACCCCGCGGGACCAGGGTGCCGTCGGGAAGGTAACCCCGGTCGGCGAAGACCTCGGCGGCCACCCGCAACCCCGCCCGTTCCCCGGCCCTCAGGATCTCCGATCCCGCCAGGCCCACCAGCACGAGCCCGTCATCCACCCGCGCCACAGCCCGGGCAATGGCATCGGCCAGGGAGGCGTCCCGGGCGGCCAGGTTGTACAGGGCACCGTGGGCCTTGACGTGGCGGAGGGCCACCCCCGCCGCCCGGCAAAAGGCCCAGAGCGCGCCCACCTGGTACATGACGAAGGCTTCCACTTCTGCCGGGGTCAGGGCCAGGTAGCGCCGGCCGAATCCCTGCAGGTCCGGGTAGCCGGGATGGGCTCCCACGGCGGCGCCCGCGTCCCTCGCCATAACCACCGTACGCTGCATCACCAGGGGATCGCCGGCGTGCATGCCGCAGGCCACATTCACCGACGTCACCTGCCTGATGACCTCCTCGTCCTCTCCCAACCGGTATGCCCCGAAGCTCTCCCCCACGTCCGCGTTTAGATCGACCCTGAGCACTGCTCATCACCTCGCCCACGCTGCCTCCGTGCAGGGATTCGCGGCCCGGGCGGTGTCGACCTCTCCCGGCGTGCAACCTTTGCCCCCGCCCGCCCGTCTATCCACGGGGCACGAAAGGGGACGACACAGGACGTTCCCCGACGTCGACGGGCATTGGGCGGAACATGCGATCAGGAGGGCCCTGCAGCGGGGATTCGTGCACGGATATCCCGACGGGCTTTCCGGCCCGACTGGCGCCCGAGTAATGCAGATGCCCCCCGCGGCAAGACACCCGCCGCACACAGGTGTGGGGAGGGCGACTGCCCTCCCCACATCACGCCAGGTTGGGGGGATTCACTCAGGCTGGCCCGTCCCTCACGCTGGAGGGTCGAACTGCGGCGGGTACCCGGGTGGGCACGGGATCTTGGGCGCAACCACGCACTGGGCGGGCACGCAGAACCCGTAGGCCGGCACCAGCAGCTTCACCAGCGCCTTGGACTGCACCAGGATGCACAGGTGGAACGTGCAGCACACCTGGGTATCGGCCACCGCGCACGGCCCGCACGAGAAGTCTGGCACCTCGCACTGGATGGTGGTCCCGGCGGGGGCGTACAGCACCACGGTCTTCACGAAGGTGAAGCTCTGGGTGAAGGTACATCTGGTGGTGCCATCCGGGTTCAGGACCGTGATGTCGACCGTCACCACAAAGACGATGCTCACGCTCACGAAGCCAGGCTGACCGGGCACGGGCACCGGGGTACCGGGAGTACAGGTGACGCTGGTGATGGTGCACGTGGCCGTGGAACCAGCCGGTGCAGGCGGTACACACGTCAGGGGCAAGATGAAGCAGGCTTCCCGATCTTCGTTCTGGAAGCAGAAGTCGTAGACCTTCTCCACCAGGATGCACACGATCTCCGTGGGCGGCGGGCACCCCTCCGGCGGGCACTTGCCCGGAACCACCTCCTTGGGCGCGAACCTGGTCTTCAGCTTCTCGTCGCTCATTCTCTTCCCTCCTTCCTCTTCCTCGCTTCAGCCGGCAGCTTATGTCGTCACCTTCTGTCGCAATCCAGTGAACCGCTGCCAGCATTGCTTCCTGCTCCAGATTATGATGATGAGGTCCACACGGTGCAGACGGCATACGATGGACCGGGAGGACGGGAAATGGCAGACCGGCTGGAGCCCCTGCGCCCCTACCTCGAGCAGCTGGAAGTATGTATCCGCAGCGCCTTCGACACGGCGCTGGAGCTGGAAGAAGAGCAGCACCGGCTCGAGCAGGAGCTGCAAACACTTAAGGACGCCATGGCCGGGCACGAGAACCGGTTGGCCTCGTTACGTGCTTCCCTGGAGGAGTCCCGCCAGCAGCGCTCCCGCCTGGAGCGAGACCTGGAGGCCGCCCGGCGGGACCGGCGCGCGCTGGAGGAGGAAGTCCGCAAACTGAGGGCGGAAAAGAGCTCTCTTGAGGAGGAAGCCAGCAGGCTGCGGGAGCAAACCCAGACCCTCGGGGAGCGGGTGCGGGCTCTGGAAACGCAGCTGAACCAGGCCACGCTGCAGGAAAAGCAACGGCGCCGGCGCTGGAAGTGGTAGATTCTCTGGCAGTTTAAGCCAACAGGTCCCGTGGAGGGAGCAGAAAGAGCTTCCGGCCTCACGGGAGAGATATCCTTTGCCCACCGGCCGCGAGCCGGGGTGGCACGGGTTGTCCATGGCCAGAAGCACCTTTACACTGGGAGGGAGGCAACATAAAAGGAGGTAATGCCGTTGCGGAAGACATGGTTACTGGCAGTCTGCCTCGTGGCGGTGATGTTCGCCCTGCCCCTCACCGCCCATGCCTCCTGGTACTGGCGATCCCTCCCGGCCACACCTTCTCCCGCCCCTCAGCCGGCACCAGCCCCGGAGCCATCACCCCAGCCGGCACCGGCACCTCAGCCCGCGCCGTCACCGAACCCCGCTCCCCCGTCCACCGGCGAGCCCGCGCCTCTCACCTCCGAAGAGGCCGTCGCAGTCCACCTGGTGAATGAGGCCAGGTCCCGGGCAGGGTTGCCGCCTCTCACCGTGGATCCCGTGCTCACCGAACTGGCCCGTAAGAAGAGCCAGGACATGGTGGTGAACAGCTACTTCTCTCACGTGTCGCCCACCTACGGCACGGCCTACCAGATGGAAGTGGCCGCGGGCATCCGGGCTCCCGTCATGGGAGCTGAGAACATCGCCAAGGCCCGCAATGCCCGCTACGCCCACGCCATGTTCATGGCGTCGCAGGGGCACCGCGCCAACATCCTCAACCCCAGGCACACCCGTGTGGGGATCGGTATCGTGGCCAACGGTCCCTACGGCATCGCGGAGACCCAGCTCTTTATCGGCGACTGAAACGGGCTCTATAAGTGGTGTCATCGCGGGGGCCGCACCCCGCAGGGATGCGGCCCCCCGTTTGCGACGTATCTTCTGGAGCAACCCTCAGTTGCCAGTCAGAGGGTGGCTGCTCCCACCCCGCGGGTGGCCGCGGCCCGGTCTATCTCCAGTTGCTCGGCCAGCACCTCGCGCAGCGTGTTGCAGGCCAGGACGATCTTCGGATTGGACAGCGAATAGTACACGTTAGCGCCGTCCCGGCGAGTCGAGACGAGCCGGGTCTGGCGGAGCATCTGCAGATGCTGCGACACGTTGGGGATCTGGGTACCCAGGGCCTCCGCCAGGTCGGAAACCGACTTCTCCCCTGACTTCAAGAGCTCGATGATTTGCAGTCTCTTGGGATGGGCCAGGGTGCGGCAAATCTGGCTCTGCAACTCAAAGAGGCGGTCATCAGTGCCCAACTCGCGCTTCCTCCCCCACGGAGCCTCTCCTCTCCTCCAGTTCGGCCACACCCCGCAGGGGCACGCGGCCCTGCGGTACCGTGTACCAGTATAGCACATTGAAGGCGAGTTTGGCCCAGTGGAGCACGCGATTGGGAAAAGGCGGGCGGGGCGGGTGCTGGTAATCGAACGAGATGATGGTGGCCCGCCCCAGACCGGTCTCGGCGAAACAGAGCACGCGCCCCGTGTATGCGTGGGCAGGGGTGCGGCCGGCCATCTCTGCCAGAATGTTCCCGGCTACCGCTTCCGCCTGGAAGTGGGCCGCCACCCCGCTCTTGGACACGGGCAGATCGGTGGCGTCGCCAAGGGCATACAGGCGCTCGTGCCCCAGCACCTTCAACAGATGACGGTCGGTGGGGATCCAGCCGCTGCGATCACCCAACCCCGAGTTGCGTACGGCAGGCACCCCCCCGTGGGGTGGGATGAGCACCAGCAGGTCGTAGGGGACCTCATCTCCCTCGAGGGAACGGACCACCCGGGCCCCCGGATCCACACTCTCTGTGTTGAAGAAGGTGTGGATCTCGATCCCCCGCTTCTCCATGATCGGTGCCACCATCTCAGAGACCTGCTC
Organism: Bacillota bacterium; assembly: GCA_030019365.1. NCBI lineage: Bacteria > Bacillati > Bacillota > Bacillota bacterium. The sequence continues at coordinate 655,981 of JASEFA010000001.1, forward strand.
GATGGTGAAGGCCCGGGGGAGGGGGCTCAGGAAATGGATGCGCGTCTTTTCCCTGAGGCCCAGCCGGCGCAGGTGGGCATCCAGCATCAGGGTGAACTCGAGGGGCGCGGGCGGGCACTTGTAGGGAATGGTGGTCACGCCCACCACCACGTCACCGCCGCGGAAGGAAGCCAGAGCCTCCCGCAGGCACAATGCCGCCTCCTGAGAGTAGAAGTGATGGGCGGCCTCGCGGTACCCCTGTATTTCGTCCGGATAGTAGGCGGTGCCTGGCGCCAGCACCAGCCAGTCGTAGGGGAGGCTGCCGCCCTTTTGGACCTGCACCCGGCCGGCCCGGTGGTCGATGCCGGTCACCTCCCCCACCACCGTCTCCACCCTCCCGTCCAGCAGGCCGTTAACCCGACGGCTAAAGAGCGGTCCGCCACCGGTCGGCACCCTGTCGGTGAAGGGCAAATACAGGTAATTGGGCTGGTAGGTGTGCCATCCCGTGGAGTCCACCAGGGTAACCCTGACTCCCCGCCGGGCCAGCAGGTTCGCCGCCAGGGTCCCGCCGGTGCCGCCACCCACGACCACTACGCGATCCTTTGCCATCTCTCTGCCCCCCAAACCGGTCCCGCCGGGAACCCGCCCGCAAGCGCGTGGGCCTGGTGCAGGCGAGTGCCCCCGGCGGGATGCCGGAACGGCCTCTCTACCTGGCCTTGCGCACCACTATGCGGTCATACCCCTGCTCGGGGAACACGCCCACCACTTCATGACCAGCCTTCTGGGCCCAGGCCGGAATGTCGCGCTTGGACCCCGAGTCCGAGGAGAGCACTTCCAGCACGTCTCCCCTCGCGGCCTCCCGCACCGCCCTGATCAGCTCCATCAGGGGGCCCGGGCAGTAGGCACCCCGGGCGTCGATGACCCGGTCCGCTTTGACCATCTGCTCGCTCACGTGCCCCATCCTCGCTTTCTCAGATGAACAGAGTGATCTTGCCTTCCTTGGCCTGGTCCACGAACTCGCCCACGCCCACCACGTCGTCCACGATAGGGTCCAGGTCCTCCTTGGTGAGGCCGAACAGGTCCATGGTCATGGCACAGGCGTGCACCCGCACATCCCCCAGCTCCTTGGCCTGGCGCAGGGTGTCGTACCAGGAAGGGACCTTCTTCTCCTGCAGGATCTGCATCATGGCCCCGGCCTGGTCCTCGAAGTCCTTGCTCACCCGGGCCAGCCGGGCGGGGCTCCCCTGCCGGAGTGCCTGCAGGCCCCAGAAGGTGACGAAGATATCAACCTCCATGCCCATGGCCACCGCACCCGATGCCATGATGGCCACGGGAAACAGCTTATCCACCGTCCCCGAGAACACCACCATGGAAAACCGCTCCTCCGCCACTTCCATCCCTCCCCTGCTTACTTGCCAACTTGCGCAAGTGGCCGCTTTTGCGAGTATGCTACCATGTTCACAGGAGGAAGTCAATCCCTCTTGTGCTGCTTCTCACAAGACCCCACCAGGCCCGTCGTGGAGCCACCGGCACGTCAGGAGGTAGCCCGGCGGCGGCGATACCCGTGCAGGGGCATTAGTCCCCGGGGCACGAGCCGCCAGTAGAGCGCGTTGGTGGCCAGCTTGGCCCAGTGGAGGATGGGAACCGGGGTGGGGGGCGCGGGGGGACGGTCGTAGCTGTACGATATGAGGCTTCCCCTCCCCCTGCCGGTATCGCTGATGCAGAACACGCTGCCCGCATACTCCCAGGCCGGCTCCCTGCCCTCGACTTCAGCTGCCACACTGCGCGCCACCACCTCGGCCTGCATGTGGGCACCCGCCCCGTGCTTGGACACGGGCAGGTCGGCGGCGTCCCCCAGGGCGTAAAGGCGCTGGCACCCCACCACGCGCAGGGTCTCCCGGTCGGTGGGGATCCACCCGTTGCGGTCCCCCAGTCCCGAGCGGCGCACCATCTGCGTCCCCCGGTGGGGTGGCACCAGGACGGCCACATCGTACGGCACCTCCTCCCCTTCCTGCGAGATAAGGCGGTGCCGGCCGGGGTCGACCTCCTCCACCGTGAAGTGGGTCATCACCTCGATCCCCCGCCGGGCGAAGAGGGGCTGGTAGGTCTCGCACAGGGACTTCATGCCGAAGAGCTGGCCCAGCGGCGTCAGGAACCTGATGCGGTAGCGGCCCCGCAGGCCGCGGCGACGCAGGAAGTCGTCCAGGAGAAGGGTAAACTCCAGGGGTGCGGGCGGGCACTTGTAGGGGAGAGTGGTAATCCCGGTCACCAGGTCGCCACCCTGAAAGCGGTGCAGGGCGGCCATCAGGTCGAGGGCCGCCTCCAGTGAGTAGAAATGCTGGGCGCCCTCCTGAAAGCCGGGTACCAGGGCGGGATCGTACTCGGCGCCCGGGGCCAGCACCAGCCAGTCCGCAGAGACAGTGCGGCCGTCGGCCATGTGCACGGCCCTCGCCTCGGGGTCGATGGCGCGGGCGTCTCCCAGCACCGGCTGCACAGCTGGGTGGAGCACGGTGCGCAGGTCTCGCACCAGGCTGCCGGGCTTCACGCGCCCGAAGGGGACGTACAGGAATCCGGGCTGATACACGTGCTGACCGGCAAGGTCGATGAGGGTGACCTGGCAAATACCCCGCCGGGCCAGCCCGTTGGCCACGGGGACACCGGCCAGGCCACCTCCGACCACGGCAACGCGCGGCTTGGCCAAGAAAATCACCCCGCCCTAGTTTGCACCGGGGCGGGGATCGTCAGTTAGGGCTGGCTCCCCACCCGCGTTCGGGGCGGGGAGTTCACGCTTCCCCCACGCCTGCGGCTTCGGGTGGAGAGCTCAGGCTTCCTCCACACCTGCGGCTCCAGGCGGGGCCCTCAGGCTTCCTCCACACCGGCCGCCTGCAGCACGTAGCTCAGGAACATCTTCTCGGGAACTGCACCTTCGAACTGGACGCGCTCGTTGATCACCACCTTGGGAACCCCGAACACGTGGTAACGCTGGGCCAGGTGGGGGAACTCGGACACCTCCACCACATCGGCCCGCACCTTTTCGCTCTCCAGCGCCATCTTGTGGGCCAACCTGGCCGCACGCGGGCAGTATGGGCAGGTAGGGGTGACGAAAACCTGGATGTGGACGTCCCTGGGCAGCCCCTGGAGGGCTTCCGCGGTCTCGGGGCGGAGGCCGCTCTTTTCCGCGGACACGTCCAGGATGTCTTCCACCAGGGACGCGAACTCGTACCCGGCCGGGATGCCGTAGTATCGCATGCCGTAGTCCCGGTCCCCCAGCACAACCACGGCCGGAATCCTGCTGATGCCGTATCGGGCGACCTGGTCCTTGTCCAGCAGGAAGTCGTAAACCTCGACCCCGATGCGGCCGTCGGAGACCTCGCCCAGGTCTTCCACCAGCATGCGGGTCTCGCGACAGTAGGCGCACTCCTGGCCGGGAACGCTCAAACCCGACTCCGACTGGGTGAACATCACCAGCTTCGCCGGTCCGGTGAGCTCGGCGAAGCGCCGGCGGAGCGTGGCCGCGTCTCGTTCACTGATGAGCCGCATCCTGCCATCACCTCCTGCGGCTTATTATGCCACCGCAGGACCATCCCGTCAAAAGTGCCGCCGCCCGCCGTGCCAGTCCACCGTGCACCGCAGACCCGCCGTCGGGTCCGGGGTCCGCCCGCCGGCCGCGCAGGAAATGGCAGCATCCCCGGAAGGAGAGCGACAGCCGGGCGGATAAGGTACTGCAGGCTGAAACGCCACGGGAAGGTGTGAGAACGCTTTTGCACAAACGACGGATTCTTCTCTGGCTGCCCGTCCTGGTTGTGCTGGCGGGCGCTGCGGGCGCGGGGGTGCTGGCCTGGCAGCGGGGACTGCTGCTGGGGCCCCGGCTGGAGGGAGAAGGCCCGCTGTTCACGTCCTTCGCCTCGGACCTGATTCACCTCTTCCGGCGCGGGGATCTCCCCCCGGAGCTGCAGGGATACCGGGAGCTGGCCACCGCCCTGGCACGCTGGCCGGCAGGACGACCACAGGTGGAACGTCTGGCCCAACGCGGCGATGGGGTCGGGTACCAGGCCTGCCTGGTGCTGGCCCGCAGCCGGTCGGCACGTCACGATGGTAGCGCAGTGGCCCATTACCTGCGCGCCCTGCACCTGCGGCCCGACCCCGGAGTACGGGAAGAGCTGGCCCGGCTGCTCGAAGACCGGGGACGCCCGGGAGCCGCCATCGATCAGTGGAAGGAGATGCTTCCTGCCCGCACGGCTGTAGAAGCCCTGCTCCGCCTGGAACCCGAGGCGTGGCAGGTGGCCGCATGGCTGAACGACCGGGGCTGGGCTGATCAAGCTCTGGACATCCTCCGGGAACGGGGCGGGGCGACGCAGGCTCGCGCTGACGCACGGGTGGCACGGGAATGGGGTCGCGCCCTGCTCACCCTCGGGGATGCCCGCGCGGCCCTGCCCTGGCTGGCCCGCTACCTCGCCGAATTCCCGCAGGATACCCAAACCCTGGGCCTCTACGCCCGCGCCCTGGAAGGAGCGGGCAAGCTGGAGGCAGCGCGGGAGGCTTACCAGCGCCTGGGGCCGGCGGGGGCCCGCGGCCTGGGTCGGGTCCTGGAGCGCCAGGGGAGGAGAGGGGAGGCGGCCCGAGCCTACCTGGACTCCCCGGAAGCCGAGGCCCGCTGGCGGGGAGCATGCCTGCTGGAAGAGCAGGGGCATGCCTCCCAGGCCCTGGCCGTGTACCGCCAACTGGCAACGGAAAGGAGCCTCGTGCGCGACGATGCTGCCCTGCGGGGATACGTCCTCTCCCGGCGACGTGGCGACGCCGCCGGTGCCGGGGAGTTTCTCGCGGCCGTGTCGCCCGGCCTGGCCTGGTGTGCCGGGCTGCCCGTCGCCCATCCCCTGCCCTATGAGCCCGTGCCGGACCCCGGGCAGGAGCCTGCCGCGGCGCAGGCGGCCCGCGCCCTGCCGGGTGTGGGGCCGGGGGGAACGTCCCTCGCCCAGGTGGAGATGGAAATACTGGGGCACACGGGCGGTGCGACCGGCCGGCTGGCCCTGGCCCGGTGGTACTCCGAACGGGGTAACGTGACCCTGGCCGCGGAAACGGCCATGGCCGCTCTCAAGGACCTGCCGGCACCGGGGGCGTACCCGCTGGCGTACCCCCTCCCCTACGCCGGCCTGGTGGAAGAGGTGGGCGCGGAATTCGGCGTCGATCCCCTCCTGGTCTGGGCGGTGATGCGGGAAGAGAGCCATTTTGCGCCCTGGGCCGTATCCCGGGCCGGAGCGTGCGGCCTGATGCAGCTCATGCCCGCCACCGCCGCCGGCGCCGCCCGGGCCCTGGGACTAACCATCGACCGGGAAGACCTGTTCCGGCCCGAAGTCAACCTGCGCCTGGGCACCTGGTACCTGGCACGCCTGCTGGAGGCGTGCGGTCACGATATCCCGCAGGCGCTGGCGGCATACAACGGCGGGCTGGGGAACGTGCGCCGGTGGGCCGGCTCACCCACCTTCCGGGGGCGGGAAGGGTTTCCCACCGCCATCACCTTTTCGGAGACGCGCGAGTACGTGGCCAGGACGGCTCAATCCTACCTGGTCTACCAGTATCTGTACGGCGAGGGCGCTCCTGCCGGAGGGCGGTAACCGGCTCGGGGCCGCGCTCCGCACCGCACCGGTCGGGTTTCAGGCGTACGTGCGGCGCCAGAGCAGGCGGTTCTCCTCCACGACGGGCTCCACCCGGCCTTCCCCGGCCAGGTGGGACAGGCAGGCGTGGATCGCTGACTGCACCAGCAGGTACTCGCCCATGCTGGCAAGCAGGCGGGCATAGTGGTCGGCCAGGCGCCGCACCAGTTCCGGGACCGCCAGGGGCTCGGCCAGCATGTCCGCGATCAGGAAAAGCATGTCGGTCACCCGCTGGCGGTTCTCCTCGATGGTACGCAGGGCATCTCCGGGATCACAGGCGGGGCCGTGGCCGGGCACAATGCAACCGTACCTCCCACCGGCCACCCACCCTGCCGCCCGCTCGAGGGACTCGAGGTGCCGGGTCACATCGGCATTGTAGGGGATGCCGTGCTTGTCCAGGACCTGACCGGAGAAGAAAAGGTCTCCTGCGAAGAGAATCCCTTCGGTGGTGGCCACGCCCACCTGGGCGGGACTGTGTCCGGCCAGATCGACCAGTTCCAGTCCCGCTTCCAGAGGATCATGCCAGCTCGCCGCGTCCACCCCTTCCACCCCGGGCGTGGGCTCGGCCATGAGGAACTTGTTGCGCAGCGCGGGAGGCGGTGCCGCCATCCCGTAGAGGGACGCAGGCTCCAGGATGGGACGCCGCACGAACTCGGCCTCCGCCTCCGGAGCCAGCACTCGCGCCCCGGTCCGCGCCACCAGGAAAGCGTTCCCGCCCACGTGATCGGCGTGGAAATGCGTGTTCAGGATGACCACCAGCCGCAGCCCCTCAGCGTTCAGGTGGCGCAGGATCTTGCGTGCGGTGCTCTCGTCCAGACCGGAGTCGATCAGGACGGCATCCTTACCCTTCCAGACCAGCCCGCAGTTGGTGGGGCCGGCGAAATACCCCGCCCCCTCGCCCAGGCGCTTGAACTCCATCGCCATCTCCCCGTTCTCTTCCGGCGGAGCCCGGTCCGCGGTCCGGCATCTGCTCCCTTGAGCGCCGCCCCCGGCCCTCCCAGGGAGGAATCCCCGGCGAGAAGCAGAAACCTGAAGCGATCCCGTCGACTCAAGGAGGTACTGCCAGGTGAAACCGTCCATCTACGTCAGCAGGCGCATTCCCCGGGAAGCCCTCGACCTCCTGCACGCTCAGTGCCACGTGCACATCTGGGACAGCGATGACCCCGTGCCCCGGTCCATCCTGCTGGAGCAGGTGGCCGCGGCCGAAGGGCTGCTCTGCCTCCTTACCGAGCGCGTCGACGGCGAGTTGCTGGATCATGCTCCCCGGCTGCGCATAGTCGCCAACATGGCGGTGGGTTACGACAACGTGAACGTCCCCACCTGTACCGCCCGCCGGGTGATGGTCACCAACACGCCGGGGGTCCTCACCGATACCACCGCCGACCTGGCCTTCGCCCTCATCCTGGCCACGGCCCGGCGCCTGGTGGAAGCGGCCCGCTTCCTGGCCGAGGGACAGTGGAAAACCTGGGGACCCATGCTCCTCACCGGCCAGGATGTCTACGGCAGCACCCTGGGACTGGTGGGGTTCGGCCGCATCGGCCAGGCGGTGGCACGGCGGGCCTGCGGGTTTGACATGCGTGTCTTCTACCACGATCCCCAGCGCCACCGGGCAGCAGAGGAAGCCCTGGGGGCGACCTGGCTGCCCCTGGACGACCTGCTGCGACAGGCGGACGTGGTCAGCATCCATGCTCCCCTCAGCCCCGAAACCCACCACCTCATCGGCGAACGCGAGCTGCGCCTGATGAAGCGGACCGCCGTCCTGGTGAACACCGCCCGCGGCCCCCTGGTGGACGAGCGGGCCCTCTACCGGGCCCTGCGGGAAGGCTGGATCTGGGCGGCGGGCCTGGACGTCTTCGAGCGGGAACCCATCGGCCCCGATCATCCCCTGCTCTCCCTGCCCAACGTGGTGGCCCTCCCTCACATAGGTAGCGCCAGCATAGCCACCCGCACCCGCATGGCCACCCTGGCCGCCCAAAACCTCATCACCGCGCTCCGGGGGGAAGTGCCACCCAACCTGGTGAACCGCGAAGTCATCACCCCCTCCTGACCCGATGCATCCGGCTGAGTCCCGGCCCATCCAGACCGCCCGCACGCGTCCGGCCCAGCCGCGCCCCACGCGGTCAGTCCTGCCCGGGCGACGGCCGGGGCGGCGAGGCCTGAGCGATGGCGCTGGCCAGCAGCCCTGCGCAGGTGGCAAATGCTGCTCCCGTGCGTACCGTGCCCGTGCGGGCATCCATGCTCTCGCAGGCCAGGCCTCCGTCCATGGGGGCAGCGGAGAGCAATCTGAGGAACCTGGCCCGATCCACCCCCAGGACCTCCCAGCTGCGGGCCGGTACTAGCAGCCCGTTGGCCAGCGACATGACCCAGGGGTGGCGGGCATGGGGGCACGCCGGGGCTGCAAAAGGCCCGTCGGCCATGTACCAGGGGTTATGGGTGCTCCAGATCCACCTCAGGGTGTTCAGGTATACTGGGTCCAGAGGGTCACAGAAGCCATAGTAGGCCAGCAGCGCGAGAGACCCCGGGGGCTCGTCGTAGAGGACGTAGCTCCCGGCCGCGCCCGGCTCCCCTTCCCCCTCCGCCGCTGCATCGGGCGGGTCGAAGGACCATGCCCACATGGGCCCAAAGGGCCCCGGCACCACCGCCCACCGCCTGAGGTCAGCCTGGAGGCCGACAGCTTTCTCGCGGGCCCCGGGCCAGCGCAGGTCGGCGAACACGCTCAGGGCCTTCCAGGCCAGTGCGTTGTCGTAGGTCACGATAGGATGGTGGGCGGGATCATCCGAAGGCAGAAGAAAGGTGCGGTAAAGGTGGTGGGGACGAACACGCACCTCTTCCAGCGCACCCCACACCCGGACCATCCCTTCCCGCACGGGGGCCTCCTTCAGCACCGACCGGTCACCGGTTCGTTCCAGGTAGTGACCCAGGGCCACGGGGAAGGCTGCCAGTTCGTCCAGCTCGAAGCCGGGGTAGAGCTCGCTGCCGTCGAGATACAGGCTGTGTACCCCCGCTCGGCGCGAATACAACCGGAAGGCCTGCACCAGGGCCTGCCGGGCCACGCCCCTGTCCGCCAGCAGGAGACCGGGGAAGCTCCAGAGGAGGCTATCCCGGCTCCAGTGGGCAGCGCTCACGTAGTAGCGGGGGCTGCGCGAGGTGACCAGCACCAGTTCCTCGTTGTCCAGGCACACCCCCCGGCTGTAGTAGAAGTTGAAGACCAGGTTGCGTCGCCAGAGGGAGATCAGGGCTTGTTCCTGTTCCTGCCCGGCCCTGGGAGACCCCTCCCCGAAACCGGCCGCCCCGGGCCGTGGGGCCAGCCCCGCCCCCAACCGCCCCAATTCGTGCCCGGACTCCTCTCGTAGGGCCGGGTACCCGTGGCGGAGGAGGTCCACGGCCTGGCAGGCGGCCCCGTCCCCATCGGGGGCCAACCCCAGCACCACGGTGAGCTCGTGCCCTTCCCGGCTGACGCGAAACCCGCAGGGAGGCCAGGACTCCAGGCGCGCGTCCGGCTGGGCGGGCCGAATGGCCACGGCCAGGAAGGGCCAGGGGCACCCCGCCTCCCACAGCAGGCACTGCAGCCACCGATGCCACCGGCTCACCACCGGCACCGGGAGAGGACGGGGAGTGAAAACCCGGCGGCGGACCTCCCCAAGGTATCCTTCCAGATAAAGCATCACCGGGCCGGGAGCCGGGTCCACATCGACATGGACGACGAGGCCCTTGTGACCAGGAGGGGTCAGCCAGGTCACCCGCATGGTGCCCCAGGGAACCCGGTACCGCACTTCCGGTATCCACTCGGCCGCCCGGTGTACCCCGGCGCCCCCGGGCTCCCAGCCACCCGCAGCAGATTCGGCAGAGCGCGCGGCGGGCTGTACTGTCCGCCCACCTCCCCCGGGCTCCCCTTCCGGGGCAGGGGACTCCACGCCCACCCGAAGCAGAGGGGCGTTATCCGTCCCGGCCAGCTCCACCAGCCCGCGGGCGCTCCAGGAAAGGACATTGAGGGAGAGCACGGCCCCGTCCTGCGCTCGTATCTCGGGCAGGGCCACGAACTCGTTACCGGTCACCCAGAACTCCTCGGCCCGGTCGATCTCCTCCGGTACCGTCAGGTACTCCCTGCTCCCCATGCGGACCTCCTGCACACAGCGTTTTGCGGGCTCCGACCGCAGGGCGGTCAGGGGAGTCCGCGGCCGGTGGAGGTCATGGTGAGCTGCCCGTGCTTGACCCCGCGCCGGGCGATCATGGCGTGAGCCAGGGAGCGCACGCGGGCGGCAGGGCCGCGCAGGACCACCACTTCCAGGCAGTTGCGCTCGTCCAGGTGGACGTGCATGGTGGAGAGTACCAGCTCGTGATGGTCGTGCTGCAGGTGAGTGAGCTCGTCCCCCAGGCCCCGGGCATCGTGGTCGTACACCAGGGTGACCGTCCCCGCCACCTCGGCCTCCTCCAGCTCCCACTGCCGCTCGATCAGCTCCCGCCGGGCCAGGTCGCGCAGAAACTCCGACCTGTTGCTGTAGCCCCGCGATCGGGCCAGATCGTCGAACTTCTCCAGGAGGTCCTCCTCCATGGAGACCCCGAACCTGCGCAAGCCCCCCATCGCTCATCCCCCATTCAGCAGATGCACCAGCGCCGCCACCACTGCCCCTGCCAGCCCGCCCACCAGGGTGAGCCCCGGCGACTCGCACCAGGACATGCGCAGGAGCTCGCCCAGGACGAAGAGCAGGCTGCCGCCCGCCAGGGCCACCGAGGCGGCCAGGGCAAGGGACGACAAGCCGGCCAGGCCTTCGCCCAGCAGGGCCCCCAGGGGCGTGCACATCCCGGCCAGCAGGGTGTTGCCCACCGCCCGGAACGCTCCCGCCTGCCCGAGGACGAAGGGCGTGGCCACCAGCATGCCCACGGGAAGATTATGTAGCGCGACCGCCGCCGCCAGGGCCATGCCCAGATGTCCCGACTCCTGGAACCCCGCCCCGATGCCGAAGCCATCGAGCACGTTGTGGAGCGCCACCGCCGTCCAGGTCAGGAAGCCGGCCCTGAGCCAGCGCTCGTCGCCATGGACAGGACAGAGTCCGGCGTGGACGTGGGCAACCCCCTCCCCCCGGCCGCCGCCTGGGCTCCCGCCTCTGCCGCCGGCACCGTCTCCGGCCCGCTGCCGGTGGGGTTCAAGGACCAGGTGCAGCCCGCCCATGAGGGATATGCCCCCCGCCAGTCCGGCCACCAGGGTGAGGAGGGAGCCCCTCTCCCGGGCCGCGGGAAGGACGTCCAGACCCACGATGGCCAGTACGGCCCCGCCCGCCAGCCCCAGCAACAGGGCGGACGGCCAGCGCCTGCCCCGGAGGGCCACGGGGATTGCCCCGCCGAGGGCAATGGCCAGTCCGGCCGCCGCAGCCACCGCCAGGGTCAAGTCGAAGCCTCCTGTTCCGCCTTGGGGACGCTGAACTTATAGCCCACCCCCCACACCGTCTTGATGAAACGGGGGTGAGCGGGGTCCTCCTCTATCTTGTCCCGCAGGCGACTCACCAGCACGGTCACGTTGTCCACGTCGCCCTCGTAATCAGATTGCCAGACCTGGTACAGCAGCTGCTCCCGAGTGAACACATACTCCACGTGGGAGGCCAGGACCCACAGCAGGTCGAACTCCTTGGGGGTCAATTCCACTTTCTGGCCCCTGGCCGTCACCGAGCGCCGCCTGCGGTCGATGGTCAGCTCGCCGAAGTCGAGCACCGCCGCCTCCCTGTCCTCCCGGAGACCCTCACACCGGCGCAGCACCGCTGCCACCCGCATGGCAAGCTCGGCGGCGCTGAAGGGCTTGGTTACGTAATCGTCCGCACCCATGCGGAATCCCACCAGCTTGTCGACCTCGTCGCCCTTGGCCGACAGGACTATGATGGGAACTGTAGACTGCTTCCGGATGATGCGACACACTTCGTACCCGTCGATCTTGGGCAGGATGAGGTCGAGGATCACCAGGTCCGGCTTCACCGCCTCGAAGAGGCGTAGTCCCTGCTCACCGTCCGGGGCGATGACTACCCGGTATCCCTCCTGGCCGAGGCGGTGTTCTACCAACCGGGATACGGCGGGATCGTCTTCCACTACCAGGATCGTCCTGCCTGGCAAGTCCTCACCTCCCGCCCGCCCGCACGGGCAGGGCTATGTAGAAAGTGGCACCCTTCCCCGGCCGGCTCTCCACCCAGATGCGCCCCCCCTGCATCTCCACCAGCTGGCGCGCCAGGGTGAGGCCCAGCCCCGTCCCGGCACCGTCCCCCTCATCCCGCGCCCGGTAGTAGCGGTCGAATATGGCCTCCTGCTCCTCCTCCGGGATGCCCGGACCGGTGTCCTGGACCGTGACCACCGCCTCGGACGGGGAGTGCCACGCCGCCCTGACCCTGACCTCCCCTCCGGCCGGCGTGAACTTGACGGCGTTGTCCAGCACGTTGCACAGGACCCTCTCCACCTTCTGACGGTCTGCCTCAACCAACGGGGTCTGTCCCTCGCCCCCCAGGTCCACCTGCAGGGACAGGCCCTTGCGCCGGGCGCGGGGCTCCATCCGTTTCACCAGGGGGGCGATGACCTCAGACAGGCGAAGGGGCGCAGTGCGCACCTCCATGCGGCCCGCTTCGATGCGGGCCAGGTCCAGGATATCGTTCATGGAGCTGAGTAGCTCCTGACCCTGTTCGACGATGCCATCGACGTACTCCTGCTGGAGGGGCGTGAGCGAGCCTCCCGCTCCCTCCTGGAGCAACTCGGCGTATGCGATGATGGAAGCGAGCGGCGCCCGCAGCTCGTGGCAGCAATCCGAGGTGAACTGGCAGGCCCGGGCCAGCTCGGCGTTAGCCCGCCGCAACGCAGCCAGCCGCTCCTCGAGCTCGCGGTTGGCCTGGGCGAGGCGCAGGTTCTCCTGCCTGAGCTCCTCGATCATACCCGCACCTCCGCACCCATATTACCCCCCTGGAAAAAATGTTGCAAGTAGATGACAATAGGATTACGGTGCCCCCGGCCCGCGAGTACGCTATGATGGGGAAGGGAAGAACCGCCCGGCCACCGAATCGGGTATTCGGCACCGTATACAAAGAGGAGGGGTGTGTGGTGCGCAACTTCATCAGACTGGTCACCGAGGTACCCGGACCGCGGTCGCGGGAAGTGCTGGCGCGGAAGGACCGTCACGTGGCGGCCGCGTTCTCGGTCCATGCACCCGTGGTGATCGACCACGGCCGGGGAGCCCTGGTGACCGACATCGACGGCAATACCTTTATCGACCTGACGGGAGGCATCGGCGTCCTCAACGTGGGGCACTGCCATCCTCAGGTGACCGCAGCCGTGCACCGGCAGGTGGACCGTTTCCTCCACACCGACTTCACGGTCATCCCCTACGAGTCCCTGGTTGCCCTGGCCGAAAGGCTCGCTCCCAGGGCTCCGGTCGGGCAACCGGCCAAGTGCGCCTTCTTCAACTCCGGTGCCGAGGCAGTGGAGAACGCCATCAAGATCGCCCGCGCGTACACCAGGCGCCCGGCCATCATCGCCTTCGAGGGGGCCTTCCACGGCCGCACCATGATGGCCATGACCCTCACCAGCAAGAGCAAGCCCTACCGCGCGGGCTTCGGCCCCTACGCTCCCGAGGTGTACCGGGTTCCGTATGCCTACTGCTACCGGTGCCCCATCCGCGCCACCTACCCCGAGTGCGGGGTCGCCTGCGCCGACCTGCTCGACCGCATGCTGGAGCTGTTCGTGGCCCCGGAGGATACCGCCGCCGTCATCGTGGAGCCCGTCCAGGGTGAGGGTGGATTCGTGGTGCCGCCCCCCGAGTACCTGGGCCGCGTCGCGGAAATCTGCCAGAAGTACGGGGTGCTGCTCATAGCGGACGAAGTACAGACCGGGCTCGGCCGCACCGGGCGGCTCTTCGCCCTCGAGCACTCGGGCGTGCGGGCGGACCTGGTCACGGTGGCCAAGTCCCTGGCGGCCGGTATCCCTCTCTCCGGCGTGGTGGGCAGGGCAGAGGTGATGGACGCCCCCGGCGACAACCGCATCGGCGGCACCTACGTGGGTAGTCCCGTGGGCTGCGTGGCCGCGCTGGAGGTCCTGGACATAATGGAAAGGGAAGACCTGCCGGGCCGGGCCCAGCGGCTGGGACGCACGATGAGGGATCGCTTCGAAGCCATGCGGGACTCCCATCCCCTCATCGGCGACGTGCGCGGCCTGGGCGCCATGGTGGGCATCGAGCTGGTGCAGGATAGCGCCACCAAGGAACCGGCCCCCCGGGAAACCTCCGAGGTGCTCAGGCGCTGCATGCAGAAGGGAGTCATCCCCCTCAAGTGCGGCCTCTATGGCAACGTCATCCGCATGCTGGTCAGCCTGGTCATTACCGAAGAGCAACTGGCGGAGGCCCTGGACGTCATGGAAGAGGCCATTGCCGAGGTGGAAGAGGAAGCGGGGCTAAAGGTACCGGTCTGACGGCGACACCGGCGCCCGACCGGGCGCTGCCGGCCCCGGCGCGGAGGTCTGAAAGCGAGGAGGCCTGAAAACACGGCCACCAGGACAGAACGGGACTTCCTCGGAGAGGTGGAGGTACCGCAGGAAGTATATTACGGGATCGCCACCGTGCGGGCGGCGGCCAACTTTCCCGTATCGGGTCAGAAGGTCCATCCCGAGCTGATCAAATCGATGGCGCTGGTGAAGCAGGCTGCCGCCCTGGCCAACGTGGAAGCGGGGCTGCTCGACCGTCGCATCGGCGAGGCTATCGCCCGGGCGGCGGCCGAGGTCGCCTCCGGCGCTCTGGCAGACCAGTTCATCGTAGACGCCTTCCAGGGCGGCGCCGGCACCTCCACCAACATGAACATGAACGAGGTGCTGGCCAACCGGGCCATCGAGATCCTGGGGGGCACCAGGGGTGACTACTCCCTCGTTCACCCCCTGGATCACATCAACCTCTCCCAGTCCACCAACGACACCTACCCCACGGCCTTGCGTATCGCCGCCATCCGCCTGCTGCGGCCGCTCACGGACGCCTTCGCCGCCCTGCAGTCGGCCCTGCAGGCCAAAGAGGCCCAGTTCGCCGGTGTGCTCAAGCCGGGACGGACCCAGCTCCAGGACGCCGTGCCCATTACCCTGGGCCAGGAGTTCTCCGCCTGGGCGGAGGCGGTGGCCCGTGACCGCTGGCGCCTTTACAAGATGGAGGAACGCCTGCGCCAGGTGAACCTGGGCGGCACCGCGGTGGGATCGGGCCTGGGGGCGGATCGGCGCTACGTCTTTGGGGTGATCGAGAAGCTGCGGGAACTGACCGGGCTGGGGCTGGCGCGGGCCGAGAACACCGTCGACCCCACCCAGAACGCCGACGTGTTCGTGGAGGTCTCCGGGCTGCTGAAAGCGGGAGCCACCAGCCTGGCCAAGATCTCGGGGGACCTGCGGCTCCTCTCCTCGGGTCCGGGGGCGGGCCTGGCCGAGATCGCCCTGCCCCAGCTGCAGCCCGGGTCGTCCATCATGCCCGGCAAGGTCAATCCCGTGGTTCCCGAGATGGTCACCCAGGTGGCCTACCAGGTGATCGCCAGCGACCTGGCCATCACCCTGGCCGCCCAGGCCGGCCAGCTCGAACTCAACGCCTTCCTCCCCCTGGTAGCCCACCACCTGCTGGGGTCCATGGCCATGCTCACCCGCACCCTGGAGATCTTTGTGGAGAAGTGCGTGCGCGGGATCACGGCCGACGAGCAGCGCTGCCGCGACCTGCTCGAGCGCAGCGACGGCCTCGCCACCGCCCTCGTCCCCCACATCGGGTACACGGAGGCCTGCCGGGTGCTGGGCGAGGCCCACCGGCGCGGACGCCCGCTGGCCCAGGTGGTGGCGGAAAAGGGCTTTCTGCCCGAAGAGGACGTGCGCGTCATCTTCAGCAAGGAGGAACTCACCCGCCCCGGCATTCCGGGCTCCCGCCTCCTCAAGAAACGCCCCACCCCGGTCGAGGGTCCGTGCCTCCGCGTGCACCAACAAGGCGCTGAGCCCGAGGGCACCGGGGCGCGGGAGGGGAAGCCATGAGCGAGCGTACCCCGCGCGGCGAGCGCCTCCACATCGCCATCTTCGGCCGCCGCAACGCGGGCAAGTCCAGCCTCATCAACGCCCTCACCGGACAGGACATCGCCCTGGTTTCGGAGGTACCGGGTACCACCACCGATCCCGTCTATAAGTCGATGGAGATCCTGCCCCTGGGCCCGGTGGTGATCATCGACACCGCCGGGATTGACGACGCCGGCGCCCTGGGTGAGCTGCGCGTGCGCCGCACGGAAAGCGTGATGCGCCGCACCGACCTGGCCCTGCTGGTGGTGGACCCGGGCGCCGGGGCCGGCGACTACGAAGAGGGAATCGTCTCCCGCCTGCGCTCGGCGGGAATCGGGGTGCTGGGGGTGCTGAACAAGACCGACCTCCTCGCTCCCGGAGAGGCGGAACGGGCCTGCCGGGAACTTTCCGACCGCCTGGGGATCCCCCTTGTGCCGGTGAGCTCCCTCACCAGGGACGGGATCGACAGGCTCAAGATGGAAATCGTGCGCTCCGCCCCGGGGGACTGGGCGGCTCCCACCATCGTGGGGGACCTGCTGAATCCCGGGGACCTGGTCGTGCTGGTGGTCCCCATCGACCTGGCGGCACCCAAAGGACGTCTCATCCTCCCCCAGGTGCAGACCCTGCGGGACATCCTGGACCACGATGCCTCTGGTGCCATGGTCAAGGAGAGGGAGCTCCGCCACCTGCTGGGGCTGCTGGCCCAGAAGCCGCGCCTGGTGATCACCGACTCCCAGGTATTCGCGAAGGTGAGCGCCGACACTCCCCGCGACGTCTGGCTCACCTCCTTTTCCATCCTGTTCGCCCGTCACAAGGGCGACCTGCCCACCCTGGTGCGGGGGGCGAAGGCCATCGACCGCCTGGAGCCCGGCGACCGCGTGCTCATCGCGGAAGCATGCACCCACCACCCCGTGGCCGACGACATCGGGCGGGTGAAGATCCCCCGCTGGCTCCGGCAGCGGGTGGGCGGGGAGCTGCAGGTGGACGTTAAGTCCGGCCTGGACTACCCGGAGGAACTCAAGCAGTACCGGCTCATCGTGCACTGCGGGGGATGCATGATCAACCGGCGCGAGATGCTCTACCGCATCATGCAGGCGCAGCAGGCGGGCGTGCCCATAGTGAACTACGGCGTAGCCATCGCCTACCTGCACGGCATCCTCGAGCGCGTGCTGGAACCGTTCCCGCTGGCCCGCCTGGCCCTGGAAGACGAGACGCCCTAAGCCGCAATCACAGGCCGGCCGGTGCCAGCCCTATCAGTGCCGCGACCGCTCCGGACGGTCACTGCGAGGAAGCGAGGGTGCGGGCCCGGGCGGCAATCAGTTCGGCCTCGAGGGCGGCGTCCTGGATGGAGGCGGCGTCCCTGAGGAAGGGGGTCGGGTCCTGCCCCGCCAGCCGGGCCCAGACGGCCAGGAACAGGCTGGCCTCCGGTTTGAGATCTTTCTGTTTGGCGGCCTCCTGCAGGTCCGCGCAGGCGGCGCTCAAATCACCCCGGAGCAGCAGGGCCTCGCCCCTTGCCAGCACCATGCGGGGCGTGACAGAGGGCATTTTACGGTTGCGGGCGAAAGCGGGAGCCAGGGCCGAGTAGCGCTGCATCTGCCCCGCCACCCCGGCCACCCGCTCCAGGTACAGGCGGGCGCGGGCACCGTCCACCTGAGGGGACAGGGCTGCCCGCACGCAGGCGATGGCCAGGTTTTCGTACCCCGCCGCCAGGGCGGGACGGCAACTGATGGCCGTCTCCAGCTCCCGCAGGGCCGGTTCGATTTCGCCCTGCCGCAGCAAGAAGTTGGCATAGAGGGTATGGTACTGGAAACTGTAGCGGTCGAGGCCCACCCCCCGCTGGTAGCTCAGCCGGGCCTTTTGGAACAGTCCCGGGGCCCCACTCTGGCGCCCCATCCTCTCGTAGATCTGCCCCAGGTCGATGGAAAAGGAAGCCGTCCAGGGATCATACCTGCGGGCGCTTTCGAATTCCACCAGGGCCCGGTCCAGGTTGCCGCCGTTGAGGGCAGCGGCACCCCGCTGGCCGGCCGCGTGCCCGACCCGCAGCGACACGATGAGGAGCAGGATGGCCACCGCCACCAGTGGCACGCCCGCAGCCAGCCACCAGGGTGCAGTCGCCCTGCGCCTGCCCCGGGGCTCGGGCACCGGTTCGGCGGCTGCCACCAGCCCGAACAGCGCCCACAGGGTGGCGGCCACCGCCGGCAGGGACAGGTTGAAGTCGAGGACGGCATGGGCGCCCAGTCCTGCCGCCGCCACGAAGGTGGCGGTGAGGAGCGCCCCGGCCGGCCCCCCGGTAACCTGCCTGGCCCTCCAGTAGGACCAGATCAGGCCCGCCCAGACCCCCAGAAAGGCAAAGAATCCCAGGGTCCCTGCCTCCACCCACACCTGGGCATAGTGGTTGTGCACTTCGGTACTGAAGTAGGGGTAGGTCTGGATGGTACCGTACAGGGCGTTCCAGCCTCCCCCGCCCGCGCCCAGGACGGGCCGCATGGCCACCAACCGCAGGGCATCCCGGGTCCACTGGACGCGATCCTGGGCTCCTGATTCGGTCAGGCTGATGGCCGCCAGCCGGTCTCGCAACTGGCGGGGCACCAGGGCGGCCACCGCTGCCGGCCGCGCCAGGACCAGGACCACCCCTGCCACCATCACCAGGATGACGACCTCCACCGCCACCCGGCGCAGCGTCCTGATCGCGGGTGAGATTGGCCGCGCTGCGGCTGATGGTACAACGCGCTCTGCGGTCGGGGCGGCGGCCACGCGCGGTGTGACCCGGACCGCGCCGGAGCCGGTAGCGGCGCGCGAGCCGGTCCGGGGCGCCGCCAGGCCTGCCGCCACGTACACGGCCAGCCGGGCCACCGCACCGAGCAGCCCTCCCAGGGCAAAGGCCAGGGTAGTGTACATCCACACCGCCTCACCGCCGGGACCGCTCATAACCCGGCCCAGCCCGGGAACGGCCGCCAGGCCCCCCAGCAGCGCCGCCACCAGGAGCGAGAGGCTGAGGGCACGCTGCCCCCGGGGCATGAGCACACCCAGCAGCACCAGCAGGAGGGGAAACACCAGCCAACCGCCCCGGGAGAGGGTGAACACGAAGGCCAGGAATATCACCGACATGGAACCGGCCAGTGCGCCCGCGCCCAGAAGGCCCGACCAGCGGGGAAAGCCCAGGCCCGACCCCGGGCCACCGCGTCCGCTGCCGCCGGCAGCCCAACCGGCTAACCCGCTGGCCAGTATGAACCCGGCGGTGAGGTAGGTGGCGGCCGTGTTGGGGTACTGCAGGCTGGAGCAGATGCGACCCCCCTCGAAGGCACCAGGGTACGAGAAGGTCCCCGCTGCCGCCCCCAGACCCAAGATCGCCACCCCGAGGGCCGCGACCACCAGAGGAACCGACAGGGCAAACCGCCATTCCTGCCCGTCTCCCAGCCGGGCCAACATCCACAGCACCGCCAGGTAAGCAGTGTACTGGAGGGCTTCTCCCACTGCCGCCCGGGGCGTTACCGCCGTGAGGACGGCTGCCCAGTAGGTGAGGACCAGGGCCAGGCCCGCCCACTCCAGGTACCGCCGGGGGCGCTCGTATCCCCGCAGCGCCGAGTACACCCAGAATCCCGCGAAGACCGCCATGACAACCGCCAGGGCCACCAGCTGCTCCCCCGGAAAGAACAACCCCCGGAAGAAGGGCCCTACCACCAGCACTCCCAGCAGGGGGATCGCCAGCAGACAACGGACCCAAACGTCTTTCTCGCGCCACCGGCTCAGCGGGGCGGGCCGCGCACGCCCCTTTGCCTGCGGAAAGCCCCCTTGGTTTGCGGCAGGTTGGCTCGCCCCTGCCCTGGATGGATTACGGCTCGCTCGTTTCGGCCCCAAAAGCTACCCCCCGCCTCCTGCCGATTGTTCCAGCACAAATGGAATTCCTGCTCGAGCCACAAGATGTCGCGCACAGGGCCTCTTGAAGCATGGTCCCCTGAAGCTTCCGCAGCCATTTGGCGAAGGTTATCTGCTGGTGCGGAACCGGGTCCAATCGCTTACCCCCCGTTCAGTCTCTGCAGTTCGTCAAGGATGCGTCTCTCTGCCATCGCAATATACTGCGGGTTGATTTCGATGCCGATGAACTTCCGACCATGCTGGGCAGCAACCAATCCAGTCGTGCCTGAGCCAAAGAAGGGATCCAGTACGTAATCCCCCGGTCCGGACCCCGCCAGGATACACGGTTCAATCAGCCGGGGCGGAAATGTGGCAAAGTGGGCCTCCGGAAACGGTTGCGTGTTTACAGACCAAACGCTTCTCTTGTTCCGGAACCCGCCGGAACCGTTTGGCTCCCGGATAACCTCATGGTCGTAGTAGTATCGCTCGTTCTTTGCGAAGAGAAACAGGTATTCGTGCGCAACAGTCGGACGATCCCTGACACTTTCTGGGATACAGTTGGGTTTGTACCAAATAACGTCACACCTGAGGTACCAGCCTTCCTCCTGAAGGCGGAAGGCCACCCTCCAGGGAATACCAATCAAGTCCTTGGGCTTCAAGCCCCTGGGAGTAGGAGGGCGAAAGGGTAGCCCCCGGACCACATGCCCATTATCGGTTTTCTTATCGGGAGCCCGATAGGCCCTGCCCCCGCTCGTGTAAGCATCTCCCAGGTTGAGCCACAGCGTCCCGTCATCCGCCAGAACCCTTTTCACCTTGTCGAACACCTCAACCAGGCGCTCAATGTAGTCCTCCAGGCTGTCTTCCGTACCGATCTGCCCGTCGGCGTTGTAGTCCCGTAGGCCCCAGTAGGGCGGGGACGTTATGCAGCACCTTGCACAGCCGGCAGGCAGCGCTTCAAGCCATTCCTCAGCCTTTCCGCAGAATATGTAAGAACCGCTCAGTTCCTGAAATTCTCCCACAGGTCGCTCAAAAACCACGTGCATCTCCTCGCCTCCCAAAGGCCCTGGGAGGTTCGTAGTAGTCGTCATGGGGAAAAGCAGCTGTTCGGGATTCCTGTCCATAGGAGTTCCCCCCAATCAAAGCGATACGATTCTCTGCCAGCGCGGCTATCTCCTGTCGCGAGGCTGCCACATATGCTGTACAGGTAAACCAACGCCATCATGGAGGTGCCACAGATGTCCGAACCCAGGATCCCCGATCCCGCTTCCCTGAAGGAGGCCCTGCGCCAGGCCATCGAGAGCGGTCAGCTGGGCCAGCAACTGGAGCAACTCAAGGCCCACACCCAGATGGGACGGGCCCGCCTGGAAGAGGTAGAGTCCTCTCTGGGGTCACTGCGCGACCTGCTGGACACGGTAAGGCAGGATCTTACCGGCGAAAGCGCGCTGCAGGGCTCAACCGCAGACCTCCTGGCCGAGGTCATGCGGCAACCCGCCTTCACCCAGCTGGCCGTGGAGGTGCTCGCCAGGGTCCTGGCGGAGAAGAAAGGCGGCCCGCCCGAGACCGGTCAGGGGTAGCCCCTATTTCTTGATCAGCTGGGCCAGCAACTGGGCAGCCACCTTCTGAAACTGGGGGGAAGAGATGATACCGGCCAGCGCCTCCGCCCCCGGTGCCGGCGAGGATGCGGCGGAAGCCGGCGTCGCCCGCGGCGCGGGCGGCGCGGAACCGGTCTCTGCCGCCGCTGACGGGGGAGATTCCCCGGTGTCCGCAACGGGGCCGGGCGCGGAAGGCCCGGCCGGTAATGCCCGGGTGCGGGCCAGGGCGTGCAGGGCTTCCGCCAGCAGCATCACCTCGGCCAGTTCCTCGGCCATGGCCTGGCAGCGGAGCTTCAGCAGCCCCAGGCAGCAGTCCAGTTCCTCCTCCCGGCTGGCGGGGAACCCCCCGCCAGCGGGATCCGCACTCTCCGCACGAGAATCCCTATTATCCGCACGGGGACGGGACAGGTGACAGCCCACATTCGGCGGGGCTGCGGGGGCACCAGACCCGGCGCCGGTGCGCACCCCCTCCTCGCGGGGGAGCAACTTCTCCAGGTGACAGATCAGATCCCGGCGCCGGGATTCCAGTTCCGCCAGCCGGGCATCCAGCTCCTCTTTCCTCCTGCGGCAGGCCTGCACGGCCTGCTCCACCCCGGCGGTCTCCAACGTCCCGTCCTCCCGCCCCGGTCTCTACCGTTCTATGCCCACAGCGCCAGGGGCGTTCACCAGCCCCGCCCCCTGCTCGTCGGGGCCCAGCGACGGGAGCCCGGCGGCGGTCTCCTTGAGGCGACGCTCCACCTCGTCTCTGCCCAGCCGGGGCCAGCGGGAAAGGACCAGGGCCGCCGTCCCGCTCACGTGCGGTGCTGCCATGGAGGTGCCGCTCAGCTCGCGGTACCCATCTCCGTAAGTGGAGAGGATGCGGGACCCCGGCGCTGCCAGGTCCACCTCGGGACCGCGGCTGCTGTAGCGGGCCAGCGTATCGCCGGCGTCCAGGGCACTGACGGCAATCACACCCGGGTGGGTGGCGGGGTAATCTACCGAGTCAGGACGGCCGTTGTTACCCGCGGCCGCCACCAGCACCAGCCCGGCATCGAGGGCGGCTTGCAGGGCGCGGCCCAGAGCCCGGTTCTTGTTGCCCCCGAAGCTCATGTTGACCACCTGCATGCCGTGCTCGAGGCACCACTGGATGCCGGAGATGATGTTGGAGATGGCCCCCGACCCCTGGCCGTCAAAGGCCTTCACCGAGTATATTTCGGCATCCGGGGCCACGCCCACCACTCCGATCTGATTGTCGCGGGCGGCAATGATTCCCGCCACATGGGTGCCGTGACCGTTGTCATCCTGGGGAGGCTTCCCGGCATCGACCAGGTTGGTACCCCCTCTCACCGCCCCCTTCAGGTCGGGGTGACCGGCGTTGACACCCGTGTCGACGACCGCCACCTTCACCCCCCTTCCCCGGCTCTGCTCCCAGGCGCGGGGCGCTCCCACCCTCTGCACCCCCCACGGCACCGTCTGGTCCGCAGGGACGCTGGGCCTGCGCCACCAGCAGAGGATATGCATGACGCCGTCCTCTTCCACGTCCATGATCTGGGGCGACAGAGCCAGGGCACGGTAGAACTCGGAAGTCGCCCGGGGAAACTCGCACAGAGCCCCGTTTATGAGGGGCAACTCGCCGATGACTTCCCCGCCCAGGGACCTCACCAGGCCCATTCCCTGCGCCAGGGGGACGTCCTTCCAGAACGTTACGATTTTCCGCTCCCGGGGTGGAACCACCCTGCCCCGGCTCCGGGACGCCGCGGCACCCACCACGCCGAGCAGCAGCACACCAGCAATTGGCCACACGGGGAACCCCTCCCGCGTTGACAGAATATGATGTTGCTGCCCCATATCTATGTCAGCGTCAGCAAGGGCGTGCGTTGTCCGCCCGCGCGAGGAGGTGCCGGGTTTGCCGGTCAGCACCGACGACTGGCAGGAAAAGCTGAGGAGACTGGAAGAGGAAATCGCCTGTAGCCGCCAGCGGCGCCTGGAACTGCGGGAGATCTTGGACCGCCTGGAGCAGCTCAAGCGCCAGGTCGACTCCCTTGCCGCCGCTCCTTCGCCACTGCGAACGGGAGAAACCGAAGGCGCACGGGAACTGGCGACCGGCGAAGGCGTGCCGGTCCCGGCTGCCGGCGAAGGCGAAGGCGTGCCGCCGCCGGCACACGGGGAGAGCCCGGAACCGGACGGTGGTTCCGCCCCCGGGGACAACCTGCCCGGTGAGATGCCCGCGATTCCGGGGCAAGGCGGGGAGGACACCGGCGGGTGGAAAGCCAGATGGCGCCAGGCCATTCTGGAGCGCGGTCCCCAGGCACGCCTGGAACGCATGGGGGTGCTCACCGCCACGGTGGCCGGTCAGCTGGGGGCGGTAGAGGGCTCGCTGGAGACGGCCGCCCACTTCTTCGGTGCCGTGGCCTCCCGGCTGGCGACCGAAGAAGGCGGCATCCCCATCCCGGGTCACCTGGTACGGGAAGTCGTCACCTCCGAGTCTTTCCGTCTCCTGGCCGCCCGGCTGCTGGCCCGCTTCCTGCGGCAAACGGGTACCGGGTCTGCACATCCGGCAGCAAGCCCCATATTATGTAGTGAAGCCGGTCACCCGCAGGCCACATCGAGGAGAAAGGAGGTGCAGGCCGTGAAGCCACAGTCGCCCGATCCCGGGTTCTTCTGGTGGATCATCATCATCCTGC
Organism: Bacillota bacterium; assembly: GCA_030019365.1. Taxonomy (NCBI): domain Bacteria; kingdom Bacillati; phylum Bacillota; species Bacillota bacterium. The sequence goes on from JASEFA010000001.1 coordinate 679,741, forward strand.
TCATCTTCCTGCTGCTGTTCTTCTTCTTCCCCCTCGGAGCAGGAGCAGGCCAGTAAGGCAGGGCAAACCCACCGCTGAACCGGGGGGCAGGTAGCCCCCCGGTTCGCCCTGTTGCGAAGGCGGAGGCATGCCTTGCTAAGGCGGAGCGCGATCTCACGAAGGCGGAGGCGCAGGCGGCGGAGCGGGAACGAAGAACAGGGGTAGCAGGATGAGGAGGAACGCCAGGATCATTACCACGACGAGCAGCCAGTCAATTTGCAAGAGGCGGGCACCTCCTTCCGCCCTCCAACAAGTAGGGGGCAGCCCTTCGCCGCCCCCTACCCGGGTCCCGGGCTCCCCTAGAAGATGATCCAGAGGAGAATGATGATGGGCAGGAAGATGATGAACAGCAGCCACCAGACCAGCCCGGTGGTGTTCATCCCCTTCTTCACGACGCCTCACCTCCTCTCAGGGCATCCAGTGCCGCCAACAGCAAACGCGCATGGAGGGGCAGGAACAGAGCGGCCACGCCCAGGGCAGCAAGCACAATGAGTGCCTCTACCCGGGCCCGGGTGTACCGGCCAGGCTCCTGGAGGGGCCGCTCGGGGGCAATTACCTGCCTGCCCAGCGGATAGAGAGGAATCATGGCACTCAGTACGAAGAGCATGGAGCCGTGCAGCCTTACCAGGTACTCGGTTTCCACCAGGAGACTGCGAACCTGCTGACTTGCCTGGCTCACAGCGGTCATCCTTCCTGCCGGTTACTCGCTACATAATATGCCGGACCGTCCGACCAGGGTACCACGGTTTCCCATGGCACGGTAACGCCCGTCCCCGCATATCAAGGGTAGGGGGATGAGGATGGAGGGCGGGTCGCGCTGGCGCCGGGCATGGCATAGGATGAGGGCGTTCCTGGCCAGGGCGGCACTGCTGCCCCTGGCTCCCCTGCTGGGGTGGGGCCCTTTCACGCACATCGAGGTTGCCCGCCTGGCCTGGCGCAAGGTACGGACATGCCCGGACCTGGCGGCCAACGACCTGGCCGAGCGCCTGCAGGGCCACGAAGAGACCTTCGCCCGCGCCTCCGCCTCGGCCGACGCCATTTCCGCCCACCACGTGCTCAGGCGCTGCCCCCTCTATGACTACATGCACAACTGGATACCGGACAACGCCCACGGCCTGCCGCGATTCGGATACGCCCTGGTGCAGCAGTGTCTGCACGGTCCCCCGGCCGACCTGGCCGTGGCATGCGGGTGGCTGGCCCACCAGATGGCGGACTGGTGGGCCCACTACGCCCCCATCGCCCGGGACGGCACCCCGGCGGGCAACGCCGGCAATCCCGGACTTTTCTCCGGATATGCCAACTCGTTCCGGGTGATCGGTACGGACTTCTACCCGGAAATCCTCGAACACTACCGGGTGCTCGACCACGCCCTGCTGGAGCTGCTCTACGACCTCCTGGTGCTCTACCAGCCCGAGGGCGACAGCCTGCGAGGCGAGCGCCCGGCTCTCTTCGCCCCCGAAGGGGAGAACCCCCTCACCCGCACCTCCGAACGCTGGGCGGCCCGGTTGCCCCGCGTCCCGCCTGCTGTGCTGGGGGAGATGGTGGAGGAATTCGGCCTGGTGATGCAAGGGCTGGTCACCCTATACTCCCTGCTACGCCCCTTCCGGCCGGTGCTTGGGGAGCGCGTCGATCGCCTCATCTCCTTCCGCCAGGTGGGGGCGTCCTACCTGGAACGCTGCGCCGACAAGATCGTGCAGGGGGTGTTCGGGGTCAGCGGGGAGGAAATCGCCCAGTGGGCCTCCCCGGACGTGCTCGCCCCAAAAACCGAACCACCTTACGCCGTCCGTATCTGGCCCATCCCCCGGGGACTGTATCCCGGGACTCCCCTGCTGGAGCTGGCCGGCTGGCTGGGCAACCTGCAAAGCGAGGTGGACACCTCTTTCCTGCCCCGTCTCGTCGAGCTGGCAAGAGGAGAGCCCGCCGGACCTCGCACCCTGGGCCTGGCCTTCCTCCTGGGCCTGACCACCGTTCCATCGACCACCGCCTCACCTGAGGAAGACCGCCTGCCGGCGTGGCTGTATCGCCTGATGCCGCCTGCCATTTCTCTGGCAGGGGTATCGCCCCCCCGGGTCGAGGCCGGGCTGGTCGAAGCCATCAGGGCACGGGAACTGGTAGTAACGTTCGTTCCCGCGGCCCGGACGGACGAGGACCCCACCGATGGCTCCAAGGCCCTGGACCCCACCAGCCTGCAGCTAGTCTTCAACGGATACGATATGGACCTGTATCCGGAATACTTCCGGGTGGAAAAGCACTTCCACGAGGGCAAGATCGTCTGGCATTGCCGCCTGCTGCAAGCGGTCGAGGAAGGCTATCACCAGGTGTGGGCGACCGGCCGGGATCGTTCCGGTATCGCCACCCTGCCCTTCCATTACGTGGTGGATCTCAGTGCGCGGCCCCCGTCGCCATGAGACAGGAGGACTTCCGCCGGGGAACGCCGGTTGCCGCAGATGCTCAGGGCAGCGAATCGAGCTGGGACGCGATGACATCCCATACGCCGGGCTTCTCGAATCCGCGCCGCCAGGAAGCCAGCCCGGCCAGACGGTAACGGGCCGCCAGTCTGACCCGTGCCAGCACGGAGCGCTCGTTCTCCAGCCACACCTGGTAGGCGACCCCGTCCTCCTCCCAGCGGGCATGGTCCTGGCCGGTGGCGGGGTCAAAGCGGGGGACCACCCCCCTCTCCGCCAGGAGAGCTTCCACTTCGGCCATGCCCAGGGCGCGCGAGGTCAGCCTGTACCCCCCACCGGGCTGCCGCTCCACCTTCCACAGGCGCGTGTAGAAGGGGATGCCCAGCAGCAGCTTGCCCGGCGGGACCTCCTCCAGGAGATCGCGGATACCCTTCTCGACCCAGGGCAGGGAGGCCACCGACCCCGCCCGGGCGGAGCCGGCGTAATGCTCATCGTAAGTCATCACCGCCAGGTAGTCGGCGACCCGGGCCAGGGCCCGGCGGTCGAGGAACCCCGACCAGGTGGGGCTGGGGGACTTCACCGTTACATCCACCGACACCACCAGGCCCTCCGGGTGGGCGAGCCGGCCCAGCTCCTCCACGAACCGGACGAAAAGCTGCTTCTCGGAAGGGTACACGTTCTCGAAATCCACGTTGATCCCGTCCAGGGCAAAGAGGCGGCAGTAGAAGAGCAATTGCCTGATCAGGTGGTTCCGTGCTCGCTCCTCCTGGAGCACCTGGCGGGTGAGGTCTGGATCGAAGTCGTTGCCCACCAGCACCCAGACGGCGTATCCCCGTCCGTGCGCCCACCTCACATAGGAGGCGTTACAGCCCGAAGAGAGGGAACCGTCCTCCCCCTTGAGGTACAGCCAGGTGGGGCACACCACATTCACGCCGGGGAGAGGACCGATGCTGTCCAGGTCGGGACCGCCCGGACGGGTGACGTGCTCCCAGGTGAGGCACACCGGGCCACCCGCCCGCACCGGTGCCGGCCGGGGGGGCCGGCCCACCCGGTGCACTCCCGCCCCCTCCACCCTCCCCGCCGGGACGTAGCCGGTGACCCCCTCTTCGGTGCGCACCAGCAACCACCTGCCCACGCGGTCGTAGACGAAGAGAGTGCTTCCGGCCGGCACGGTGGGGCCCGGCCACAGGGGCCATGGTCGGGCCCGGATGCGCACGTCCGCCAGGGCCCGCACCCGGGGGATCTCCCGCTCGGCCCGGTCGATGAGCAGGCGCGAACCCGCCACCTGCACCACGATGCCGTACATCTCCTGGAGGGCCTCGATGGGCACCCGGCCCTCGGGAGCGTAGAACTCGATCGACACGGGCGCGGCCTGGAGGAATTCGGTGGCCTGGGGAGAGGCCATGTCCAGTCGCCAGGGCGAGGTGGAGGTCTGTGCCCTGTCGCCTTCCATGAGGCGGATGGCAGGGTCAAAGTGCTCCCGCACCACCTGCACGGGGAGCCACACTACCCCCCGCCCATCGACCCGCGCCCAACCAATGCGGCGCGCCCCCAGGATGGCCTCCAGCCGCCCGGGGACCGCCGGCCGCTCCCCGCCCCCACGGGTTGCCAGGGGCGTGATCAGCCGCACGGTCAGCACCGCCAGGGCGGCGAGCACCAGCAGCAGGACGGTGAGGGAACGCAGGGCCGGCCTCATCTACAGCTTCTCCCGCCAAAAGCTATGGTCTAACCCGGTTCTCCATTCGGCGCCCGGCCCGGGGTTCCCCCCCCGGCCGCCTTTGCCACTTTCTGCTTACCGACTACCGGCCGGTTCCTCCCTCTGCGACCAGGTGCCTCCACCCCGAGCGCAGGAGCAGGACACACACGCCCAGAAGCAGTCCACCCGCGTGGAAGGGGGCGGCCAGACCCATCCCCTGGCCCACCGCCCCGCCCACCAGGGGGCCCAGCACCGAACCCAGGTATATAAACGAATTGAGGACCCCGAAGGCCCGGCCCCGGGATTCCCGGCCCACGCTGCGGGCGATGAGGGTGTTGCCGGCTACGGTGACACCCGCGTTCCCCAGCCCGAAGAAGAAGCGGAGCACACCCAGGCCCGCGGGCCCGTGGGGCAGGGCCTGCAGGGCGCTGAACAGGGCGGATACCAGCAGGCTGAGCAAGAGCAGCGTGCGGTACCGCAGCCAGCCCAGTCGCACCGCCAGGGGTGAGCCCACCACGGTGGCGATCCCCACCACCGAGAACACGATTCCGGTCACCACCTCGGCCCGCTCGGGCACCATGGCCTCGATCCACAGGGGCAGGGTGGGCTGGGTGACCAGCACAGCCGCCTGGGCCAGCCCCAGCACCGTGAACAGCACCCGCAGGGAGGGCTCGGCCAGGGCACCCCGCACGTCTCCCATGATACTGGAAGCCACCCGGCAGGAGGGCCTCTCTTCGCGCACAGCGATCACCGGAAAGAGGGTGGCCAGCACGAGGAGGAAAGCGGTCACCACCATGCTGGTGCGAATGCCCACCAGCTCGGCCATGATGCCGCCCAGGAGGGGTCCGGTGATGCCGCCCGCCGCGCCGATGGCCTGCACCACCCCCAGCGAAAGGGCCAGCTGCTCTTCGGGACACGTGCAGGAGACCAGCATGACGGCGGCCGGGATGAACCCCGAGACCAGCCCGTTGGCCAGACGGACGACCAGGAGCTGTATGGGATCGGTCACCAGGGCCGTGAGCAGGTACGTGATGGCCATCCCCACGCCGGCCCGCACGATCATGGGTCTCTTCCCATACCGGTCGGCCAGAGACCCCCACACCGGGGCCATCACCCCAGCGGCCAGGAAGGTCACGGAATACGCCAGGCCGGACCACAGGGAGGTGCCGTTCCTGACCCCCAGCTCCCGCAGGAACATGGGCAGAAAGGGGATGACCAGGGAAAAGGCCACCTGGGCCAGGAAGACGCCCCCCGCCACCAGGATGAGGCTGCGGCGCCAGGCCCGGGGGGTCATGCCCGGGCCGGGCAGGTTCGGGGCGGGTGCCGTCACGCCCACCGAAAATCTTCCACTTCGGGGTAACGGGAGAGGGCTACCTTCATGGTCCGGCAGATGCGGTCCAGGCCCGCGGGGGTGGTGGCCTCGCAGCGGGCCACCAGGGCGGGCTGGGTGTTGGAAGCCCGCACCAGTCCCCAGCCGTCCGGGAAGATGACCCGGGCCCCGTCCACGTCTATGACCTGGTGGGTCTGCCGAAAGCGCTCCACCAGGTCGCTTACCACGCCGAACTTGGCCGCGTCCGGACAGGGGATGCGCGTTTCGGCAGTGCAGCAGTACCGGGGTACGTCCGCCAGCAACTCGTGCAGGGCCCGATCGCTGCGGGAAAGGATGCGCAGGAGCCTCCCGGTGGCGTAGAGGGCGTCATCGAACCCGAAGTACTCGTCGGCGAAGAACATGTGCCCGGACATCTCCCCGGTGAACACGGCCCCGATCTCCTTCATGCGCGCCTTGATGAGGGAGTGGCCCGTGCGGGAAAACACGGGCTTGCCCCCCAGCCGCTCGATCTCCTCCACCAGGGCCCGCGAGCACTTGACCTCTACCAGAGCCGTGGCCCCCGGATAGCGGGGAAGGATCTCGCGCCAGAACAGGATCATGAGCGTGTCGCCCCAAACGATGGAGCCATCCCCCGCCACGACCCCCAGGCGGTCGCCGTCACCGTCATATGCCACTCCCAGATCGGCTCCCGACTCCCGCACGGTGTGGATGAGGTCCACCAGGTTGCCGGGCTGGATGGGGTCGGGGTGATGATGGGGAAAGCTGGGGTCAGACTCGCAGTATAAGGGGATCACCTCGCACCCCCAGGCCCGCAGGGCCCGGGGAGCGAAGTGGCTCATGGTGCCGTTGCCGCAGTCCACCACCACCCTGAGACGGCGCGGCCCCAGGGCGATCTTCTCCTTCAGCATCTCCAGGTAGGAGGAAACCACATCCCGCTCTTCCCGTCCACCGGTCGCGGGCTCCTGCCTCCGGGCCACCAGAGGGGTCACGGTGGCCCCGGTAGAGGCAGGGTCGGCATCGGCGCCCATAGTCGGGGCCGCCGCGCCCGTCGTCAGGCTCTCTGCCAGGCGGCGCACCCGCTGGATGTCTTCCCCGTATATGGTGGCGTGACCCTGGGCCAGCTTGAACCCGTTGAACTCGGGCGGGTTGTGGCTGGCGGTCACCATCACGCCCCCGTCAATGCCGTACAGGACGCGTGCGTAGTAGAAGACAGGCGTGCTCACCTCTCCGACGTCCACCACGTCCCGTCCCCCGGCCATTAGACCTTCCTGCACGGCCCGGCTCAGTTCGGGCGAGGAAAGGCGGTTGTCCCTGCCCACCACCACCGGACCCGGGCTCCTCTCCTCATCCAGGAAACGGGCGTAGGCCCGTCCCAGGAGAAAGACCCCCCCGGCATCCAGGTCCCGGCCCACCACCCCCCTCAGGTCATACTCCCGGAATATGTCCGTCGCCAGCCTCATCACCATACCCCCCGGATAACACCCGCTCTTTCCGGCCCCTGATGTTGCGCAGCTCCCGCCGCCCCGAGACGCCGCCCGATCACCGCCTCCTGCGGACGCCGCTCAGGCGGTAGGCCCACCTTCCCAGGCGATACGCCAGAGCCACCCGCCAGTCGGCAAAGGCATACCGGTAGTCCAGGTAATCGCCTCTGAGCCGGCTGCGAGCGCGCAACTCCTCTTCGACGGGAGTGCCCGGGTACACCTCCAGCCGGTTGAGCACGTCCATGCGGCTGTTGAACGCCCGGGACAGGATGCCCGTGCGGGCCAGGAAGGCCAGATTCTCCTCCAGCTCCCCCAGGGTGGTACCGTGGTCGAAGAGGATGAAGCCGGGCACGGCCTCCAGGCCCAGCTCTTCCAGGACACACAGGGCCCGCAGGTTGTCGGCCACCGTGATCCCTTTGCTCATCCTGTCCAGGGCCGCCTGCACCCCCGACTCCATGCCCAGGAACACCCGCCGCAGACCCACCTGCCCCAGGCGGCGAAAAAGCCCGGGCTCCACATCTTCCGGCCGGGCGGAAACCATGAACTCTACCCGCCAGGGCTGTTTCTCCAGAAGATCGGCAAAGGAAAAGGCCCGCTGGCGGCCCTTCTCCCCCGGACCCACCCAGTTGTCGTCCACGAAGTTCACCTGTCCCACCCCGTGGTCGCGCACCAGGCGGCCGAGCTCCTCCACCACGTTCTCCGGGCTCCGCCCCCTCCACCGAGGTCCCCGCCCCAGTCCGTAAAACGCCGCGATGGCGCAAAAACCACAGCGGGCCCAGCACCCACGAGAGGAGTAGACGGCGGCCGGCTCCCCCCGGGCCAGCACGGCCGGAAGCAGATCCCGGTCCGGAAGGGGAAGGCCATCCACGTCCACCAGGGCCCGGCCGGGGGCGAGCGCCGGGGAACCGTCGGCGTCCCGGCGGGCAACCCCCGGGATCTCCAGCGCCGCCGGATCGCCGTCCCGTAACCGATCCACGAGTTCGGCAAAGGTCGCCTCTCCCTCGCCCACCACCACCATGTCCACCCCGGCGGCCTGGCCCAGAAACTCCCGGTAGGCCAGGCTGGGGGTGTACCCTCCTGCCACCACCAGGCCGCGGTACCCACCCCGGCGCAAGAGAACGGCCAGACGGATACCCTCGCGCACCATGCGGGGTAACACCAGGGACAGCCCGATCAGCCCGGGCCGCTCCGCCAGGAGCTGGCGGGCCAGACGCGCGGTATCCCACCCCAGCAGGGTGGCATCATACACCCCTACCTGGTGCCCGCGCTGGCGGAGCACGGCCGCCAGGTACTCCACGCCCAGGGCCTCACCGGCGTCCTCCCGGAAAAGCCGGCGCCGCCGGGGCGGCACCACCAGTGCTACATCAGCTGGCAAGGTTGGTCACCAGATCCCCCACCGGGGCGGGCACCTCCGCCGGTTCCACGTCCACCCCCAGCAGCGCTACCAGCAGGGCCTTCTGAAAATGCATGCGGTTCTCCGCCTGGTCGAAGATGATGGACTGGGGGCCGTCCATGACTTCGTCGGTAGCCTCCAGGCCGCGCGCCGCCGGCAGGCAGTGCATGAAGCGGGCGGTGGGTTTGGCCTTCTTCATCAGGGCGGCGTTCACCTGGTACGGGGCCATGGCCTTCTTGCGCGCCTCCGCCTCGTCCTCCTGGCCCACCCACCACCACAGGTCGGTGTACACGAAGTCGGCGTCCCGTACCGCCTCGACCGGGTCGCTCAGGAACTCGGTCCGGGCCCGCGACTCCCTGCTGTTCTGCCGGGCCAGCTCCCGGATGTCCGGACGCACCGTGTACCCGGGCGGGTTGGCCACGGCCAGGTCGATCCCCAGCTTGCTACAGGTGACCACCAGGGCGTTGCACACGTTGGTAGCATCGCCCAAAAAAGCGAGCTTGACCCCCTCCAGCTTACCCATGGCTTCGCGGATGGTAAAGGCATCGGACATGGTCTGCACCGGGTGGTAGAGGTCAGTCAGGCCGTTGATCACCGGTACCGTGCTCCCCTGGGCCAGCTCCACCAAAGTGGTGTGCCTGTACAGCCGCGCCATGATCCCGTGGACATAGCGGCTCATCACCCGGGCGGTGTCGCCCACGGTCTCGCGTGCCCCCAGGTGGATCTCCCCCGGCTTCAGGTACAGCGTGGTGCCGCCCAGGTCGGACATCCCCACCTCGAAGGACATGCGCGTCCGGGTGGATGGTTCCTCAAAGAGCAGCGCCAGGTGCTTGCCCCGCAGGAGGGGCGTGGGCACCCCCCGGCGCCAGATGTCTTTGATGGCCGCCGCCAGGTCGAGCAGGGCCACCAGCTCCTGGGGACTGTAATCCTGGTCGGTCAGGAAGTCCCTGCCCCGCAGAGTGCGCAGAAGCTGCCAATCCACCAGTACCCCTCCCGTCTCGCTGTGTACTCCGTCTCCAGCGGGACTACCCCCTCCGGCCCGTAGCCCCGGCGGCCCCGCCCTGCGGTCCCCCGGCCCAGGCGGTGGGTGCCCCCGCTTCAGCGTACGTCCTCCCGCCAGCGGTACAGCGGAAAGGTCATGCACCGGGGTCCTCCCGCCCCCTTGAGCAACTCGGGCATCACGAAGGGCATGACCTCTACTCCCCGCTTCTCCAGTTCTTTGCGCGTCTGAAGATTCCTGGTCTCCCCATCCACGAAGATCACCTTGCGCGGGCCCACACACAGCCAGTTGCTGGCCAGGGTGGGATACTCCTCGGGCGGGATGCTGATGACCTCGTACCCCCTGCGCTCCACGAAATCCAGGAATTCCTCCGGGAGCGCCGGGAGGTACGCGGCGGCAATCCCCTCGCCGGCGACGTTGAACACCGTGTCCAGGTGCATCACCTCCCGGTGCAGGGGCACGGGGATGACCCGATCCACCATGGTGCCCTCCATCACCCGCTGGATCTGGCGGAACCCCTCCCGGTTGGTGCGGTAGCTCTGCCCCACCAGCAGCGTCTTCTCGTCCAGGTAGATGATGTCCCCGCCCTCCATACGGCCCTGTCCGTAAACGCGGGCCACCACGGGGATGCCCAGGTGGACCAGCCGTCTCACCACGAACTCCTCTTCGCCCTGCCGGGGGAAATCGCAGTAAGCGATGAATGCCCCATACGGCGTCATGAAGCCGTGGTCCCGGGTGAACCACTCGTTGACGGGGACTCTGGTTTTGGGCTCCCAGTCGTCCAGGTAGTACACCTCGGCCCCCGCCCGCCGCAAGTAGTCCGCCATGGTGTCGTGCTCGCCCTGGGCTCGCCCCAGGTCCGGCTTGGCGTCACATATCCACCTCCAGGGGTAGCGCTCGTCCATCTCTTCCACTTCTTCCCCCGGACGGTGCACCAGCACTCCCGCCAGGTACCCGGTCTCGCTGCGCAGGCCGAAGGGTGCCGGCCGCTCCGGGCCCGCAATGGGACTCCGCTCTCCCAACCCCATCACCGTCCTCCGTATGTATTGCCGCCTCTATTATCTGATCGGGGGCATCTCCGTACACCCGCACTGATGCTCAGATCTGGAAGCCGGCCGGGAAAGGATCATCCTCCTTGACCACCAGGTGGGTTATGCCCATGAGGAAAGATCGGGCCGTCACCTCCGGCACCACCTGCCCACCCGGGCGCACTTCCCGGGCGCGGGCCCGGAAGGCCAGCCCCAGGATGCTCTCGTGCACCACCTCCGCCGCTCGCCCCACCTCCCCCGCACGCCCCAGCTCCCCCCTGGCCAGGAGCAGGGCCAGCCGGGCTGAAATCCCCGTCCCCGACGGGGTACGGCCCATGGTGGCTGGGGCGTAAAAATTGGCTACCCGGAAGCGCGCGGGTCCGGGAAGGCGCTCCCCCACCGTCACCAGGTCAACCTGGCGGCCCTCCACCTGCACCGACCGGGCCGCCTCCCAGAGAGCGGTTCCCATATCCAGGAGATGCGCGCGCGGTTGCCGGTCGAGAGGGACCAGGTCCACCGCCCCGGCGTCGACGAAGGCGTACGCCAGCCCTCCGTATGCCACCTCCGCTGCCACCGTCCGCCCGCCTGCCCGCAGCTGGGCAGGGCCCAGGTAGTACGAGGGGACGTTGGCGACGGTCACCTCCATCACCTCGCCGCCCGTCACCCGCACGCGGGCGTCCACCGGCCCGACCACGGTGTCCAGCCGCACCTCGAACTCGCCCTCCCGGGAAGGCACCATGCCGCTGTCGACCAGGGCGGTGACCGCGCTGAACGTACTGTCGCCACACATGTCGAAGTACCCGCCCGGGTGGAGGAAGATCACCCCGGCGTGGGCATCCGGCCTCACGGGGGGCAGCACCACCGCCCCCAGCATGTTGGTGTGCCCGCGCGGCTCCGCGCACACGATGCTCCGCACCCAGTCCAGGTGCTGGCGGAAGAAAGCCTGCCGGGCGGCCATGTCGGCCCCGGGTACGAACGGTAACCCCGCCAGGACCACCCGGGTGGCCTGGCCGTGGTGATAGTCCATGCAGTAGAGCAGGTGCCTGGCCCGCACCCCATCACCCCCGCCCGCTATTTTGCCAGAGCAGGGGGCGCTTTTCCAGTGTCCGCGGGGCCGCCGGCCGGTACCCGTGCCGCGCGGTCAGGCGCCCGCGCTCTCCAGCAGCCTCCTGCCCCGCTGGGGAGGAACGAGTTCCTGCCCCATCTCGCGCGACCTGGCCGTAGCCCGCCTCACCGCTTCCCGGAGGGCAGCCACGAAGCCCATCTCCTCCAGCACCTTGAGGGCAGCCATGGTGGTGCCATTGGGCGAAGTGACCTTCCGGCGGAGCAGGGCGGGATCCTCCCCCGTCTCCAGAACCATGCGGGCGGCACCCAGCACCGTCTGCCGGGTGAGGAGGCGGCTCACCTCTGGGCTCAACCCCACTTCCACCCCCGCCTCGGCGAGGGCTTCCATGAGGAGGTACACGTAGGCGGGCCCGCTGCCGCTCAACCCGGTCACCGCGTCCAGCCACTCTTCCGGCACGGTCACCACCTCTCCCACAGCGGCGAAGATGGTGCGGGCCACCTCTTGGTGCTCCTCCCGGGCCCACCGCCCCCGGGCGACGGCCGTGGCCGATTCCTTCACGTGACAGGAGGTGTTGGGCATGGCCCTGATCACCGGGATACCCTCACCCAGGCTCTCCTCCACCAGGCCACAGGGGATGCCGGCCACCACCGACAGCACCAGGTGGCGGGGACTCACCAGACCCCTCAGCTGTCCGAGGGCGGCGGGGATATCCGCCGGCTTGGTGGCCAGCACCACCACATCTGCCGACGCGCACACCTCCGCCTTGCTCCGGGTGGTGCGCACTCCCCAGCGCAACGCCATGGCATCCAGCCGATCCTGGCGAGAGCGATTGGTGACCACGATGCTGGGGGCAAACGTCACCCCCGCCGTCAGCAATCCGGCCACCATGGCCTCGGCCATGGAGCCCGCTCCGATGAAACCCATCCGCCGCCACTTTTCCGGCAACATCCTTTTCACCCCCGCAGTTCTCCGGGAAACGAAAATCCCTTCCGCCCCAAGGGCGAAAGGGATGCTTCCGCGGTACCACCTTGCTTGGTCCCTCTGCAGGACCCGCTCCACCCGGCACAACCGGACGCGGAGCCCGGTGATGCCTGCCCCTTCTAACGGAGGGATGCGGCCGGCTCCTCGCCAGCAGCTCCGGGGCGGGTTCGAACCGGCACGACCGCCCGCCTTGCAGCCAGGGGCGGGCTCTCTGCGGGGTCGGCTGGGGTCCTACTGCTCCCCTTCACAGCCCGATGCTGCTTTGCCGCATTGTATCGCGCTCTCCCCTCCCTGTCAATACGTACGTGCGTCCGCTGCGCGTGCCCGAGTCAATGGCGGCCTCGCCCCCGTGCGTGGCGGACGCAGCATGAAGGGGGCCGGGGAAGCCATAAGCATAGAGGGTGCGGGGGAACCATCGTGGACGAGCACCGCGAGGGCACCGGCGCCCTGTTTGCCGCGCACACGAGCGCCCGGGTGGTGGACTTTCTCTACCGGATCCTCATCGTGCGGGCGGCCGGCGCGGCGGCCGTGGGGGCGCTGGGCGTGATCGGCTCGCTGTACGGCCTGCTGGTGACGGTGGCCAGTGCCGGCATCCCGGCGGCCGTTACCAACCTGACGGCCGAAAAGACGGCCCGGGGCGACCGGGCCGGCCTGGAGCGCACCCTCTCCCTGTCCTTCCTGATCACGGGGGGGTTGGGGGTGCTGCTGGGCGCCGGGCTGATGGCCACCAGCCGGCCGGCTGCCCGCCTGCTCTTCCACGACCCCTCCCTCCACCTGCCCATCCTGGCTCTGGCGCCGGCGGTGGCCATCGTGCCGGTCTCCGGTGTCTACCGGGCCTACCTCCAGGGCCGTTACTTCACCTACCCGACCGCCCGCGCCCGTCTGGTGGAAGCCCTGGCGCAGACGGCGTTCGGGCTCTCCGCCCTGACCCTGGCCGGACCCCTGCCCCTGGCGGCCGCCACCACCATCCTGGCCTGCGCCATCACCGGGGGGGAAGCAGCGGGCCTGCTCTCCGTGTACGCCTCCTTCCAGCGGGTCCACGCACAACCCTCACCGGTGCGGCGAGAGGGCGTGGCCAGGAGGGCAGGCGCCAGGGCGCCTCTCCGGAAGGAGCAGCTGCCCGGAAGTAACGCTCATGCAGCGCGGCTCCGGGATGACCTGGGGACCATGGCCCGCTTCGCCTGGGCCTCCACCAGCGTGAGGCTAGTGGCCATGGCATCCGGCGCCATCAGCGCGGCCATGATCCCCGCCCTGCTGCGGGCGGCCGGCCACGCACCCGACCGGGCCCTGGCCCTGTACGGGCAGTTCGGAGGCATGGCGGCACAGATCGCCTTCTTCCCCGCCACCCTGGTGTGGGCCTTCACCTTCAACCTCACGCCCGGTCTCTCTGCCTGCCGCAGCCGGGGTGACACCCGTAGTGCCCCCCGCCTGGTGGAAGACTCCCTCTATCAGGCCTGGATGCTGGCCCTTCCCGCCGCCGCGTGCACCTTCCTGCTGGCGGAGCCGCTGTGCCGTTTCGCCTTCGGCACCGGGGAACCCGCCCTGCTCCTCATCATCCTCTCGGCAGTGGCACCCCTGGTCACCGTCGACCAGGTGATGACCGCCTCCCTGCACGGCTGGTCCGAACCGGGCCTGGCCTTCCGCAACTTCGCTGTGGGCGAAGTCATCAACCTGGGCCTCACCTACCTGCTGGTTCCCCGGTTGGGGCTGCCAGGGGCAGCGGTGGCCATCGGGGCCGGTACCCTGATCGAGGCCCTGTGGGACTGGCAGACCGTGGCCCGCCTGCTGGGGCGCCCGCCCTCCCTCCGCCGGCCGGCCGCGCGAGCCGGCCTTCCCGCCGCCCTGTCCGGCCTGGCGGCCTACCTGGCGCACCGGGCGGCTGTCCCCACCCTGGGCAACGCCGCCGCCACCCTGCTGGCCCTCGCCACCGCCACCCTGGTGGTAGTGGCCCTCGTCCGTCTCGCCCGCGATACCCGCCGCAGGCCTTGACTGCCCACCCGCGCGCGGATACGGTAATAAGTGCTTCACCAATCATGAACGGGTGATTCGCTGTGCAGGCTCTGCCGCCCGCTACCGCAGGGGAAAGGCTGCCCCGGGAGTTCTATGCCCGGCACGGGCTGGAAGTGGCGCCCGAACTCCTGGGCACGATCCTCGTCCACCAGACGCCCGCAGGGACGACGGCCGGCCGTATCGTCGAGGTAGAGGCGTACATCGGGCCCGGGGACCGGGCCTGTCACGCCTTCGGGAGCCGCCGCACCCGGCGCAACGACGTCATGTGGGGTCCCCCCGGCCACGCCTACGTCTACTTCACCTACGGGATGCACCACTGCCTCAACGTGGTATGCGCCCAGGAGGGAGTCCCCCACGCCGTCCTGGTGCGCGGGATGGAACCGGTGGCGGGCGTGGAACTGATGGCGGCCCGCCGGGGCCTGGCGAGCGACGACTGGCACCGGCTGGGGGCGGGGCCGGCCCGGCTCTGCCAGGCCATGGGTATTACCCTGGCGCAGAACGGGGCCGATCTGGTGCAGGGCCCCCTGTATATCATCCGGCCCGCAGAAGCGCCCGTGCAGGCCGTGGCGTGCGGCCCCCGCATAGGGATCGACTACGCTGAAGAGGCCCGGGATTACCCCTGGCGCTTCTATGTGCCGGGCAGCCCGGGAGTGTCGCACCCCGGAAGGACGCCGCGGCGAAGCGGGCGCCCTCAGAGGGCACGGTAGTAAAGCTTTCCCCCGATTTCCTCCTTCGCCGCCTCCCCCCGTTCTTCCAGCAGGTCCAGGTACCCCATGACCTCCCACAGCCCCGACATCAGCTCCACCCAGCTCAGATGGGGGTACAGGTTGAGACATACCTGGTAGGGGGTCTTTTCACCCTCCATGAGCAGGCCCCCCACCGCTTCCGTGCGTCCGCGCAGGTAGCGCAGACGAGAGGCGGCGAACGAAGCAGGTGCGGCGACCGGTTCCCCGTGGCCCGGCAGCACCCGCTCGACCCCCAACTGCCGGATGCGCTCCAGGCTTTCCATCTGCCGGGTCAGGCTGCGGTACCATCCCTCTCCGGCAGGCGCGGGCTCGATCAGGCTGTGACCGTAAGCGTCAAGCAGTAGAGCATCGCCGCCCAGGCAGGTGCCATCCTCCCGGCGCCAGAAGGCCGTGGAACAGGAAGAGTGACCGGGAAGAGACACCACCTCCCACTCGGCGTCCCCCATGCGGACCGTGGTTTGGGGTTCGAGCCAGCCGTCCGGGCCCGACTCCACCTGGAAGTCGGCCAGCCCGAAGCGGGTCTTCTTCAGCTGGCGAAAGACTTCGCCTGGTACCCCGGCCCGGGGCAAGAAGCCAGCAAGGAACTCCTCCCACTCCTCGGCCCTGCCCGGTGCCAGCCAGCGAGAGGCTGTCCGGGGAGCCAGCATCCTGACTCCAAATCGGCTGCGCAGGCGCTCGCCCAGCCCGAAATGATCCGGGTGAGCATGGGTGATCACCACCTGCCAGGACCGGCCGGTGCCCAGCCCCTGCTCTTCCAGGAAGCGCACCAGGGCAGCCCAGGCATCCTCGGTGGGCGGACCGGTATCCACCAGGGTGGGCAACTGGCCCTGAACCAGGTAGCAGTTGACCGGACCCACCGGGTAGGGGGTGGGCAGCCGCAGGGATACCACTCCGGCCGGGATGAGATCCTGCACCCTCCTCGCTCCTTCCCTGATTCATGCTGGCGTTCCATAAGCTGGCATCTCGTATTTTACCACGAAAACACGCCCGCAGCCACAGCATGCGCCGCAAGCTGCACTCGCCGCAGTGGTGGTACGGTCTTACACCCACCAGGATGTACCCCCCGGCAGCGTCATCTCCAGGTACCCGGCCGTCCCCCGCAGCAGCATCTGGAGCAGGACGAGAACCCCCGAGCCCAGGGCCGGCAGCACACCTGGGCTTCCGGGCTACGCTGGCGTGCCCCCTTCACCCGCTCGCATCCGCCTCGATGCCTGTCGCCCGCAACTCATCCGCAATGGCACCTGCGATCTCGCGGGTACTGCCGTGGCGGCTCGCGACGGCTACCAGTACCTTCATCCATACCACATCCTTGGCCTGGGGCATACCCACTCTCTCAGCGCCTGCGTGCTGCGCGTCGCTGGCTGAGGTGAACATCACCTTCCCCGATCTGGCCGGTCGTTGGCCGCCGGAAGACGTCGAGCATAAGCCGGCCCGTGCCACAAATGGCCAGGTCGTTGGAGTAAAGAGGCGCGGCGTTACTTAATCGAACCCGCGGCACGCAGCAACGTAAGCCCCAACCTCGCTTCGATAAGGCCAAGGACGAAATAGAGAAGGTGTACCCAGGAGAATCCAATCCACCACACCTGCAAAACGATCCACAGCATGAGGAATATACCCAGGCCGGTGGCAAGAACACCTGCAAACGCCTGCTGGTAGAAGGAAGCCCAGGCGCCCACCAGGCTTCCAACGCCGTTAACCAGGAGGAGTACGAGGCCAGGGACGAGGTAATCTCTGAACGGGGTGCCCTCGAGCAGCGCAAGCGGAATCCCCAGGACTCCTCCCGTACGGTCCAAAACGAGGGCGCAGCCGCCCGCCACTGCCCCCAGACCGATGAACACCTGCAGCGCTCCTAAGCCGCGCGCAAGGCGTGTCCCACGTTTGGTGGTGAAGTCCATGGCTAGCTCCCTTTCTCACCAGACATATCGGCCACCGGCAGACGCATTATCACACTCAAGGCAGGGGCTGCGAAGGCTCTGCAACCGAACGACCAGCTGAATACAAGTGGTAGTCTTGCATCAGTGCGTAATGCAAGCCATGTCGGCGCTCACGCATTCACCCACCCCCCGGCTCAAAGGTACGTCTGGTCTTAGTACTGACCAGCCCGACCGGCAGCGGGCGCGCGGGTCAGCTGGTGGGGCTGATAGCCTGCGCCCCAGCCCCTGGGAGTGTGGCTGGGGGGGAAGCCGACCTTTGCCGTGGCGGGAGCACTACTCAGCGGCGTCGTGATGACGGCGGTCGTGGCGGTCACCTGCGGTGTGCGGCCCGGAGCGGGGTGGGGGGCCGCCGCCCTGGCTGCTCTGCTCCTCGCGGTTGCTTACGCAGGCGCCCGGATGCTGCTGGCCGTGGTGGCCCGCAGCTATCTCCCGGCTGCCTTCTCCTCGGTGATGATCGGGTTCATTTCCTGGATGTTCGGGGGGGCCATGGTCCCCGTCGCCCACTTGGGCGGTCTGATGGGTTTTGCTTCAACCGTCAGCCGTGTCAATCGCGTGGCGGGCACCTTTCTCCCCTCGACCTGGGCCATGACACCCTGCACCCGTGAGGCGGAAGTCGCCGGCCGGCGCTGCGGCGGCCCGGCGTGAGCCTAAACGGCTTCCACCACCAGGGCGATGCCCATGCCCCCGCCGATGCACAGGGTGACCAGCCCGCGCCGCGCACCCCGGGCCCGCATCTCGTAGAGCAGCTTCACCAAGAGGATAGTTCCGGTGGCACCCACGGGATGTCCCAGGGCGATGGCCCCTCCGTTGGGGTTGACGCGCGGATCTCCCTCAAGGCCCAGTTCCTTTAGCACGGCCAGGGACTGAGCAGCAAAGGCCTCGTTGAGCTCGATGAGGTCGATCTGATCGAGACCCAGGTGTGCCCGTTCCAGGGCCAGGCGCGTGGCCGGTACCGGACCAATCCCCATGTAACGCGGGTCGACCCCCGCCACCGCCCACGAAACCACCCGTCCCAGGGGCTCCAGGCCGCGGGACTCCGCCAGGTCGGCGGGGATGAGCACCACCGCCGCCGCCCCGTCGTTCATGGGGCAGGAGTTGCCCGCCGTCACGGTGCCCTCCTTCTTGAAGGCGGGGGCCAGGCGGGCCAGGGCCTCCATACTGGTGTCGGGGCGCGGAGACTCATCCCGGTCGAAGGGGAGGGGCTCCTTGCCCTTGGGCTGGGGAACGGGGACGGCCACCACCTGCTCGCGGAACCGACCCTCGGTGAGGCCCCGCACGGCCTTACGGTGACTGGCCAGGGCAAAGGCATCCTGCTCTTCCCGCGAGATGGCGTACTTTTCGGCCAGGTTTTCCGCCGTGAGCCCCATGTTGACGTAGCCGAACAGTTCGGTGGGCGAGCAACTCTCCGCGTTGCGCACGAAGGGGTCGTACATGGTGATGTGCCCCAGCCGGGCCCCCCACCTCATCTCGTTGGCGTAGTAAGGAGCGCCCGACATGCTCTCCGCCCCGCCCGCCAGCACCACCCGCGCCTCACCGCAGATGATGGCCTGGGCCCCTGAGATCACCGCCTGCAGCCCCGACCCGCACTGGCGGTGGACGGTGTAGGCGGGCACTTCCACGGGGATGCCGGCCCAGAGCGCCGCCACCCGGGCCAGGTTGGGGGCCTCGTTGGTCTGGAGCACGCATCCCATGATGACGTCGCCCAGCTCGCGCCCCTCCACGCCCGCGCGCGCGAGCGCCTCCACCATCACCCGGGCACCCAGTTTCTCGGGCGGGACCTCCCGCAGCGCCCCGCCGAACCTGCCCACCGCGGTCCTCACCGCAGACACGATGACCACCGGGGTCACTCCCTACCCTCCCCCCTCATCTGCAGCGTGATGCCCGCGGTCAGCGGCCCTTGAACTGAGGCTTACGCTTGCCCAGGAAGGCCGAGATTCCCTCCTTGGCGTCCTCGGTGCCAAACAGGTGCAGGAACCCGGCCACCTCCGTCTTGAGGGCCTCGGGCAGGGGTTGCCCCAAGCCCTCGAACACGACCTTCTTCATGGTGGCCATGGCCACCGGCGCCTGGGCGGCCAGCTTGCGGGCCAGGTTCCTGGTCTGGGCCATCAGCTCCCCGTCCGGCACCACCCGGTTTACCAGCCCGATACGCTGGGCCTCGGGACCCTTGATCATATCCCCGGTGAGGAGCAACTCCATGGCCCGCCCCTTGCCTATCAGGCGCGGCAGCCGCTGGGTGCCACCCCACCCGGGCATGATGCCCAGGTTGATCTCCGGCTGCCCGAAGCGGGCCGACTCCACCGCCACCCGGATGTCGCAGGCCATGGCCAGCTCCAGCCCCCCGCCCAGGCAGGTGCCGTTAATGGCGGCGATGACGGGCTTGGGCAGGGTCTCGATGGCGGTGAACAGGGCATGGCCGCTCTCGAGGAGTTCGCGGCCCGAATGCTCATCGAGGGCGGGGAACTCGGAGACGTCCGCTCCGGCGATGAAGATGTAGTGCCCGGTGCCGGTGATGATGACCACCCGCACCTCCTCGTCCCGCGCCGCCTCATCTATGGCCTGCCGGATCTCCCCGATGGTGGCCCGGCTGAGAGCATTGGCGGGAGGCCGGTTCACCGTGACGGTCAGCAGGGGCGGTTCCCGATCAACCAGGATGTTGTTGTACGCCATGTCCTCTCCCTCCTTGAAGTTCGGGACTACTCCTCGGCACCTGCGTATTCGAAGAAGCCCTTCTGGGTCTTCTTGCCCAGTTCACTGCGCGCCACCATGGTGCGCAGCCTCTCCGGTATGGCGAAGGCCTCCCCGTAACGCGGGTACAGTTCCTCCAGCCTAGCCAGTATCACATCGAGCCCCACGTTGTCCGCCCAGGCGAGGGGACCCTTGGGATATCCGGCCCCGGCCCGCATGGCCAGGTCGATGTCCCGGGCGCTGGCGATCCCCTCTTCCAGCAGCCGGCAGGCTTCCACGAAACCGGCCAGCTGGAAACGGTCCACGAGCAACTGGGCCTGCTTTTCGTCCACGATGCCGCCTCCTCCCTACTTCGTGTACGTGTAGAACCCCTGACCGGACTTGACCCCCAGTCTGCCCTCTTTGATCATGTTTTCGAAGTGGGCGGGGGCAGCGAAACGCGGGCCCAGGGTCTCCAGGGTCCTGCACACGTCCAGCACCACGTCCAGGCCCAGGGTGTCCGCCAGGCTGAAGGGGCCCATGGGCACCCCCGCCTTCTCTTTCACCACGGCATCCACTTCCTCGTAGGGCGCTCCCGTCTCGTGCTGGAAGTGGATCACCTGCATCATGGCCGCCAGCAGGATGCGGTTGACCAGGAAGCCCGGGCACTCCTTCACCCGGACGGGGAGCTTGCGCAGGCTTTCCACGAACTCCACCGCCGTGTCGAGGGTCTCCTCACTGGTCTCCCGGCCGGCGATGACCTCCACCAGCTTCATCACCGCTGCCGGGTAGAAGAAGTGCATCCCCACCACCCGCTGGGGCCGGGAGGTGGCCGCCGCCATCTCCGTGATGGAGAGGGCGGAGGTGTTAGAGGCCAGGATGGCCGTGCTGGGGGTGGCCCGGTCCAACTCCGCGAACACCCGCTTCTTGAGGTCCATCTTCTCGGGGACGGCCTCCACCACCAGGTCCACGTCCCCGAACCCGTCATAGCTCAGGGTCGGGGTGACGAGGGCCATCTTCTGGTCCATCTCGGCGGTACTCATGCGTCCCCGGTCCACCCGGCGCTGGTAGATGCCGCGGATGCGCTCCACACCGCGATCGAGCATGGCCTGGTCAACGTCCTTGAGTACCACGGGGAGGCCGCTCCAGGATATCACCTGGGCGATCTCGGCCCCCATGGCCCCCGCCCCCACCACCGCCGCCTTGAAGATGTACATGCTCTGTTCCTCCTTCGCTAACGACGCTCCAGGATCACGGCGCCACCCTGCCCCCCGCCCACGCACATGGTGGCCAGGCCGTACCGCACGTCCCTCCGCCGCATCTCGTGGGCCAGGGTGTTGATGAGGCGCAGCCCGGTGGCCCCGATGGGGTGTCCGAGGGCCAGGCCGCCACCGTTCACGTTGGTGATTTCCTCGGAGAACCCGAGCAGTTCCCGGCAGGCCAGGTACTGGGCCGCGAAAGCCTCGTTGATCTCGATGAGGCCCACGTCACCCAGTTCCAGCCCGGCCCGGGCCAGGGCCTTCCTGGTGGCCGGGACCGGCCCGATCCCCATGACCTTGGGGTCCACCCCGGCGAATCCCCAGGACGTCACCCAGGCCAGTGGCTCCAGGCCCAGCTCGGCGGCTTTGCTCTCCGACATTACCAGCACACCGGCGGCGGCGTCATTCATGGGACAGGAGTTCCCCGGCGTCACCGTGCCACCCTTCCGGAACACCGCCGGGGCCAGCGCCAGCCGCTCGAGGGACAGGCCTGCCTGCGGGCCCTCGTCCTGCACCACGACCTCGGGCTGGTCACCGGGCCGCCGGGAAGGCACCGGCACGGGCACGATCTCGTCCTTGAATTTACCCATGCGCTGCGCCCGGAAGGCCTTCTGGTGGCTGGCCAGGGCCACCTCGTCCAGTTGCCGCCGGGTGAAGCCGAACTGGTCCACCAGGTTCTCCGCCGTCTCCCCCATGAGCAGCCCCGAGAACCCGTCTGTGAGGCCCTCCCACAGGGCATCGGAGAACACGCCGTGGCGCAGGCGCAACCCCCAGCGTGCCCCGTATACCTGGTAAGGAGCCTGGCTCATGTTCTCCGCCCCCAGGGCCATCACCACTTCGGCTTCCCCCAGCCTGATCAACTGGCTGGCGCACACCAGCGATTGCAGGCCGGCCGCACAGTTGCGCTGCACAGTGAAGGCGGGGACCTCGAGGGGAAACCCGGCAAACAGGGAGATCTGCCGCGCCACGTTGGACTCCTTGGGCAACATACCACCCACACCGCATATCACCTCGTCCAGCAGGGCGGGATCGAGCCGGGCCCTCTCCGCCAGAGCCTTGGCCACCACCACGCCCAGCTGGGTGGCCGACATGTCCCGGAATGCTCCCCCGAAGTTACCCACCGGGGTGCGCGCTGCAGCAACTATTACCGCTTCTACCATGCCCATTCCTCCTTACCAGCAGAGACTCCGACCAACTTGCCGGGAGAAGCTCCGACCAGTTGCGCGGGCACAAGGAATCTCGCCCCTGCCGGTCGAATCCATGCTACCTCCGGTTGCGGAACCGGGGGCCGGTCGGGCGCGACCTGCCGGGCTGCCCTGCCAAACAGCCGCCGGGAGATCGTCTTTCCTGTCGGCTCCGGACCGGCCCCGGCTCCTGCCCATGGGGCTTCAGCCCTCGGGCTGGCTCTTCTTCTGCTTCTCTTCCTCCGCCAGCAGGCGACGCAGCACCTTACCCACGATGGTCTTGGGGAGTTCGGAGCGGAACTCCACCAGGCGCGGCACCTTGTACGCCGCCAGATGCTGGCGGCAGAAGGCCTCGATTTCCTCCCCGGTGGCCTGTTCGCCTTCCTTGAGGACGATGAAGGCCTTCACCGTCTCCCCGCGGTAGCGATCGGGCACGCCGATGACGGCCGCCTCTTTCACCTTGGGATGCATGTACAGGACCTCTTCCACCTCACGGGGATAGATGTTGTAACCGCCGGCGATGATGAGGTCCTTCTTGCGATCCACGATGTAGAAGAAGCCGTCCTCGTCCATGCGGGCCACGTCACCCGTGCGCAGCCAGCCATCCTTGAGGGTGGCCCGCGTCTCCTCGGGCCGGTTCCAGTAGCCCAGCATCACCTGGGGGCCACGTACCGCCAGCTCGCCCACCTCACCGGCGGATAGCTGGCGCTCACCGGTCTCCAGGTCCAGAATGCAGCAGTCGGTGTCGGGGAAGGGAAGGCCGATGCTCCCCACCTTGCGCATGCCGTAGATGGGGTTGCAGTGGGTGACCGGCGAGCTCTCCGAAAGGCCGTACCCTTCCACCAGCTTTCCCCCCGTGAGGCCTTCGAACTGCTCCTGGACTTCCACGGGTAGGGGAGCAGAGCCGGAGATGCAGGCCTTGATGGAGTTCAGGTTGTACTGCTTCACCTCGGGGAAGTTATTGATGGCCACGTACATGGTGGGCGCTCCCGGGAACAGGGTGGGCTTCGTCTGCTGGATGGTGTCCAGGACGTCTTTGGTCACCCACCGGGGCAGCAGGATCATGGCATGGGCCCCCGCCACCGAGAAGTTCATGGCGGCGGTCATCCCGTAGGAGTGGAAGAGGGGCAAGATGGTCAGGCAGCGCTCCGCTCCCCGCTCCGCGGTGGGAACCCACTCGGCGGTCTGCAGGGCGTTCACCACCATGTTGTAATGGGTGAGCATGGCTGCCTTGGGGATACCCGTCGTCCCTCCGGTGTACTGGAGCACCGCCACGTCCCGGCGGGGGTCCACCTCCACCCGGGGAGGATGGGGCGGCGCCGCCAGGGCCTCCCGCCAGCGGTGGATGGCAGGACCCCAGTCCACCTCGACGGCATGGCCTTCGCGCCTGGCCTTGATCGGGTACAGCAGGTTGAGGGGAAACTTGAGGCCGTCGGCGATGCTGGTGACGATTACGTGGTCCAGATGCACCTTCTCCCGCACCTTTTTCACCCGGGGGTAGAACAGGTCCAGGACGATCATCACTTTGGCCCCGGAGTCATTGAGCAGGTATTCCAGCTCCCGCTCCACATACATGGGGTTGGCCGCCGCCACCGTAGCCCCGGCTCGCAGCACCCCGTAATAGGACACGGGGAACTGGGGGACGTTGGGCAGCATGACGCACACGCGGTCGCCCTTCTTCACCCCCAGACCGGACAGGAAGGTGGCCATGCGCGCCACCCGCTCGCCTAGCTGGCGGTAGCTGGTGCGAGCACCCATGAAGATCATGGCGGGGTTCTCGGGGTGGGTGCGCACGGCTTCCTCGAGCAGGCCGGTGATGGGGATGAGCGGATACTCTATGTGCTGCCTCACGCCTTCGGGATAGTTCCGGACCCAGGGCCGGGCCTTCAGCTCGCTGGCGTCGGTTTCCTGCTGGGGAATACGCTCTGCCTCCACGGCGCAATCCCTCCTATCTCACAATTCACGGCGCTGACATGGACAGCAGTGTGCGCAGGACCTCCCGGGGCGGAAAACGGACGATGTAATCCGCTATCTGCCCCAGGTTGCTGTCCTGCTCGGTCGTCACCGCCACTACCAGCTGGCTCTTCTGCACCGCCGCGTTATGGGCGGGCGAACCCCTCACCCCCAAACCAAGATAGAGGACGGGAGCCAGCGGGCCCGCCGCCTCCACTGACCACTCCGCCGGGGCCAGGCCGGCCTCCACCGCCTCCTTCTCCGCTCCCAGGGCCGCCCCCCAACGCCGCGCCAGTTCCACCGCCTCCGCCACCGCTTCCGCCGAACCCAGCTCGATCCCCACCCCCAGCACCACCCGGGCCTTGCCCAGGGGAACCTCCTTATGCAGGGGCGTCCGCTCCCGCACCTCCTCAACCTCCCGAGGCAGGCCACCCACTTCCAGGTGACGCACGCTGCCCGTGCGACTCCGATCCAGAAGGCCCGAACGCGCGCCCCACGGGACCAGGGATACCACCGCAGGCTGGCGACCGCACACCACCGTCTGTCTGAACCTGCCCCCTGCCACCGCCCGTACCGCCCGCAGCGCCTGCTGGCCGGGCGCCCACTCCACTGCCTCGACGCGGGAGGCCACTCCCGCCTCGAGAAGAACGGCTGCCCGGGCCAGCCCGGCCTCGTGGTGGGGTTCCGCCAGACCCAGGATGGCAACCGGGCTCTCCCGGGCAGCGGCAGAAGCGAGCAGGCGGAACCCCGCCCCTTCCCCTTCCAGCACCAGGACCTGGTCCGCTCCCCGGGAGAACAACTCCTGGCTGTCGAAGCTGTTGCCGGGGACGACCGCCGCCACCTGATAATCCCCCTCGTCAGCCAGCACCCGGGCTACTCCCAGGACGCCTGCCGGGTCACGGGCTTCCGGGAGATACACCCAGATGGCCCTCCTGCCGCCCAGAGAAGGCCGCACTTCCGCCCCGGGCTGCACCAGGGCCCCCTCCGGGCAGGGCGGGATGCAGGCGCCGCAGCCCGTGCAGCTCTCCGCCACGACGGCCACGCCTTCCACCACTTCGATGGCCCAGAACGGGCAGGCCGCCACGCACTCCCCGCAACCGGTGCACCTGCCGGCTATGACCTCGATCTCGACCATCACAGCACCCGCCTTTCCCGCAGCCGCGCCAGCAACAGATGGCAGGCTTCCTCCACCGTGGATGCCTCCAGCGCCTCCCGCAGGGGACGGCGCCGTTCCGCCGACACCAGGGCATGGGCCGTCACCAGAGACGCTGGCGCTGGGGCTTCCACCACTTCCAGGGGGGCCCGCATGGCTCTGGCCAGGGCCATCACCGAGGGTCGGGCCGGCCGGGGCGCGTCCTCACCGACGGTGAGCAGGGCCGGAATGCCCAGCCGCACGGTGACCCGCTGGGCACCGTGGTGGCACTCCACCACCAGGGCCTCGTCCTCGCGCCGGACCCCCACCACCCCGCTGGCCAGGGGCAAGCCCAGCAGCTCCGCCAGCATGGGACCCACCGCCGCCCGGCCCTGATCCTCCGACGCCCCTCCGCACAGGATCGCTTCTGCCGGGTGCTCCCGCAGGTAACCGGCCAGAACCCGCGCCGTGCGCCCGGGGTCGGGATCCAGCCAGGGTTCCGCCGATAGCGGGTCGGCCCGGTGCAGGCGTACCGCCGCCGTCGCTCCCAGGGCCAGGGCCTGGCGGAGGGCGGCTTCGCCCTCCGGCCCCATCCAGGAGAGGACGGTCACTTCGGCCCCCAGTCCCCGCGCCAGCCCCACCGCCGCCCCCTCGGCGGCGGCCAGCTGCCGCTCGGCCTCGGTACCGTCTACCACTCCCATGGAAAACACGACCTGGGACTGCACCGGCACCGGCCGGACGCACACCACGGCCCGCATCTTCACTTCCCCGCCTTCAGGAGATCGCGGGCGATGACCAGCCGCTGGATTTCGTTGGTACCCTCGTAGATCTTGAGGATGCGGGCATCGCGGTAGGCCCGTTCCAGGGCATACTCCTTCATGTAGCCGATGCCGCCGTGAACCTGCACGGCCAGGTCGGCCGCCCTGTTCGCCAGCTCCGAACAGAAGGTCTTGACCATGGCGGCCTCCCGGGAAACCCGCAGCCCCTGGTCCGCCTTCCAGGCGGCGTGGTAGGTCATGAGCCGGCCGGCATGGGCCCCCATGGCCATATCCACCAGCATCCACTGGATGGCCTGGTTCTCGGCGATGGGCCGGCCGAACTGCACCCGGGTGTTGGCCCAGGCGATGCTCATCTCCAGGAGCTTCTGGGTCGCCCCCACCGCCCCCGCCGCCAGGCCGATGCGGCCCATGTCCAGGGCCTTCATGGCGGTGATGAAGCCCATGCCCACTTCGCCCAGCACGTTCTCGGCGGGGACCTCCATGCTTTCGAATATCAACTCGGCGGTGTGGGAGCCGCGCAGGCCCATCTTGCGGTCGACCTTGCCCACCTTGAACCCGGGGAAGTCCTTCTCCACGATGAAGCCGGTGATGCCGCCGCGGGCACGCAGCGCCGGATCGGTGAGGGCGTATACGATGATGATGTCGGCGATATCGCCGTTGGTGATCCAGATCTTGCTGCCGTTGATGATGTACCGGTCCCCGCGGCGCTCCGCCCGGGTGGCCAGGTTGGCGGCATCGGAGCCGGCATTCGGTTCGGTGAGGGCGTAACAGGCGATCTTCTCCCCGGCACACATGGGGGGCAGGTACTTCTGCTTTTGCTCCTCCGTTCCGCCCAGGAGGATGGACATGCCCGCCAGCTCCACATGGGGGGCCAGCACGTTGGAGAAGGCGGCGTTGATGCCCCCCAGCTCCTCCAGGAGGACGGCCATGCCCAGCTCACCCATGCCCCCGCCGCCGTACTCCTCCGGGAAGGGCAGGCCGAAGAAGCCCAGTTCCCCCATCTCTTTGATGATCTCGGACGGGATCTCGTCTTCCTCCTCCACCTTCTCGGAGATCGGCTGCAGACGGTCGTTGACGAAATCCCTGACCATCTTGCGCAGGATCTCCAGTTCCTGAGGCAGGTTGAAGTCCAAGCGGAGTCCCCCTTTCTGAGTGGTACGGTCCACCATGGGGTGACACGCAAGAATCGTGCCAAAAAGCGCATGCTCCCTTTGAGCCACCCCTTCGCGCCAGGCCGTCGGGCCATCCACATGCGGTGGGCCGTTGGGCGATCCACCTGCTGGGGCATTGCGCCATCCCCCTTCGGTTGCCTCCGGAGTGTCCCGCCGGGGCGCCGGGCTGTCAGGAAAGCGGGACAGGTGTCCTCCAGCGCGGACAGGGGCCGGGACAGGTGGCGGCCCCGGCAAAGGATCGCAGGAACGTATGTAGAATCATTTCACTGATTGCCAGTTGCCGGAGGGGCGCCGGTGCTCCTGATCGCCACCTGCCGCAGCGGCGCCGGTGCACCCGATTGTCACTTACCGGAGGGTCGGCGGTGCGCGTGCGTGACGTCATGTCCGCCGTCCGGGGCACCCTGCACCCCTGGGATTCCCTGGAGGGGGCCCTGCGCCTGTTCGGGGATGCCAAGGCGGACGGGGTGCCGGTGGTGGACGGCCAGGGCAAGCTGGTGGGAATCCTGACCCGGTCCCACTTCTACCGCGCCCTGCTGCAAGGTTGCAGCCTGCAGGAGGCGGTGGATTTCCACATGTCCGCAGCAGTGGTGGCCATCGGAGCCGATGCCTCGGTGGATACCGTGCTGGACCAGGTGCGCAGCATCCGGGTGGGCCAGGTGGTGGTGTGCGAGCAGGATGGCCGCCCGGTGGGCATGCTCACCAAGGTGGATGTGATCCGGCTCCTGCTGCGGGAAACCGACTTCCTGACCGGCGAACTGCTCGGGGTACTGGAGGCCATGCACGCCGGGGTGGTGGCGGTGGATCGCGAAGGCCGCGTCACCCTGGTGAACGCGGCCGCCACCGTCCTGCTCGGACGCACCCGGTCCCAGCTGGTGGGCAGGGCGGTGGCGGAACCCATGCCTCATGCCCCCCTCTCGGCCGTCCTATCCACCGGGGAACCGGTCCTGGGCCGGCGCCTGGAACTCGGGAACGGGCGGCGGGTAATCGTGAACACCACCCCCATCCGCCTGGGCGAGCAGGTGATGGGCGCCATCGCGGTGATCGAGGATCTCACCGACTACGAAGCGGTGGCCCGGGAGCTGGAAACCACCCGCCGCCTGCAGGAAACCCTCGAGACCGTGCTGGAGACCGCATACGACGGCATCGCCGTGGTGGACGAAGAGGGCGTGCTCACCATGGTCAATCAGGCCATGGCCGATTTCCTGGGGGTGCGTCGCGAAGACGTCCTGGGGAAACACTGCAGCCAGGTGCTGGAGGGAACCCATCTTCCCGAAGTCTTGCGCCGGGGGGTGGGGGAATACGCCCGGGTGGAAAACATCCGCGGGCGCAGGTATGTGGTATCCCGCTTCCCCATCGCCCGTGATGGCCGGGTAGTGGGAGCGGTGGAGAAAATCATCTTCCGCAACCTGGAGGAGTTGCGCCGCCTGGCGCGCCGGCTGGACGTGCTGGAAGGCCAGGTGGCCTACTACAAGGGGGAACTCGAGCGCTCGGGCGGGGCCAGGTACAGCCTGGACGACATCGTGGGCGCGAGCGAGGCCATGCAGCGGCTCAAGCGCGAGGTAGAGCGGATAGCCCAGGGGAGCTCCACCGTCCTGATCCTGGGCGAGAGCGGCACCGGCAAGGAGCTGCTGGCCCATGCCGTTCACCGCTCAAGCCCCCGCCGGTACGGCCCTTTCGTGAAGGTGAACTGCGCCGCCGTACCGGAGGAGCTCCTGGAGTCGGAGTTCTTCGGGTACGCTGAGGGTGCCTTCACGGGAGCCCGTAAGGGCGGTAAACCGGGGAAGTTTGAGCTGGCCTCCGGCGGCACCCTCTTCCTCGACGAGGTGGGTGACATGTCGCCCGCCTTGCAGGCCAAGATCCTCAACGTACTCCAGGATCGCGAGATCGTGCGGGTCGGGGGTACCGGGGCCATTCCGGTGGACGTAAGGGTGGTGGCCGCTTCCAACCGGGATCTCAAGGCCCTGGTCCGGCAGGGTCGCTTCCGCGAAGACCTGTACTACCGCCTGAACGTGGTGTGCCTGCACGTACCTCCCCTGCGGGATCGCCGGGAGGACATCCTGCCCCTGGCCCGCCACTTCCTGGCGCGCTACGCTTCTCTGGCCGGCATCCGCCTGCCCGAGATCTCCACCCAGGCCGCCGAGGCCATGCTGCGCCATGACTGGCCGGGCAACGTGCGGGAGCTGGAAAACGCCATCGAGCGGGCCCTCAACCTGGAACTGGGAGACACTCTGGAAGCCTGGCACCTCCCCGATGCCGTGGCCGGTGGCCCGGCCCTCCCGGACCCGGGGCGGTCGGGCACCGCTCACCGGTTTTCCAGCGCGCCCATCCGGGACACGCTGAGGGAAGCGGAGTCGCTGGCGATCAGCCGGGCGCTGGAACAGGCCGGGGGAAACAAGGCCCTGGCGGCCCGGCTCCTGGGGATGAGCCGCTCGCGGCTGTACGAGAAGATCAAGCGTTACGGCATTACCTGAGAGCTCAGCCGCAGTTCCCTTGAAACCTCAGCCGTAGCTCCTTTGCATCAGCG
Source organism: Bacillota bacterium (assembly GCA_030019365.1). NCBI lineage: Bacteria > Bacillati > Bacillota > Bacillota bacterium. The sequence goes on from JASEFA010000001.1 coordinate 709,517, forward strand.
CGAGCAGGCGGGGGGAAGGAAAAGAAAAGCCCCCCTGGCGGGGGGAACCTGCGGAGAGCCGATGTCGTGCTGGCGAACCTGGCCTGTCAGGCTGCCTGTCCTACCTGCTGCACCTCGACGTCGTAGTCGCTTCCCGCCAGCCGAAGGTGCAGGTGCAATGAACGCGAGCGGGCAGGGGTCCTGTCAGATGAGGCGACGTACGCTCCCTGCTCCCTTGCCGTGGTGCCCGTTACGTCCGTTTCCGCGTAGCCTGATTCGTCTCGGGCATCTTCCTCTGCTGCGTAAGGTGGGGCGGCATGTGCTGCCTGTGGTGCGACCCTGGCTGCATCGACGTTTCGACCCTGGTTCAGTTCTCTTTGCCGGGAGGCGAGGTCAACCACCTTGGATAGGGCGAACAGAATGCTCATCGCTGCGACCAATCCTGCTACAGTTACTGCCAGCCCGAGCGCGATATGGATGTTGTCCATCTACCCGCCTCCCTGCCCGACCTGCCCCAACCGTACCACGTTACCCTGCCCGCTCGCGAAACCGTTTTTCGCCTGCCTGCCCAGAAAACGCAGGATCTGCCGACCCGAGTGCTCGAGGTGCTCGCGCATGAGAGCTTCCGCGGCCGCCCCGTCTCCCCGTTCCAGTACCTCCAGGATGTGCCGGTGCTCTTCCAGCACCTCCGCCGGGCTGCCCTCGGCCTGCAGGCTGAGCCGGCGGAACCGGGAGATGTGGTGATCGAGCACCTGCATCAGGGAGGCGAGCCGCGTGTTACCCGCCACTTCCATGATGGTGTTGTGGAACACGGTGCTGGTCCGCACCAGGAGATCCAGGTCTCCCCCCCGCCGGGCCTCCTCCCCTTCCCGGATGGACGCTGCCATGCGTTCCCGGTGCTCCGCCCGCAGCCTGCCCGCGGCCAGCCGGGCGGCCAGGCCTTCCAGGACGCTGCGCACGGCGTACACCTCGGCCACATCCCGCAGGTCAACCCCGGCCACCGCCATCCCACCGCGGGGATGGCGCCGGGCCAGACCCTCATGCTCGAGCCTGCGCAGCGCTTCCCGCACGGGGTTACGGCTGATGCCCATCTCCTGGGCCAGCTTCGCCTCTACCAGCCGTTCGCCCGGAGCAAGCTGGCCGGAGATGATGGCCTCCCGCAGCACCTGGTAGGCGCGGTCACGCAGGGGAACCGATTCAGGGATCTCAAGCCTCAGGCTGGCCAACCGCCTGCACCTCGTCGCACACCTTCACTGCTGCCCTTACCCACGGAGTATACGGTATACCGTCTACCCTAACGGTATCGTATCCACTCTGAGGCGGGCAGTCAACTCCACCAGAGCAGCATGGCGGACCCTGTGGCGCCTCCACAGTCGGTGCAATCACGCCACCGCCTCACTACGTCACCTTTCTCTGTGGCTCGCCTGATCTCTGCGAATTCTTCAACCCTCAACCCCAGGCCTGTCCCGTCCCGGGGCGCCTGCCAGCCGGCCTGCACACCGGGACTCGCCCGCCGCGCCGGCGGAAGGCCGCCAGGCTACCCTTTCAGGCGGGCGACGGTGGCACCCTCGCCTCCCTCACTGGCATCGGCGAGGCGGAAGGACTCTACCTCAGGGTGGTTGCTCAGGAATTCAGCCACGGCGCGACGGAGGACTCCGGCCCCCTTGCCATGGATGATGCGCACCGTCTTCTGGCCCGCCAGGATGGCATCGTCCAGATACTTACCCAGGGCATCCAGGGCCTCGTCCACCAGCATCCCCCGCAGGTGAAGCTCGGGAGAGACCTCGCGCGCCTTGCGCACGGCCAGGTCTCCGGCCGGGCGGCCGGCCGTCTCCGCCGGCACCACCTCCGCGAGGGGCACGCGGGTGCGCATGATGCCCACCTGCACCTCGACCCGGCCCTCGGCGTCGGGGGGCGAAATCAGGTAGCCCTCGCGGCCCGACTCCAGGAGGCGCACCCTGCTGCCGGCCAGGAGGGGTTCTCCTCCCCGCGCCGCCACGCCCGCGGTTTCCGCCCCCGCTTCCCGGCCTGCAGGCGGCGATGCCCGTGGGGGAACCGATTCGTCGAGCCATGCCGGCAGGGGTCCCGGGCTGTCGCCGGGAGCCCGGGCGGGCGGGGCCTCCAGCGCCTGGGAGCGCTCGCGCAGGAGGCGCAGGGTACGGCGGGCCTCCTCCAGGGCGGCCTCCCGGCCGCGGCGATCCTCCTCCCGGGCCGCCTGGCGCAGGGCCCGGCTCACCTGCTCGACTTCCCGGCGCAACCCCTCCACCATTTCCTGGGCGCGGGTCCGCGTCCGGGCCAGGGTGGTTTCCTGGCTCTCGCGAAGGGAAGCGAGCAGGCGCCGTGCCTCCTGCCGGGCCGTCTCCGCTTCCTGGCGGGCGCGGCGGGCGGCCTCCAGCTCCTGGGCTGCCCGGGAGCGGTCCTCGGCCAGTCCCGCCAGCAACGCCTCTACCCGCTGCTGATCGGGGGAAAGAAGGGAGTGGGCGCGCGCCACTATCTCCGGCGTCAACCCCAGGCGGGCGGCGATGGCGAAGGCGTTGGAGAATCCCGGGGTGCCGATTCGCAGGCGGTAGGTGGGCTCCAGGGTCACCGGGTCGAACTCCACTGCCGCGCTCTCCACGCGGGGGTGAGCGTAGGCGAAGGCCTTGAGCTCGCCGGAATGGGTGGTCGCCACCGTGCGGCATCCCGCCCGCTGCAGGTGCTCCAGGATGGCCATGCCCAGCACAGCTCCCTGGGCGGGATCGGTACCCGCTCCCAGCTCGTCCAGCAGGACCAGGGTGCCGGGGGCGGCGTCCTCGATGGTAGCCACGATACTGCGCATGTGGGAAGAGAAGGTGCTCAGGTTCTGCTCGATGGACTGCTCGTCGCCGATATCGGCGTGCACCCGGCGGAACACAGCCACCTCGCTCCCGGACCCGCAGGGGATGTACATCCCGGCCTGGGCCATGAGGGTGAGCAGGCCCACCGTCTTCAGGGCCACCGTCTTGCCCCCGGTATTGGGGCCGGAGATGACCAGGGTGTCGAACTCCTGACCCAGCCGGATGTCAATGGGGACCGCGCCCCGCCCGAGCAGTGGGTGGCGCGCCCCCGTGAGGTCGAGGCGGCCGTCCTGGTTCAGAGAGGGCCGGGAGGCCGCCAGCGAACGGGCGTAATGCGCCCTGGCCAGGGCCAGGTCCAGGTGGGCCAGGGCATCCAGGGCACCCAGGAGGTCCGAGCCGTGGGCACCCACCCGGCCGGACAGCTCGGCCAGGATGCGGGCCACCTCCTCCCGCTCTTCGGCAGCCAGGCGGCGCAGTTCGTTGTTCAGGTCCACGGTGGCCATGGGCTCGATGAACAGGGTGGCCCCGCTCGCCGACTGGTCGTGGATGATGCCCGGCACCTGGGCGCGGGCCTCGATCTTCACCGGCAGCACGTAACGGCCGTCCCGGACCGTGATGATGGGCTCCTGCAGGTGGCGCAGTAACTGGGGCGACCTGATGTAGGACTCCATCTGATCCCGCAGTCGGCTCTGCAGGAGGCGCATGCTGCGCCGGATGCGGTGCAGGCGAGGACTCGCCTCATCGGCCACCTCCCCCTGGGGGGTAATCGCGCTCGTAATGCGGTTTTCCAGGTCGGGCAGGCTGACCAGCGCCGCCCCCCACCGGGAAAGCCGGGGAGCGCGCTCCCGATTTTCTTCCAGAAGGCGCCTCACGCGACGGGAGGCGGCCAGGGTGGCGGCCACGTCCAGCAGCTCCGATGGCTCCAGAGCAGCGCCCACCTGGGCCCGGGCGATCTGGCGGCGTACGTCCCGCACCCCGCCCAGGGAAAACCCCTCGTCGTCCAGCGCGACGGCCTCCGCTGTCTCCTCCAGGCTCTCCTCGACCCGGGGGGCATCGGGCGACGGCAACAAAGACAGGGCCAGTTCCCGTCCCCCCTGCCAGGAGGTGTGCTCGGCGAGCTGGCCCAGGATTCTGTCGTACTCAAGCACCCGCAGCGTATGCTGCCCGGCTACCGGTTTCTCCTCTCCCAAGTCAGAAGGGCCTCCTTCAGGTCGAGCCCACCCCCGTAACCGCCCAGGCCCCGGCTGCCCACCACCCGGTGGCACGGCACCAGCAGCGGCCAGGGATTGGCCGCGCATGCCCGTCCCACGGCGCGCGCGCCCCGCGGGCTGCCCACGCGGGCGGCCACCTGGCCGTAGGTCAGCGTCTCGCCGGCCCGGATCTCAAGGAGCAGGCGCAGCACCCGGCCCGCGAACGCGGACACGCGCTCCCAGGCCAGATCCTCCACCGGCACCGGGGAGGTGCCCCGGGCGTCCCGGCAGTATTCCTCCAACCACGCGGCCGCCCGGTCGAGGAAGGCACTCGCCCCGCCCGCCGCGGGGGAGCCGGGATGGCCCTCCACCCCACCCGCCGCGAGGGAGCCGAGCTCCCGGCGCACCTCATCCGGTGAGAGCAGGGGAAGGGTAATCTCCTCCAGCCCTCGAGACGAGGCGGCCATCCCCACAAACCCCCACGGTGTCCTCACCACCCGAATTGACCTTGCCGTCATCCTCCGCCCTCTCCCCCCGCCTTGGTGGCCTCTCCCTCCTCTGCTTTCAAGAGCAGGCGGTGGATCTCCTGCCGGGTGCGCTCCAGGTTCTGCTGCAGCACCTGATCCAGCCGCTGGAGCGTCAGGAGCTGGGCGTCCTTGGGAGTGACGGGCTGGGCATCCCTCTGCTTGAGTACGCTGATCTGGCCTGTGGGCTCCAGATACGCTTCCTTCACGTCCGCCAGGTTTTCGACTTCCTTCTCCCGCAGGGCGATGGCAAGGTCCTCCAGAGTGACCCGCTCGCGGGTCAGACCCTGCATCTGGGGCTGGCCGTCCTTGACCAGCAGGGTGGAGGTGCCCTGGGTGATGTTCTCCAGGGTCCTGGACTTGGTGTTGGCCCAGGTGAGGAGGAGTTGCAGCAGCCCCAGCACCACGACCGGGATGAGCCCGTGGTAAATGGCCCTCTCCTCGGTGACAGGGATGGCCACCATCTCGCCTATCATGATGATCACTGCAAGATCGAATGGTGCCAATTTTCCTACAGATCGCTTGCCCATCAGGCGGACGATGAACAGCACCACTACGTACAGGATAACTGCCTGCCACACCAGCCGGAGTATCTCCGTGGCGATCGGTCGCAAGGTAGCCACCTCGACCCTAGTATGCGCTCACGGGCGGAACAGGCCCTCCATCCCCGGGCACGCGCAACGGGACGCCCGCGAACGCAACCAGATACTTGACATGATCAATAGTTGTCATTATCATGGGGTTGGAGGTGGGCGCTTGCGGGAAAGGGATGCGCGTGCCCAGCGACTGCGCGAGCTCTTGAGACGGCTGGTGCGGGGCATCGGCCTGCTCGAACGGGGCGATGCGGCCTGTTGCGGTATCACCCTGTCGCAGTGCCATGCGCTGGGTGAGCTGGCAGCACAGGAAGGGCTGACGCCCGGTGAACTGGCCGCCCGGCTGGGTGTCGACCCCAGCGCGGTCACCCGCATCACGGACGCCCTGGTCCAGCAGGGACTGGTGCGGAGGGAAGGCGATCCCTCCGACCGCAGGGTGGTGCGCCTGATGCTCACGCCCGAGGGCGGACACCTCTGGGCGCAGGTGCAGGAAACCATGCTGGACCGGTCCCGGTCCCTCCTCGGCCTACTTCCACCGCACCGCCAAGTGGTCGTCCTCCGGGCACTCGAGCATGTGGTCGAGGCTCTGGAGCAGGAAGGTCACCTGCTCCGGTGCGCGGACAAAGGGGGAACATGTCATGGGCAGCAAAGAGCTCGAGCAGTCGATACTGGCCCGGTATGACGCGATGGCACGGCGGTATGCGCAAGCCCACGGCCATGTGGGGTCGGCCGGGTGCGCCGGGGATGCAAGCGGGCTGGGCTGCGCTCGCCTGGCAGATCTGATCGAGCTCTTCCCCGGGGAGACGGTGCTGGACGTGGGGAGCGGGCCGGGCCTGGAGACAATTGCCCTCGCCCGGCGAGTCGCTCCCGCACCGGGCTTCGGGCTGGACAAGGAACGGGTGATGAGGGAGATCTGCCGGGCCCTGCGTCCCGGGGGGAGGTTGGTGATCGCCGACCTGGTGTGGCTGAGCAGGCCCCCCTCCTGGGTGAGGAGTGCCCCCGAAGCATGGGCCTGCTGCATAGGAGGAGCCCTGGAGGCGACCGAATACCTCGGGCTCCTGGAGCGCGCTGGCTTGGGAAGCATTAAGTTGCGGACCTCCGACTGCGCGGCCGGGCTGGCCAGCACCCTGGTCACCGCCCGCAAGCCGGGAGCCCCCGGTCTGGACTTCCAGGTCAGGGAGGCACAGCCGGAGGACATCGATCTGGTGCTGCGCATCCTGGACGCTGCCCGCCTGCCCACCGCCGGTGTGGCGGAGCACCTGCCCTCGTTCCTCCTGGCCTGCACCCCGGACGGAAATGTGGTGGGCGTGGTGGGGCTCGAGCGCTACCACTCATCGGCCCTGCTACGCTCTCTGGTGGTGCTACCCTCCTGGCGGAATCAGGGCCTGGGCCGGTGCCTGGTGGCGTCCCAGCTTGCCCGGTTGACCCCCGGGACCCCCGTGTACCTGCTCACCACCGGAGCGGAAGCATACTTCCGCTCCCTGGGCTTCGAAGCGATTCCCCGGGACCAGGTGTGCCCGGAAGTGAAAGCCTCCGCCGAGTTCCAGGGAGCCTGCCCGGCGTCGGCAGTCGCCATGCGCTCAATCGCTCACCGGAACCCCGGCAAGTAACCCCGCCCGGCGGGGCCACCGCCCCGGGAAGCAGACCCTTGCCTGGCTCTTGACAGTCTCCTCCACCCTAGGAGTGCGCTTCAAAACCCCCTGCGAGCACCATCAGGCGGCCCTCTCGTGAGCCCGGTTTCCACTTCTGGAAACATCCGCCTGGAAACATCTGTTTGGACGGTTGGGCCGGGACATGGTAAAATGCAACCGTAGCAACGATTTCGGGCAAGGTGGGCGGGTAGGATGCTGGGCTACGTCAACACCAACTGGCACGTGGAGGACACCTGGGGATGGATGGACCGCATCCCCAAGAGGTCCTTCTGGGCCCGCTTTCACAGCTGGGCCTGGGAACAAGGCAATTTGAAAGACGGGGAGTTCGCCCAGCTTTACTCCGACATCGGCCGGCCATCGGTGAGCCCTGCCCAGCTCACTGCCGCGATCCTCATCCAGCTGGAGAAGGAGCTTTCCGACCGGGAGCTTGAGGAGGCCACCCTGTACGACGACCGGGTGAAGTACGCCCTGGGCATGTCGCGCAACGGCCCGGGGCTTGACGCGGTGACGTTGTGCCGCTTCCGGCAGCGGCTGATGGCTGCTGACGGCGCCAAGATGCTGCTTGACAAAGTGGTGGCCGTCGGGAAGGAGCGGGGGCTGATCTCGGGAGAGACGGTGGCCATCGTGGACACCTTCCTGGTGGAGGGTTCGGCGGCCAGGCAGGACACCATCACCCTCATCCGGAGGGCGGTGGCCATGGTGCTGAAGGTGGCTGGTTTCCACGAGTGCAGGGAGGAGTTGGAGCAACTCCTGGAGCGGAAGGACTACGGCTCGCCCAAGAAGCCGGCCATCGACTGGTCGAACCCCGATGAGAAGCAGGCCCTGGTGGAGAGCCTGGTCAAGGACGCCCGGAAACTGGTGAAGGCGGTGCGCGAGAGGGGCGATGCCCCGGAAGAACTGAAGAACGCGGCCGGCTTCCTGGAGCGGGTGGCGGAGCAGGACATCGAGGAGGACGGCGAGGGCAGGATACGCATCCGCCGGGGGGTGGCGAAGGACCGGGTGATATCCACGGTTGACCCCGAGATGCGGCACGGGCACAAGACCTCCTCCAACAAGACCGACGGGTACAAGGCGCATGTGATAGGGGACAAGAAGGGCGAGTGGGTCACGGGGATAGAAGAGGCCCCTGCCAATGCCCCTGACGCGGAGAAGGCGGAGGAACTGGTCGGGCAGCACAAGGCGCGGGTTGGCCAGGTTCCTCCGAAGTTGCTGGGTGACTGCGCCTTTGGTAACCCCGAGTTGCGGGAGAGGCTGCAGGCCAAAGGGGTGGAGGTGGTGGCGCCCGTCCCCCCTGCTCCCCGGCGGGACGGTCACTTCAGCAAGGACGACTTCGAGATCAACGTGGAGGAAGGGTATGTGAGGTGCCCGGCGGGGCAGGAGACGAGGACGCTCGCCTGGGGCAAGGATGAGCGCGGGCGCAAGATTCCCGTGTACAGGTTCCCGGCCGAGGTGTGCGCGTCCTGCCCCCTGCGGGCCAAGTGCACGTCGAGCAAGCTGGGCAGGCAGGTCAGGGTGCATCCCCGCGAGGAAGTACTGCAGGCCCTCAAGAAAGAGCAGAAGACACCCGAGTTTCGGGAGGAGTACAGGCAGCGGGCGAACATCGAGAGGATCAACTGTGATCTCAAGCGCCACGGTGCCCGCAAGGCACGGTACATCGGACGCATCAAGGTGAAGTTTCAACTGATGATGGCAGCCGTGCTTCACGACATCAAGCTCCTCCTGGCAGCCTTTGACAAGCAGCCTGGGGAACTCCCTGTACAGGGGGTAGTGTCGGCTTGAGCAGGGATGCAGGGACAGAAGGGGTGGTCGAAGGGCTGATCGAGGGCTAAGTGAGGCCATCGCGGGGGCCCATCGGGCTCCCGCCAGCAGGTGAGATCCAGATCTTTCCTTGGAAACAGGGGTTAGAGGGGTCGTTTCAGGCATTTTTGGTGCGCACTCCTAGATCTCTGCCGGGAAATCAGGCGGAGGGCGCCCGGCATTCACATACATGCCTTTTCGCCCTTCGAGGTATGGTACGGGGCCAGGCAGAAGGGCTGGACTGTAGCCGATTACCTGGTGGCTCTTAAGGAAGCTGGCCTTGACAGCATGCCGGGCACCGCCGCGGAGATCCTGGATGACGAGGTGAGGCGGCAGATCTGCCCCACGAAGCTGAATGTGGCCCAGTGGGTATCTGTGGTGGAGGCAGCCCACCGGGTGGGGATTCCCACCAGCGCCACCATGATGTACGGCCATGTGGAGTCGAACAAGCACAGGGCGCGGCACGTGGCGCTCATCCGGAGTATGCAGAAGTCCACGGGAGGGTTCACGGAGTTCGTGCCCCTGAGCTTTGTGCACCCGCGGACAGCGTTGTTCAGGTCGGGGCACTGCCGTCCCGGGGCCACAGGACTCGAGGACGTCAAGGTTCATGCGGTGGCGCGCCTCATGTTGCGCGGCGCCATCAGGAACGTACAGGTTTCCTGGGTCAAGCTGGGCCCTAAGCTGGCGCAGGTATGCCTGGCGGCGGGAGCCAACGACCTGGGCGGTACCCTTATCGAGGAGCACATTTCCCGGTCTGCGGGGTCGGCCTGGGGAGCCTCCATGGCGGAAGGTGAGCTCCGGTGGCTGGCTGAATCCATCGGCCGGGTTCCGCGGCGGCGGAGTACGACATACCAGATGCCGAACTGATGGGGGTGCCCCGTAGCTACGGCACCGCCAGGAAAGGGGAGGTAATGGCACTGTGAGCATCTCGCAGCGTGCTCGGGCCGTAAAAACAACCATCGGCAACGCTGGCCCTGGCCCAGACGGCGCCTGAATTCAGAAGCCGCGCCAGAGACGAGCTTTACTATCGCTACCCCTTTACCCTGTCACCGGTTATCGTTGGGCGAAAACCCGCTTGGAGTCACCAACGGAGCCCACCCGCTGGCCCACGTTGTAGTAGTGGACGGGCGCGTATATAACGGGATCGAGGCCGGCCATGTCGACCTTGCCGTACGCTGGATCGGGTATCCGTTCGTCGACGAGGATGTTCTTCACCTCACCGAAGAACACGACGCTGTCGCCGTGCTCCACTGTCCTCACCAGGGCGCATTCAAAGATCCAGGGCGAATCCTCGAGCACCGGCACATCAAGGACCACGCCACGCGACCAGGACGCCCCCGTATCCAGGCACTTGTTCGTGTTGAATCCGGAGGTGTTGCCGCAGTAGTCAGCCACCGGCAGCATGCCGGTGGTGACCAGGTTGGCGGAGAACAGTTCGGTCCTCAACACGCACGCCGATGTCATCCTCTTGCCGCGCGAGGAGAACATGAGGGTCGGGGGGTTCACGCAGCAGAACGTGATCCACGTCACCAGCGTAAAATTCGGCTCGCCATCCTCCCGGAAAGCTCCGATGAGGTACGCGGGCTGGGGAAAGAACCCACGCTGGGGATCGACCGAACGCTTGACCATACACCGCGGCCCCCCTCTGCTCTCTGTACTAGTACTGCATTTGCCGGTATTACCCAACAGCCTTCACGACCCCTTCTTTGACACACCCTCGGGACACACCCTCGGGGAAGTCCAGGGCAAGCGAGGCGGGAGATCCCCAGGAAAATCTAGGCTGCACGGGCCACCAGTCAACATCATATCTCTCCTGGTGGTAGGCGTAAAGTGCCAGGCAAGATTCACCAAGGCTTCGTCAAAGTGGCTGAGTCGGTGAGGGCCCTGCCCATGTCCAGAACCGTGCCCGCGGTAGGCAAGATGATCCCGAACTCGGCCTGGTAGGCCTCCAGCGGCTCCCTGATCATGCTGGGCGCACGCTCTCACCATGGCCTCCGCCTGCGCCGGCCGGCAGCCGTGGCCCGATACCAGCTCGGCTACCACCTGCTGCTCCACGGGCTTGGGGATGGTCGCCGTCCCTTCGGGCCACCGGGGGAATGCCCGCAGCGCATCTTCCCCCAGGGGCTCTGAAGGCAGGAACCTTGCCTCCTTCCTCCCCCTCGAAAGCGGTGCCCCAGCCTGATACCGGGGCCCGTGGTCCCTCATTTCGACGTGCGGCACGCGGGGGAGTCCCAACGTCGCCCCAAGAGCTCGTATGCGGGGAGACCGTGTCGGCCGCGATCCGGGAAGACATCCTGCAGGCTGAAAGGGAGGAGCTGTGTAGGCCTTCGTGGCCGGTTTGTTCGCTATCTGTGGTTCACCATTTGCCGCGGGTGGGCCCCAGCCTCGCTATGAGTTCGCTCCTCGAGCGGCAGCCCGCCTTGCGGTAGATGTTCTTGATGTGGTACTTGACGGTGTTCACCGATACGTACAGGTGGGCTGCGATCTCCTGGTAGGTGTGGCCGTCCAGCAGGAGGTCGAGGACTTGCTTCTCTGATCGGGTAAGACGCAGTCGAGGCGCTGGTGGAGCTGACTCCGAGCCGGGTGTTGGTGGCGACACCTCTGGTTCGAGCAAGCGTGCGAGCCTGGGCAAGACCAGCGGTACGAGCGCGAAGAGCACGGCTGCGTTGATCACGCCTGCGAGGGGAAGCCGCGCCATCGCGGTCAGGTTGGTGTTGTCCCAGAGAATTGCCGCGCCCGATACAAAGAGAACGTTTGAGCCCAGGCCGTATCCCCACGCCCTCTCGTGCCCGCGCCGGGCGAAAGAGAGAAGCGCGAGCCAGTAGTAGAAGTCCGTGCAGGCAAGGCCCACCATGGCGAGGTTGTACGACAGAGACAGCGACGCACTCGTCTCGCGCAGGGTGGGGGCGGTCAGCATGAGCGCTGCCAGTCCGAGTGACGCGCAGGCCAGAGCCGGCAGGTGTCGGGCAAAACCCCTCTGTCCCAGCAACGCTGCGCCGGAAAAGGCCAGGATGTAGGAGGCGAGCCCCGCATGGTGCCAGAAGTGGCTTGCGGACGTCTGTGCCAGTGCGCTGTACATGAGGCCGCCCGTGAGGTAAGTCGCGCCGGCGAATACGAGGAGTGGGCGGGCCTCCCTCCAGAAGGGCTGGTGGGTGGCGGCAGAGTCAGGCGGGGTAAGGCTCAGGCGGCAAGATGCCGCGACGTACCCGGCGCTCCCGGCGAGCAGCGCCAGGTGCGGCCATGGCCCCCCGTCAGGAGTGAGCCCGGCCAGCAGGCACCACAGGTTGGCACCGGTCACGGCAATGGCAAAGGGAGGGATAGGGGTTGGCGTGCGGGTGAGGAGGCCCGCCCATGCCAACATGGGGATGGCGGCGGCGAACCCGGCGAGCGCGTAAATGAAGTGGGCCCTTGCCAGGCCGGGGATGAACACGCATGCGCCGGCCAGGCAGGCGGATAACCCAGCCGCCGCGAGGGGCTCCCGGCCTGAAAGCGGCTGCCGCGAGACGATCGTGTTCGAGAAAAGAAACCCCAACGCGTGCCCGAGGGCAAAAGCGTGGGCGTTCAGGGTTGCCGAGGCATGCAGGAGTTTGAAGGCGAGTGGGCCATAAAACGGGAAGGATAGCAACCACCCCGCAATGGCCAGCCCGGTCAGCGCCGGGTACAACCCGCCCATCGTTACCGCGTCCTTTGCCGTGGCACTAGAGACCCATTCTATGGCACCGGACCATTTCCTGCTATGGGCCCCTACCGGGCCCTACCCCCGCGGACCTGAAAACTACCCGAAAAACTACCCGCGCTGGCGGAGGGAGGACTGCCCGGGCGAGAGAAAACGGGATGTGAAACGGCGCGCTACCTCGCGTGGGAGTGGTCCGCCGGGGGTCGTTTCCATTTCTGGGACGCGTCGGGGGCAGTCCGCCCATAGCACGGTCAGCATACTATGGGGACTGAAGCCAGCCATAAGAAGGGGTTACAGGAGCGTTCGCACTCTGCTACCTTGCGGGACAGTCTGTGGGGAGATGAGACGCGATGAGGACGCGACCTGCTGTCTCACGGTCAAGATGGTTACGGATTGTTGCCCTGTCTCTTCTCGCGGTGCTCGGTCCGATGGCGTTGACGCCGAGACCCGCGCATTCTGACTCCGCCGGGGACGTTCTGGCCCAGCTCCAGTCCCTTCGCCAGCAACTGGCTCAACTCCTGGCGGCGTACCGGTCGTCGGAGCCTGAGGCACGGGCGATAATGGACAGGAGTTTGGCAACTGGCTATGTGCCTGCGCTTCAAAAGATATACAACTCGTTGCCGCCAAGCGACCGGGACGCCGTGGATGACCAGATCCGGCAGGAAACCGGATACACCTTCCTGCAGTTGATACAGATGTCGTCCACAGTGCCGGGTCTGGTAAGATCGCTGAACCTGCTGGCGGATGCGGTCTCGGGTCTTGCTGCTGGCACCAAGGTTTCACAAACCAGGTCACCCGCCACGACGACGACGAAACCCGAGCAGACCACCAAGTCTAAAACAGCGACGGCGCCGGCGAAACCTGAAGAACCTGGAAAGTCGTCAACGACTTCGCCACCGTCCGGCATAATCGGTTTCGAGCCACCCTCCCAGGGCGGCGCCGTTGATCTCAGCAGCAGTAAGGACCTTAAGCTTAAGCTGGGGTGGGTGCTATACGGGCGTACTGACCTGACGGATGAAGAGGCCCAGGCCATTTATGATGCAAAGGTCAAAAAGCAGGTGAGATCACTGGACGCGACTTTGGGTGCGGCGACGAAGCGATTGGAGACTGCGGAGCGGCGGTTGAAGCTGTTCGAGGAGGCCGGGGAGAAAACGGGCGTGCAAAGGATCATTAACGCCCTGAAAGACGATTTGAAGGAGGCAAGGAACGAAAGGGCTGAAGCCGTGAAGAACCTTGGCTCATTCTTTCTTAAAGAGGCTGCCGGGCGGGTGAGCGAGAGCCTTGAGAACGTTCTTGACCTGACGGCCGTGGGAACCGGTGCCCACGATATGCAAGCGCTCGTTCTGAAGTCCAAGCGTACGCAGGAGGACTGGGAAAAGGCGGGCAATGGACTTGTCGGCGTTCTGACAGCGGCGTCCAAGCAGGCAGGCCTCAAGGTTGTAGGACCAGTGGCAGGCGTGGCCGAGCTGGCGGCGGACGCTATTTACTTACACCTGGCCGACTCAAGAGTAAGGGTACTGGAGGACAGTCTCGCTCAGGCTAACGTACAGACGGAACAGTATCGCAATCGGCTTCTACAGCAAATACAGATGGAAAGAGACAGGATAGAGGCCATCCAGCGCGAGAAGACGCTGCTGACTTCAAAGGAGTATCTCAAATTCTATTCAATCCCGTAGCCGCCGGGCGGTGGGAGCCAGTGAGTTCCGCTTGTGCGTCGATGTCACTGGGGAAAGGGGCGATCACGTGAGGGCTGGCCACGTCGTGAGTATCGTTCTTGGAATCGCCTTGATCGCCCTGGCAATCACGGTTGCGCTCTCTGGTTCCCCTGTGACGAGATCCAGCGAGGGCCGCATTTCCCTGGCCCTGGCGGTTGGCCTGGGCGCCGTCATGCTGTTAACAACTTTGCTCCAGGTGGGGAAACGGCCGGCGGGTGCCAGCAAGCCCGGTGTTGGAGGAGGGATGGCTACCTCAACGGCTTCGCGCAGGTGCCCCCGCTGCGGCAGCGATCTTCTCGACGAGTACGTAGCGTGCCCTTACTGTGGTCTATCCCTGAAGGTTGAGTGCCCGGCCTGTGGAAAAGAACTGAAAAGCGAGTTTCTGCTCTGTCCCTTCTGCGGTCATAATCTGAAGGAACCGGGAACGAGTCGGGAACCTTTTCCTGTGCCTGCTCCGAAGACCCACGAGCAAGAGCCCCGCCCACGGGGTAGGAAGTACAGGGCCGGGATTACGGCGCTTGCGCTCGTGCTCGTTATCGGTGGTGGCTTCGCAATAGTGCCCGAATTCATACACAGGACGGTCAGCCCCACGGAGAACGCCGCGCTCTGGAGCAAGGCGCATGCGGCCCTGTTTCAGTTTATAGGCGAGGGTATGAAGACGTTCGGTCAGGACGAAGCCCGTCCCGCCACACCGCAGGAGCTGAGCTCACTGTCGAAGCATCTGGATGATTTTGACCGGGCGGTGAAGAAGATAGCTAGGATCACGCCTCCTCCGGAACAGGCGATAATGCACCAGGCCCTCTTGCCGATCTATCAGGAAATGCGAGGCCACATGGCAGGTATCAGGGATTCCCTGCTCTCCGGCGACACCTTGCGGGCGGAGTTGGAATGGAATCGTCTGGCGCTGTTGCTGGATCAGGTTGCCCGAGTCACGGAGATACTGACGCCGGGTCAGAGCACCGCGAAGTAGCTTCTTGGTGTCAGGGCGGGGGCTTGGATGCGGTGTCGCGGGAGCAGACGGTCTGGCTGTACGACCGGCTCCAACTCGGTTATCTCGGGCACAGGGTCGATTGCTCGTTTTGTGGCGCCTGCTATATCCGCGATCTGTGTTGCGTGGGCAGGGACGCGGGGGGCATTTGTGATAGGCGCCTTGTCCTACCTTTGCGCTGGGCTGAGCCTCGCGCCGCTCAGACTGACTTCGCGCGAACCGGGTGCTCTGGTAAGCGGAGTGCGGGTCACCGCCTTGCGCACATGGATGAACCTGGTCGAAGGGTTAAGGTTGTTGGATGTCACGTAATTCACCCACCTGGCCCCCGAAAACGCCAAGTAATTC